>JAGVKG010000010.1 GCA_020050685.1 Candidatus Obscuribacterales bacterium | reverse complement strand
GCGCGAGTGCCGAGATTGTATAAAGCAACACCACCATAGTCGGAGCTTGTTGCAAGTATTCCTTTCCACACGGCAATTGCTTGCTCTTTGGTCAGCATGCGGCAAAGCGTATTGGCTGCAGTTGGTATGATGCTGTCATTGGGATGCTGCTTGATACCAGATTGCAAAATGTCTATAGCTTCGGCTTGTTTGCCTATATGGCTGAAGCAAACAGCTTGATAGTACCAATAGCTTGGTTGTGTTCCCTTGGACCATTCATTTAAAGCATCTTGCCAGAGACCGGCCGAATAATTGACTCTGCCGAACAAGCTGTGTTCGTATTCTGTCGGTTGATAATTTTTGAGAGCAGCAATTCGTTTGACGATTGTTTGAGCAAAATGACCATCAGGACTTTTCTTCATGTAATCGCGAAAAAGAGTCAGTGCCTCATTCTGTCCTTCCTTAGTATCTATCAAAGATTCACCCAGGTAATAAGCAGAACCGAGTGCAAACGGAGAATGTGGATAGTTCTTTCTGATTAACTCGAAAGTTTCTTTGGCGCGGTCTGGTTCATTGCCGCGCAAATAAGATTGAGCCAGTCCATATTCGGCCTGTGCTTTCGAGTTTGCACTAGTTGCATGCGTCTTGACCAACTCAAGAGAGTAGTGCACCAGTTTTTCTTGCCCAATTATTTGTGCACATTCAGATATATGCCATTGGCAGCGCTCCCATAAAGGCTCGAGGTGCGCAGCATCCTCATATAATTTGATGGCTTCTTTTAGATCATCGTGGTTGGCACTCTTTTGCAATAGGCGCGCCAAGACATAGGCGGCTTCTCGCTTGCTTGTCTCCGGCTCGTGTTCGGATGTGTAAAAATCTTTGAGCTGGTGCTTAATCTCATCGGCAGGCAATTTACCGATGTTGCCGACGATTTGAGAAAGTGCGTCTACTGCAAACGAAGGCGAGTGGCTGTTGCCGTCCTTGTCCCCATAAGCCAATGCCGCCAAATGTTTTGCCGGTAAGTTTACCGGTAAGGATTTCGTAATTGGTCTTTCATGCAATAGATGCGCTGTCGATGCGTAACCAAATGAAAATACGCCAGCAAGCAATAAGCCGACAACAATATTTCTTCTGGCTCTTGCTCGTTTAATTTCTTGACGCTGAGATACCGAATAGTGGCGCGCTTTCGATGGCGACGATTTTGACTTTTGCATGGTGCTCAGATTGCTCGCAAAATACTACTAAATATTAAAAATCCTAACACATTGAAAACCGGCTTTGCTTAGCCATAAATTTGCCTCGAAGGTAATGCTGATGTATGCGTTGAATATTTGATCGATAGTGTATACTATAAGCAATAGCAAGAAAAATATGAAATGAAGGAACCACTCGGGTCGCGAGTGGTTCCTTCATTTCGATGGCAGCGAGTTTATTTGAGCCGGAAGTGGTATCACTTCATGAATTGCTACTCGCTTGTGCTTTGGGCAAGCCTCAGAGAACAGGTCAATGTAAGTTCCAGGGCAACGGCAAGCTCCGGGACGAACACATCGTAAGTGCACGAAAGCACTTCCTGCTCGTCTGTATCGACCACGAAATTCTGCAAGCAATCTTTGGCTGCATTATGGAAGCGGGGTACCGTTTCCGCAGCCAGGTCTCTGGTATTGCTCCTGATTTTGTCTGTCTGGGCATTCACTTTTACCGCTATGCCAGGAGTAGTTCCGTCTGATGCCGTGGCGGGGCACCACTCGCTTGCAGTCTCCTCGGTCTGCCAGGAATCAGGGTCGCGGCCGTTCTTGTACTCGCCCACCAGTCGATACAAGCATTGACTGATGGCGCCCACCACGGCACCGTCAAGTTTTCCCAGGATGCTCTTAACTAGACTTTCATCAAGGGCGACGATAACTTCGCACTCGGAATATTCGGCGAGCAAATATCGTGTTTGGGACTCGATAGCACTATCCGAATAAACTTGGTTGAGCATTTCAATGGTGATTGGCACGGCGTTGTTGGCTTCTGCACGCTTCTGGTTGAGCTTAGCCAAAAGTTCTACAAGCGATTGAAACTCCGCTGTTTCTTGCAGGCGGAATTTTTTGTTGCAGAACTCGACTTGCCGTCCGTTGTTGATCAAATCCAGATTCTGTTCGCCGATGACCTTGAGGTCACCGTAAAAGTTTGCGTAATTGCAAACCACAAGTATGTTTGAAGACATATCTGCCTCCTTCTTCTTCTTCTTACACATGGACGATGTTGTTCCAATTGGGAAAAGACATTTGATCGCAGTCAAATGCGCAATGCATTACAAGCCTGCTAAATCCGGGGACTCACTTCCCTGGCATTTGCATTCAAAATCTTCAATGGGCTTTGTTTTGCGTTCTCAAAAATCTAAAAAACTACGTTGCGATTACCAGCAGACTATCAAGTGCGCCAAGCGTGAATCAATCATGGCAAGTACCCTTGTGCCCGGCACAATCTATATTCTGTTTTATGATCCAAATTTCTCTTACAATATAGCGATTAATTCCATTCACGGAGCTGCGCTAGTTTGCATGACATACTTTGACAACGCTGCTACCACTTTTCCGAAGCCGGAAGCGGTGTATCAAGCGTGTGATCAATTTTTGCGCAGGGCGGCAAATCCTGGGCGGGGCGGTCATCGGCGCTCACTTGATTCGACGCGCCTGATTTTTGAGGCGCGCCAATCTATTGCGGCATTTTTTGGTATCAAACAAGTCCAACGCTTGGTCTTCACTCCTGGTTGCACATATTCATTAAATGCAGCACTTAAGGGCTTTGGTTTGAAGGCGGGCGACTTGGTCGTGACAACCTCGGCTGAGCATAATTCTGTCATGCGTCCCTTGGCGCAATTGAAACGAGATGTCGGTATCAAGGTTGAGCAATTGCCGTATTGTCCGGAGCACTTGTTCAACGTAGATGACTTAAAAAATGTCCTGAGCGAAAATAAAATTCGCCTCTGCGTGATCAATCATGTCTCCAACGTCACGGGCGCAATTGGCGATATTTATTCTGCCGCGGAACTTTGCTATCGTTACAACGTGCCGCTTGTGATTGATGCGGCGCAATCGGCTGGTTATTTGGATATTGATGCAAGCACAAAGGGAATTAGTATGTGGTGCGCACCTGGCCACAAAGGTCTAATGGGACCTGCCGGTGTTGGCCTATTGTATGTTCAAGAGGACATAGAAATTGAACCACTGGTATCTGGTGGCACCGGATCATTCTCTGAGCAATTTGCAGCGCCTGTTGCTTTTCCCGATCGCCTGGAAGCAGGCACGTTGCCAGCACCGGCCATTGTCGGGCTTTCTGCTGGCGTAGAGTGGCTCAAACAAACCGGCATTGCTAATGTGGCTGAGAAAAAACAAGAATTGACTAGCAGATTTTTGCAGTGGGCAAGAGAACAAGACTTTCTGGAAATATTTGGGCCAAGCGAAAAGACACCGCGCGCTGGTCTTGTTTCCTTCCGGATAAGAGGATTGAATTCTTCTTCGGTGTCCGATTTGTTAGACAGAGAATATGGTATTGCTGTGCGCTCCGGTTTGCATTGTTCTGCTTCTGTGCACACGGCACTAGGAACATTGCAAGAAGGTTTAGTGCGTGTAAGCTTTGGCTACTTTAATTCCGCATCCGAATTGGATGAACTCTGCCAAGCCCTACTTGAGATTAGTCGACAAAACGCGAGGCTACGATAATGCAATCTTCCAAAGCGTCCAAACCAAAATTGAGCTTGCCCAAGACTCCCATTCTCGGCTCCTTTGGCTATGTGGCTTTCATCAGTCTTCTGCTGATTTGCGTCTTAGGCTATTTTGTTCAACTAGCATTTTCCGAGCGCCTGCCATTCTTGATGGAAAACGAACATTTTAGTCTTGCTGATTTTGTTACTTATTATCAATGCGGCAAAACAATTCTCTTCGGCCTTGGTCACAAAATTCTCGACTCGGCTACCCAAGTCAATGTTCTCAACCGCATCATCACCCCTTATCACACCGATAAGGCCGTGCCTATTGGTTGTGTGCCGCTTATTTATTTAATCATGATACCGTTTGCTACATTACCAATTCACATTTCCCATTTGGTTTGGTCGCTCGGTTCGCTTGCGCTTGCTTGTTGCACGCTGGCATTCTTCCTCAGGCAGTACCGCGGCTTCAGCAGAAAGTGGACTATGTTGTTTTTGGTTGGTATGGCTGCGTCCATTCCTTCACTTGCAGTGGTTTATTTTGGCCAGATGAGTTTTTGGCTGGTTACCTTGATCTGTCTTTACTGCTACGCCTTTCTTACCAAGCGCGATATTGTCGCTGGTATCACATTGGCACTCACCAGTATAAAACCGCAGTTTTCCTTACTGTTTTTCTTACCGGCATTGGCCGAACGCAGATGGAAATTGTTGACAGCGGCAATTTTGTCCGAAGCGGCATTCATCGCGCTCACGGCTCAAGCCGTCACCTGGAAAAATGTTTTGCATTATCCCTATTACGCCCTCAATCTGGAAACTCTTGCTGGGTCAAGTGCGTTGTTTATGGTTGGCTTCCGTGGTTTGCTTGCCAGGATTTTGCCAGCGGAAATTGTTATGCCGGTAGCCCTTTGGCTCATGCTGATTTGTTGCGTGATGATTTTCTTTTTCTGGCAGCCGAGCTGGGCTAAAAATAGATACAACGCTAGCTGGGGTCTGGCATTAGTTGTGATCTTGGATTTGCTCGCCAGCCCACATTCATTTATTTACGATTGCACGTTAATTTCCGTGGCAGCAGCTTTAACTTTGCCGACTTTGCGTGTGGCAGATATTGATCGCATTACACCATTTAGCCTCAGACTTTGGACTGCTCTTTTGCTCTTTTATCCGCTTATCAGCTACATATTGTTTTTCTTTGGTGGAATTTCAGGACAATTGCCAGCCTCAGGCTTTGCCATCCTCAATTTAGCTTTGTTCGTCGCGGGTAGCCGATACATCATTAGTGGGGCGCACGCACCAGAAGAAGGACCCGACGCCGAACCAGAAACCGAGTTAGAAGAGGCAAGCAATGCAGAGATTTCTCAGTGAGGGCTATACTGAGAGTGGTAAGTACGTCAAAATATGATCATTACTCGTTCAATTTAGTGTCCGCTTGGCAGGGGAGTTTTCATGAGTACAGCCATTATTCGTGACGCGGTTACTACTTATACTCTTTCAGCAATTGAGCAAATAAACGGTTTCGACACGACAATTGATCCGGATTTACTCAATGCCATTGCTCATTCAAAAAGAGAAATCATTGTTGAAGTGCCGCTCAGGCGTGATGATGGAAAGTATGTCACTTTCCGTGGCTATCGCGTGCAACATAATGATGCGCGCGGACCGTTCAAGGGTGGCTTGCGCTTTCATCCGACCGTAGATTTGCACGAAGCGCGCACTCTTGCGCATCTTATGACTCTTAAAACAGCGGTGGTAAACATTCCCTTTGGTGGTGGCAAAGGTGGTATCGCTTGCGATCCACGACAATTGTCGATGCGCGAACTGGAAACTTTGACGCGCAATTTTACCAATTTGCTTTCGGCAAACATTGGGCCGCGTGTGGATATTCCGGCGCCCGATGTCAACACAAATCCGCAAATCATGGCCTGGATTGCCGATGAGTATTCGAAAAAACATGGACAAAGTTGGGGTGTGGTGACCGGTAAGCCCCTTGAAATGGGCGGATCGGTCGGGCGCGACGAAGCCACCGGGCGTGGTGTCATGTATGCGACACGCGAGGCCGCTATGGAAATCGGTCTGAATATGACTGATGCGCGCGTTATCATCCAAGGTTTTGGCAATGTCGGTTCGTTTGCTGCACGTTTAATTGAACAAGAGCTTGGTGGAAAGATAATTGGTATTTCTACGTCGCTTGGCGGCATTTACAATAAGCATGGCATCGATCTTGAACGAGCCGAAAATCACTATGCCCAGTTTGGCAACTTGAAAGATTTTGCTGGCGGCGAGTGGCTGACCAACGACGAGCTTTTGGTCAGTGATTGCGACATACTGATTCCAGCCGCATTACAAAAATCGATTACCAAAACCAATGCCAAAAGCATTAAGGCAAAAATTGTTGTCGAAGGTGCCAATGATTGCACCGAAGCAGAGGCGGATAAAATTCTTTCCGACCGAAATATTTTTGTCGTGCCGGATATTTTGGCTAATGCCGGCGGTGTAGTGGTGTCATATTTCGAATGGGTGCAAAACTTGAACAATCACTATTGGGGAATTGCTCAAGTGCGTGGTGAGCTTGAGCGGATCATGGTATCTGCTTACAATCACGTTTCTGCCGTTGCCAAAGAGCGCCGGCATGGCATGCGCGTAGCGTCATACTCTGTTGCCATCGAACGTGTTGCTAAAGCTATGATCCTAAGGGGAATGTAATTTCCATGCCAAATTCTGATGCGCAATCTAAAAGCGTAGAGCTTGAAATAAAAATTCCCGAAGGCATTGCTTACAACTGTCAGGGCTGTGGCCGTTGCTGTTCTGGTTGGTCTGTTGGTTTAACGGAAGAAGACTACGCTAAAGTCAAAGACATTCCTTGGCAAACCTTGCACCCTGATTTGGCAGACAAAGAATTGTTTGTTAACCGAGTTGAGGAGTTCAAGAAAGGACTTTCCAGTACTCCTTACTACACCAATGCGCGTCCGGATGGATCGTGTCCTTTTTTAATTGAGAATCTCTGTTTTATTCACAGCTACCTTGGTGAGGAATCAAAACCGGCTGGCTGTCAACTCTTCCCTTATACCTTTACCGATACTCCGGATGGCATTTATGCCGGAGTTGTTTATAGTTCCATGGCTGCCGTGAGAAATATAGGCAGACCGCTGTCTGAGCAAAGACCAGTTTTAGAAAAGATGTACAAGACACGCTTGAGTAAGGAGCGTTCGCTTGCCGAGACGATGGCCAAAGCGCAAGGTGCACTCGGTCAGGCACCGTCTGTGGTGGCAGAGCCAGATGTAAATGTTTATTTGGTCACAGGTTTAGCAATCAGCTGGGATGAGTACAAACAAGTAGAAGAGCGCTTGCTCAATTTTATTACTAAGGCTGATGTGGCAAACATTTGCCAGTTGTGGCAGGGCGGCATACAGATTCTTAATCGGGCTGTTAATCTCAAAAGGCAAGAGCAAGACCTGCAATCTATCAAGGACTTTGAGCCTGTTTTTGAAAGCAGTTTGGGATCGCCATCCTTCTTTGAGAGACTTTTGCTGAATTTGTTTTGTGTTCGAGCCCTGGTTTGGCCAGAAATTCGTGCCGGCAAAAAGACTGTGACTGGACAAGTAAACACCCAAGCTCTGCTAGATCCGCAAGCCTTGCCGGCATTGCTTAAGGCCGTGTTTGCTAACGAAATTACTCTTGCGCATACAGGCAAAATTGATTTGAAGGCTATCCTGAAAGAGTCGGAAATTCTTTATTCGCAAGAGGCCGACGAGTTTTATCGCCGCTATCTTTATTTGCGTCTCTTCAGCAAGACTTATTTTGGTCCAGCATTGGCCGGGCTTTCTGTGGTGAGCGGATTCAACAATATGGTGGCAAACTTTATTGTTTCCCTGATTTATGCTAAAGCTTGCGCTCAAAAGGCAGGAAGTGCGGAATTACAAATGGCAGATTTGTACGAAGTGTATTTTATGATAGACCGCGAACTGGCTCAGCTTACTCAGCTTGATGCTGATAAGGCAGCTTTGTTGGATCTTGGCCTTTCCACGCCGCAGCTTTTTGCCAGAATTCTCAATGAGCTTTCAAAAAATTCGAGGTTGGCATCATAAATGTCTATGAAGGTTCAAACAGCTGTCCAAACTGCTCTCAGAATCTTGATAGTTGCAGCAATTTTTTATTTCAGTGCGCGCACAATTGTTGATCCTGATTTGTGGTGGCATTTGAAATGCGGCATTGATATTTGCCAACTGCAAAAAATTGCCTTAGTCGATCCCTATTCATTTTTGAGTTTTGATCAAAAGTGGATCAACCACGAATGGCTTTCAGAAACAATTCTTGGTTTTATCTTCTTGCATTTTGGCTGGACTGGTTTGATTGTCTTCAAATCGACAATTGCCATGACTACTTTGTTTTTGATTTACAAATGGCTCAAGCACTGGCAACTTGATGATTTTGGCATGGGCATGTTCTTATTACTTACCGCAATTTTTCTCAGTCCGGCTACCACGGTCTTGCGCCCGCACAATATTTCTTGCCTGCTTTTCACAATCGTACTTCTATTAATCCGTGGCTCTGGTTCTCACCCGATGCGCATGTGGTGGCTGCCCCTGATTTTTCTCTTTTGGATAAATGTTCATGGCGGTTTTATCGTCGGCTTGGCAGCATTGTTTGCTTGGCTTTTCTTCAAGACATTCTTTGGCTTGATTTCGCGTTCTCAGGCAGAAAAGCCTCCGGCATATTTTTGGTTGATCTTGCTTTCTTGTTTGGCGGCGCTGGTCGTCAATCCATATGGCATGGAATTGCCGCAATTTATTTTCCAAGTCTCGACTATGGCGCGTCCGGACATAAGCGAATGGCTGCCATTGCGCTTGCTTTACGATCATGGTCCGGCTTGGGCTCTCGTTTTTGTTGTCGGCATTGCCAGCATTTGCTTAAGCAAGAAACCTAAAGATCCAAGTTTGATTCTTATGTGGCTTCTCTTTGCTTTTGCACCACTTTTGGCGGTACGTCATGTGCAGTTTTTTGGCATTGCTACTACCGTTTTGATTGGCGAGCATTTGGTTGACCTTTGGCAAGCGAGACAAAGCGCAACCAGAACTTCCGACAAGTGGGCAGTGCCTGATATTATTTTTGTTGGCGCGAGCCTGATTACTGCTTGTTTACTCTTTGTCTTTGGGATCAAATTCTTTGTTCCGCCTGATTTTGTTGCGACTGACGATGTGCCGGAAGGCCAAGCAATTGCTTTGTTGAAGCGCGCCGGTGCCCATGGCAATATGGTGGTCGATTTTGATTGGGGCGGATATGCCATTTGGCATCTGGCTCCCAATGTGAAGGTGTCGTTTGACGGACGCCGGGAGTTTGTTTATTCGGAAAGGGCAACCTTGGCAAACCGCGTTTTCACTTTAGGGCTCGGCCCTTGGGACGCCATCTTGCAAAAATTTCCGGTCGACATCGTACTTGTCAAAAAGGATTCGCCTGCTTTCAACCTGATGAAAGGCAAGTCCGACTGGACGCTCACTTATGAAGATGACAATTGTGCTTTGTTTTTCCCGCGACAATCGGAACAAGGGCGGCAGGTTTATGAGCTTTTGCAACAAATACCGCCTGAAAGACGAGGACAAGTGCTGAAGCCGGCCTTGTTTTAATTTACAATAGGGAAACAACATCCATATATATGAGGTAGGCCCGTGACGTCGACGCAAATGGCTCAGAAATCGGAGCAGCTTCGCGATAACGCTTTGCAGGACTCCATTGCAATCCTGGATTTCGGCTCGCAATACTCGCAGTTAATTGCCAGAAGAATTCGTGAGACTAACACTTACTCGGAACTGTTTCCTTATCACATAACCGCGCAAGAACTGAAGCGCCTCAATCCCAAAGGCATTATTCTCTCAGGCGGACCAAATAGCGTTTACGATCAGCATGCACCAAAAGCTGACCCGGAAATTTGGAAATTGGGCATTCCCATGCTTGGTGTTTGTTATGGCATGCAGCTTATGGCCGCCGAGTTGGGTGGCACCGTTGAACAATCGACCGTGCGCGAATATGGCAGAGCGACTTTGACAATTGTGCATCACGGTAGTTTATTTGCCGGGCTTGAGTCGACCATGGAAAGCTGGATGAGCCATGGTGATTCCGTCTCTAAATTGCCTGACGGCTTCAGTACGATTGGTCGTACTATGGATTGCCCGCAAGCCGCAATTGCCGATGAAGAACGCCGGTTTTACGGCGTGCAGTTTCACCCGGAAGTGGTGCATAGTCGTGGTGGACAAGCAATCATCACTAATTTCGTCAAAAACATCTGTGGTGCCTCCGGTTCCTGGACAATGGATAAATTCATTGATGAGGCGATTGCCGATGTTCGCGCAAAAGCTGGTGACAAGCGAGTCTTGCTTGCCCTTTCCGGTGGTGTCGATTCATCGACTTTGGCATTTCTTTTGCACAAAGCGATTGGCGACAACTTAGTTTGCATGTTTATCGATCAAGGTTTCATGCGCAAAAACGAACCAGAATGGCTAGTTGAGACTTTCGAACGAGATTTTAAAATCCACGTGCACTTCATTAAGGCAAGAGATCGTTTTCTGGATAAATTGAAGGGCGTGATTGATCCGGAAGATAAGCGCAAAGCAATTGGTGCAGAGTTCATCAGGGTTTTCGAAGAAGAATCAAACAAGCTTGGACCATTTGATTATTTGGCCCAAGGAACTTTGTATCCAGACGTGATTGAATCATCCGGGACCAATATCGATCCGAAAACCGGAGAGCGTGTGGCTGTCAAAATTAAATCGCACCACAATGTTGGTGGCTTACCTAAAGATTTGCAATTTAAATTGATCGAGCCATTCGCCAAGCTCTTCAAGGATGAAGTACGGAGAGTGGCTGCGGAGCTTGATGTGCCGGAAGGAATTCGTGTTAGGCATCCGTTCCCCGGTCCCGGTCTGGCGATTCGTGTCTTGGGCGAAGTGACCAAGGAGAGGCTTAAAATTTTACGCGAGGCCGATTGGATTATCCGCGAGGAAATTAAATCTCACGGATTGTACCGGCAAGTTTGGCAAGCCTTTGGTGTGCTTTTGCCCACCAAATCAACAGGCGTGATGGGCGATCAGCGGACTTACCAGAACCAAATTGTTATCCGGGCAATTACCTCGGAAGACGGCATGACTGCTGATTGGGCGCGGCTTCCCTACGATCTGCTGGAAACGATTTCCCGCCGCATAGTCAACGAAGTGGCCGGTATTAATCGGGTGGTTTATGACGTTACCACCAAACCACCAGCAACTATTGAGTGGGAATAGGCGCGCAATTTTTTGTGCTTAGAATCGCTAAATTGGGGTATATTAAAAATGTACAATTTAGCCGATAATCTTACTACGACAATTAATCTTGCTATTTCTTTGGTATCTCACAGAGATAACTTAGCCAAAGAGGAGGGTAATATGGCAAACCGGATTCGCAACTTTGTGAGCATGTTTGTGTATGACGAACAAGGTCAGGGCATTACAGAGTATGGTGCGATTCTTGCCTTTGTGGCAACGCTTATTGTTTTGGTCGCTGGATTCGTGAATGGTGGGCTTAAAACTGCAGTCAGTCAATCGTTCTCGCGGGTAACTAGTTCGGTCACCTCTATCAATACTGCTGCTACGTAGAAATTGGCTCAGATACCTTGTGGAGGTTACTATGCCCCAACATCTTTCAAAGTTATATGCGCGTTTCATTGAAGATGAAACCGGCCAAGGCATCACCGAATATGGTGCCATTCTCGCTTTTGTTTCCGTGCTTGTTGTAGTCGTTGCCGGCTTCGTCAACGGTGGATTGAAAACTGCCATCAGCCAAAGCTTCTCGCGCGTCACCAGCGCTCTAACCAGCCTAAACACCGCCGCCACATAATCTTTTAGCTCGACATACCAGCGTAACGCAGCATTGCGAGGAGCGATGCGGAGTGAAGCGCGTTTACGCGCGGAGAAGCTGATGCATAGCATCAGCGCCGGAGCGCTTATATCAGGTCCCGCCTTCCAGTGAGTTGCTGGGCGAGGCACCATCTTTCCAGGTGTCCGGCACTTCAAATAAGTGGGCGACTTTGTCTATCGGCAACCCCACCTGTTCAATTTGAGCCGGTTCGATATTGCCGAATACTTCACCGGCTAGCCTCATGTACTTCATGCGTTTGGTATCAAATTGCATGGTGGCTGCACATGTGGCATCGACTGCTGCTAAATCTTTGCCGAGAACCAGAAAACCGGAGTCTCGATTCTTGCCATTCAGTGGTCCTTCGCCTTCCATGGTCACCACTGCATCAACAAAGGAAAAACTGGACTTTGCACAAACCAACTTGGCTACATCAATTATCGATTTATCTACACCCATGCCATGCAAAATATTTTTCGGCCAACCATACTTGCGTCCTGGCACACAGCCAAATAAGTTCTTCAAAGAACAAGTCATGCCAGCCCAGTGGTGGGTTTTTAGTTTGGGCAAAGTAACAATACAGTCAGCTTGCACAATCGTGCGTGGCAAATAAAAGTGCTTCAAGGGCGTGAAGCCATGCGGGTTTTCCAGTAGTTGAATATCGTCCAAATTTAGATCAATAAACTCCACTCCCAGTTTTTCGCAAATTGCTCCAATGCCGGATTTGTCTAAGAGAAATTGCGTGTCGCGATACAAGGCTGGGCCGTCAGCAATTTTTATTTGCTTGGCTCCCATTTCTTTCACCAATTGAAATGCTGCAGCAATCACTGCCGGGTTCGTCGTGATTTGTTTGCCTTGGCGATAATCAACCATGTTGGGTTTGAGGACAACGGTCTTGCCTTGTAAATCAGGCAGATCAAGTTTATTCAAATATGGTTTGATTAGTGCCACCATGTCTTCTTCATAGGAAGGGCAATCGATAATTGCTACTTTCGAAACACCAGAGTGGCGACCAGCCTTTTGCGCAGGTGTAATAGTTTGTTCTGTTGTGCTGCAACCGGAAAGTGCCACAGCAGCAAATGCTGTCTGAATAAAAGCACGGCGTGAGTGTTTGCCACCAAACCCGCGCTCGGAACGATTGTCTGATGGTTGCTTGTTTTTATCGGAGCTATTGTCGTGCGAATTATTCATTTGTTTGAGTCTTGAACCTGAAGCTTTTCTGATGGCTCCGTTTCGCTTGTCTTGCGAGAATCAAATTTGAGTATGTTCTTCTTCAGTCTGCTGGCAATGGCACAAGAGGCAACTGCTGTGGTGAGAATGTTGTCGCTAAAACTACCATTGGCCTTTTGTTGTTCAAGCAAATATTGCAGATCGGCGGTGGTATCACAACCATAAATATCTTTGGCCAGAATTGTCCAACTCAAAGTATGAGATGAAAGTCCCTTGTTATCGGCTTTCTGCAAAAAAGAAACGCCAGCCTTGACCTTGTCGAGCTGGCTCATGTCTTGCAGCGCAATTAGTGCCTCGGCCGTATCTAGTTGATAGGCCGGCAATCTTTCTGTCAGTCGAATAATTTCGCCATAATTCCAACCGCCACCATAGCAAGAATAATTGAGCAAGTAATCGTTAGCTCTTTTGATTACCGTCAAAAGCGGTTCGTCATAGGTTTGCGGAAATGGTTTAAGGGCAATCAGACTGTAACTGGTAGGCTCAATCCAATGAAATGTGCCCGGCATCCAAGGCCAACCGCGGGGGTAATTGAAGGCGGATTCTCCTTTCAAAAGAAAGTAGACCACTTTGCCCAAAGGCGTATAAAGATCGATTACGTGATCGGTAAGCCATTGGATGGCAGCCTTGGTTGGCGCCTCAATTTCTTTGCCTAGTTCCGGATAAGCAGCGGCCGAAATGCGCAAAGCCGTTAGGGCCGAGGCTGTGCTCCAATCCGAACCTTGGGCCGACGGGCAGGTTGACCAACCGCCATCGTCGCCTTGTGCCCCAACCAACCAGCGCACTGGTTTGAGAATCTTGTCCTCTCGATCAGACAAGGCAATAATTGCCCAGCTGGTTGCTTCAATTGATGGACCATCGCCAGGCAGATACGCCCAGCAATTATTTTTTTCCTGGCTGGCCAAGTATTGCTGGCACTTTTGCCAACTTATATTAAGAGGAAGGCTCTCGATTGTTTGGTTTTTACTTGCTGCCATTGGTTTAGTCGCCACTGCTTATTATCAGCATCTTTCTCTTTTGCTCAGCTTAGTCCTATTAATAAGTTGCCCAAGTTTAAGATTAATGAACATTGGTAACCGTTATTTTTCCACTTTACATGGGCAAAACAAATGTAGATACGGCTTTAACCAGGAGGTGAATTTTTACAGAAGACCGTGCTGGTTCCGTGTTCTTTTAGTTCGAATTTCATTACTATTTTATTGGTCTTTATTTTTCATAGTTTGTTCTTACTATTTCAGTTTGAACTTTTTTGGATAGGCTCTTTCTGAGTGTATTATCATTTGGTTAGTGAGCAAGTTAATCTAAAGGGTTCAAGGGATTGGTAAGCAGGAGGTTTTTTATGTCGAAGAAATTGTCAACTGTATTGAGCAACTTTGTAGAGAGCGAATCAGGACAGGGCATCACAGAATATGGTGCAATTCTTGCGTTCGTATCGGTACTAGTGGTTGTGGTTGCTGGATTCGTAAACTCCGGTTTGAAGACAGCATTGAGTCAATCATTCTCTCTGGTTACCAGCTCACTTAATGCTCTTAACACTGCTGCTACATAATCAGAAAAGAGCTGCAGTCATAGTACGACTGATAAACTGAAACTGGTTTCTACTAGGCAGGAAGGCATCGCCTTCCTGCCGTTCTTTTGGGATCTATTTTTTGTTGTGCTCGGGAGCTGATAAAAACAGTGGTTTTTGCGCTTTGGTGGCACTTGCTCTGATTGGCACTAGTAGGTGCCGGCTTTTCTACTACAGACAATATTAGACACTGTCAAATGCCGATAATCAGTGGATTTGGCGAAAGTGATTAAGTTGTATGCATAGGTGGGTAGAAGAAGAATGCAGACGGTAAGTTGTCGGAATGACTGATATTCACTCGGTTCCAGGCAATTGGCAATATGCAGATAAAGTGAAAATGCAGCAAATATGCAGCAAATATGCTGCAAATTGATAAAAGGACGTTGTTCTTGTCACCAGAATATGTATTAATAGTAATTGGTTAATCTTTCTCTTCTAGAAGGGGGAACCGTAATGAATCCATTACGTGCCTTATTTTTAAGTCTATCCAGAATGCCTCCAGCCTTGATGCTCGTGCTCATTGTTGGTTTGGCGATCGTTGTTACCATGCTAGTTATGGGCCAAGTAGGTGAACAGCAACGTTCATTAAAAGAGCAACAAGCAGCGCTGCAAGCAAAGCTTGAGCAAAAAGCAACCGTGGTTTATGCCACCAAAGACATTCCTGAGGGAGCCACAATTTCCTCGGATGCCTTGGAAGAAAAGCAAGTGGGCGCAGGCGAAAAGCCGGTCGACGCACTCGAGTCTTCCGCAATGGCTGTTGGGCGTATCGCCAAAGCAGGTATTGCGACAGGACAAATCGTCTCGTCACATGACTTGGCTCCAGTCGGAATGTCCTCGGGCTTTGAAGCAAAAATCAAGGATGGCTATCGTGCAGTAACTTTTCCTGCCGATATGAACACCGGGGTTGCTGGCTTCGTTGCGCCAGGCAGTCATGTCGACATCGTGGCTTATGTTGGAAGCGGCCGGGAAACCAAAGCTGCGCCAATCTTGTCTGATGTAGAAGTGATTGCTGTAGGACAAAATTACCAACGTCAACCTGCCGGCGGCTCCGCTGGTGGCGGTGGTGCGACGGCAATGGCCTCAGTGACAGTTGCTTTGACGCCCAGTGATTCCGATAAGTTGATTAAAGGAATGAAGGCAGCGTCAGGTAATCTTTATCTGACACTGAGAAATGAAAAGGATCATGCACCGGTGCCAGTAGTTGATGTGACCTCGTTGTTTGAAAAGCCAGCCAGCCACTCAAACGAATTGGCCTCCTTGCCGCCCCCGCCCGGTAACCTTCCGCCTCTTGGTGGTGGTCCTGGTGGTGGTCTCGGTGGTCTACCGGCAATGGCGCCGCCTCCGCCTGCTCTGCATGAAGTTGAGCAGTGGGCTGGTGGAACCAAGGAAGTTCGCTCAGTACCAAAAGACTAGAAGATTCATGTTTTGTGAAGATTATCTGGTTTTCGGGTACATATCTGGAGGAGCCTAATAATCCAGGGGGAGAAAAGTTCATATGAAACTAACCACACTGCTTGTATGCGATGCAGGTCTAGACAAGCGTCAAACCATTGAAGAGCTGATCCACAGTCAACCAACATTGGCGTTAATTGGAACAGTTGCAGGTGGAATGGCTCGTGAGCAAATCGGCAGCTTACACCCGAAGTTAGTCTGGATTGAACTTTCTCCAGCTCCAGTGCGTGGACTCTCGTTATTGGCAGAGCTGCGGGAAGCTTTTCCGCAGCTCTACTTCTTTGTCAGTTACGAGGTACCGGATCCAGAATTGATCCGTACAGCGTATCGCTTAGGAGCATCGGACTTTCTTGACGCAGAACGCTGGCGGACAGATTTACCAGCGGCAGTGCAATCGATTATGCTCAAGCATCAATCGGAATCTGTATCGGCTGCACAAGGTAAGGTCGTCGCAGTCTTTTCACCAACTGGTGGCATTGGTGCAACGACAATTTGTACCAACCTCGCTGGTTACTTGAGTAAGCATGGCGAAACTGCAATTATCGATTTGGACTTGCAGTTCGGTATGATTTCTCACTATCTGAATTTAGAGCCTTCGTTTAGTTTGAGCACGATTGACTTTTCGCACACGAATTTTGATGCGACGTACTTGCGTAATTTGATGACGCGATACGATGATAAGTTGAGCATTTTGGCAGCGCCACCAGAGTTGGAAGACATTGGTGATATTTATGCGGCACAGGTGCAAGAAATTCTTAACACGGCCAAACAAGAATTCCGTTATATCGTTGTTGATTTACCAAAAAATTTGCTTGACGAAAGAGCAATTGCCACCTTGGACCTTGCCGATCACGTGCTGGTCCTTACCGAGTATAACTGGGCGGCAATTTTAAATGCCCGCAAGTGTCTCGATACATTTAAAGCTCACTATGCGCAAGAAAAACTATTGCTATGTATAAATCGTTCCGAGTGGCTGCCTCACGATGTGTTGAGTGAGTGCCGTGCGAACTTGAATTATCCGGTATTTGCAGAAATACCCAATGATGCTAAGACCGCAAAGTGGGTGAATAACCAGGGGCAAATTGCGCCTGGACATACTGCTTTAGGAAAATCGCTAGATCAAATTGGCCGACGATTTACAGGTCAGGAAAAACTCCTACTCACAACTGGTGAGCAGGACAAGACAGGCGGTTTCCGCTTGCCAGCGATCTTCTCAAAGAAGAAATAAAGGTGGTGAGTATATAAATGGCAGACGAAGAAAAAGATCAACCAAGTAGTAATGCGCCAGCTCGTCCAGCCTCATCTCTCATGGGTCAGTTGGTAAGACAACGCCAGTCAGCTGATGTTGCCCCGCAGCAACCAGGTGGTACTGGTACTGCCGTGCCTGCTAAGCAGGCAACCGGTGGTGGTTTGGCACAAGGGGGACCAGGATCTGGTGTGACAGGAGCCAATGCTCCGGGAGCGGGTGTTGCCGGTGGTGCTCCAGGCTCTGGCGTTGCGCCAGTGCAGCCACCAAGCCGTGCGGACTTAGAAAGAATTGACAGGAACGAAGACGCCCATGGTGGCGGCGGTGATACCACTAATTTGGAATCGAAATTCCAAGCCAACCAGGCCTTGATTCGCGAGCGCGAGAAAGTGGTTATCGAACAGTTACGCCGCGAACTTGATACGTCCCGTTTGACACAAATTTCTGAAGATACACAAGCGCAAGTGCGCAACCGTATCCGGGAAATGGTCAACTCAGACCCAGCGCCTTTGACCATGTTGGAAAAAGGTATTTTGCTGCAAAACGTTCTTGACGAAGTCTTTGGCTTTGGTCCTCTGGGTCCACTTTTGAGAGACCCATCCATTGGTGACATTTGCGTTAACGGGCCATTTGCGGTTTACGTGGAAAGAAGCGGACGTCTGGAAAAGGCTCCGGTTGTTTTTGAAAATGAACGGCACTTGCGCCAGACAATCGACAAAATCATTCAGCCACTGGGAAGACGCTTAGACGATAACTCACCAATGGTTGACGCTCGTTTGCCAAACGGTTCACGTGTGAATGCCACCATTCCACCTGTCACTATTGATGGACCAACGCTTACCATCCGTTGTTTTGGCACGACAATCATGTCGCTCGGACAACTTGTGGAAAAAGGCGCTATGTCCGTGCAAATGGCGGAAGTCCTCAAGGCTTGCGTCAAGGGCAGAATCAATTTGATTATCTCCGGTGGTACCGGTTCCGGTAAGACAACATTGCTCAATGCATTGTCTGCACACATCGGACACCGCGAGAGAATTATCACTATCGAAGACGCTGCTGAACTTCGCTTGCAACACGAACACTGGGTGCGAATGGAAACTCGTCCACCCAACACGGAAGGCAAGGGACAGATCAACCAGCGTATGTGCGTGATCAATTGTCTGCGTATGCGACCAGATAGAATCATCCTTGGGGAATGTCGTGGAGAAGAAGCGTTCGACATGCTTCAGGCCATGAACACCGGTCACGGTGGATCAATGACCACAGTCCACGCCAACACTCCACGTGATGCGACCAAGCGTTTAGAAAACATGGTATTGATGGCTGGCGTTGATATGCCACCAAAGGCGGTGCGCGAACTAATTGCTTCTGCTTTGCAGGTAATTGTTCAGATTCGCCGTCTGGAGGATGGCACACGTCGTGTGACGGAAGTAGCGGAAATAACCGGTATGGAAGGTGACGTGATTGCTATTAATACAATGTTCCATCTAGAGCGGGAAGGACGGGATGCCCGTGGATTCTTTAAATGTAAACACGTTGGCTCCGGTCTGCCACCCAAGTTCTTGGATCAGCTTGAACAAGAGTCTGTGCCATTTAAGCTTGAGTGGTTACGTTAAGCAAAGGAACTGCTAATGGACAATACCATGCTGATGGTGGGCAGTCTCGTCTTCGTAGGTGTGCTGCTGGCTGGCGGGTTGATGATGCTTGTGATGCGTCGAGAGCACACAGAGCATAAACTGCGCTTAGAAAAGCATATGAAGAAGATGCAGGAGAAAGAACCTCTTTCGGAAGAGGAATTGATCTTTGCTCAGCAAAGGGACGATTATCTGGGAAAGCTTTTGGCTCAAGCCGGACTTGAGTCGAAGTACGATCAGATGAAACAAAATTGGATCATGACGGCAATTGGTGTTGGTGCGGCTTTGGGAATTGCAGGATTTGTTGCCGCACCTGAGCTCTCGATCATCGGAGTAATTCTTGGTGTGCCAATCGGTGCTGCCGGTTTTGTTGTCTACATTCGTATGAAGGCTAAGAAACGCCAGGATAGAATGACGGAGCAGTTGCCGCAAGTTCTTGAATCCATGGTTGGTGGCTTAAGAGCAGGTTCGCCAGTTATGGAAGTGTTCAGAACCCTGAGCGAAACGGCACCGGAGCCAATTCGTGGGGAGTTTAAGCGTGCATTGGTTTCTTTGCAATTGGGTAAATCGTTCCGCGATGTGCTGGACGAAATGTGTACAAGAATTCGTACACCAGACTTTCGTTTGTTGACACAAGCAATTTTTATCAGTCAAGACGTAGGCGGAAACTTGGCAGAAGTGGTTGCCACCATTGCTGAAGCTATTCGCGAACGCTTTAAGCTGCGTGACTTCTTGAACTCTTTGACAGCTCAAGGTAAAGCAACCGCTTGGTTTATTGGTTGTTTGCCGTTTGGTATCACTGGTTTGCTTCTCGTGGCAGCACCGGGATATATGGGACCATTCTTCAATAATATGGTTGCCAAAATGATATTCTTCGCCATGGTGGCATGGGAATTGTTTGGCATCTGGATTCTGATGAAGTTAACCTCGTTCGAGATTTAGAAAGGCGACCATGTCTCAGATTTTATTAATTGAAATATTTGGGGCGGCAGCCGTTATTGCACTTTTGGCAATCGGTTTGCAAATGTATGCCAAGCAATATGTCGATACTTACGAAGTACGCCGCCGTACACGCAAAGTTGAAGCCGCCGTATCCGGGTCGGAAGCACCAAAAGAATCCAGCATTCTCAAGCTCTGCAAAATGGTTGGAGAGTTTGCCTTGTCGCTCTTGCCTAATCTTGCGGATAAGGCAACGCAAACCTGGCTAAAGCAAGCAAATTATAGAACAGCAGATCACCTGTCAATCTTCATTGGTATCAAAGTGATTTGTGTATGCGGTTTGCTTAGTTTGTTCCTCTTCATGGGAATTACTTCCGGCAATGTCTTTGCCATATTTCTCTCTTTGGCAGCAGCCTGGTTCGGTTGGATTTTGCCAAATATGTTTTTGATTAGTCGCGTCAAGGACAGACTAAAACAACTGTTGCGTGAATTGCCGACAATCATTGACCTTCTGATTGTCTGTGCCCAAGCCGGTCTTGGATTGCTCATGTGTATCGACAAAGTTGCCAAAGAAACGCAAGACACTTGCCCGGTTCTAGCAGGCGAACTGAGACAATTCCTCAATGACGTAAAAATATTTGCCAAAGCCAGTCAGCAGGCTTTGATGGACATGTCAGACCGTTGCGGTTGCGACGAACTAACTGCTATTTGCAGCGCGCTCATCGCTGCCGAATCAAAGGGTTCCGACATTAGTTATCCTCTCAGGCAACAAGCCGACGCCTTGCGCGACAAGCTAAAGCGCCGGAAAGAAGAAGAAGCGGGGCAAGTGCCGGTTAAGATGGTGCCTGTTATCGTGTTCTTCATTCTGCCGTTAATCATGTGCCCACTGCTCGGCCCCGCCATCGTTACCATGATGAACGCCTTCTCGTCTGTCAAACAATAAATATGCATTGCCGGCTGAATACGTTGTCCACCGTAGGGGTCAGGCATGCCTGACCCGCACAAATCCACGAGCATCAGCTTCTTCAATCGCACCAAAAACACAATGGTGGCAGCCAACACTCGCGTTGCAGATTCATTCTTCTCCCGCTTGCAAGGACTTCTCGGTTCCAGTCCCCTCCAACCTGGTGCCGGTCTCTATCTCATTCCCTGCAACGCCATCCACATGTTCTTCATGACCTTTGCCATCGATGCGATTTTCCTCGACAAAGAAAACACTGTCGTTGGTCTCGAGGAAAATCTCCAGCCCTGGAAACTATCCGCTTCCTACAAAAAAGCACGCGGCTGCTTAGAACTTCCACCCGGCACTATCGCCAGCACAAATACCAAGCTTGGCGATAAAATCGAAACACATCCATAGTCATACGAATAGGGTGCTTGCTGATTGGAATATGCCCTCTGTAATGACTTCATTTTACGCCCAGAGTGTACTCAACTTCTCCAGTCTCATCGAAGTATTCACTGGTGTCCACGATTGATTCGTTGGATTGTGCTTCGTTGGTCAGCGAAACTTTGGTTGCAGAGATTTGCACGCCGCCGTTAAGGGTTATTGCTGTTGCTGGCAGCCTCCCGGTGTTGAATACAATACTTTGTTCATTACTTGTAAGCAGGTTGTTTGGGGCAAGTGCAGTGATGCTATTCTTGCCGTAATAGAAGGACTTTCCAGTTGTCTGTACGTTCAGGGGAGTTATACCTTTTACGGCAACCAGAGGAAGTGCGCCGATTGCGACAGTAACAGTGGCTCGTCCCCTTGTAGTGGATGATGATAATGTTGCATCTTGACCGATTGTTATGGTGCCATTCCGCTTATCAGCATTCTGCAAAATCAGACTTCCACGCTGAGCGATTACGCTTGCACCATCGGCCACATGAAGTGCACCACCAGTGGTGCTCAACGTAATATCGCCTGCCGAGAGGTTATTAACCGTTAGGTCGCCAATATTCAATACACGAATCGTTTTGAACGCTAAAGAACCAGTTAGATCAAGTGCGCCTGTATTGGAAATGTATACAACACCAGAAGGACCGATGCCATTAATGGTCATTGAGGATGCAGTTGTCTTTATCACCTTGGTTGCCGCTCCTATATCTTGCCTCACAAAGAATTCCAAAGAAGCCGCTGTTAAGGTACCAGCTCTCTGAGTTATCTTGTCGCTCCAAAGACTAAAATTGGTGGCACTAGAACCAATATTGCCACGAAGGGATATTTCATTGTCGCAACTAAGCGTCACAACCGAACTGGAGTTAGAGCACACAATATTTCCATAAATGACAATATCTCGCGGTGAGCCAAGATGCAGATTACCATCAGCCGTAACAGTACCACTTGGTCCAATTATCAATGATGGCGTTCTTGAATGTCTAGGATCAAAACCAAGTCCACCACCAATACCAATCGAAGCATTCGGCGAATTATTAAATTCCACCGTGCCATTTATGACCACTGATGGGCCGAAGGAAGAGGGGGGCTGAACCACAATACTATCACCAAAATTAAACCCATCGAATTGTACGGTCACTCCATTCGGAATACTGAAACCATGGAGAAAGTCGGGACCATTTATTCGATCCTTAAGGTTTGCCGGTTGAATTAAAACATTGCCACCAGTAGCCACGCCATTATTTACAATCAGATCGCCACCAAGCAAATTAAGGTTTTGCTGTCCCAGAATTGTTTGAACCACACTCGGGATTGTCAGGTCAAGCGAAACCAGCGGTTGAATTGATAAAATCGGTAGCACAAGCTCTCCACTAAGCGTTATGCCATCTATGATAATAACTGGACTATTAACAGCATCTCCAGTAGTCACCGAGGTTATTGCACCAGGTGCCGTTAATGAAAAAGAAGATCCTGCACTCGACATATGTGCAACATCAATATTTCTGAACTGAATATTGTTGCTACTTCCTATTATCCAAACGGAGTCACTGGCTTGTGCTACAAGACTAATTGTACCGGTTTGAATCGGTCCGTAAACAATCCACAAAGGTGAACTGTTCTCGCCAATATTCCCATTTGTTGTCTTTAAGAAAAAATCCGGGCTGGCAATGGTTGGTTGATACGGTATACCGGGCGGTGGCGTAGTATCTGAAGATGAGGTTATATTTCCTGCTGCGCTTAATGAAAATGAGGTACCAGCTGTAGAGAAAATTCCCTCTGAGTAGAGTGACACGTTGTCTCCAATCAAATTATCGACCAACCACACTGAGCTGGCTGCCTGAACTAAAAGGCTCAGGGTTCCTGCAATACTTGGGCTACTCGTTACCGTTAAGGGAACAATTTCACTTGTGCCTACATTACCACCCGTCGAGAAAAGAGAAATATCGGGACTACTGATCTTGCCACTGCCACCGATATTACCAATTGCCTGAACTGACGCACTTGTTGAGCTGGTAAGCAATCCGTTGATAGTTACAGCATCATCGCTCTCAATAGTCAAAGTACTACCACCAGAAATAAGTCCATTAAGAGAAGTGGTGCCACCATTTATATTTAGTACCAAGATGCCATCGCTAGACAAAACTCCAGTGGTTCCCACATTTAATGCTGTTCCGTCAAGAGTACTAGCAATATTGAGTACAGCATGCGACAAGCCAGTCGTACCGACAAATTCTTGTTCGCCATTGATTACCACACTAGTCGTTGAACTCACTATAGAGAGCTCAACGACTAGGGGAGTTGCAGATTGAAAATCATTGAAAGTAACCGCGACAGACTGAGGTATATTGAATGCGGAAAGAAGAGAACCAATATTTTCCGGCGTCAAAATCAGCGTGCCACCAGTGGCAACGCCTTCTGACACAGTTAGTGCGCCACCAAATAAATGAATGGTTTGACCAATCAAGACATCACCAACTACGGTTGGATCCGTCAAATCTAAACTATCTAATCTGTGGACTTGCGAAATCGCAATGATGGTACCGCCGCCGAGCGTAATTTTATTACCGGCAGAACTCTTATCATCAAAGATGACATCTCCCGCATCTGCAACTACCAAGTTGCTAGGCGCTGATGCGACCAGCCCATTTTGTCCCCAAAGGATTTGGCCTCCTCTCGAGGTCAAACTGTCAACGTTGGCTGGCTCAACTCCCTGATCAAAGGGTGGAATTCTTTGACCAATACCAATGTAAAGCGAAGTATTGCCAAGCTCTCCAGTACCTGTAATTATGTTGGCGTTCTCGCCAATGGCAATGGCACCAGTATTGGTATTCAGAACTTGAATAATTACAAAGCCACCAGATATCAATTTTGCTTCAGGAACTATTTCTATGGTTCCATCGTAAGTGAATAATTGCAAATCCTCATAAGCCGATATATCGTGCGCAGTTATGCTGGCTCTGCCAGCCAAGTTGAAGTTAAGCCCTGCGGATGACTCTTCAAGTATTATCGTATCTCCGATAAGTCTATCAACCAATCCAACCGTCGCCCCGGCATGAGCTGTCAGATGTAGAACCCCAGGCGAAGTTGGATTGCTGGCAATCTCCAAACCATTGCCTCCATTGGTACCAACATTATCGTTCACACTGGTCAAATTCATTATTGGACTGGCCACAGCAAGGGTTGACACCGCTGATACGATCTCATCCATCGCAGTTAACGAGAAGCTTGTACCTGCGCTCGAGATATTTGCTGATACCGCATTGCTAAATTGGACATCATCTTCGATCAAGGGATCATTCAACCATACAGAACCACTTGCTTGTGCAATCAAATTGACTCGATCGGAAGTGGCCGCACTGCTTGCAAAGTATAGTGGTGCTAAATCACTTGTGCCAATATTTCCAGCAGTCGATTTTAAAGTAAGGTTTGGACTATTTAAACGTCCACCGGACTGAGTGATGTTTCCAGATGCCACGATATTAATTGCAGTCGGTGAAGAAAGGGTCCCCGCTAAATGCACATCCGTATCGCTTCCGATAAGCGGAATTGTACTCGTAATAAAATGATTGCCAACCGTGGATCCGTTGCTCTGGAATTGCAATGGCAGTCCATTGTCAGTTGTTGCGGGTGAGGTAATCAATGTGATCGACCCGCTAGCTGAAATCGGTCCAGCTTCAATTCCCGTACCAGTATTAGCACCAGATACAAGAAGCACATTACCGGAAGAGGCACTAACTAGACCACTAGCAGGCAAGTAAATGCTGCCTCCCACTGCTGCCAAAGTCACATTGCCACTAGTTGTTTGAATAATGGTTGATTGCGTAGAATCAGTAAAATCGATGTCTCCTCCCGCACCAGCTAAAACATTTACGGTCACCGTATCAAGGGATGGCACAGCATGCCCACCAGCAGGCAAATCGGTCGAGTCAGTACATGAGCCACACGGAGTGATCAGTGCTCCAGCTATGACTGTAATATTTTTCACGCCCGCTCCACCGCTGGCAGTAATTTTGCCATTCGGATTTGCAGTAATATCTCCAGAAGCAATGATTGAAATTGCCTCACTAGCGCTGACAAAGCCTGTAATTATTATGTTGCCGGCACTATTGTAAAAGGTTGGATCAACCAACTCAATATTGCCCAATTGCAAGTTGCTAGTAGATGCCACAATGTGCGCACCATAACCTGCCGAATTAACAATGGCGGTTAGCTGATCAACATCAACCTCTGTCACACCATTGCCAGTATTCAAATTCAAGGATTGTGATAGAACATCGCCACCAATCAAGAATGTATTGGCAGTACCAAAGTAATCCACTGATCGTAAATTAACAGCGCCGGATTGTGCAAGGATCTGTCCGCCAAGATTATTGATGTTCAAGTCAGTAGTGGTAACAGTGCCAAAATTGACATTGCCACCAAGTGAAGCAATCTTGCCGCTGTTCACTATATTTTCAGATGTAAGATTCACATTGCCTGCAGCTTGCATCAGAGCTTGAGCTGATCCAAGATTGCTCAGTGTGCCGCCAGCTGACAAACTCAAATCACCGGCACTGATAAGTTGTCCAGCGTTCATAAAATTATCAACGGCGTTCAATGTCATTCCCAGATTCGAAACTTGATTCCGCCAGCCGCTCTCGCTAGATGCAACAGACGTAATTACGCCGGTAGATTGATTGTAAATATTTTGCGCAGAAAACGTTGCCATGGTTTGAGCAGCATTCGTTGATAAGGCAAATATCTTTCCAGAATTATTGATGTCACCTACTAGTGACAGGGAGGCCAGGGTTCCAAAATCTTGAAACAGTTTTACATTTTGTGGAATCACTATATTTGTGATTTGCACTGCCAATTCTTGTGAAAGCGTAAATCTTCCGCGCACCGCATTTCCATCTGCTCCCACTTTTAGGGTCTGGAGTCCACCATTCATTACCTGCGATGCTGCCATGAATTCTGCCGGCGTTAATACATCCGTGCCGCTGATCATGCGAGCCACGCCGCCAACATTTATGGAAACCGAGCCGGCCAAACCAAGGGCACTGGCCGATACAGACCGTGCTGTGGATGAAAGATCCAGATTCACGCTGGCAGTGGAGGCGCTACTGTCGTTCGGAACACTGGCAGCCTGTGTCTGACCCCTTTCCCAGGACTGAGCAGGAACAGTTAAAGTTGAAGTGGCAAAAATTACCGTCAGAATTAAGGAGGTAACTAAATATTTAGTGGGGTGTTGCATTCCAGACTCCGGATGTATCAGCTGTTCGAACATATAAGCCAACAGTGTTAATGACACTGAAACTACGTATCACCCTACGTACTATAAGTATAATATGTACATTCATGTTGGTATGGGGACGCTTTGGAAACCGGGTTTTCCAACGTTCAAGCGGCAACCACCCTTGACCTGTAAAAGCTCAACTGATGAGGGTTCTAGTCAATTATCCTTTTGGATTAACTTTGTAAGGCATTCTGGCACAAAGGGCTTGGACGACAACAAGTCAAAAAGTCCTTTGACCATAGGAGCCTCTAGTTAAGTCTCCAATTTTGGATCTGCAAGTCTTTTATCCTTGCAAATTCGCTAACATTGGAAGTCGCAA
Organism: Candidatus Obscuribacterales bacterium; assembly: GCA_020050685.1. Taxonomy (GTDB): domain Bacteria; phylum Cyanobacteriota; class Vampirovibrionia; order Obscuribacterales; family Obscuribacteraceae; genus JAGVKG01. The sequence continues at coordinate 109,377 of JAGVKG010000010.1, read as the reverse complement.
GGATGCATTCTTGCGACATGGCGATGGCGGCGATAAGGAGATCGAAAGATCCAATTGGTGTGCCTTTTTTCTTTAGTTCGGATCTAATATCGGCAGCTACCTGAGCAGCAGCCTGATCAAATGGTAGAATTCGCGCTACTCGGCATAAGCTATTGAATGAAGTGGAAAATTTGCGTGCAATTGCTGGTTTCAATCGGAAACCATACGAAATTTCCATGACGGTGATAGCAGAGATGGCAATTTGCGATGGTGAAAGGTCGAGCAGTCTTTTTTTTGTGCTGCTTATGCCCGAAAAAAAGTCGCTTATTGTGCAGGTATCCAACAAATAGACGCTCATGCCCCTTCCTTGTCGAAGATGTTTTCTCGATCGGAAAGCAGGTCGCCTCGTAATGATTCAAATCGAGCCAGCTTCGGGTCCGGCTTGAAATCGAATACGGCATCGGGCCATTTTTGTTGCACCCGCTTCTGCACGTATTCCCTTAGAGCCTCGCGAACCACGCTGTTTCGCTTGCGCCCGCTTTCTCTGCACAGACTTTCAATTTCGGACTGCAACTCCGGTTCGAGATAGATATGGAAACCCATTTGGAGCACCTCGTGCAATATGTTATATTATAACATGTTATACCGGGTTGGCAATAGTTTCCTGCAAAAGGCTTCTTGAATGTGAACAAGATTCTCTGGTGATACCCGATATGGCGCCCTTATTGGCTCTAGTTTTCTATCACGATCGGTACGTACTGGTTCCAAGGTAAAATGCCGCAAGAAACAAGAGATGTCCCAGCACAATAAACTAAAAATGGCTATGCATAATAAACTAGAAATAGTCCAAGCCGGTATGTCAGCCATTATCTAACATACTGGCGAGAGTGTGTCCCGAGTTTACACACCGCCTACTAGGTATGAACCCTGTCATGATTAGATCCTTGTATTTTGATACCATGACTATGAGAATACAAGGATCTAAATTTTGCATCGGGCTTTGTCAAATTGCTAGCGCTCTTTTACGTCCCAGGGCTTTCGATACTTGCGACCGGTTTGGCGTGCCACACTGCTTGCCAGATGTTGTATTTTGATGAGTATCTTTATTTTTTCTTCTATGGGCAGAGCAGCTAAATCACGACGACGGGATTCCTTCGCCCGAAATAGTTCTTCTTTAGATACAGCTCGAGGATTTGTACTCATACAACTATTTTAGACCATCTATCAAGTAGTTGATGTCGTTGGAGAATATCTTTCAATTTGGCATCGTCCGGTTCCGTGGACTCTAGGGATAGCGCTATTCTGGCCCTATCCTTGGGCCTGCCCGTCTCCGCCATAATTGCTAAAAGATGCTCGTACTGAAAGACACGAGTTGGAACGCCCTCAAAAGACGTTTCGACGGAATTGTCGAGAGCCTCTTTCACTAGATCGGTTGGCGGCGGAAGAAACTGCACAGGGATGCCTTCTATATCAACTTGCTCGCCTGTGCTTTCATAACCCAGCTTTGCTAGGTGGCTATAGAGCGGCTCCAAGTCTATGAGAACGCCAGACTGAGGCAGGTAACAAAATATATCCAAATCGTAAGTGGCAGCTGGTTCTGTATAGAACAAAAGACCTACGGCACCGCCAATTGCATAGCGCCCTATAATTCCTGCGGATTCCAAGGAATTTACTATGTTAAGTGTTCTTTCCATGATCGAGTCTTCGCTTTCTAGTCAGTTCTAAACGACGCGTTGGTACCATTTGGGGTTGATGGTTTTGGCGATGATGGTTCCGATTAGGGTTTGCAGGTTGCCTTGGGGGGTGTTTACTAGTTTGCGGAACCAGTGGCGGATGCGGAAGCTGTAGGATTGGACGAAGAATGCGTCATAGAGCATTTTGTCCCAGAGAAGATACATAGATTGGCTGTCTATGATCATTTGTTCGTTGCCCTTGCGGTAAAGAGGGCTGGCTGATCGTTCGGCGAATATTTGTTTTGCGTTTTCGTAGGTGGAAACGGATAGTTGTGCTGACTCTTGAGGGGAGAGAGTTTCATTGATGACTGCAATTCTCTCTGGTGCCAGTCCTAAATGTTGTTGGAGGTGACCGGACCACATTTGATTTGGTGCAATCACTTGATCGGCCATCGTCAGACTGACAGATCGCAGGAGTGTTGGGAACTGCATGTCGAAAGGATAAGTGATTGGATGCATGTTGCTGGCGACGTATTTTGGCAACTTGTTGCTTAGTCTGAGAACGAATGGAATCTCGCGAGTCATTCCTGGCATTAAGCCGGCAAGCACGTAATCGGGAACATCGACAACGTCGAAAGGTTTTTCTTTGTGTAGCTCGGCCAACTTTTTCCATAGCGCATCGGCAACGCTGAATAAGTATTTGCTATTTGGCATGCAGACTGGAACAACACCGAGTTCTGTTTGAGAATTTGATTCGGTCACGTAATGGGAGACAATCGAACTTTGATTGGTTTGCTGCGCGTGCTGATCGTCTGAAGTCGCAAGTGCAATAACTTCCACATCATGACCGAAATTCTTCAATCCAAGAGCAAGTTGGAATGTCGCACTGTTTGATGAGATAAGGCAGATTCTCATAAGCTCTCCTTGGAATTCTTGATCAAAAGCGTGCCAGATGATTTTGCTGTTGCCGATGTATCTTTATCCTTTCGGATGGTGATTGGATCGGAATACTCGCGCAAAGGCTTTCCGAGAGCATCCAGAGCACGTGCCCGCACTTGGTAGAAGCCTGGTTTGGCCAATGCGGATTCCGGAAGTAGGACTGTGTTGTTTGTCACTGGCAAATGAATGAAGTTGCCGATGGCAAGATTCGGATTTTGTGAAGACTGAAGATTGTCAAAGAAATGATCTGGTTTGGAGATTTCGACATCGATACTCTTCGCATCAGAAATCTGCGAGGCATTGGCCGCTAACCATGTTGGTGTCTTGCCAAACTTGTAAACGCCGACTTGCTTTTCTTGTCCGTTGATCACTGTGAGCTGTGGTGCTGTCAACGATGCAGGCAGGAGATAAACATTCTTCACGCGAATTCGTTGATCTGGGAACAAGGCAAGCGTCAGGTTGTTGATTTTGCTTTCGCTAAACCAGTGCCAGTTGGCTGACAATCTCAAATAGACAGTTTGGAATTGATTTGGTTTTGTGCTGTCGAGATTAATCGCTGTTTGCACACTGTTATCCAGATTATCATCAAGCATTGATTGATTCCAATATGCTTTGATAGTGCGCGCTCCACTGCCATTCTCGATTGCGAGATCGAAGGCGAGCACATCGCAGGAAAGCGGATTTAAATCGAGACTATCAAATCTGATACCGTCGCCGACGCTGGCAGATTGGAAATCATAAACGCCATTGTGAATGCGGTAAGTGGCGTGACCAATTGTGTGCGGTTGACTGTCGGTAGTGTTTTGCAATTGCTGGCTTAAGAAGATCACGCGCTCTCCGAAGCCTGCTCCTAAATCTGTTTGCACAAACTCACTGCCGTTCCAAATAAATGGCCCAATTGAACTCTTTTGCGCCAGGGTCGATTTGAATCTTGAGGCATTTATGAAAGTTGGAGAGCCAAATACAACCGGGTCAAATGTGACAAAGCGATCTGCGAGATTCTCTTTGCAGAAAGGTGGGCTGACCAACATGCCATATGTATAGCCGTTGAGGATCATGTGTGCGCCACCCTGATCCTTTGGTAAGCCAAGGACAAGTATCTTCTTGGTCTCTGGAACCCTTTGTGTCAGGGCGATTGATTGTTGTTGTACGGCACGCACTTGCTTGCCGGCTTGTAGCCAAACAACTGCATTGGCGTAAGCGGATTTGTAGAATATCGCTACCATCGAAACGAATATTACGGCAGCGATGGAAGAAATAATAACTGTACGCAACTGATTGTTTGATGTTTCAATATGAGCAATATTTTGCTTTGGTTGAAATATCAGAATTGGCAAAAGCATGCTCAAGGGGATCGTCAAAAAGAAATAGAAGCGAGCTCCCTCCAGGTTATATCCCAATCCCCAGAGTTGATAAATTGGTGCTGCACAAGTTGCAGTCCAAACTGCTAGAAGACCTAACAGTTTAAATGAAAGCTCGCCGGCAAGCAGTCGTGTCAGAATATAGACACCAAGCAGTGCGTAGCAAATCAACAATGCTTGCGACCACATTGTTAGTCCAGCAAAAACATAATAGTTGAATGGCAATACCAAGCGAATTAGGGTGTCGTGGTCTAACCAGCGTGCAATCGTATTGGCAAATTGTGATGTGCCAATTGATCCTGTGTAGCCGCCAAGCAAAGTGCCAAGTGCGGCAAAGCGAATAGCAAAATAAATTACTGTGGAAATCCAAAAGGCGCGGCTGGCATTCCATGCGGATTTCAATCGCGCCGCCAATGTTTCGGTCGTGCCACCATTTACACCCATGAAACCAAGAACGCTTAAAAGCACAGGCAAACCAATTGCCATTTCTTTTATAAATAGTCCGGACCAAAATGCGGCGCAGGCGATAACAGTGAACACCTTGCTTCCGAATGACGTTTGGTCAGAGCCGGAATCTTTTTTCGCTTGCCAGGCGCGCAACGAACAATATAAAGCCAATAAATAAAAGAATCCGCAAAAAATATCAACACGTCCAACAACCCAGCAAACACTTTCTGCATGCAGTGGATTGACTGCAAATAGAGCTGCCGTTGCAAATGCGCAAGCCTGCGATCTCCAGGCGCTCCAGCTTGTCGTCAACTGTTTGGTGATCGCAAATAACAAAAGCACACAACCTGTGTAGAGAGTCAGGTTGGATAGATAGTAGCCAAATGCTTGTGCTTGCCAGACCACAAAGTCAATTACAAGGCTCAGCAGTAAGAACGGGCGGTAAACATTCATCGAAGCAATTTGCATGTAGTTGCCGGTGAAGTTTGACCAGAAGAGTTCTGGTTGTCCGTGGAAAATCTTATAGACGTAAGCGACTTCGCCAATGTCATCAGCCAAGAAGTAACTGCCCAGCGTGCGTCCAAAGCAGGCGGCCACAAGCGCTATCAACAATATAGATGCGATTGCCGAGCCTAGGGGTGAGCATAGTAAGTCGGCATAAGAGTGCGCGTTATGTTGCTTGGTCGAGAATGTATCAGATGCTGGCGACTTAACTGTTTGCATATTTAGTTATGAGCCTCCGTGCCTTGGCTTGGAAAAACATTTGCATTGAGGAATTGGAAAATGTTTTCCGCAGCTAACTTGTGCCCATCCGGATCAAGATGGAAGACGATAAAGAATCTCTGCCCAGTCTTTTCTTGGGCGGCAATAAATGGCTCTGTCAGATCGCACAGCGGCAAGTTAAGCGTCTTGACCGTTCCTTGGAGTAATTTGTCTTCTGCGATATTGCGAAATCCGCCTGGACCAGGTAGGCGCAGGAGAACAAGTGGAACTTTGTGCGCTTTGCACTCTTGATCTGCTTGGCGAATAACTGCATCTGCAATTGGCCAGAGAAACTGAGTGGATTTGGCACAGGCTTGCGCGGCTGCCAATTGTTCTTGCGCTTTGGCCTGAGTCACTTTGACGGTGTCTGTTTCTTTGGTCAAGGAAAATGCTGGCGTGGAAAAGTTCAGTTTTGGTTTTTCCAAATTGTGCTTTTGCCACAACATCAAGTTGCGCGCCATCTGTGATACCACGCCCCAAATTCTTGAGTGCTCGCGCAACCACAAAGTTGATTTCATGCGTTTTGCTTCGGAACTCTTCATCCAGTTTTCGGACATTGTGTGGTCTTCAATCAGCGTATGATTTGCTCCAGCAAAAAATGATGGGCGCGACGCATACATAAACCCGCCTTGCGGATTCAGCGCCAATTGATAGATGGTGTCCGGACGAACAGCCATAACCACAAGATCGGGATTGAAGGCAAGCGCCTTTTGCTTCAGTCTCAAATATTCTTGTCCGAGATTGTAATTGGCAACACCAAAGTTGAGAACCTCAAAGCGGGTTGCGTTACTTGGTGCTACGCCGGATTGATTGAGTTTTTCTTCCAGTAGATGACAGAAGGTTTGATCGTCGCTGACTTGCAGTCCCTCAACAAAAGAATCACCAAGCACGGCAATGCGGTAAGTCCTTGCTGGTTTAGCGAGCGTTCTTTCCTTGTCGCGCATTGCCTGTGTGTTCCACACCGTGCGGCAGAAACCCTCTTCGCGCCAAGTTACTTGCTTGCCTGGTATCGGCGAGAAGCCAATTGCCGGATCGATCTTCAAATATTCATTTTCGCCAATTCCAGCCACGGCAAAAAGAAATTCGAGAAAGGCAAGAGAAAGGACAAGCGTGACCAAGGCAATTGCTATCGTCTGCCAACGCGGCATCTTGTGCTGCTTTGGTGGCGCTGCTTGCTTGCTTATTGGTGTTGCTACTGCCTGGGGCATAATCTCACTTGCGTTAAATATCGACGTTTGATATCGAATTGAATATCCGGGAGTTTCAGGTTAGAACTGGAAATAGATAAATGGTTCTGCATGCGATGGTGAAAAACCCACGGCGCAAATAAACACACATGCCCAAATTGCCACTCTGGCCGGCAGTACATCCAGCGCTTGTCTTAATGCCACCACCGGTCGTGGCTTGTAGGCAGATGTATTGGCAAACAAAATGGCATAGATAGCGTAAACGCCAATTGCATATGGCAGCGTTGATTGTGCCAACATTGACACCACTGCTTGCGATGGTTGTGATTGGAAGAGGAGCGACAAGACTGCCAATGCTTGCGACATCGTTTGGGCGCGGAACAATACCCAACCAACGAGAACAAAGGCCAATGTGAAAAGTACAGAGCAAATTCTGCCAAGCGCTGATGCATGGAATTGTTTGAGCAAGTTGGACTTGTCGGCAATTGCGCCATACTCGTGATTGACTACCAATCCGGCTCCATGGAAGCCGCCCCATGCAACAAAGTGCCAAGCAGCACCGTGCCACAGTCCACCCAATAACATTGTCACCATCAAGTTGAAATGCTTGTGCCAGCGCGAGACTCTGCCACCACCAAGTGGGATGTAGAGATAATCGCGTAACCAGCTGGATAACGATATGTGCCAGCGCTTCCAAAAATCAGAGGCACTTGAGGCAATGTAGGGAAGATTGAAGTTGTCCGGCAAAGAAAAACCAAGCATCAAAGCGGAGCCGCGTCCCATGTCTGTGTAACCGGAGAAGTCAAAATAAATCTGCAAGGCAAAGGCAAAAACGGCAATCCACGCATCTAGGGTTCCTACACCGGCGCCCCCAGCAATCAATGATGTTTGTACGCCGTCAAAGCCGCGTGCCACCAGTGGTGACAAATTGTCGGAGAGTGCCACTTTCTTAAACAAGCCTTGCATCGCCAGTGTCATACCGGCCTTGAATTTCTCTTGGGAGAAAGACCGATTCTGCTCAAGCTCTTGGTGCAATTGATGAATGAAGTCTTGATAGCGCTTGATTGGTCCAGCAATTTGCGAAGGGAAAAATGCCGCGAACAAACCAAAGTGAATTGGGTTGGAAATCGGTTTGTCGCCTCTGTAGATATCGACAATGTAGTGAATGAACTCAAAAGCAAAAAACGAAATACCGAGCGGAAGAATAATGTTGATTGCCACAGCATCGCGCGAAACATCCCCAGCCATTGTTGTCAGCCAGGCAAAATTTATCCCGTTGATATTTAAAAACGCTGCAGCTTGGGTGAGAACAGATGCCAGCGATTGCAAAAGAAAGTTCGTGTATTTGAAAAAGCAAAGCGTGCCCAGGTTGATCACAAGCCCAAGGATAAGCATCGGCTTTGCCTTGCTTTGAAATTTGTTGATCGCAATTCCGACAAAATAATTTGCCAATGTCAGGAAAAACAAAAGCAAGCCATAAATCGGCATCCAGCTCATGTAGAAAACGTAGGACGCCACCAAAAGTAAAAACGGTCTGACTTTCTTCGGCGCTAACCAGAAGCAAGCAAACACGAGCGGGAAAAAGAGCAAATAATTGAGGCTGTTAAAAAGCATTGTCGTTGCCTATCTAAACGAGCAGAACTGTTCTTGGCAATCTTAGCAATGATATTAAAGTATTTCATTTAACAGTAGTTATAAATTGCGGATGCGGGCGGGCTGCAGCCAAATCCGGAATTGCCTTGTAGGGGCGGGGTTTCCCCGCCCTGTCGCGATTTACCGGCAGATCCGCTGACCACGCGCCTATTCCCTACGTTTGTCGCCAACCTTGCGCGTCTCGCGCTCTAATAAACGCGGCTGCCAACACCTGTGGGAATGGCGGGCAATTGCAGGATATCAAGATGCAAATTATCCAGAGATGACGAGGCATTCGGGGAAACTGTTAGAGCGATGCTTTCGATCTGTCCAGGCAGCCCTTGGGGATTAATTGGCACGGCAAAATTGAAATCTTCAGTCGTGCAATGGCGATCGTTTCTCAACTCCGCCCACGGCGAAGTGTAAGTGAGAATTTTTCCATCTTTGCCGCGGCAATAGACTTTCAGCTCAAGCTTAGGTGCGCCTGAAGCGCGCGAGCCCGAAGCATGAGAAGCAAATCCAGGAGAAACAAAACCGTGTGCTTGAATCAACCAGAGACCTTTGGCTTGCGATCTAAGAGATGGTGGCAAACCGCAAGTGCCGGTACCGATCAAGTCAGTCTCCCAGAGTTTTGTTAACGCGCCTGCAGGAGAAACTAGAAGTCTAATGAATGGGCTGCGTGCAACAAAATTTCCTTCAGCAGAATTGTTAGCGATGTTCATGTCGTAGCGAGTGTCGGAGAGCCCTTGATCGTTCTCGACGCCATAGAATGCTTTTTCCCAGGAGTACAAGGCAATCGAGGGAATGCGGATATCTTTTTTGCTTGTGTTATAACCGCCAAAAATCTTGCTAGGCGATGTGTTTGTTTTTCGCAAAATGATTTTGAATTTGCCCACGTCATTGAGAGTGACTTGTTTTGTTGCTAATCCCGATTCAATTATGCTTTTGGGAATAGGCATCAAGAACCACTGCCTAAGCCCGTTTGCCGATAGTCCGGCTGCTGCGCTCAAACCTTTGTAGATGTCTTCCATTTCTAAATAGATTTGATTCTCGTTTGTATTTGCTTGGCGCAATTTGTACGAGCTGACATTGTCGATAAAAGAAAGTCCAGCAATGATTGGCGAATGGAGTACGGTGCCATTAACGCTTACTTCTATTCCGTCGTTTAGATCACCTACGCCGTCTGCATCTAAAAGCACGTAACATTGATTGGTGCCAAGATTTTTCAATTCTTGTTGGTGCTGATTATCAAATAAGGCTGTGACATCGATAGTCTGCACTATTTCATCGCCTGGCTTGGCAATTATTTGCTGCCACTCCCAAGCTCTTCCATGGGCACGTGTTGGTAAACAGACAGGTGCAAAGATGAATAGTGCCACTAGGCTAAGGATTGCTTTTGCGGGAAGCGTGCGAGCTTGCTTGAATAAAACGGCGCAGAAGGCAATTAAAGCTAATGCTTTTACGGTGGAAGAGGCAATCACGCATGCGGTGATATCCTGACCATTAGCAAATGCTGGCAGCGAAGAAAACAGCTCAATTAAATTTGCATGAGCGACAATCAGAAATGTCAGGGCAGAAATTGGTAGCAGCCAAGGCGTGAGTTTCGTTAATGCTTTGCCGATATTTGTGAACATTGCTTGTGATCCGGCGGCGGCAAATAATATTAGCCAAGGCATCGCCGTCAGGTTATAGCGCGGCACGGTGATGAAAAATAGATAGATCAGATGGAAGGCAAGCAAGCCGAAAACAAAAATTCTGCCATTCAGTCTACCGGCTGAAAGCTGGCGCTTATGGGGATCTTCAAAGCAAGCAAGAGTGATACCGCATAAGGCTAGCACCAAAATAAATTGCTGAAATAGAATTTGCTGCCAGGGCGAAATTGGACCAATGGCTGCGCGAAAATCGTTCCAAGAGAACTTGAACAGTCGTGGTCCCTTGTCCATCATTAGCTTGAGCCAGGCTTGTGGATTTTTATTAATTGCCCGCTCGGCAAGCGTCGCGAAACTTTCCTTTTCGATGCCATGACCATCAGGATATGGTGTGGAAAGGAACCCACCAATTTCAGCGTTGTTGCCGACAAAAAAATTGTAGTGACCGACTCGGTCTACTACAAGGCTTGCCGATCCAAAGGCTAGTTTTTGGAATCCCATCCAGGGCAAGGCAACAAGCATGAAGCCGAAGACCAGAGCCACAAGTGAAAGAACAGGCCTGCGCAGCCGCTCTTGCAAAAGTGTGATTGGCAAAAGCACAATTGAAAGTGCCACCATTGCCGAACGACTTAATTGCAAACAGGCTAAGAGAATTCCTTGACAGAAAGTCAGTGCAACATGGTTCCCGCGCCGCACAAATCCATTGACCGTAATCAATACGATCAAACTAAGAACGAAGGCTGCAAATGTTTCAGGATAAAGTCGACCAGAATTGACAATAAAGCCAGGATAGAAAGCGGCAATTACGCCTGCGAGAATGCCAACGTTTCTTGTCCATAATAGTGATCCGATTCCGGCAATTGCAACACAAGTCAACGCTGATATTGCACTTTGAATTGACAACAACTGTTGAAAATTACCAGCATCAAATGATTGTCCAAAGGCTGTGAAGCAGAGCATCAGGTAGGCAGGAAAAACTGGACCCGAGATATAAAAATCACTCAGAGGTTTAAAGGCGGCATTTAAGATAGAAGCATTTGAACCGGCGGTGTTGCTGCTAAGCACACTCAAGCAAGCCGAGAAAAATTCCGGACTTTGTTTGGACAAGCCGTCAAGAAATTGGCCAAGCAAAGAAGCATTGCTTAGATATTCCCAGGCATCGCAGCTAGTGTAGTTGTTGACATGATTTGTACCAAAGTTAAACCAAAGACGAATTGCCAGTGCCACTACAAAAATAATTGCATACGCCCATGCATTGGAATGGCTCCACAAACGCAGCACTGACTCAGTTGCTTTGTTGGCAGGTTTGCTTGGTGCTTGCTGCTGGAAAATACAATTTGAGGTCATAGCCAACTATCTCTTTGATAATTCAAGTAGCTCGCGTTCTTTGGCAATGTTTGCGTTTGCAAGCGTGCCGTCATTCTCGTCGTAGACTACCATGAACAAATCTGCAAAAGGATCCTGTAGGGGCGAGGTTTCCTCGCCCTCACCGCCAACGAAATTGATATGCGGAAACTGCTTGTGCTCGATGTATCTTTCGTAATTGGCAAGCCAGGCGGCCAGTGGCCCTGTGCTTATGCCAAACAACTTGAATGAGGTGCGGGCAAAAACTGCAAGAGTCTTTGCTGCTGCTAGGCGTGGGCGCTTCATCACTAATCTCCCCCAATGCCGTATGCGGAATCCTAACGAATGTGCATACAACGTGTCGTAAATCATCTTGTCGGCGCTAATCAGAATTGTTTGCGCATCGGCAAGAGCAAAGTTCACATCTTTTTGATAGAGCGAATTCGATTTGTTGGTCATAAATCGCTTATGAGCCAACTCATACAGCTCAACAGTTTGACGAGCAATTTCGCGGCGATGGAATTGCTCGATCACGCGTTTGCGCGCATTCTCGCCAATCCGCTTGCGCTCATCCGCGCTCTGACAAAGTCGAATCAATGCACTCGCTAGTGCTTTGGTATCACGAGGTGGAATAACAATTCCACATTCTTTTCCTGGCTCCTGTGTGCCAATATATTCTGCGGTGCCACCACCTGAAGTGCCAATTACCGGACGACCGCAAGACATTGCTTCCAAACATGTATAAGGCGAGTTGTCGTATACCGACGGCACGCAAGAGATATCAGCTGAGCGATAGTAGGCTGGCAGCTCTTTCAGCGGTATGCGTTTGATAAATGTCAGTGCGTGTTCGCAGCCATGCTGGGCAATTTTTTGTTTTAACTCAGCCAAAACTGATTTTTGACCGGCACCATTATTGGTGTCATCGCCAATAATCACAAAGCGGGCATTCGGGCAAGCCTCTAAGACTTCCGGCACTGCATCGATAAGATAGTGGATGCCTTTTCTTTCTTCCAGGCGTCCAACAAACAGGATTCTGATCTCTTTGCTTGGATCGTTGTCGACTTTACCATCGTCAGCCAATGCCTTATGACCTTCAGGCGAAAATTCTTCCGGGTCAATTGGATTGCGAACGATGGCGATATCTGTTTGTGGATAATGCAAATCGCGAGCCACAAATTCAGACAAATCATCTGATGGTGATGTGAGCGCATCGGCAGAAAGCATCGCTACGCGTTCCAGTGCGGCGACAAATTCATGATCAAACGATGGTTTGACGTTGTGCAGTTTCTCGGCAATGAATTTTGAATGCGGTGTGTAAAGTCGAATCACAAGCGGTGCGACTTTTGTCGCCGCAGGATACAAACCTTCTGCCAAAAGCTCAGGCGTATCGACAACATCAAAGGGCTTTTCTGCGTGCAGCTCAATGAATTTTTTCCACAGAGCTGTCGACGTTTGCAAAACGTAGCGGCTGTAAGGCATGCACAAAGCCATTGCCGAAAGGTGGAATGCCGAATCTGTGTAACGCGTGGAATTTGTTTCGGTGCTCACGCGATGAACGGTAATACCATCCGTCACTTCCGTTTTTGCTGCACCAGTGGACAGCGAAACGACAACTACTTCGTGCCCCAGCTCTTTCAGACCTTGGGACAAGTGGCGGGCAAAAGTCGCTATGCCGCCCCACCCGGTCTCCGGGGGATATTCGCGCGAGATTATACAGATTCTCATAACAGGCAAATTCTCATAGCATGCAATTTTAAAGTACTTATTGGCTTAGCTGTTTGAAACTTGTCTTATGAGAGTCGAGTTCGACGTGACTGAGGGGTCCGGAGCTTGCCCTGAACGAAGACGTAGGGTCTCTCATGAGAGGTCCTTCGGCACTGTGTGCCTCAGGATGACAAAATAGATGGATGACATGATAGAGGAGTGTATTTCGGCATGCCTGACCGCTACGGGACTCGTTGGCTGTAAAGAGATGGTGGTGTAGAATGTGATCCGCAAATGAGGCAGAATCAAAATTAGATTTTGCCCATGGCCTACCTGATTAGAAATATCGCGCGAAATGAAAAGAGTTTTAATTACTGTGCACAAGTTCTTTCCCGAGCATCGGGCAGGGACGGAAGTGCTTGCCTTAAAAGTGGCGCAGGAACTTATGGCTCGCGGTCACCAAGTTCGCGTGGTCACGGCCAATCCGCCTGATACGGATGCGCGCAGACCGGAAGGTGATTGGAAGCAGACGACGAGCGAGCCTGCCCACATAGATTATGAATGGGAAGGCGTGCCAGTGCATGTGATTCAGGAAGACTTGCGTTTGGCTAATTCTGGCTTTGATTCTGAGTATTACCATCCGGCAATCAAAAATCATTTTGCAAAAATTTTGCAAGATTTCAAACCGGATCTTTTACATGTCTTTCACGCCCAAAACCTTTCGGCAAGCATCATCGAAGCAGCGCATGAACAGTCAATCCCCACGGTTTTGTCGGCAACGGATTTTTGGTTTGTTTGTCCGATTGTCCAGCTGATTCTTCCCAGCGGAAAAGTCTGCCGCGGTCCGAATGCGGCGGCGACCAATTGTCTAACATGTTATACGCCAAAATTATTTCCGCAAACCAAGGAAGTAGAGCAAGCATTCACCAGGAAATATAAATCGCTGGCAGAGTCAATTAGTAAACTGCCAGCCCGGCTGTCAAGCACGCTTTGGCAGGGCGTGAGAGCCGTATACGTTGGCAGTAAATTGCCCAGTGCTTGTTCGGCAACCACAAAGAGACCGGCTAAACTGCGTCATTTTGCCAATCAATTTATAAGCGCAATAATGGTGCCCACAAAATTGATGCGAGATATTTTTGTCGAAAACGGCATCGATTCTAAATTGATTCATCATGTTCCATTTGGCATTGATACCAAACCTCTGGAAGCGCATCAAAACAAGAGCCCATCAAATGTTTTGCGTATCGGTTACATCGGCACTTTGTTCGAGCACAAAGGTGTTGATCTTTTAATCGAATCATTCTTGGGCATGTCCACGGACGTGAAAGCCAACCTGACTATTTATGGTGACCTCAATCAGTTTCCGGAATATGGTGCCAAGCTAACGGAAATGGTCAGCAACTCGCAAAATGTAGCGAATGCTAAGAAAATCCACTTTGGTGGCACCTTCCCCAACGCCCGCTTTGGTGAGGTTCTAGCAGACATTGATGTTTTGGTTGTGCCATCACGTTGGTATGAGAACACACCGCTGGTGATGCAGAGCGCGCTTGCATCGAAAACGCCGCTGGTTGCGACAAATTTGGGTGGAATGTCCGAAATTATTGAGCACAATAAAAATGGTTTGCTGTTTGAACTGAACAATGCCGATGCGTTGCGAGGCGAGCTGTTAAGGTTAGTAAATGATCCGGCTTTGCTTTCCAGGCTGAGAGACGGCATTGAGCGCGAGCGCACGGTTGCCCAAATGGTTGATGATATAGAGTCAATATATATGCAGGTTCTTGATAAACCTCAGGTGGTATCATTAAATGCGAAAAACTGAGCACCAGAGGGCTATGAAAACTCTTGTAATTGGCGGCAACGGATTTATTGGCACTAACCTGGTCGATTTGTTATTGAGCCAGGGTCATGATGTGCGCGTACTCGATCGTTATCCGAGTCGCTATAAAGAACCGATTGCTGGTGTTGAATATTTGGTTGGTGATTTGGGCAATCATGGCGAAGTCCATGATGCTGTTCAGGGAATCGACTGGGTGTTCCATTTGGCATACACGACTTTGCCGCAGACATCCAATGATGATCCGGTTTATGACATTCGTTCCAATATTGGTGACACGGTTCAGCTCCTGCAAGAGTGCAGACAAGTGAACGTCAAGAAAGTTATCTTCATCTCTTCCGGTGGCACCGTATATGGTGTGCCTGAGCAAAGCCCAATTCCGGAAGAACATCCTAATGAACCGACTTGCTCCTATGGCATCAGCAAGTTGGCAATTGAAAAATATCTCAATCTATTCCACAAGCTTTGGGGCTTGGAATATGTGGTTGCGCGTTTGTCCAATCCATACGGCAGACAACAGAATCCCAATGCTAAGCAAGGCGCAGTCGCAGTATTTCTCGGCAATGCTGCTTCTGGCAAACCAATCACCATTTGGGGTGATGGTGAAGTGGTGCGCGACTACATTTACATAGACGATGCTGTGAAAGCATTGCTCGCCGCTGCTGAATACAAGCCAGGTGTAAACGATCCGCGCATCTTTAATGTTGGTGCCGGCTGCGGGCATTCGCTCAATCAATTAGTTGAGACAATTCGCAAGGTCGTTGATGTGCCAGTGAAAGTTAACTACACTGAATCGCGCCCAGTCGACGTACCAGCAAATGTACTAGACGTCACCCGCGCTGCCAAACACCTTAAGTGGAAGCCAGAAGTAGATTTGGAACAAGGCCTGCGCGAAACTTGGAAATGGATCCGTTCGCTAAACTTGGTTTAGCAACCTACATATCGGTTGATTTAAGTCCTGCCACCAGGCGGTCTTGCACTTTTTTGCCGCCTACGGCGTTGACGTGGACGGAGTCAAAAAAGTCGTTGGCTTCGAAGTCTTTTGTTCTATCTAGATCGACGAATGTTGCTCCAAATTGCGCAGGCAATCTGCTGATGCTTGCCAGATAGTCTTTATAGATATTTGCCGGGATTAAATTGCGATTGGCATCGGTAATTGGCATGTTGATCACAACTAATTCAATATTGTTTTGTTGGCAGAGGCTAAGCAAATGTTTGAAGTGACCAACTTCTTGATTGAAGCGCGCGTAGTTCGCCGGGTTGTATTTTTTCTTATACGAGATCAAGGATTTGGTATACATTTCTTGATCAAGTTTTGGATGCGCTAACTGATTGCCGGAATTTTTTACTGTACCAGCGTAACCCTGCTCGGCATCAGGGTTTGAGCCTCTGTATTTGTCCCAGAATTCTGCAAATGTTACCGGACGATTGAAAGTACTTGCAGCCGATGCCACCAAAAGTGCTTTCCAATCTCCTTTAACTTTAAAGTAATGCCAGAACTCGGCAATTGCGCGATCGCGCTTCTCTTCAAAAGAATCTTTGCCATTGAAATTTGCCTGCAGATTCTTCCAAGTGTTGGCTGGATTGTTCCAGTTCTGTCCCCAAATTTCCAAGGCTTGATACACAGGCGTTCTGCCGCATTCCGGAGAATCATTGTCTATGAAATCTCTCGGTGCAATTCCGTAAAAAATTCGCTTGGGACATTTGCCTTTCTCAATTGTGCGTGTGACGATTAAATCAGCGTCAGAAGCCATTTGTCCGTAACACGCCAAATTGATCGTGCTTACTTGATGGTGGAATTTCTCTTGCAAAAGTTTGGCCAGATATCGCGCTTGTCCGTAAACGCGCACTTCTGTTTCCGGCTCATTTTGCTTGCCATCAATGAACGCAGCGTCCGCCAAAGCAATTCCCAAAAGTGGCAGCGACGATCCCAGAACCATGGCGTCCGGTTTGTTGCCACAGTCGATAAATTCGACAATCTTTGTAACCGGCGTATTTTGATCGTTGGGCTGATATTTCGGATTGGTAATGTATCGGCGGGGATGGACGCTCGCCGTTGCCAAATCAACTAAAATCAAGGCAAGAACCAGCCAAAGCGTGCAGCTCCCGAACAAACGCAGAAAGCCCACCGGCACTAACTTCTTAACTGTTTCTGAAGTTGGCAAATTCCAGTTCCGAATAAACATTGACAAGCCATTATAGCTTGCGATCTACAACACATTATGGGTGCACGTTTATTAATACGTCTCAATCTTCCTAAATCTCTGTGGATAGGTTGGGCCACTCTAATATAAAAGTATATTAGTGATTGCCAAGTTGACCTTTAAGCTCAATTAGAAGGACAATCATTAGGTTGTTGAGAACAACTGCGAGAATTTCTACAGCACGATTTACAGGCTTCTTCACAGGATTTTTCCATGACGTACGATCTGTCAGTAATAGTTGCCGTTTACAACGAGGATCCGCGGAATTTGCTCGCGCTGTTGCAGCGCTTGTGGCAAGCGATTACGCCCACGGGCATGAGCTATGAGGTGATTTTCGTCAATGACGGGTCACGCCTGAAGACGGCGAAGGCTTTGCGGCAAATTGCCAATGAAGTCGATTACGTCAAGCTTTTGAACCTTTCGCGCAACTTTGGACAGCAAGCAGCAATTTCTGCTGGTCTGGCAGAATCTACAGGACAAGCGGTTGTCAATATCGACTCTGACTTGCAAGATCCGCCAGAGTTGATTCCGCAGATGATGGATTTGTGGCGCCAAGGATTTGATGTCGTTTATGCGCAACGCTCGACTCGCCGCGATAAGGCCTCCAAGCGTTTGTCTGCATTTCTCTTTTATCGCATCTTGGGCGCGATGTCTTCTGTAGACATTCCGTGGGACACGGGTGATTTTCGTCTCATGGACCGCAAGGTTGTGAACGCGCTGTGCGCGCTGCCGGAAAAGACACGCTTCTTGCGTGGCTTGATTCCTTGGCTTGGTTTCAAGCAAACCGGAATTGCCATTGATCGCGATGCCAGAGAGTTTGGTGAAAGCACTTACACGCTGAAGAAACTTTTGCAGTTGGCATTCGACGGTTTGCTTTCGTTCAGTGTGGCGCCACTGTATATGGTGCCTGCTGCTGGTGGCGTGTTGCTGGCAACATCTATTCTCGGCTTGATTGTCTATCTGATTTTCGGACATGCCGGCGCTAACCAAATCGATGGTGGCATTTTGTTGGCAGTGCTTGCCATTCTTGCCGGACTGCAAATGATTTCAATCGGCTTGGTGGCGGTTTACATGTCGAAGATGTTGGATGAAGTGCGCGCGCGTCCAACATACATCGTTGCTGAGCGCGTCGGGATTCCCTTTGTAAAATCGCAAACGGACTTTCATCCTCCCATTGAAGTTGAAATTCCAGCAGAAGCAATTGACTCTGCAATTTATCCCCAAGCATCTGAGCCGGTAACCAATATTTAAGGGCTCCGTTGTCTTTGGCTCCTCCGCGGGGCATCCCCAAATTCAAACAGTGTGGACGTCTCAACCAGAAATGCACGATAACAAGACAGCTATAGCCACATATGAACAAGAAAGCGAGCCGATATCAAAGAAGCTAGAGACTTCACCGGTTGCCGGTATTGTTTTGGGTGGTGCGGACGAGTTTACGTCGGCAGGAGCTGCTAATGATGCGAATGCAAAAAATCACCTGGCGGACTTTCTTGCCACTTTGCTCATTGCCGCAGTTGTAATTCTTTTCTTTGCCAAAACTGTTTTTCTTGGTGAGCCGATTTCCAAAATTAGTTTGCTAGCCCAATGGGATTCTCTGTATGCAACATTGATGGTAGGCGCTAACGCGGCAAGTTGCGATCCTTCTGTGGTGCAATTGCTTGTGCCTTCGTATTTTCTTGTTGCCAAGCTTTGGCACAGTGGAGTGGTACCACTATGGAATGCGTTTAGCGGCGTTGGCTGCCCGCTGGTCGGCGATATTCAAGCCACTGTTTTTTCGCCCGTTCGTTTTGCTTTCAATCTTTTCCCCTCGATGCAAACATACAATCTCACTTTAGTGTTTGAGGTTGTGCTTGCGGCAATCGGCACATTTGCTTTAGCGCGAACTTTGGGATTGGCGCGTTACGCTTCTGTATTTGCGGCAATCACGTATGCGTTTTGCCCATATGTCTTGTACTACTTGGAACTTGCTTCTGGCACTTCGCAGGCCTTGTTCCCAATTGTGTTTTTGGCTTTTGCCAGGCTCGGTAACAAGCCGACATTTGCACGTGCTTGCGTATGCAGTTTTGTCCAAGCCGCATTGATTATGTCCGGACACCCGGAATCATCTTTGTTCGGTATCGCCTTTGGCAGTTTGCTTGCATTCTTACTTGCGTCACCTCGCGTGACAGCAATATTGAAAGCCCTTTTTGCCAGTTACGCGTTGGCATTTGGCTTGTCGGCACCGGTGACTTTGCCGTTTCTCGAGTACTTGGGCAATTCCGACTCTTACAAGTACGCTGTGAAGCTCTCCGCTTATGCGCCGTGGCAAGGGATTTTCTACAACCTGTTGCAACCAGGATTTGGTGCAGCCAGTCCGTACTTGGGAATATTGGCTGGAATCGGTATTGTCCTTGCCTGTATTTATGCAATTGGCAAGAAGCAAGTATGGTCGCTTTTGATTGTGGCGACAATTGCACTTGTCTTGATGGCCAGAATTAGTTTTGTGCACGATCTTCTACTCATTGGTCCACTGAAGTATCTGATTACTGTTTATTGCCTACCGATCTTTTTGTTATCCGCGACTTTGATCTCCGCCTTTGGTGTGACTGAGCTGGTTGAATCCTTTCAGCTGGGGACAAATCGTAAAGTACTAGCAGTCGGCATTTTTGTTTTGGCTTCATTTTTGCTCCCGCTTTCTCTGAAACTACTTCATGCCAAGCTTGCTTGTGGTGATTTCGACATGACAGTGCCTTCAATGCATTTTGATCGTGGTGCATTTCGTCACGAACTTATCGTCATGGCGGCATTGCTTTTGGTCTTGTATGGCAGAAGGTTTGTGTCCGGAGAATCGAAAGCCAATTGGCTGACTGCAGTCAGTGTTCTGGCAATTGCCTTATGTGGATCTGCAAGTCTTGCCTCAGGGTCACTCCCAACTCAAGCACGATTTGATTTTGCCAAACTTGAGCCTGTGCCATTTTTGCAGTCTCGTGAAAGCCGAATCATTGCTTGTGGCTCACACTTGCTGCATCCGAATCTGAATGTTGTTTACGGCATCTCGCAATTGGAGACGCACAACCCACTTTATCCGCGTCGTTTCCTCAAGTTCGTCGCCGAAACTGGTGCGCAGGTTGGCGAGTTCACTCAGGAATATGCAGATAAAGGCGCAACTCTTGTGCCAAAGTTTTTGGATTTGGCATCTGTGCGTTATGCGGTTAGCTTGCTGCCAGTGCATTCTATGGATGATGCGCCGGCTCAACTTGACCAAGCCAGCACTGACACGCCGATTAACTTCCAGAGTCGCGATGTTATTGCTTTAGAGAAAGTTACTTGGAGATTGGACAAGAAAGCTAGCGAAATATTTGGACAGCTTTCCTGGAAGCTAAGTAAAAGGTCTATTGAGAATTACAGCTATTCTCTAGTTTTAAAAGACCAGCAAGGCAATCTTGTTTGGTTTGGCGATCAGCATCGCTTTGCTGAATT
Organism: Candidatus Obscuribacterales bacterium; assembly: GCA_020050685.1. GTDB lineage: Bacteria > Cyanobacteriota > Vampirovibrionia > Obscuribacterales > Obscuribacteraceae > JAGVKG01. Next base: position 89,203 of record JAGVKG010000010.1, on the reverse strand, counting down.
GATAAAAGGCAAGCAGGCAGTTGCTGAAGAACATCAGATCATCTTGAATGAAAGTTTTGCTGTGCCTGTTCCTTATGCCTCAAATGCTAATGCCAATTACTCTTTGGAATTGCAAGTGTTCGATTGGCGCACTCATCAGTTCATCAGTCCATATACTGAGAAAGAAAAGATCGCCAATATAAAAGACGCTGTTGCTCACATTGCCACAATCTCGGGTGATACAGTGGCAGCGTCACAAGCAGCCCCCCAGGGAAATCACTTCTGTTTGGTCTCTGAATTCCCAAACAAGGCACGAGTTTACGAAAGTGAAAGTGCCTTACCGCAAGCCTACATAGTGCGCGATGTGATCTGGGCGCACTCCGAAGATCAAGCGCTCGCCAATCTTAAAGACAAGGCATTTGATCTGCACAAACAAGTTGTTCTTGAACGCGCTGCGGCACAGAACAATATATTTGCAGAACCCGTCGATTCGGCAATGCAAGATGGCGTAATTGAGATCGAAACCTCGGCTGAACCGGAAGACAGTTTAGCCAATTCTTCTGAAGCTGTTGCAGCTGGAGCCAACAAAACTGAAGCTGTCAAAGACACAGTATCTTTCAGTCGAGAACATCCAAATGCTGTCAAACTGGCAGTGGTAGGAAGAGCACCGGGTGTCTTAGTGTTGACTGACGCTTTTTACCCAGGTTGGAAAGCTTTTGTGGATGGAAAAGAAACACCCATTTACCGAGCCAACTATTTGTTCCGCGGCATTGCTTTGGCAAAGGGACAGCACAAAATTGAATTTTTGTATCGCCCCTCGTCATTTGCATATGGTGTGGTATTTGCCTGTTTTGCACTGGCGATAATTTTTGCCAGTCTGTTTGCGCAACTGCAGAAGAACATGATGGGTGTAGGTATGGCTCGACACCGAGAGATGAATGAAGTTGAAGCGGGAGGTAAATCTTGAGTAGTAAGAATTTAGTCAAGCCGCTGCCCGCAGTGCAAGGAAAGCGCTCCGGTGACTCTGATCTCCGTGCTAATCAGAATCAGTCTCCACGCAGTGTGGCGACCATTCTCAATGCTGCATTGCCATTGTTATTACTTGGTTTGTTTTATATCGTAAGTATTCTTGCAATTAATCCTCTCGGTAATTTCCCACTTAATGATGATTGGGTTTATGGCCAAGGCGTCAAGACATATTTGGAAACAGGCTCGATGAGCTTGCCGACAACTTGCTCCGCTTGTTTCTTGCATGTTTGGTTTGGTGCACTGGCTTGCAAGGCGTTTGGTTTTTCCTATTCTGTTTTGCGTTGCGTGACAGTGGCATTCGGCGCGATTGGAACGGCTGCCTTGTACTTGGCTTTGCGCGAAATGCGCATGAGCAAAATGCTTTCCGGATTCATTTCGCTTGCCTACCTGGCAAATCCACTAATCCTGAACCTTTGTTTTAGTTGGATGACGGACATTTCTTCATTTGCCTTTACCAACCTATATATATTGTTCATGGTGCGTGGCATTCGCAGAACCACGCTGGCGGATTTTGCCTGGGCGTCTGTCATGCTTGCCTGCGCGATTGCCATACGTCAGGGCGCGTGCATTTTTATCTTTGCTAACATTTGCTTGTTGGCCGTGTATGCGTTGGCAGCGCGCCGCGTGTGGAAGCCAGCCCAACTGATTGCTCTGGTTGCAATGCTGGTTGCCCTTCCAATTGCGGTGACAATTGGTTTGGAAAAATGGTTGACTGTTTCTGACAAACTTTCTGATTCATATATATGGTTCAAGCAAAAACATATGAGTGTTGTTCATGAGTTGTTCAAGCATCCGGGCAAATCACTGTTTGTCTTGATCGTAGTTGGTGGACAAGTACTCTGCTATATGGGGCTTTACCTGCTGCCTATTTTGGTTTCGTTCTTTGGACTATTTACCGGTCTATTCACAAGGACAAGCAAGATACTGGCTGCTTGGTTTGTCGGATCAGCTGTCGTTGTTACGACAGCGCTGACCAAATTGGTGGTTGCAGAAGATCGACTCATGCCATTCAATCAAAACATGCTGCGCCTGCCAGTAATCGGAGCACCAAATATTCTTGGTGTCAGCATTCCTTTGCTTAGTGACAAAATGCGTTATTGGTTGACTCAAGTTTCTGGTCTGCTCGCTTTCCTTTTGTTCTCGATTTTCTTGGCTGGATGCCAGCGGACTTTCCAGATGCTGATTAAGGTTGTGCACAGGACTAGTTCCGAGAGAAGTTTGCAGCCAGTACTCTTGCACGTTTTTTGTTTTGCTATGGCCGCAATTTCTTTAGCGGCTGTTGTATTCGAGACAATGGTGCTCGACGTTGACCGACATTACTTGCTTGCCCTAGTGCCAGTACTGATTTGCAGCGCGCTTTCCTATAGACTCTTTGCTCGACGCCCAGCTTGGACAATTTCTTGGACCTTGCTCTTGCTCATGTCATTTTATTCAGTTTGCGCCACAGAAGATCTGCTTGCCTGGAATCGTGCGCGTCAGCTGTGTGCTGAGACGCTGGAAGCACAAGGAATTAGTCCGAGAGATATTGATGGTGGTGCCGAATACAACTTTGTGCACGACATATTTTTATGGGTCAAAACATTCAAGAACGAGGATATCAATGGCAATCCACGCAATATATGGCGCTGGTGGCGCGTGAATGGTGACAAGTACATCATCAGCTTCTCGCTGGTTCCTGGCTACAAGGAAATTGGCAGACAAGAATATTGGAGTGGGCTCACCTTTAGCAAGAAGGCCGTTCTTATTTTGAGGCAGCTATGACGCCACTATCTCAACTAAAACCGAATCCAGCTGCTGCGACTAACGACAAGTCGAGCACTGATGTTAAGGCGAACTTGAATTCCGCTCAGCAAATCGGTGACATCAAGCTGGGATTTTTGCCTTGTGCATTGATAGTGTTTTTCATTTCGCTAGGCTCGTGTCTTTATTCAAATTTGCTCAAAGGTCCAGCACCAACCATTAGTCTGTTCGATTCCGGGCACTATATGGAAACCATTAGGCAAGTGGTGCTTTTTATTCAGCAGTTATTTGGTGCCAATGTTACGGCTGACAAATTGTCGGACTACCTCATGTTAGATGGGCCGATTATGCCTATTGTATTTGCGGTGCCTTTCTTATTGTTTGGCATTGCGCCCACCTTGGCTGATTGGGCTGGTTTTGTTCTTACGCAAGCTTGCATTCAATCGGTGTCTGCGCTCTTTGTCTTCCTGCTTGGTTGTCGTATGACCGGCAGCAAGAAGTGGGGAATTTTTGCTGGTCTGGCTTGGGGACTCTATCCACCTGCAATCGTCTGCGCTAAGCACGTGCTTTCCGAGACATTGGTTTTGTCTTTGCTTTTGGCGTTGGTATTTGTCCTCTCGACTATTGTTCGCACACCTGGCGGCGAGAAGAGGCGATTTGTACTTGCCGGTGTGCTGGATGGGCTTCTGTTTTTGACGAAGCCAGCATTAGCCATTGCCTGGGGATTGATCAACGCCCACGCTTGCTTTTTGCTTAGCCCACGCCGTAAACAAATTCAGTTTGTAATTTTTGCATTTGTTGGCCTGATGTTACTCGTTGTTCCGTGGATGTTTTTCACCAAGGCTGCATCCGGGAAGTATTGTGTCACCGTACCACGCGTACCAACTTTCAATTTGGTCAATGGAATTTGGCCAGAAATAGAAGGATGGGGACAATATCCCAACAATCCCATGATAGCTATGATCACGGAAGACGTTGGACCAATACCGGCTTTGAATGGCTTGTTAGCGGTAAGGGCACCAGAGGTCATCAACCTATCTGCACGTAAGATTGCTCGCTTGTGGAGCAATCCCTGGAACGACTATCGGTACAAAGTCCTCAATCTCAATGCCACCACTCAGGCTCTCTGGCATCGGATTTTGCTGCTTCTTGGATTTGCCGGGCTTATGGTGGCGCTGGCACCGCCCAAGCGTATGGCTTTCAATGCCAATACTTTTATAACTTACGCATCCATTGAAATCATTGCCGCACACTTAGCCTATGCGCCTTTTGAATCTGTGCAACGTTATACGTATACAGCAATGCCATTTGTGATTTTGCTTGCTGGATATTTTTTGCATCATCTTGATCAGAAATTACTGTGGAAGCGTGCACTGCTTTGGGTTGGTTTGCCTGGGATGGTTTTTTCTCTCCTTCTGACTAGCGATCTTGTACCGTTTCTGGTTGATGTAAGTGGATCAGCACGCCAAGCGTTCGTTGTTAGCTTGGTGATTAGATACATTGTTCTGCTTTGGTTGGGTTTGGGCATTGCTCGAATCGCCAAAGAATCGGCAGCTCGTTTGAGCATGTTGGCTAAAGCCGGTCTGGCACTTTTGTTTGTCGGATATGCAGGCGTTCTTTTGGGCTATGCATTTAACACGAGACAAATTGATGAATGGGCAAGTTCATTGAAGAATGGTCAAGCAGCGGTTCGGCAGCTATCGCTGAAAGGTGTGGTGCCTGATGAACAAGCCCGACAGCGACTTCATTGGGCGCTTGTTCTTGTCGATGCAAATTATGCAGTCGAAGATGCAAAAATCACTGTCAATAACAAAGTGGTACCTGGTAAATTTGTTTCTCTCTATCAATTTGATCCGGCGCACTACGAACTGATCAATGTAATGCAAACAATTGGATCTGGTATTGGCAAGACGCCAGCTGAAATTCGCCAATGGAGAGCGGTGCCGGTTCCTGTCGAGTGGTTGAATCTGGATGGGCAAAATGAGATTCGTATAGAGCCGACCATAATCGGCGGGCCGCGCATCACAATCTATGGCGATTATTCTTTTGCTCCCAAGGGGAGAAAGTCATTTCTGGCGCCGGAATATTTTGCCCACAACAAATTGTGGAGCACGATGGATGGTTTGGATGGCAGAATAGTTGATCCAACCAGAATTAAGGCGGTGCCATCGAGATCGATTTTTGTGGATGGTGTCAAACAAAACATAAGCGATCTTTCTTCTGTTCTCGGCAAGCAGTGCGGTGATTTTAGAATCCATTTGGCACTGGGCTTCGCGCGCCTGCCAATCAGTGGTGGATCAGCGGTCAACAGATCCGTTTCGCAAGCGGCAAGGATCGCTTCCATGCCAGTGACCGGACGAGACTTTGAGCCGAAATTGTTTGGTACAGGCAACGCCGCGGAATCAGTAGTCACCAAAGAGATTCTCGGCAAAGCAGCGATGGCATCCTGCCTTTTGGATTGTCCGGCAGATGCGACCAAGTCCAGCCACGTTCATGTGCGTTTCTCGGGCGATTTGAGTTCTGTGTCCGGCCCGAGTGCTTTTAACTTGGTGATTGCTGTAAAGGGTAATTTGCAAAATGGTGTTCCTGTTGTCTTGCCTCAAACACCAAAAATGCTTGCTGGATCTGGTCAATGGCAGCATTTTGTAATTGAAGATGAAGTAGCGGTGGACAGCGTTCCTGACGGTATCAAGAAGGTATTGATTGAACTTTATCCAATTGGCGGCGAGACACATTTGAAGAATGTTTCGCTTCAATTGTCTCCGGTAGATCTGCCCAACTTTAAAAAGCATGTCGTCTCAATCTTCTAAATCATTTCGCATCTGTTCGAGGGAATCAAGCTAGTGCAAACTCAAATACGGGATAAGAAAACTCAAGACAAATCGGATGCTATGCATTCGGAGTTTTCTCGTGGCTTTGCACCATCAATAATTGCCTGTGTAATTTGTTTTGTTGTCACTCTTGCTTGCTGCTTGTTTCACAACCTGATGGGCAAGAATACAGTGACAACTTTAGCATTGGATGCGGAGCATTATTTAGAATCTTGTCGCCAAATGGTCATGTTCGCCCAAGACATTTTACATAAGGGATCTATTCAGCAAGCACTTGTTGGACGGGATGCTTGGTTTGGCAATTTCCTTTTGCTCGATGGGCCAGTACTTCCTTTATTGGGTTCGCTTCCATTTATTGTGCTTGGTCATGTACCAGCGCATGCAGATTGGAAAGTCTTTGTCACTATTGGATCGTTTTTGCAAGCAATTGGCGCAGCACTTGTTTGTTTGCTGATGATGCAATTTACTGCTGGCGAAAATCTTAGTAGCAAGTCTCGATTTGCCTGGGGAATATGTGCCGGTCTCGCCTGGGGATTATATCCTGCGGGCATTGTTGCCTCTGGTCACTTTTTAACCGAAACACCAATTACTGTCGTCATGCTGGCGCTGGTAGCATCTTGTGTTGCTTTGTTGCATAAGGTACAAACTGACAGACTGTCCCTGGTGTCGCTAGCTGTTAGGACGCTCGCGGTTGGACTTTGTGCTGGTCTTGCTATCTTATTAAAGCCGGCGATGCTTCCTGCTGTCGTGCTGGTACTTGCAATTGCGCTTGCCAAACTATTTCCCAAGCTGCCATCTGTTAGTTCCAAAATACAATCCACATTTGGACTTGCGTGCGGTGTGCTTTTGATATTTATTCCCTGGATTATGTTTGCGTATGCAATCACGGGTGCTGTGCACGTGATACCAGAGCGCACGCCGGCTTACAATTTAGCCAAGGGTTGTGACTTGGAAGCAGATGGTTGGTCTGCTGATCCCAATCCACCAGTTACTGAAGTGTTGTTCAAATCCAAGCACACAACCACCGGTGCCTTTTCATATTTACTTGCGCATCCCGATAAAACCGTCAACCTAACCTTGCGCAAAGCAAGCCGCATGTGGGCGTGGCCATGGAATCAGTTTAGACAAAATGTTTTTGGTATCACTCCCGGTTTTGATCGTGGTATCCACCTTGCGATTTTGATCATGGGTTTATCTGGCGCCCTGTGCGTCCTGGCGGCCTCAAGTCTTTCAATCGAAGCGAGCTTCATTGGCTTGGCAAGTATGGCGATTGTGTTTGGACATTTGGCTTACCTTCCATTTGAAACCATCACCAGATATGGATTTACATCCATGCCTTTTATTGCGCTGTTGGCTGCGATATTCCTTTTCTTGGCGACGAAGGTAAAAGAAAACAAGTTCTTGATCGCTTTCGCCGCATCGGCTGCTTTGTTGATCGCAAGCAGCGTGTCTAAACCACTTCCTTATATGGTGGCTATCGCCGGCAATGCCGAGAATGCGCTCGTTGCCTTTTCGCTAGTACAGTGCTTGCTCGTGGTTTCATTGGCGATAGTCATCTGGCAAATTGGATCGAAGTTGACCAATGCTAAGCTGAACCTTTTCTTTAAGAGCGCAGTAATTATTGCCGCTGTTTATTTGACGGCGATTATCGCAGCCAATGCATCTGACAAGCGCGACTTCCGTGAGTGGGAATGCAAGCTTATGCCCGGACAAGTTGCATCACGTTCGGTTGCGATCACACCTCCTAATGGAGCTGCCAAACCAGATGCGGCATTTGTTCTAGTCGACGGTGATGCAACTTGCATGCAAGCGCAAGTAAGTGTCAATGGACAGAAAATGGATGGACAATTGAAGTCGATCTACCAAGTTCTGCCAAACAAGTTCCATATTCTTGGATTGATGCGCACATTTGGTGCATCAATGAACATGACTGCTGAACAAGCGCGACAGTGGCGCGTTATCGAAGTGCCTGTGTCCCTTCTGAATGTGAACGGAGAAAATGTAATTGAGGTCACTGCGCAAGCCAATGCGCCTGTGACAATTTATGGTGATTATCAATTCGGCAAAAACGATCACATCCCAATGCTTGCCTATGATTACTTCAGCTTCGCCAGATTGTGCAATTTCGCAGATGGTTGTGAAGGTCGTCTGGATGACGTTGGCATCAAGTCTGCCGGAACAGGCGTAAGCACATTCAAATCTGGTAAGTCAGAAACTGATTTGTCTCCCGCACCTGGAATACAAACAGGACAATATCGTCTCCATCTTTGTCTTGCCTTCAGTGAAAAGCCATCTGCCACCCCAAGTGCCCAAGACAATCTAAATGCACCTGCTACCAATTCATTTACTGGCGCGATCAAAGTCTCCGATTTTGACAAACTCATGCGTGTTCATTTGAACAACGAAGACGTCTTATGCGTAAACAAAATGGTTTTGCGTTCAGGCAAAGGCACATGCGCGCAAATATTTATTCCAAGCAAATGTATTTCTCAAGACTATGTTTCTGTTCGTTTAACTGGCAAAGCTCGTGCGTTAGGGAAAGACAAATCATTCAGCGTAATCCCTGTTCTCTTGGGCTCTGGCGCACAACCACAAATTCTCACGATGCCGCACGCTCTCCCGTTGATACCACTCGGTAGCGACTGGACCGCTTTTGAAATCAACGACACTCTCCCAAGTCATCTCCTCGCTGGCGGTCTCGACTCCATAGTTGTCGCACTCTATCCAGGCCACGGCGACGAAATCGCCTGCTACGGCCCAGACCGCGCCACTGGCCAAATCTTCGTCAAAGACCTGCAAATCGAAGCAAGACCAGAGAACCCAACAACGCTTGCCAATCGTAAGACTGTGGTGTTTTAGAATTATTGTTCGTACGCTTGTTGTAGCTTTGCAATGTCCAGCTTGGTCATTTGCAAAAGTGCAGCCATGACTCTATCCAATTTTGATTGATCCTTGTCTTGCATCATCTTTTCCAGAGCCGTGGGAACGATTTGCCAAGACAAACCAAATTTGTCTGTCAGCCAACCACATTCAACTTCTTGTCCGCCTGCAGAAAGCTTGCTCCACATCTCGTCCAATTCTTGTTGCGTATCGCAATTTACAATCAACGAGATTGCTGGCGTAAAACCATATACGGGTCCGCCATTCAATGCGAGAAACTCGCGTCCATCAAGCTCAAACTTGATGACCATCACAGAGCCTTTTTTTCTTCCCGAGACCTCAGCGGTTGCATCGCCATAGTGTGTAATTGTGCCAATCTTCGAATTCTTGAAAATCGAAGTGTAAAAATTCACCGCTTCTTCAGCGTTATCGTTAAACCACAAACAAGTAGTAATCTTTTGCATATTTATCTCCTATGCTGTGCCGCCGTTGACGCGGACGTTTTGGGCGGTCATCCATTTGCTGTCGTCGCTTAGTAAAAATGCTACGACGTCGGCCACTTCGTTTGGTTGCCCGAGCCTGCCGAATGCAGCGAGTTGTTCGAATCTTTTGATTTGCTCTTCGGTTTTGCCGGCGCGAAATAGTTCTGTGTCGATGGGACCGGGTGATACCACATTCACTCTGATACCACGCGACGAGACTTCGCGTGAAAGTGATCGCGTCAATTGTTCGACTGCACCTTTGCTGGCGACATAGCATCCGTAGTTGGGCAACATATACATAGTAGTCGAACTGGAAAGATTGACGATGCTTCCACCATCTTCCATATGCTTGCAGGCGAGTTGACAGCAAAAGAAAGTGCCTTTCACGTTAATTGCAAACATGCGATCAAATTCTTCTTCGCTCAAATCGGCAATTGGACTGTATGTGAGAACGCCTGCGTTGTTGACTAAATAATCAATGCGCCCAAACTTTTCTTTGGCTTGCAAGAATAGATTTTCAACTTGGGCCTTCTTTGTTATATCGGCTTTTACGCACAAGCAATCAACGCCCTTCGCTTTTACTGCTTCTACAACTTTGTTGGCGCCCGCCTCATCATTTGTGTAATTGATCACAACATTGATGCCGTCGCCGGCAATTCGATTCGCAATCGCCGCCCCAATTCCCCGCGAGGAGCCCGTAACAATGGCCACCTTCTCTTCCGCCATGCCTAGCCCTCCTGGAATTGATTATCTTGCAGGCTCCAATGAATAGGCAGGAATTATGCAGGATCGATAATGCCATTTCAATATTCCATTGCGCAGTGTTGCTCTACATTATCAAGGGTTTAATTAACTATATTTGCAACCGGGATTGTCATGGGGTCGATTTGGGTCAATTCTCCCTATAATCGAAGGCTTAGTGAAAGCGCTTGGGAATCAGACATTTGGCTGAAGTCATCAACAATTCACTCTTTCAAAATCTTTCGGCATCAATACTGCATGATCATCAGCCGACAGCGTCGCTGGCTGGCCCGATTTCCGTGCGCAAGAAAACGGTAGGCATTGTCGGTGGTGGTAATTCGGCGCACTCGCTTGCTTGCTATTTGTCTTCGCAGGGTTACCCGGTGCACATCCTGGTTCGCGATCTAAAGCGAATTGGCAACATTGTTGCGTCAGGACAAATAAATGCGCAAGGAAAGTTGAACGGCGCATTTGCTGTGAAGAAGACATCTGCAGACGCTGCGACATTTGCCGCTAACTGCGAAATCATTTTTGTTTGCACGGTCACAAACGCTTACGCAGATGTGGCGCGAAATCTTGCGCCGCATCTCAAGAGAGGAAGCAAGATCATTTTGTTTTCCGGCAAGTTTGGTGGCGTGCTTGAGTTTGAAAGAGTCTTGAAGCAGTGTGGCGCGGCTGATGTAACTGTTCTGGAAACTGATGCATTGTTTGCTGGCAGAATTCAGCCAGATCAATCTATATGGATTCGCGGATACAAAGCATGGACGCTTTTCTCCGCTCGCTCGCGTTCGCAAACACTTGCCTCTGCGGAAATCATCAAGGAGTTTTTCCCGGGCTTGGAGCCAGCAGAAAATATTGTCCAGCGCGGCTTAACCGATTTTGGTGCATTTGCACACACGCTGACGATGATTGCTAACATGAACGCAATAGACAGAGGAGAGCAATTCCTTTTTTACTATGAAGGATTTACCAAAAAGACAATTGCCCTTTTGGAACAAATGGAATCAGAGTTCGGAAGTATTGCGACAGCATATGGCACAAGCTTGATACCAATGGCCGAATTGCTCAACAAATATTACACTTGTGATACGGATGGCGGCTTGTTCGAAGCAATGAAAACAGTACCGAATTATCGTCACAGCAAATCGCCAGACACGTTAGATCACCGTTTTATCAGCGAAGATGTTTCTTGCAGCTTGATACCAATGCAGGAGCTTGCCAGAGTTGCCGGGCTAAACACGCCGATGATCGATTCAGCAATTAACATCGCCTCGATTTTGATCAAGCAGGATTTCCGTAAGCAAGGCAGAACTTTAGAAAGACTTGGATTGGCGAATATGAGTCGGGAAGAAATTGTTGAGGTGTTAAATGCATAACACCGCACCGGCAGAGCAAACGCGATCAAGTCAGCAGGAATTTGTCGACAAGATGGTAACTTCGGGTGGCATCATCATGGTGCTATTGGGAGCATCTATCGAGCCAATTTTGGTGAAGTTTGGTTATCGCGGTTTGGCAACGCCATTTCAGCTTTTCTATCTCAAGACAGCGTTTGGTTTGTTCTTCATTTTGCCCCTGCTTTTGAAATTCAAATGGGTGGGAACCAAAAAGTTTTTGCAAGTGGCATCGGTTAGTTTGCAATTGATGTTTACGAGTGGGATGACGATTCTTTCGCTTAAGTACCTGCCCGCCGTTATGGTGATTACGATCCTGACGACGACACCTGCGTTTGTGGCGCTGGTGAATCAGTGGCTTGGTCGGGACGTTTTGGGAATGAAATTCTGGCTAGGATTTGCACTGGCATTTCTTGGCGTTGTGCTGACTGTCCAGGTTCAGAGTATTTTCACCGGCTCAGGTCTCTGGCAACTGCAAGGACTCGCTTGTTTGGCGGTTGTCGTGACGAGCGTGGTTATTTATAGAACGCGTTTGGAAACAGTGACAAGAATCGTTCCGCCAGTTTTGGTATCGACGTATGTGTTCTTGATTAATGGCACCTGTGCGCTCTTGTTCTTTACTCCGTTTGTTGGGCAGATTCCCCAAATGGCTTGGCCGCTTGGAGTGTGGATGGGTGCTGCCGCAGTAATTGCTAACATTGCTTTTCTTTATGCCATATCCAAATTAGGCTCCACGCGCGTTTCTGTGCTCACCATGCTTGAGCGTCCGACGATAATTATTTTGGCTAGCTTGCTTTTAAAAGAACCAATATCAAACTGGCAGATTGTTGGAATTGCCATGGTGCTTATTGGCACACAATTGGCTCGTGTGAAACACGCGCATAAAAGAGTTGAGTCATCACCAGGCGAGAAAGAGGCTGTCTTGGTTTCGGGTTCTACCAAAGGTTGATGGACAGACTTACAAGATGATATGGAATAATTCGATTACTACAAAAATGGAGACAACAATGAAGAACATACTTACAGCCGGCGCAGTCGCATTAGTGGCAACTACATTTGCCGTACAAGCATTTGCCTGTCCTGGTCATCACAAGCCGTGCTCACCAACCGAGTGCGCACCAGCCAAAGAATCCAATAAGGATTCCGGCAAGGACGCTGGCAAAGCAATCGCGAAAACCGAAGCAACTTCCGAAGCTAAGGCGGAAACCAAGCCAGAAGCTAAGGGCGATGTTACTGAAGCGGCACCAGTTCTGGAAATTAAGTAGATCGCATCCGTAGGGGCGCCCACTAAACTGTCATCCTGAGGAGCTTCGCGACGAAGGATCTCTCATGCTCACGAAGCAATATGAGGGGTCCTTCGTCGTGCTAAGTCCTCCTCAGGATGACATATTATTTGGTGATGCACGCGATCCTTATCTTCCTGGCTGTGTACAGTTTCGTGTTACACAGCATGGCTATATACACTCCCGGATCGGTGGCGTGTCTGTTCGATATCGAGTGTAGATATCGGCCGAAATTAACCATGACTGCTGACCTTAATCTGATTTCAATAAGACAGCTTTAATGCTATCCTAAATGAGCAAGTCTATTACTGAATAAAAAACCTAGATTGTTCGAGGCGTTGGTTGAAGATTTCCGTGGTTGTACCTGTGTATAACAGTGCAGTTACATTGTCCGCGCTCGTAGAACAGCTCAAGCCGGTTTTGGATCAGGTAGCAAGTGAATACGAGCTGATCTTGGTTAATGACGCCAGCCGAGACGACAGTTGGTCGAAGGTGCTCCGTTTGATGAAGGAGCATCCTTGGGTTCAGGGAATTGATCTGGTGCGCAATTTTGGTCAGCATAATGCTTTGCTCTGCGGAGTTCGTGCTGCTAAATACGAAGTAATTGTCACGCTTGATGATGACTTGCAGCACCCTCCGAATCAGATTCCTTTGCTATTGGAGAAATTGGCCGAAGGCTATGATGTTGTTTATGGTGCGCCGCTCAAACAAAATCATGGAGTCTTCCGCAACCAAGCCTCAAATCTGACAAAATTATTGCTGCAAAATGCCATGGGTGCTCAAGCTGCGAGTAACATCAGCCCGTTTCGCGCATTTCGTACGACGGTGCGAAATGCCTTCGCTTCGTATGCTAACCCTTTCGTCAATATTGATGTACTTCTTTCGTGGGGCACGACAAGATTTTCTGTCGTGCGCTTACGGCATGAGGCTAGGGCCCATGGTAAATCTAACTATACATTTTTCAAACTTGTTACTCATGCCTTCAATATGTTGACTGGCTATAGTGTGTTGCCTTTGCAGCTTGCTAGTTGGTCCGGATTCTTTATGCTGGCTTTTGGTGTATTCGTTTTAGGCTATGTCCTGACCCGCTATTTCATCTCAGGTACAGTGATTCCCGGCTTTCCGTTTATTGCCTCGATTATCGCCATGTTTAGCGGTGCTCAGCTTTTCGCTCTGGGTATAATTGGCGAATATTTGTCGCGCATATATTTGAGAACTATGGATAAGCCATCATATGTAGTGAGGCCAATTGCTGAGGCTCGAGATCCATATTTGGATATTGAGTTGTTTGAAGTTGGTGCTAGAGAAGATGTTGCATGAGTTATCGCATCGTTTTCAATCGCCCCTGCTTTGAAGGTAAAGAGCGAGAGTACATCGTCGAAGCCATAGCCAATGGGCATGTATCTGGTGATGGATCATTCACCAAGAAATGTCACAACTTCCTAGAGAGTTATCTCGGCATTGGCAAAGCCTTGCTAACTACATCCTGCACGCATGCTTTGGAAATGGCGGCAATGCTTTTAGATTGTCAGGTCGGTGATGAAGTAATAGTCCCATCATTTACTTTCGTATCGACCGCCAATGCTTTTGTGCTTCGTGGCGTTAAGCCGGTGTTTGCAGATATAAGGCCAGACACGCTTAATATCGATGAAAGCAAAATAGAATCTCTGATTACGCCACGCACAAAAGCAATTGCAGTGGTGCACTATGCCGGTGTTGGGGCAGAGATGGATCAGATTATGGCTATCGCCGGCAAATATGGAATTGAGGTAGTCGAGGATAATGCTCACGGATTATTTGGCAAGTACAAGTCAAAATATCTTGGTACCTTTGGCTCAATCAGCACTCAAAGCTTCCATGAAACAAAAAACATAAGCTGCGGCGAGGGCGGTGCTCTTCTGCTTAACGATCCGCAATTCATCGATCGGGCAGAAATAATCAGAGAAAAAGGTACGAATCGTAGCCGCTTCTTTCGAGGGCAGGTCGACAAATATAGTTGGGTTGATATTGGATCGAGTTTCTTGCCGTCCGATCTTTTGGCTGCTTTTCTTTACGCTCAATTTGAAAGCCAGGAATCCATTCAAAGCAAACGCCAACAGATATGGCAGCGCTATCATGAAGGACTGCAAGAATGGGCATTCGAAAGCAAAGTTGGACTACCGGTTGTGCCGGCACATTGTGAGCAGCCATATCATATGTTTTATTTGATTTTGAACTCGCTTTCCGAAAGGCAAGCGCTGATCGAACATCTAAAACAGCGAGGAATAATGGCTGTCTATCACTACCTGCCATTACATCTTTCGACCATGGGGTTGGCTTTTGGTGGCAAACTAGGAGATTGTCCTGTCACTGAACGTGTAAGCGACACAATTCTCAGACTGCCATTTTTCAACAATCTAGCCACCAGTGAGCAGGACTCAGTCATCGAGGCGATCAAGCAATTCCGGGTAAGAGGCGAAGTATCCGTAACTGTAAATCCAAATTTGTCTGCTCAGACCGCTAGTTCCACGTTGCCCTAAATTGCTTTTGCTACCACTAAAAGCGTGCCACCAAAAGGAAATGAGATTCCTAAGCGAATCATAAGCAGCTCTAGGTCCAGGATTCGTTCCAGGAAAAAACCAACAATGCCGCTTGTGATTTTTAGCTCCGACATGACATTGTATTCTTTCGGAGAAAAGTGCTGCCAGATCCTTGAGGCAAGCATCAGAGGCAACAAAGAAGAATAAAATGAGGTTTGCCGGATTTTGCAAAATCCCGCTTGTCTTAGCTTGTTAATTAAGTCACCGGCCTCATATCTGCGAAAGTGATGGGCGAATTCGTCTGAACGGCTCCAAAGAAATTGGTGCTGCGGTACTGTCATGATTAAGGTACCGCCAGAGCGAAGCGCTTTTTTAATTTGGCAAAGTACCTCTACATCATCTTCAATGTGTTCCAAAACATCGAAGGCACCAATTACGTCGAATTCACTTTCATGTGGCATCGCCGTGGCATCCAGTTGCAAAAGCGTTGCTTGCGGTACTCTTTGTTGAGCAAAGGCAAGCCCTTCTGCATAGAGCTCGCTGCCAAAGAGCTTAAGCAGCGGAAACGATTTGGACATAGCTGACAAAACAAAACCAGTTCCACAGCCAATCTCAAGAAAATTATCAACTGGATAGCAGTAGCGGGAAAAAGCCCATGTGATTAACTTATTTCTGGCCCGAAACCAGAAATTATATGGTTCCAACTTGGCGAGCTGGGCAAAATAGTTAGGGTCGAACCCAACACTTACATTTGCATCACTATGGGCAATGCTTTTCACTGTGTCGACGTTGCCTTCTTAAGAGCGTTTTTGGAAGACAAATAACTTTTGTGTTCCATAGTCGCCTGCAGCTGGTAGTAAACCGGCAAAGCGATTCCATTCCATAGCTGGATTTGCTGCTGCATCCATACCGATATTAGATGCTTTTGCCAATAATGGTTTGACGATGCGGGTCAAAACAAAATAGGTGCTGGAGAAGTTTACTAGTTCTTTTAGTTCCAGATCTGAGGAAACATAATCGATGACTTTCTCTTCATCGAGATATTGATTGAAGGCAGGCATCGGAATTTGCGGCAAGTCCCACTCTTTGCGCATAGAGTTCAGCTTCTGCCAACCTTGTACCGTCGCTTCCGACAAAAGCAATGTACCACCTGGCTTCAACACTTTTATGCATTGTCTTAATGCTGCCTTTTGGTTCTCCCAAGTCTCCAAATTAATCAGGACTCTAATCACCACAGCCTTGTCGTAAGCTTGTTCTACTTCCTTCAGGGATGTAATATCGCCAACTGCAAATTCGACTGTACTTTTAAGTCGACTAGCACACTGAGATAGACTGGTCTGAGCGGCCTCAATCATTTCGGGTATGTAGTCGAGTCCACGAATTTGTAATTTTTTGTCGGCGGCAAAATGCAGGGTGGAGTAGCCGTTAGCGCAACCGATGTCGAGAACCTTATCGCCATCTTGCAAGCGGCTGGCAATCTCGCGGATTTCCAAATCAATTGCATTTTGATCGGACCACGATGCTTGATAAGACTGTCCATGCTCTTTTGCCTGTTCAGTCCAGAAATCACGGATTTGCTCCAAGCTATATTTGTCTTTGGTTTTCAACATATTGATCTCATTCCTCGGGTGATTAGTAAGGGCTTTATAAATGAGTGACGTGGAGAGAAGCAGTTTTTTGAGTTTCCTTGACCGGAATATTTTTCTTTAGGATAAGCACATCGTGCTGGCTAAAAGTCAGGGCGCTCCAGTAGGGAAAGTTTTTCACAATATTATAGTCTGGTATAGGGGAAAAACTGATTATATATAAATCGTCCTCTGCTATTGGCCACCAACGCCAGGCATCGCGTGGTGGTTTGCCCCGATTCGGTACACCATGGAACCCTGGCCCAAAAGCGACGCTGTTGGCCAAATTTGGATCGCGCAAAAAGTTGTATTCGGCCCCGCCGTCAATAATGTTTGATTTCTGACCCGTTGCTTCGAGAGAGGTTATGGCCTGCCAGCGCATGCGGTTCCAGCTGACAAAGTCGTTGGTGGCAAGCAATGAATAAGTGGACATGACTAGGAGTATGAGGATGGAGAGAGGAAAATTACCACGCACTCTTAACCAGCGCCAGGACAAAGCTAAGCACAAGAGAACCGGTACAACGACGAGCAAATAGTAGCGATCGAGATCTATTACGCGTAGTTGCAAAAGCAGGAAAGCGAAATTCAGAGAAAGAGAAAGGAAGCAGAATCCCGCAAGCGTTGTTCTTTTGATGGCCTGATCCGGGGCGTTTAAACCGCGCTTCAAGGCTCGAGCGGCAAGCAAGATGGCGCGATTGGCACCAGAACCAAGAATCACGAGCAATACAAAAGCAAATGTTGCTGAGATGCCGGTTAGAAGGCCGCGCCAAGATGAACTGAGCGCGGGAATATTCACACCCATGATGTTGGTGGCGCCAACTGACGGCATGCGTAACAGATTTTGATTGGAAGGCATCAAACGGCCCTTTGTGGCCACTAAATTGGACAAGGTCAAAGTCACAATGGCAGTTGATTGCACAAACCAAATAGATGCTATGCGCACCTTTGCCTTGAAGAGATCACGAAATGCGCCAATAAAAGAAACGAGAATTGGTGCAAGGAAAAGTCCCAAATAACAGGCGACCTGGCCAAATAAAATCGTGGAGACATAGACTGACTTGCCGGTGTGTCGCAAGTAACCTTTCAGTAGGCTAGCAATCTCGCCTGTATACCACTTGTAACCTTCAGGGAACTCAGAAGTCACTTTCATGTAGTGTTGCAGTATCAAGGTCAAAAATATTGGCAAAACAATCAGTCCGATCGTGATGGTCCAACTGTGGCGTTTACGCAGCCAATAGACTAGAAGCAAAAAGGCATTAGCTGGTACGACAACCACGGCAATGGGTCGCACGGCAATTGTTGCCAGTAGGGCACAGGATGCGAAAAAGAAAAACCAGGGCGAGTCGCGCTTAACTGCTTTGACGGTGAACAAGAGATAGAAAATTGTCAGACTAATGGCAGATATATCCGTCATATATGAAAAGCTGACATTCATCAAAATGGGATTGACCATATAGACAAGCGCAAAGATTGCCGCTGTCTTCTGGTTAAGACCAATTTCGCGCACCGTTAAATATAAAGCCAAAGATCCGGCAAGCCAAAAAATTAGGGAAAGGCATCTCAGAACTGCATAAGAGTAGCCAAAAAATTTGCAGGCAACTGCCCCTAGAGCAATGTGCAAAAAGCAAGCAGCACAACTGGCTCCCATGTGAAAACTTCCGCTTTCTAGAAGTTTCCTGACTGATTCTCCATAAATCCAATCATCATTGAGTGGGAAATTACCCCAGGGGGTAATGAAAAACGAGCCAATCAAAAAGTAGGCAACTATGAAAATTACCGGTGCAAAGGATCCGATCAAGGGTAACTTGGGCCTGTCGCTATCGAATACACCTTGCAAGACCTTAATCATCAATCTCAACCTTAGTAATTGTTGATCAATTATAGGCAAAATTTTTGTAATCTACAAGATACTCAGCTGCAAGCAGACTGCGAAGCATCGCTTCTGATCACTTTCGCTTCTGAAAAGGGTTAGATTGAATTGTGATTTGACTTGCTGCATAGTCGAAGACTTTTTTGCCGCCTTTGCCGTTTAAGTGCACGGAGTCTTCGAAGTCATCTTTGTCAAATGTTGTGGACGAGCCGGGATCGACAAGGGCTGCCCCGTATTTTTTTGACTCGGCAACAAGTGCGTTGGCAAACTTCGCTTGTGCATCCGGTGGCAGTATCGCCCAATTTTCTTTTGTCAAAGGCATGCGCACAATGGCAACTGGGATGGCGTTCGTCTTTGCCATTTGCAAGAACATGTCTAAATAATGCACTTGTTTTTCAAACAAGGGATAGTTGACCGGCAGGTACATGTGATGATACCTGGCCAAATCAGGCAACGTGTTTGGTGGTTGGACGTAGTTTGCGTGCGTATTATCCCAAGCAGGCGTATCTTTGAACTCTTCTGTCTTATCACCGGTTGCTGTTTCCGCCGGCTTGGTTGCCTTGGCAGACTTCACAGCCTCATACATTGTTGTAGGATGTCCAAAGAATTGGCTGGCAAGCGA
Organism: Candidatus Obscuribacterales bacterium; assembly: GCA_020050685.1. Classification (GTDB taxonomy): domain Bacteria; phylum Cyanobacteriota; class Vampirovibrionia; order Obscuribacterales; family Obscuribacteraceae; genus JAGVKG01. Next base: position 70,211 of record JAGVKG010000010.1, on the reverse strand, counting down.
ATCGAGAAAAATCTTGTAGTCTGTTCGCACACGATAGAAATTCCAAATTTTTCCAGCCATGAAATCGGAGACTGATACCAAACTTGGATGTCCTTCCAGAACATCACCTAAGCTTGTCACATCAGCCAGGACTTGATAGGTGGGTGTTTGTTCAACCACATCTCGTTCGTTGTCAAAAAAATCACGTGGTGCCAAGCAAAGCACAATGTATTTTGGTTTCTTACCGGCTGCCAAATACTTTTTCAAAATCAAATATTGATCGGACGCCATTGAAGCAGCAACAGCAAGATTGCTCATGGACATATTGCGTCCTGCGGATTTTGAAAGCAGCGAAGCGAAGTAATCGGCTTTTGTATATTCGTCTATACAATTGCGGTAATACCAGCGGTCGTATCTAGTTTGACGTCCGTGAAATTCATCATCCAAACGCACGGATGGCACCAAGACAAGCGATGAGCCCAGCAATAGCAATTCCGGATTGTTTGGTGAGGCAAGAAACTCTGGCAATTTTGAAACGAGAAAGTTCTGCTTCAGGCTGGTCAAACCTGTGTGGTTGAAATAGCGAAGCGGTTTGATTGTGGCAAGCGCATAGTCTACGCCGCACACGAATACGACCAACAAGGCAAATGTACTGGAAGCAATTCTTTTGAAGAAAGTTGACATCAATTTGCCTCGCAGAACTTTATGCCCGTCAGGCTTAGGCAATATCAGTTCTTACGATCCCGCGGAAAACCGCAAGATCGAAACAAGAACCATAAGGGACTTTTTTGTAGCTAAGTTGGCTGGCAATGCGATCGAGAATGCGTTTGTGGTCGCGTTCGTCGCGCAGGAACTCGCCTCTTTCAAACAACTGAACGATAGCACCCAATCCGCTGTTGCATTTCAAAGTGTCTATCGAAAGCATACGTACTTTATTTGTCTTTGGTAGGCAATCGAGAATCGAAATCAAGAGATTCTCTGGCAAATGGTGAATAACACCAACGAGGAAAATTGCTGAGACATCTTCCAGGTTGCTCTTAATGCCTTCCAAATTGTCGGCATGGAGAAACTTGTGTTGAGGATGTTGCTTTTGTGCGTGTTTAATCATGGGCAGCGAACAATCAATGCCAAGATAATTGTCTGGGCTAAAGAGACCGGTATAAGTGCCGGAGCCGCAGCCATAATCAATCACGCGGACATTGACATTCTCTGCCTTTAGTGAAGCGATTTCATCCTCCACTTCTTTGCGTAAGAGTGTTGGCTGATTGAGAATTTGCTGCTGCAATTCAAAAATTTGCGGAAACTGCAAAATTGCATTGGACAGGAACAAACAGAGCTTTCTAAGGGCGTTCGGGCTTTCGACGCCATAGGTATAATCGGATTCCACGTAACCAGCATTTGACTGGTTTGTGCCACTTGTTGTCGGCTTGATTAGAAGTTGTTCCGTCACTTGTTTGCTCCAAAAAACACTGCCAATAAATCTGTCTTACTGTAACTTCTACTTAACTAATTGTGGTTGAACTATAAGCTTGGGGGCAACCAAATCTTTGTTTGCCATTATTTCTTCGTATGTACCAATTACATCTTTCGTGTAGCCCTTGTCGACGACACGACCGCCATTCAAGATCACAGCTCGGTCGCAGTAATAACGCACCGACGCCACATCATGCGTGACGAAAATGATTGTCTTACCGCGCTCTTGCAGTTGCTTGATCTTGCCAATGCATTTTTTCTGGAATGCTTGGTCGCCAACAGCCAGTGCTTCGTCCACCAATAAAATTTCTGGGTCAACGCTAATAGCACAGCCAAAGGCAAGGCGTACGATCATGCCTGAAGAATAAGTTTTGATTGGTTGATCGAAGAAGTCACCAATCTCGGCAAACTCGGCAATCTCATCCATGCGAGCCAGCATTTCATCTTTGGGAATGCCAAGAATCATGCCATTCAGAATAATGTTCTCGCGACCGGTGTAATCGGGTTGGAAGCCGGCGCCAAGTTCAAGGATTGCTGTAAGTCTGCCGCACAGCTTGACTGTGCCTGAGCTTGGCTGCAAAACGTCTGCAATCACTTGCAGAAGAGTCGACTTGCCCGAACCATTTGGGCCAAGCAGTGCTGTGGTTGTTCCCGATTCAAACTGCAGATTGATATCGTTGAGCGCCCAAAATTCTTTGTGGAAGCACTTGCGGTTGTTGGAAAGAATTTCTTTCAAGCGATCGACCGGCTTCTCGTATATCGAGTAGCACTTAGACACATTTTGTAAATCGACTGCAATCATCTTAACCAAATTACCTTATGAACTACGGAATGAATCGGACGAAAAATCAGGGACTCACATAACATCAGCAAATGATTTCTTGGTGTGCACAAAGAAGTAATAGCCGGAGAACCAAAGGACTATGCCGAAGGTTGTGTAAACCGCGAAATGTCCCCACTCAGGTGGCAAGCCTTGCAGAATAACGCGGCGGTAATCACCAACGATACCGGCCATCGGGTTTACCCAAAGCATGAAGTGCAATTTCTTAGGCAGCATTGATGCCGGATAAACAATTGGCGTGGCGTACATCCAAACGGATAATGCCAACGAAATTGAGTGTTTGATGTCCTGCAAGAAAACGCTGATTGAGGCAACCCACCAAGCGATACCACCAACTACCAAAAGTTGCGAGGCAATCACGAGCGGGAGAAACACCAAAGACAAATGCGATGTGGGGAGAAATATCGATGCTGCTCCGGCCAAAAGTAGAATTGCCACTATTGCCGATACCATCGACGATAAAACAACTACAAAGGGGAGAATCTCCAAAGGAAATACAACACGCTTGACCAAGTTTTCATTTTCGTGAATTACAGATGTTGCACGCAACAGCGCTTCGGAAAGAGCCTGCCAAGGAAGCAGTCCGGCCATGAGATAAAACGCGAAGTTGCCCACCGAAGCATCGGTGCCGAGACGAACTTTGAGAACAATTGAAAAAAGGAACGTGTACAGTATAAGGTGCCCAAGCGGATTAATTACCGTCCAGAACACGCCCATAACGGAACCGCGAAAACGCCCAGCTAAATCGCGGCGCACCATTACTTGAATCAACTGTCTCAAATTCCAGAGAGAAGAAAACAGATTTGTTGATTTGTGCGCAGCATTATCAATCAGCACAGGCTGGACAGCAACTGCTGGCGAAATGGTTTGCGTTTTTGATTCTTGAATTTGTGCCGGCATGTTTTTTGAAGGTTCCCAAATCGCGCCTGAGAGCGCGAAAACAGTGCAAACAGAGCACTTTTAGTTCACAAGATGATATCACTTTGCTCTAAGACATAGCTTTATAGATATCTTCATTTTGAGTTACTCATTTAAAGCAAGCTTGCCAGGAGGTTGTCCTTCCTGGCAAGCTTGAATGTTGAAATTCAGGATCTCTGAGGTCCTTACATTTGTTTTTGGGCAAATGTTGCTTGGACAATTTTGACTTGCGAGCCTTCCTTGTCGGCGCAAATTAACTCGCCCTTATAAGCGTCACTCAAAGTTACCTTCGCAACTGGAATGGCATCCTTCAGCCCTTTTTCGTCAATTTGCGAAGTCTGTGGAGCATCGGCTGGGAAAAGGGTCTTGAGCACAGTCATTGCTGTCTCGCGTGATACTGGACGGTCCATGTAGTAGACCAATACTTGACGACATGTACCGCCGAAGCACTGGGCGATATATTGGCCACCATTGGCATCTTTTGTGCGGCTCAAGTACTGAGTCTTGCCGCCAACGGATGCGCGTGGATCCGGATCTGGAACGAAGGTCAAGATCGCATCTTTGAAAGTGGACTCAGGCATACCAACTTTTACCAAGTCCAAAGAAATTGTGCCTTGTGGTGTTGGGACCGCTGCAGAATTGTTGTTTGCTGATCCGCAGCCAGTCAATGTAAGTGAAACAAAGGCTGAAGCAACTAAAGCGAGGCTTGCCCAGTTTCTGCTAGATTTCCGATTAACCATATTTGCAATTCTCCAGAATGTTAGAAGTCGCTAAAAATAAGATTTGCTCTTGATAGCGTTGGTCAAGTCTAACGTGATTTTTGCCTTTGAATCACGCGCAAGCATGAAATTATAGTAATAAGAGGATCTGTGAGATTACGAAAGCTAGCTCTTTGTGCCGTCTTGTGCCCTTGCCATTAACTCTTTGGCGCGGGCAATCAGTACATCTTTGCGCTCGGGAGCAAGCTCTGTAAGATAGGCAGCCAGAGCGGTCATTGGGCTCACTGACTCTGTTAATTGCGGCATTCTTGATTGACGTTTGGTTTGAATAATGTCTGGCAGAAGCCGGATGGAAAGCGCATTTGCTGCAGATGCACGAACTTTGTCTTCATCAATTTGCGAAATTTTTTCTTGCTTGATTTTGTAACGAATTCTTGCAACCGAATTGGTTGGCACTCGCTTAGTTACTTCGTGACAAAGTATTTCGGTGGGATTTTCTGCATCGCTTAAATCTATGTCGAGAGTAATGAACGGACGCGGATTAATTGAGTGAAATTCATAGGTGGTTTTGCCGCGCTTGAGTTCGACAGAAACAAAGCCCTTGTCCTCTTTTTCTTCGCCGAAGTCCACGCGCTCAAGGCTTCCGGCGTAGACAATTGCCGGCGAATCAGCGCGAATAATTTGGTGCTTGTGCACATGGCCAAGGGCGACATAGTCAATTTTATTTTCGATGAAAATATCTGTCGGGTATGTTAAGTTGTACCCAACCAAAAGCTCTTGTTCAATGCCGGCCAGCGCGCGATCAAGCGTCATGTGCGCCGTGACTACGGTGGGCAGATCCGGGCATAATTCTTGGTAAAAGCCTTTCAAAATAGTATCGACGTGCTCAACCAAAACGCGGTCCAATTCCTGTGCCGGCAGCTGATTGTACTTGTCGTGCGTGAGCAAAAGATGTTTTGTCACATAAGGCAAACCGATTAATTGAAAGGCACCGGATTTGGTATCAATTACTTTTGTTGTCGGATTGTCTATGACCAGCACATTGGGGATTTCCAAAGTCTGGAAAACAGAAAGCGCATGGCTTGCCGTTGTCTTGAGCATCTGATCATGATTGCCGACTAAAAGAACGGTTTGAATGCCGGCATCGGACAAGCGTTTGACTTGCTTGGCAAACATCATTTGATAAAGCGGCTCGGGAGAGGCATTTTTATAAGCGTCGCCGGAAAAAATAAATGCATCAGCCGATTTTTCAATGGCAAAGTCGACAACTTTGGAAAGTGCCTGGACAAAATCCTCAAAGCGAATGTTTAAGCCAGTAGACGGGTTAATTCGCCCGTGGCTTTCGCCGGAGCCAAAGTGAATGTCTGATACGTGTATAAGCTGAATCGACATAATCGCTATTCTAAATGAAGATCAGTCCAAGAATCTAGGCAAATTTCGAGATAGAATGAACAAGATCCCAAGCGAATGCTTAAAATATCAATACTTATCTAATTTCAGTGAGAAGTATGAAAAGTCTGACCAAGCGCAAAAACCACTTAGTTGCTGCCCATAATTTAAGACTGGCCTGCGTCATTGGTCTGGTTGCCAGCTTGCCTGTGAATGGCGCCATGGACGCTCTGGCTGCAACCAAAGCGGCAAAAGGACAGACAAAAGGCCTGAGCAAGCCGGCAATAAAGGTGAGCAAAACATTGCTGACACCTGCGCAATTGGTCGAGGCAATTAAGCGGGCAAATATTGTCACTGCCGGTTGTCCAATTGATGCCACGGTTGGCGGATTGGAAATTGTCATTTCAACTTACCGTAGGCCAAAGGCTTTCGACCACGACTGCAAGATTGATGCAGTGCTAATCGCCAAACAAATTGTTGATCTCGATCCGAAAAACATTGAACGGGTCTCAGTGATTTTTCAGGACTCTAAGCACTCCAACCGTTATCACAAAGTGGTGGTTACTGCGGCTGATGTTGTGGCATTTGGTGCTGGGCAGATCAATCAGGATAAATTTTTAGATTCGTTAGCAATTGTCTCTGGCACCGAACCAAATGTGCTTATACAGTATAAGGATCTGAGCTATCAGGACATTCTTGATGGCAAGGCCAGTTGGGGAATGCTCACCAGCGAAAGGCAACAAGCCTATGGGCGCATCAGAGTCTTGGAAAAGCGCGGCTTGGCTCAACAATCCGTTAGTGAAGACATGGATCTTTATTTGCGCATTGAAGATCTTTGTCGTCGACAAAATCAATTTGAGGCGAAGGCAAAACTGGACGCATTGAATCGCCAATTAGCTCAGCAAGAACAGGTAACCGGCTTCGATAAAGGGAGAGCCAATTAAAAATTGGACGTAACTAGTGGATAAGAAACATAAAGGTCAGAAGTTGGTAACAAAAATTGGCTCACTTGCACAACTTGGTGCGGGAGTCAGTCGTGATCATGGCATGGTCATATTTGTTGATCGGGCTGTGCCTGGTGATCAAGTCGAAGTCGAGCTATATGATGTGAGGAAAGATTTTGCTCACGCGCAAATTATTTCGATAATCGAGCCGAGCCCATCACGCATTGAGCCGCCCTGCAAAATATTCAAAGTTTGTGGCGGCTGCCAGTGGCAGCACATCGACTATCAAGCGCAATTGGATGCAAAACGCGACATTGTTTGCCAGTCTCTGCAGCACATTGCGCAGCTTGATCCAAATATTGTTTTGCCGACTTTAGGCAGCGACACACCATTTTTCTATCGCAATAAAGTGCAGTTCCCGGTGAGAAATCCGGTTGATTCGTCGCGCATTCTGGCTGGCTACTATCAAATTGGCTCACATGAATTGGTCAACATCAAACATTGTCCCATTCAGCCCGAACCTTTGGATCGCATGCTTGAGGCAGCAAAAAACGCACTTGAGCAAGAGCGTATTACTGCTTACGATGAAGAAACCAAAGCCGGTACGTTACGTCATATTTGCGCCCGTTACAGTTTTTCCAGCAAGGAAATTTTGCTCACCTTTGTTGTAAATACAGACCCGGATGGGCAAGGCACAAAATCCTTGATGACCAAACTTGGTCGGGCTTCCGAAAGCATTGTTGAGCAAGTGCCGGAAGTTGTCGGCACGGCAATCAACTTCAATAATCGCTCGGGCAATCGCATCATGGGTGATAAAACAATTGGTTTGAGTGGCAAGCTCTATATTGTCGAGCATTTGTCCACAACTGATTCTCAGCTGCCACAAGAGTTGCACAAAGGTCTGGACTTCCAGCTTTCCCCGACCAGCTTTTTCCAAGTCAATTCTCCTCAGCTTGTGCACCTGCTTGAGCTGGTATCGCATAGTGTACTGGACTACCAAAACAAAAAAGCAAAGCCAGAGGAAAAGCCAATTTTGATTGATGCTTATGCTGGCGTTGGTACGATGGCACTTTGGCTTTCGGCGCTCTGTGATCAAGTTATCGCCATAGAAGAACATGACCAAGCTGCCGATGATGCGGTGACCAACAACGAATTGAATCACATCAGTAATGTTGACGTATGCCACGGGCGAGTTGAGGATATATTGCCTGAGATAAAGGAAATGATTGGCACCGATCCCGATATTCTCTTATTAGATCCACCGCGCAAGGGCTTAAGCCCGGCTGCCGTTGCTGCAGCGATTGCGCTCAATTGCCCCCGCATTATTTATATAAGCTGTAATCCTGCATCTCTTGCCCGTGACCTGAAAGTTCTCGAACAAAATGGGTACAAAACTATCAGAGTTCAGCCAGTCGACATGTTTCCCCAAACCTTTCATGTCGAGTCCGTGGCAATAGTTGACCGGGTTTAGGCTTGTAAGAGACTACCGATAAAGTGGGAATCTTATCGAGCCGTCAAGCTAGAAAGGGGTTTTCCGTATGGTTTTGTCTGGCTTATTTCGCAGGCGTCATAAAGAAGACTCGAACGACGACAAGAAGTTAGCGCTGATTCGCATTGTCCACGACTGCGAGGTCTCGCCGCCGGCGTTGCAAGACCTGTGTACATCGGTTGGTTGGGCAAAGCGTGACCCGGAGCTAATCGTGCGGGCGCTCGCCAATAGCCTTGCTGTGGTTTCTGCTTGGGATGGCAATTTATTGGTTGGATTTGCTCGTGCCACGGGCGACAAAGTATTCAATGCAACCATTTGGGATGTGGCAGTGCGGCCAAGTTATCAGCACATTGGCTTGGGCGGGCTTTTGATGAGAGAGTTGATTGCGGACATTGATACTTATGGGATTTCGCTCATTACGCTTTACGCCGACTCCGGTCGGGAGGGATTTTATGAGCGCTTTGGCTTTGCTCAGGACCCAGCTGGTGTCCGAGCTATGTTTCGGGAAAAGTGTTGAGGCTTAAGTCGCAAAGCTACTTTTCTGACCATTTTACTGTCCTTAGGCGAACAAACGTAAATTTGACGCAAGCTTCGGGCCAACAGGGCGTTTCCGTGGTAAAGTTTGACTTCTGTAAAGAGGCAGGCTACCCTCCTGACAATATTGGCTTTTGCCAGCGGCAGGCGATTATTGCTCCGAGGAATAGCAAAAGGGACCCTTTTGCCAGGCCCTAAACACTAGGATGATTAGGCAAATTCGCTCACAAATCGGAGAGATGTCATGAAGGTTATTTTGCAACAAAACGTTGCTAAGTTAGGCAAAGTTGGCGATGTCGTCGAATCGGCGCCAGGTTATTTCCGCAATTTCTTGCAGCCCCGCGGCATGGCCGTTGTGGCATCGACAGGAACTCTCAAGAAGAGAGAAGAAGATTTAGAACAGCTGCGTGCTAAGGCAGAAAAGATTCACCAGCAAGCAGTTGATTTGGCAGAGAAGATTACCGCTTTGGGCAGCTTGAAGCTGACCGCTAAAGCTGGTGAAGGTGGCAGACTCTATGGCAAGATTACCAATAAGGAAATTGCGCAAGAGTTGACGTCCGCTCTCGGCGCAGAAATTGATAAGCGTATTGTGAAAACACAAGACGAAATCAATGCGTTGGGAACTTATCATGTACAAGTAAAATTGATGCCTGATGTAGTTGCTGAATTGTCTGTCGAAGTTCACGCCCAATAGCGATTGACTGAGATTTGATCCGCCCTGCTATGAAACAGGGCGGATTTTTTATAGCTTGCTAGCGAGCCGCACTTTTGGATTTTGAGGCTTTGGTTTTGCTCTTAGTGATTTGTTTTTCTGGCCAATTGGTTGTTTTGACTGCGGCTTCGGAATAATGGAATTCGTGCACCAGGTCTGTAATTGCCTCTGGTTGAATCTTGCTTGGGGCGAAGATAACTTCGGCTTGGGCGCCGACTGGTTTGACCATGTCTATTTTGACGTACTCAACACCTTCAAGCTCGGCCATTTTGATACTCATGGCATTGGCACAGGCAGCGCAGTTGATTGAAAGAATCTGAAAGCGCAATATCTTGAGATTAGGCGCGGCTTTGACTTCAGCCAGTGGCATGGACTCGAAAGTCGGTGTTGCCATGCCGGCGCTGGCGCAAAACAAAAAAGCGACGAGCGCAAAACAAACCGCAAGTGCTTGAGTTGGATTAGTCTTCGTCATCTTCGTCTGACTCACCGTCATAATCTTCATCATCCTCTTCGTTGTCTCGATTGTTTTCGTTCGTTGCTTTGCCGAAAGACTCCAAGACAAGCTCACCATCAGCAGAGCGCTTTAGCACTTCCACCTTTTGTTCGGCTGCCTTAAGAACAGCCTCGCACTGGCTGGAAAGTTTCATGCCGCGTTCAAAAAGCGCCAGCGCCTTTTCCAGCTTGGTTTCAGAATCAAGTTGCGTAACAACTTTTTCTAATTCGCCGATGGCTGCTTCAAAATCAATGCTTTCGTTTTCCTCGCCTTTTGCATTCGTTACCATGAGTCTTCTCCCGATATAACTTGAACTTTCAGTTTGCCTTTGTATAAAAGTGCTTCCAGGGTTTCTCCAGGACTTACGTCTTCTGGTTGTGATACCACTTTCCCATCTGCTTTGCGCAAAACGGCAAAGCCACGAGCCAGAACACTGGTTGGGCTGAGCGCCAATAGTTTTTTGCGATTTTGTTCCCAGGCATGTGTGGATTGAGCAAGTTTGGCAGTTGCTCGTGCCACCATACGCATTTGATAGTTGTGAATATTCAGTCTTAGATTTGCCAATTTGTGTTGCAGGCGCAAGAGAGATTGAATCGGGCTCAATCTGCTCACTTCATATCGAGCGGCAAATAGCCTCTGATCAAACTGTCTAACCATATGGCGGTGCAAGTTTGACCAACGCCCAAGCAGCTCTGCTCTGCCTTGTGCCACCAACTCGGCTGCCGCTGTTGGTGTTGGTGCGCGCAAATCTGCTACCAGATCGCAAATGGTGATATCTGGTTCGTGCCCGACACCAGAAATAATTGGAATCGAACAATTTGCAATGGCGCGCGCCACAATTTCCGTATTGAAAGACCAGAGATCTTCAATCGATCCGCCACCACGACAGACCAATATGGTTTGAATGCCACCAACTGCTTCTAAGTAAGCAATGGCTTGAGCAATTTCCTCAGCAGATCCTTCACCTTGAACCTTGCATGGGCTGATCACAACTTCTATATTGGAATTGCGGCGATTGAGAGCCGTAAGAATATCGCGCAACGCTGCACCAGCTGTACTTGTAACAATACCGATGCGGCGCGGCAACATTGGTATTGGTTTTTTACGCTCCGCTGCAAGCAAGCCTTCGGCTTCCAGTTTGCTGCGCAGTTGTTCAAATGCCAATTGCCACGCACCGATGCCGACCGGTTCGAGGCCTGTGACAATGATTTGGTAAGAACCGCGCGGTGGATAGACGCTCAACTTGCCGCGTGCCACCACTTGCATGCCATCTTCTAATTCGAATTTGATTTGTTGATTGCAGTTCTTGAAACAAACGCCCGATAAAGTTGCGTCTTTATCCTTGAGCGAAAAGTACCAATGTCCTGATGGATAGATTTTGAAATTGGAAACTTCGCCAACCACGGCTATGTTGTCAAAGGATGTTTCCAGCGCAATACGAATGTGCGCTGTCAGTTCGGAAACCGTAAGCACTGAACTTAGTTTTTTCGTGGCGTCGGGCGCGAGCAAATTCTCCATCCTTATATATGTAGTTCAAAGACAAGAAATGATGCTTGTTTACATCGACCCGTTGGCAACTTGTTTTGCCGGGCTGTACCTTCTAGAGGCTACTAGAGCAATTATTGATTGTAATCACTCGTAGTAATCATTATCCAGGAAAAATTAGATTTGGAGGCGTCGGCACAATTTAAGTTGACCGCGAAAGAATGGGTACTATATATTAGTATGACATACAAAAGTACGGTGTCAAAAAGAAAGGGAGGTCGCCAATGGATCGGACCTTGTTTAGCCCTGCCATGATTGAAACATTTCGGGTTTGCCGACGAGCTTACTGGTTTGCTTTTCAGCAAGGGCAGGAAAGAGCTGAAAAAACCAGCACAGTTCTCAAGAGATTTTTACTCAAGGCGGTGGCGGAAATTAATCGCGGGAAAATTGCCAGCCGCTCACAAGTGCAAAAGTTTTTGGGGACGCATTGGCCCTCGGAGGCTGTCTCTGGCCAAGATGGTGGCAAAGCGTTTTTGTTTGGCTATAAGGTATTGGAAAATTTTCTCTCACGCCCGTACCGGCCCAAAGGCGCCCAGCTTGTGGGCGTCAACTTAAAGGTACGGGCGCGTGTTGCACATATTCGCGTATATCTAGAAGATACTATTGACGCTATATTTTGGTATCCGGAAGAAAAACGTTTGGAGTTGGTTGACTATCATTTGCATCGCTTGAAACCATTTGATCCCACTTGGCCGCAAGCATCAATATTGGTCAAACAATTTCTGGCAGAGAAATTGCAGACGCGTTGGCCGTATGAAAAGCTCTCGCTTACCTTTTGCCAAATTGGTGCAGGCGATATTAAGCCGACAACTATTGATCTTGATGAGGCGCTCTATAGATTGCATTGGCCTGACTTGATCAAGACAATTGAGGAAATGAAAGCACCGGAACACTTTGCGCCACATCAAAGCAGCATATGTACTCGTTGTGATTATCTTGCGCAATGTACAGCTATGGGTCACTCCGTGTGCGAAGGATCCTCAAATGCATACAGAGCAAGGATTTCCAGAACGGCGTGAACCAAATTGCTTTGAGAGATTGTTTGTAGATTTTGCTCTGCAACAACTTTGATGTAAAGCATACGTGACTGATTAGATCTCAATAAGCTATAATGCGGACTTTGAATATAAGTCCGCATTTGCGTGGCGAGAAGCTATGTGAATTTGCTGATCGAGCGTATAAATGGAAAAAGCAGAAATATTGAAAGCTTTGAATTCGGATCTCGAATACGAGATGTCGGCAATGATTCGCTATTTGCACCATTCATTTGCAGTTGCTGGTCCTGGACGTGGACCGCTTGTCGGATTGTTCCGCGCCCGCGCTCGTGATTGCATGGATCATGCCACCAAACTTGGTGAGAAGATTACGGTCATGGGTGGAAAGGCGTCAGTCAATATTCAGGACGTTCAAGAACCGGCAGAACCAAGTATTGAAGAGATGCTGAAAGAAAATCTCGATGCAGAACGCCAGCATCTGAAATTGTACGAAGAGCAATTAGAGCTCGTGAAAGATAACCCTTCTTTGCGCGTTTTCATTGAGCAATTTATTGTCGATGAAACTGCCCATGTCGAAGAATTGGAAATGTATTTGCGTCATGCTTCTAAGGTGGCAGCTACCGTATAGTGTCATCGCAGGGCTCCACATTGGTCGATTTGCTGATTGCTCCCATCGGGTGCCTGGTAACGCCTTGCTTGGACAAGGGGCCAGCTCACGGCAAACAAATGCAAGCCGTTCAGCGTTGGGAAAATGGTGCCATTGCCATAAAGGATGGTGTGATCGTTGAAATTGGCAAGGCAGACGAAGTCCTTGCTAATGTTCAATTGTCCAAGTCTGGTTCGCAAATTGATGCATCGGGCAAACTTGTAATTCCCGGATTTATCGATCCCCATACTCACCTGGTCTTTGCCGGCAATCGTGCCAATGAATTTGCCATGCGTTGCCGCGGAGCAACTTATGCTGAGATTGCTCAAGCCGGTGGTGGCATAGTTGCCTCAATGTCTGCCACCAGAAAGGCATCTCTGGCAAAACTGATTGATTTGGGCCAACGGCGTCTTTCGCAAATGGTGGCATATGGTACTACCACTTGTGAAGTCAAAACTGGTTATGGTCTTGACCAACAAAGCGAACTGAATATGTTTGAGGCAATTGTTCGCCTTGCCACCATGCAGCCTGTCGAACTGGTACCAACTTTTATGCCGGCACACGCTTTTCCGCCTGGCGTTGATCGGCAAGCGTACATCGAACAAATCATCGGGGAAATGTTGCCCGCGCTTGCTTCCTTAATCGAAAAAACTGAATTTGCCAATTTGCCTAAACCGTTTATCGATGTTTTTTGCGATAAGGGGTATTTTTCCTTGGAGCAAACCAAGGAAATTTTGCTTACCGGTCAAAAACTGGGACTGAGATCAAAAGTTCACTCAGATGAATTTGAAAATCTGGGTGCCTCCAAACTATCAATTGAGCTGAATGCAGCAAGCTGTGATCATTTGCTGAACATTTCGGACGCTGAGATCGATCTGTTGGCTAAGTCTGATACCATTGCCACGCTTTTGCCTGGTACATCGTTTTTTCTGAATTTAAGCGAACACGCACCGGCAAGAAAATTGATCGATGGTGGTGCTGCGGTAGCACTAGGATCGGATTTCAATCCAGGCTCTTGCCATATATTCTCTTTGCCGTTTATTTGGGGACTGGCTTGCTTGCATTTGAAGATGACTTGTGAGGAAGCATTATCAGCCCTAACGATCAATGCTGCACATGCTATTGGACTAGGGCATAAAGTCGGTCAATTGAAAAAAGGACACCAGGCGGACATTTTGGTGCTCAATGTTAGCAATCTGGAAGAGGTTGCTTATAACATGACGATGAATCCAGTCGACAAAGTTATTAAGCGTGGCGTTCTGGTGAGTGCGAAATAGGTCCGTTTTTTCAGTGCCACCAAAAAATTTTTCATTAAGTCGGATAATTATCTAAGAAAAGATATTGTTTATTTGATCTCATTAGCTATAATTTCTAGAGTGCCACCACGAAGTTGCTGGCCGAGTCGTGGAACTAGCAAGACTAGCTCATGAGGATTATCCGATGCCTGAAAGCAAACGCAAGCCTGTAGAAAAACCCGAGAGTAATCTCGGCCTAGAAGGCTTCGAACAATTTTTTGATGGTTCTTCCGATCAGGGAGACGTTACTAATGCCACCACTGGTGAAAGACCACTTGAGGTTCAACTCGAGAAACTTTTGACCCATTTGACCAAGTTGATCGATTTCAGTGTCGACCAACGAATTGAGACCACAAAAATTGCCAATCAATTGATCGATAATCAAAGACAGTTGATTGCGACACAACAAATTTTGATCCGCTTAATGGAAAAGTCGATTGAATTGACTAGACACGTAAGCGGCATTGAGGAAAAACTTCCTGCTTTGTTCGAGCTGCCACGGATGGTGGAAGACCTTCGGGTAAAGATGGTCCAGATCGAAGGCGTTGATTATCAATAAGGATCATCAACAAAATGATCTTTAGGCATTTAATCATTGAAGTTTTTAGGGACAACCATTTGGTTGTCCCTAATATTATCTGTTCACAATTGTCTTCAGGCGTATGGCACCTTTGTCGCCCCGCACGGCTAGCAATGACGAATTTTGCTGTCCATAATATGTAGCCTGAGTTGACCGGACTTGAGCAAACGTTTCTCTGGCTGGTTGGCGTATTTCTCGATAAACCGGTGTCACCGAAATTGGTTTAGTATCGTTGGCGACTCCAGTCATTGGTATTTGAACATAGCATTGTGGATTGGTGGTGTTGGTGCCTAATGTTGCTTGTCGTGCTGCAAGCATTGGTGTTGGTACCGGCATGGCATTGCGTGTGCCATTCAAGAGCGCTTGATCCAGATTGCTTGGTATCACTTGGGCTGGTGCAGCACCCGTGCCCATACCCAATGTTTCGTTTACTTGTGGTTCGTGCTGTCGAATCCAGTGAAGCGCACCAAGCCAGAGGAACATCAAACAAAAGATGCCGAAGAACAAAATATTGCGCGAGAACTTCAGACCGCCGAGAACCATGGCCCAATTTAGACCAACCAATGTGTCCATTGTGTTGACGTGAGCAGGATTGGTATCACCGACGTGATCAAGCGAGTGGTGAACGTCAAAATGCTGGTGCCCATCAAAGTGTTGCTGCTGACCGCAAGCATCAGTGCCCAGGATGTGGCCGACAATAGAGTGCCCGGAATCGTGCGGTATACCAAGCACGGTTGCAAGGTCTATACTCTCGGCGTTGTTTTCACCGTGATGATGATGCTGGTGAAAGGCCGGCGAATGATCATTGACGATGCAATCGTAGTTCTCGTGATGGTGGTCGGACATTGGTTGTAAACGCTCCCTCTGCTCGGCGACTCACTGGGTCGCCTCGTGGCTCGTCCGCTCTTGTGGCGCTCGCTGCAGATTGCTCCTCGCAATCTTTTGCTCGCTTAGCTGGGCACTCGTTTTGAGTGTTGGCTGACTGGCACTTGTTTGAGCGTCGCGGATTTGGGGTCTCGTGACATCTAAAACGAAGGTATTGTAGGCTGTAAAGATGGTCGTGTCTATGGAGATTCGCCCATTGAGTGGGAATTACAACATGTTTTTTAATCTCTTGTAAGCCAAAAGGCTTGCTGGAAGAGCCTTCCGGCTGTTTTAATTGTCGTCATGGCAACTTACCTTGGTATTGAGTCGAGCTGCGACGAAACAGCAGCGGCAGTCGTAAAGGACGGTCGCGTTTTGCTGGCCAGCCGTTTGATCTCGCAAACCGATTTGCACCAGCAATTTGGCGGCGTGGTTCCAGAGGTGGCCGCCCGTAGTCATGTCAATGCAATCAATCAATTGGTAGAGGAAGTCTTGCAAGAAGCAAAAGTCTCCCCCAAGGATCTTGGTGGCATTGCCTGTACGCAAGGACCAGGACTGATCGGCACTCTCTTGGTTGGCTTGTCTTGTGCAAAGGCATTGGCTTGGTCCTGGGATTTGCCACTAGTTACTGTTGATCACTTGATGGCACACGTATGTGCAAACTTTATCAACACGGAACTTGAACCACCATTCATCGCTCTGCTTGTCAGCGGTGGTCACACCCAGATCATTCATTTTGAAAATTACAGAGAAGGAAAAATCCTTGGGCAAACACTGGACGATGCTGCCGGTGAAGCCTATGACAAAGTTGCCAGGCTCTTGGGGCTTGGTTATCCTGGCGGGCCAATTGTTGATCGAATGGCTAAGACCGGAAACCCTTTGTCCTTCAAGTTTCCCGAAGGTCAAGTTGATGGTTTGGATTTTAGCTTTAGTGGTTTGAAGACAGCTGTTTTGCGCACCGTGCAAAAGTTGACGCCACCACTGCCGCAAGCGGATTTGGCTGCAGCATTTCAAGATGCTGTTGTGCGTGTGTTAGTGAAGAAAACCATTGCTGCTCAGGAAAAGACAAATGCAAAGTGTATTGTCTTAGCCGGCGGAGTGGCTGCAAATTCAGAGCTAAGATCAAGAATGAAAGAGCAATCGCCAGTTCCCGTCTACTTTCCCAGCCCTTCTTTGTGTACTGATAATGCCGCAATGGTGGCAGCAGCAGCTCACTTTTGTGGACAGCCGGCCGCATTCAACATTGGCGTTTACTCACGGCAACGCTGACAATTAGCGCAGGCGCAAAACGCGCCGCAGCATCACCCATACGGGGCAATCACCCTCAGGAGTTATATAGCCATTCCATAGTTTCTATGGCGAAAACCCCAGCATGTGCCTCTGTTGACTTCCGCTCGGAAAATTCCCGTGTTAGGATTGGCCTCTTCGGTTCCGTTGAGCGATAAAGGTCGTAGGGTGCTTTTACATGGAATTTACCGATAAAACTTTGCCCTGTCGTGATTGCAGCCAGCCATTTGTCTTCTCCGCTGGTGAGCAAGAATTTTTTAGTGTAAAAGGCTTGGTTAACCAGCCTAAGCGCTGTCCTAATTGTCGTTTGGTTATGCGCATGCAAAGAATTGGCGAGGATGCCAGTCGTGCAGCACAAGTGGAATGCGCCGAGTGTGGAAAACCAACTCGCGTCCCATTTCAGCCAAAGGGCTACCGCCCTGTTTACTGCAGCTATTGCTTCCAAACCAAGAAAGCCCAAGGTGTTGAAACTGAAAATGCTGAGCAAGAGGCTAAGGTCGAAGCTGTTTCAGCTTAGTTAGTTGTATGTGTATCGCTCAACTCGGTTCTGTTATTTGACAGAGCTAAATTTGCTTTGGAATACATTGATGCACTTGTCATTTGCGGCAAGGTCGGGAGACTACTGTGGACACAACGTTTCCGACTGCGCAATACTCAAGCCATGAGAAGCAACTCACTTATATAATATAGCTAGACCTGTTTGGAGACTGACCCATACATAAAGTAGAGCTGGAATCACAAATTCTTTGTGCAGCATTGAGACAAAGCTGGGCGGCACAAGATGCCAGGGCGGCAGCATTGTCTTTGCGCGAACTATCGGAATTGTTTCCGGATCTCCTGCCCAAAACGATTGCCCGCTCGGAGGATGTCCCTCCCCCGGTCAACTATTATCAGGTTCTAGAAATTTCTGCCCAAAATCCTAATCAGGCTGTCATTGCTGCTTACATGCGCAAGGCAAGAAAGTTCTTGCAAAAACTGCGTCGCTCAGGTGAATCCCTAATCAAGTGCCAAGATGATTATTGGCGCATTCTCAATGCCGGATTTATTTTGCGCAAGCCAAGACTGCGTGTCAGTCACGATTTGATGTCTGCTCGTCGTTGGTTGATGGATGTAAATGCCATTACTGCCGATGGCAGAATTGTGCAAACACGCGCGGAAGAAGCCGAGAAGCCAACCAAGCCGGAACCTGTAGCGCCGCAGCCAGAGCCAGTTATTTTGATTGTTGAAATGCTCAAGCAAGCCCGCTTTATTGGAGAGGCGGAAGAGCAGGCGCTGAAAGCGCAGATGGCAAGGGCACCTGAGATTCCTGTTGAGAGGTTAATTCTCGATTCTGGCTATGTCAGTCGCCAAGAAATGAATTCGCTCAAGTTAGCTGAAATGCTCTTGGGACAAGACAAAATCAACATGGCTCAATTTCAAGTGGCCATGTACGACGAGCGCAATTCCGGCATTCGCTTTGCAGAATCCTTGCAAGTGCGAGGCTGGCTGCCGGTCGACGTTAATGCGTCGGCAGAAGAAAAAAAACTATAGCTCAGTTGATTACTGGCTCGATGCTCTGTAAATATGATTACCGCGTGCCTGTGGCAGATGTCGGCTCAGCAAGCTAAAATAAGCAAGTAATTTGGCAAGAGGTATTTCCATGAGTGATGTAATCAAGTTCGGGACAGATGGTTGGCGCGCAATTATTGCTGAGGATTTTACTTTTGCCAATGTGGAAAGAGTTGCCTACGCTGTTGGTGCCTACGTTAAGGAGACCTACTACAAAGGTCAATCGCACAAGGTGCCAGTCCTGGTTGGTTACGACACACGTTTTTTGGCTGATCGTTTTGCTAAGCGCGCAGCACAAGTTTTGATCTCTATGGGTGTGCCAGCGAAATTAGCTAAGCGCGATGTGCCAACTCCGGCGATTGCCTGGGCGACCCAGTTAGAACCTACGGCTGGTGCCATTCAAGTTACTGCCAGCCACAATCCACCAGAGTATTGTGGTATCAAGTACATTCCTGAGTACGCCGGTCCGGCCACGAACGAAATCACCCAAGCCATTTCATCGCATCTCAAAGATTTGCCTGATGATTTCGTGATTGATTCTGTTGAAGTTCCGGAATTCGATGTGCAACCAAATTATTTGTCTGCCCTTGAGTCGCGTGTTGATGGAAAGCGCCTGGGCAAGTCTGGCCTGAAAGTGGCTTATGATGCGCTTTACAGTACAAGCCGTGGTTATTTGGATCAAGCCTTAGCAACTTTTGGTGTGACAACAAAAGTTTTGCACAATTGGCGTGATCCCCTGTTTGGTGGTGGCATGCCTGAACCAAAAGGTGAGTATCTCAAGGAACTAATTAAGACTGTCGTTGAAGGAAAGTTTGACGTTGGTATTGCTACTGATGGCGATGCCGACCGTTTTGGTGTTGTTGATGAGACAGGAAAGTACCTCAGCCCCAATCAGCTCCTTGCCTTGCTTGCGCGTCATTTGGTGAAGAATCGCGGACAAAAGGGCGCTATCGTGCGCACCGTTGCCACCAGTCATTTATTGGATCGCATGGCCGAGCAATATGGACTGAAGATTTTTGAAACGCCAGTTGGATTCAAATACATTGGCGAAATCATGCGCAAAGAAGATGTGCTAATCGGTGGTGAAGAATCTGGTGGCGTTTCTGTCAAAGGACATATTCCGGAGAAAGACGGAATTCTTGCTAACCTATTGCTTATCGAAATGATGGCATACGAAGGAAAACCACTTTCACAAATTTGGAGCGATTTGCAAAAAGAAGTTGGAATTGTTTTTGTGCACCGCCGTGCTGATCTGCATTTGAATATGCCAACTCAAAAGGCATTAATTGCTGAGCTAACAGCTAGTCCGTTTGAAAAGATTGGCGATGAGAAAGTTGTGCGTGTCGGCCGATCCGATGGATTGAAATTGTATTTGGATGATAACAATTGGCTTCTGGTTCGCCCAAGCGGAACCGAACCATTGATTCGCCTTTACTTCGAAGGAACTTCCGACGAAAGAATCGAAAAGGTGATGATCAATTTCCAGAAACAAATTGATGGCATATTGGCCAACATTGCGGCTGGCAAATCGGCAGCCGGTAGCTCAAAGGTCGAAGCCAGAGCTTAGGTTTTCCTCGGTCCTACCTTAATTCCCTTTACTTGCTCTGGACAACCCGGAAAACCAGATGGTATTTTGGTGGTCTCGTATATATCGAGTCTGATAATGACAAAACCACGCGCCTTCCGCGAATTCCTAGTTATGGCCGTTACCCTGTTGGCAATTTTCCATGCCGGACGGTCCATCTTTGGTTCGGTTGAGCGCCAGTTCTTCCTCCACAGGCAGGCTGCCGCCCTCAAGGTTGGGCAGACGCAGGCCGAAGAGGTTAATCGAGAATTGCGTGAAGGTTTAACCAACTACCGCTCACCTTCGGGTCTCGAGCGCCTAGCCAGAGAAAGATTAAATCTTGCCGCCCCAGACGAAATTGTCGTCCGCATCGGCAAGTAGATATTAAATCATCAGCGAAACGCAGCATTACCCAAATCCAAGCCAAAGAGCCACCGCCAGGCGGTGACCCGTAAATCTTCAGTCCGAAGGAGGTTAACGGACTATCTAACTATGGCTCTAGACAACCAGAATGTACGTACTTGTCTATAAGTCTGCAACAATTGCGTCTTTAGCGGTGTTGTACGCACGTGCGGCGCTGCGAATACTTTGGGCATACTAACCGGTGCTAGCCCTGGGCCGATTGAAATTGGTCCGTTGGCAAAGCTTGAAGTGGCTAATAATGTAAGCCCAAGTGCACCTGCGAGTGCCCCTGCTGCTAATGCACGCTTCATTTCTATCATATGGGAACCTCCAAACTTCGAACTTCTCAGTTATTCTGAGTATGAAACCTGTAAACCTAATTGAATGTATTTGTTACCGTTATGAGTAATCCTTGACAATATAATATCATGTGGATTGCTGTTAAGAATATACCCAGATTACTTAAATTTATCGCGCTGTGAGGCTTTCATTGACTCTCGACTTTTTCATTATCATCATCTGCTGCATCCTGGCTCTGCTGGCTCATGGCTCTCGCCATCAACATTGGCTTGAATGGATCCTCAGGGTAATCATTGGTATCGCATTTTTTGGCGAAACTATGACCGCTTTTGGCTGGAGTATGGAAAATAATGCCAGTATCTGGGGATTTTATGTAATTGCCGGACTGGCTTTCGCCACTTTGCTAACGCTTTTCATGCCTGTGCGAAAGGGGTTGTCCTTCTGCTTCTCAATCATTGACCAAATTGTTTCCGGTCAAGTTTTTGTCACTTTGATTAAAAAGGGCGATGTGGTCAAGTCGTTTCTGGCACAGCGAATTTTTGTCGCCGAATCGAATCCGCATTTGGTTGCTCTATTCATTTATGTAACTGCAATTGGCTTTTTGCTCGGTACGGTTGATCCTAATTCCATCAAACTGCCGGCTTTGCCAATTCCGATTCCGGTGCCACTGGAGCAATTACTTTCATACAATGGGCTTGGGCTTGTGGTTTTGGCAGCTTGTGGTTGCGGCATTATTATCACGCGCACACCAGTTCAAACGATGGCCCGTCTGGCTTGGGTTAAGCCAAGTTGGAAGCAAGTGGCTATTGGTGTGGGACTAATATTTTTTACGTTCGGTTATGACTGGCTGTGGTCTAACTTTACACATCAAATGGAAGGTGGATTGGCCCAGAAACTCTCAAACTACAATGCCGGGACATTCACCGCCGGTGGTGGCTTAGAGTCGTCGTTGATTCTTTCACTGTTTGTTGCCTTGTGTGCGGGTATTGGTGAGGAAACCCTGATTCGAGGCGCTCTTCAGCCGGTCTTCGGAATTTTTCCTGCAGCTGCATTGCACGGACTCTTGCATGGACAGTTTAGCCACGCCCCAGTCTTTATTGTTCAAGTTGCACTATGGTCTACAATAATGGGCATTGTGAAACGTTACACCAATACAACTACGACAATAATTGGCCACGCCGGATTCAATTTCCTGACAACGTTTCTTTTCGCCTTCAATCCGTAATAAGCGTCAAGACACTCCGCACTGCTCTCCGCAGTGCTGCGCTTCGTTGCGGCTTGTTGTCACTTCTGCGGGTTGCTTGTGATCGTGTATCATTGGGTGCGATTGCGGGGGACTATTTTGTCATGAGAGAAATGCCGCTTATCGAGACGGATCGCTTGATTTTGCGCATGGGGCAAGTCGAGGATATTCCGGCTATTTTGAAATTTCGCTCTGAGAATAGTGATCATTTTCAGAAATGGGACCCGAAGTATCCGCCAGGATTTTTGACTGAGACATATTGGCGAAAAAAGATTGCCGATAATTTGACAGAATTTACAAACGATCAATCACTTCGCCTGTTTACTTTTCTGAAAAGCGCCCCTGATCATATTGTTGCTAATGTCAATTTTTCCAATTTTGTTCGTGGTGCTGGGCAAATGTGTCATATCGGTTATGGTGTGGCGGAGAATATGCAGAATCAGGGATTGGGTGCGGAAGCGGTGGCTGCGGCAATTGATTATGCTTTCAAGCAAATCAACATGCACCGAATTATGGCCAATTACAGACCGGAAAATGAACGCAGCAAAAATTTGTTGAAGAAACTAGGATTCACAATTGAAGGCAATGCCAGGCAATATCTTCTCATTGATGGTGAATGGCGAGATCACGTGCTCACCAGTTTGACAAACCAAAATTGGCAACATCCCGGTTAAATGGATTGCTACCAAAGTAGTTGAATTAGTGGCAATCAAATCGCCTGTGGCGGATCTTGATTGCTAGTCCGATTATTCGAAGGATTGCCGCCAGAAGCTCCCTGAGAGCCGCCCGTGGTGCCCTTAGAGCCATTTCCTGGGTTTGCGGTAATGCCACCACCACCGGTGCTGCCAATCGCTTCTATGTTGATGACTGGAGGTTTGCCGACGAACTTGCGTTCGGCAAGTTGCATCACCTCTCGTTCGACTTCATCTGCAGGTCTTTCTGGTTCTAAGATTGCCACTAGATCGCGGTAGTAGAGAGTTTCCTTGTCTACTAGGGCTATGGCTAAGCGATCTAACTGTGCTCTGCGTGAGCGCAAGAGATTGTGAACGTTTTCCAGACACTTGTCGACAATATCTTTGATTTGCAATTCAATCTCGCGTTCTGTCTCAGGAGACGATTGCTGGGGCTTGCCGTGTGCATACTCAGGATCCGAGCCGAAAGCAAGTTCGGTATTGAACTTGAAACTGCCCATGCCCCAATGGCGCACCATGCGTGAAGCGATTTGTCCGACTTTCGCTAGATCCGATGAAACACCGGATGTGGTTGTCTCCATGTACAAATTCTCGGCCGAATAACCACCAAGAGCAACTTCTATATCAACCAAGTACTCGTGTTTGTTTTTCTGGACAAAATCTTCTTTTGCAATCGGCCACATATAACCCAGTGCGGCACCACTTGGAACAATGGTGACAGCTTGAATTAGATCGCGACGGTTGCGGTAATAGCAAACCATGGCGTGTCCTGCTTCGTGATAGGCAGTCGCCTTCAGTTCATTGACCAGAACACTGCGATGATATGACATACCAAATTGCACTCTTTGAATGGCGGAAATTAGATCCTTTTGACAGATCTTCGGTCTGCCATCGCGAATCGCCATCAATCCTGCCTCATTGACAATATTTGCCAAATCCGCACCGGAGCTGAAGACTGTCATGCGCGCTACATCAAGTGCGGATACCGTCTCATCGGTTGAAGTTCTCTTCAGATAGTAGCGGAGAATCGCTTCTCTGCCTTCGAGATTTGGTAGAGGAACGTCAATGCGTCTGTCAAAGCGACCTGGACGAAGCAAAGCATGATCAAGCATATTGGGATTGTTGGTGGCACCAATGGTCAAGACTTTGTGTTTGCCGAAACCATCCAGTTCGACTAAGAACTGATTTAAAGTTTTATTTGAATCTTGAACCGCACCACCGCCCATGTCTATTCCGCGCTTTGCACCAATCGCATCAATTTCGTCAATGAATACAATTGCCGGTTTGCCGGAGCGACGAGCTTGTTCGTAAACAGCACGTACGCGATTGGCGCCGACGCCTGCCCACATTGATTGGAAATCTCCACCGGAGAGTGCGTAGAAGGGAACGCCTGCTTCGTTGGCAATGGCTTTGGCGAGCATTGTCTTACCTGTTCCGGGTGGTCCAACAAGTAGTACACCCTTGGGAGCCTTCATGCCAGTTTCGCGAATGCGGTCTGCATTTTTAAGCAATGCCACCACTTCGGCAGCTTCTGCCTTGGCTTCTTCCATACCCTTGATGTCATCCAAGCGTACATCGATATCCGGTACGCGAGCCATGTTCATACCATAGGTATTTAGCTTGTGACCTGCAGTTACCGAAATTCGATCCACAGCAGCTTCCAAATCCACTTCTTCAACGTGCATCTTGCTGCCACGCACGGCAATGATTGCCGCCTCATTAACGCAAGCGGCAATATCTGCGCCGGAGAAGTTGGTTGTTTGTTTAGCTAACTTTTCGAGGTCAGGCTCCGATGCCAATTTGATATCTTTTAAGTATTTGGCAAAGATTTTTTTGCGAGCTTCTGCATCGGGTAATCCAATGTATGCTTTGCGATCAAATCGCCCCGAACGCATGAAGGCAGGATCCAAACTTTGTTCAGTGTTTGTTGCGCCGATTGTAATTACATTTGATCTTCCGATACCATCGAGCTCGATCAAAAGCTGATTGAGCTCTGTTGTCCGGGTGTTGCCAGCTTCCGACATAGTGCCGCTAATGGCATCAATTTCGTCAATAAATACAATCGCTGCTGGGCTCTTGCGTGCTTGTGAATACAGTGCGCGAATTCGACCAGCACCTTCGCCGGCAAACGCACTTTTGAAATAACTGGCAGACATGCCATAAAAAGGAACGCCAGCTTCATTGGCTACTGCTTTAGCAAGCATGGTTTTACCAACGCCGGGAGGTCCAACAAACAAGAGTCCCCTAGGAATCTTGGCACCAATTTTGCGCAGATCTTCTCCGTGCTGGAGAAAGTCGACGATTTCCAGAACATCTTGTTTGACATCGTCAATGCCAATTACATCAGCCAATCTGATTGATGAATCGGCATTGCCAAGCTCCACACCTGAACCGACAAGAGAGCGTTGCATGCCGACCGCAATGCGATCGAGTGCCTTCTCTACTGTTTGCATGTTTACTTTGCCTGGACCACCCGGTCTGCGAGCGATCAATGCGGCTTCATTTACGGCATTGGCGATTTCTGCTGGTGAGAAATTTACTGTTAGTTTGGATAGTTCTTCCAGATCGATATTGACGTCACAAGAAACCTTGCTCAAGTAGTAACGGAAAATATCTTTGCGATCTTCAGGCGATGGCAATTGGAAATAGATGCGGCGGTCCATACGGCCGGCGCGCATTAAGGCAGGATCGAGAATGCCATCATTATTGGTGGCACCAATCACCAGGATATTCGACGCCTGGAAACCGTCCATTTCCGTAAGCAATGTGTTCAAAGTCATGGTCATATCGGCAACGCCACCGAAACCTTTATCACTTTGGCGACGTCCACCAACTGAATCAATTTCGTCGATGAACAAAATGGCTTTGTCGTGTTTGCGTAATTTGCGGAAGAGTGTCTTCAACTTCAAAACGCCCAGTCCCATGATCAGGCCGGATAAAGCTGAGCCTTCGACAACATAAAAAGGAATGCCAATTTCATTGGCGATGGCGCGAGCAAAAAGAGTTTTGCCGACGCCAGGTGGTCCAACGAACAACATGCCCTTTGGCACGTCTGCCCCAGAATCGGAATAATGCTCCGGATGCGAGATCATATCGATGACCTCACGAATTTCTTGCTTCGCTTCTTGATTGCCAATCAAATCGTTGAGCTGGGTTGGAGCTTTCGGACTAATTGTGGGCTTCTTAAAGAGGAAGGGAAAGAACCGTTTCCAAAATCCCTTGGGTGCTTTTGAATCAGCACGTGGCGGCAACGGGAAAATGATCGATATCAGCAAATAGTACTGAATGAGAATGACCAGCGCGCCAAAAATTGCCGAGGCAATTACTGACACCACCGAGTACTTAAGCAATGCCGGGAAAGAGGTAAATGGATTCCAGTACTGCGAATAATAAAGCAAAAGACAAGTCCATATAATCAGTATGGTCCATTTTGCCCAAGGTTTCATAGTTTGTCTTTCCTCACTTAGTTGTTCGCGCCAAGAGGCCAATCAACATTTCGGTCAATGCTGCCGTCATCAATTGAGGTCATGAATCTATTCGGGTGCGATCCGTCGGAAATACCAATTTCCGGAATATCGCTTTCTACCCGTTTAATGCCAAAGCCACCCTCCGTGGTGTCACCAATACCCACCGGTTGAGGTGCGGGCGGTGATTCGTTGAGAAGTCCGTTCACCAGACAACTCACCACGAGAGCAATTATGAAAGTTATGACGACGGCTTTCATACATTGTATTTTATCTATTGTTGCGGCGGGGCGCCATAGAGATGTCGCCGAGTAAAGACTAGGGATTTCCCGGTTGACCCCATCTTTAGCCAAGACGCGAAGTGATTTACCTGGTCAGGGAGCCGTCTTCGGTGAATTGATCTATAGAGGCCAAAAGTTTTTCTTTGGTTGTGAAACCAACATTGGTGGCAACAACCTTGCCCTGGCTAAAGAGTAAAAAGGTCGGCAAAGCCTCAATATGATATTTTTTCGCCAGCTCTGGATTGGCATCGACGTCGATACGCACGACTTTTGCCTTGCCGTGATATTCATTTGCCAACTGTTCGATAGTCGGTTTCATCATCTTGCAAGGGCCACACCAAGTGGCATAGAAGTCAACTAGCACTGGCTGCTGACTGTTGAGCACCTCGGCAGGAAATGTTGCCTGGCTGGCCTCAATCACCCAGCTTTGTCCAGCTTGTGCCACCTGATCTTGTGTTTGAGATGATGTCTCGGCAGACGATGGCGGAGAAGCAGTCGAAGCGGGCTGCGAGGTTGCGCCGGTATAACCATTGATCGCCGAGCCAACAACTAGGGCTAAGAGAAATGAGATTAAAACTTCGCGCACGATACTCTCCTGATATTACTGGTCACAAACCTGCCAGGTAAATTCTATCGCCCAATGCAGTTGCCCGCAGCTTGTCCACTTTTTCAGTCTACCGCAATTAAGGGTCTGAATATTTGATTTGTGACAATCAAAGCCCATCCAAAAATTCGGATGGGCTTTGCCAAGACCAATTTATTTTTTTAGGCTCTAGACGTGCTTGTTGATAGCAGTGGCCAAAGTTGATTTAGGAACTGCGCCGACAACCTGCTCTACAACCTGTCCGTTCTTGAAAAGATACAAGCTTGGAATGCCGCGGATTGTATAGGCTTGGGCCGTCTTTGGGTTCTCGTCGGTGTTTAACTTGACGACTTTAAGGCGACCATCGTACTCCTTGGAAAGGTCTTCCACAACTGGAGCTACGGCCTTGCATGGACCGCACCAGGGAGCCCAGAAGTCAACAAGAACCGGAACCTCAGCCTTCAGGACTTCCTGATCGAAGGTTGTGTCGGTGACGTTTACTACTGCAGTCATTTAATAGGACCTCCCCGAAAATTTTCGTATAAATCTGCACGGCCAATTATATTAGTCATCATATATTCTTGCATAAAAAATCAGTTTGTCTTAATTGCTTTCCTTCTCGGTGTTTAGGTCTTTGAAACCAATAGATAATTTTTTGGCTTGGCTCAAGTCTCTTTTAAATCAGGATGTTGCCACCAAAGGTGATGCATCTGCAGTTGCCGAGACAAATGAATCAGGAAATCAAAATGCCAAGATGGATGCTTCTGGTTGTTGTGAAGGTAAAGTGCACATCGCCTACCGGGGAATTTCTGACGACCGACTTTATATGGCCTATGGTCGCAAATGGCCTGAAGTGAAATACTTTCGTCAGCGCGGCATTCGGGTCTTTTGCGCAGATTGCCGTCGCAAACTTTATCCTTAACTGCACATTTAATCTAACCGCCCAATCTATTTAACTGATATTTGCCGGTTATTCCCATTGTTGGTCAAGGCTGAGAAGCATAGTATGCACCTAATGATTCTGCGCTTATGCGCTTTCGGAGGTCAATTATGGCTGATCCCTTTGACAGACTATTTATGGCTCCACAAGATGTTTTGCCGGTTAAAAGACCGGGCGAACCATCAATCTCGGACCCCGAGACAAGAAAGGCGGCACAAAGAGCCGAGAAATTTTTCACAGAATCAATGGATCTAGCTCGCCATAATAAGTATGGCAAGGCAATTGAAGCGGCAAAAAACGGCATTGAAAAGGAAAAAGAGGCTTTCGGTCCGTCCAGCATGAAAGTAGTGGATGAATTGGGCAATCTTGCTCGTCTCTGTCAAAGTGCGGGACGCAATCTTGATGCAGGCGAGGCCTTCGAAAAAATTGTCCAAATCAACTTACGTGAAAAATTGAAAGGACCAGTTGGCGATTTCCTCAATCAGAAAGCGTCTGAAGCAGCCATGCACGGTGGAGCATGTTTTTTTGCAGCCGGATTTCCAGCCAAGGCGGAGCCAATGTGGAAGTTTCGTCTTGATTGTTGCGAGCAAGCGGGTAAGAATGAAAACGTCTTTGATTCAGACAAACTGAACGATGTTATTCATGCCAGACAACAATATATTTATTGCTTAGAGGCTCAGGGCAAGACCGAACTTTTGCAGAAGCAAAATGCCTTGCTTGAGGCTGAACAAAATAAGGCTATCCAAAAAGAAAACCTCAAGAGACACTTAAAGGAATTACCTACTACAGAAGTTTAGGCACTAGTCCCAATTGCGCAAGCGAACATTTGCTTGGCGCGTCTTGAAAGTATTTGAGTGCCCCCAAAACGGAAACAAATTTTGTTGGCCAGAAGGCTGTCCAAATGAATTTGTGCTTGCGGGCAGTAAAAATGCAACAATATTAGTCGAGCAAAATGCACAGACTATATTGAGCATTGGGTGCATCTCGGCAAATTGGGGGCAGGTAATTGAAAGACTTGAAGATATATCTCGGGATTGGACTTTTAGTTCTATCCTTCATTGCACCGTTTCTGAGTTTCTTTGTCGCGGCAATGAATATTTCGATTGCGGCAAAGGCAACCATAATTGGGCTTTTGACGGTGGGAGTGCCGGAAGTATTAGCGGTACTTGCTGTAGCCCTTTTGGGCAAGGAAGCATTTGATTTACTTCTGTCAAAATTCCGGGGCGTGTTTCGTCATTTGGCTCCGCGAGGGTCAGTCAGCCGTTTGCGTTACCGTATCGGTCTTTTGCTTTTTATCTTGCCAATTATCCCCACATACATTATGGGTTACGCGCCACAATTCTTGCCGGATGATTCTACTTGGAGATTACCAATAAACATTGCTGCTGATGTCATGTTTATTTCCAGCCTCTTTGTCCTCGGTGGGGATTTCTGGGACAAGCTACGAGCTCTTTTCCTTTATGACGCAAAGGTACAGTTTCCCAATGCTTAAACAGTTATTGCTCGCATCCGCCATTGTTGTGTTTTCGTCTGCGTCGTGGGCGCAAGAGCCGGGTGAAATTGTTCCGTTTGAGAATATAGAAGATCAGGCACACTTCAGTCGAAGGGCTCCACGCTCAGAAAATGTCCAGTCCGGAATGACGCTTACCGAAGCGCGCCAATATATGTTGGGATTGATTAATAAAGATCGGGCCAAAGGCGGATTGCCTCCGGTTGTTTTGGATGAGGTTGCAACCCGGGCAGGACAGCAACATACAGATGAAATGGCCAGTTATGGCTACGAAGGTCATTGGGATTTGCAAGGACGTCAGCCGCCACAACGTTACACGGAAATGGGCGGGCAAGATTTTGTGGCTGAAAATGCCTATGGGCTTTTGTGGGATCCCGGTCGGAAATATCGATTGTCGCCAAATCAATTTTTTCAAAAAGAAGAACTTGACGAGATCGAAAGAAGTTTTATCAACGAAAAGCCGCCCATGGATGGGCATCGTAAAAACATATTGGATCCGGATCATACCGCAGTTGGTATTGGCTTGAGCATCTGTGAAATTACTACACCACGCGGACATACCGATAGTGCAATAGAATGTACGCAAGAATTTGTCAACGACTACGGCGAATTTTCAGCAATACCGGCGCAAATTTCTCCGGGAGACAGCTTTGAATATGGTGGCATTCTGGACCCTGGTGTTAACCTGATGGGTGTTGAAGTTAAATGGGAAGCATTGCCTCAACCAATTCCTCTAGAGAAACTCCGCGGTGAATATTCGCATGGTTATTATTTGCCGAATGAGCGAGTGGTCAACTATTATGCACCACCTGCCGGACCAATAAATCTGCGTCGCATTGATACGAATGAAGGAAGCAAGCAAGAATTTCGCTTGACGATATCTATTCCGCGTAATGCTAAACCAGGATTGTACTATTTGTTTGTTTGGGCCAAACAAGGTTCAAGCAACAAGTTTATTCCAGTCTCATGCAGGACTATCATTTGCAAATAACGAGTAGTCATCTCAGATCATCCGGGATCAAGTCTGCAAGGTTGTTTTTTGTCAGGAAGTTCTTAAAGCTTGCGCGCATGTCGCGATTGTTCAGGAAGTCGACAGGGCTATAGGCTCCGGTGCGCTCGCAAACTGCGTACGAAGTTTGGTTTTCGATTGCTTTGCCGTTGCGATCATACATGCGCAAGGAAGTAATTTCTTGATACTTCCCGTCTGATAAGGGCACATCGCGAATTATTTCTTCTGTTTGATAGACTCGCACGATACGCTTGGTCCGCTTTTCGATTTCGATTGTTGTGCCGGTCATTCTATAAATTACTTGCTTTTCGCTGATCGCAATTGGCTTGCTGCCTCTAAGGACTTTCATGGCAATTGCATTGCCCCCGTCAATCGTTTGCTTATAAGGCTCCTGATAGTACTCCCAAATTTCGCCGTTCTTGTCTGTTTGCCAGCCACGAAAGTTGTCAGCTCTGCTAATCATTGTTCTGGTTTCACGCTGATTGATCACGCGCTGTGTTTCGCGATGCCATTTTCCAGCTTTCCATTTGGGAATCCAATACCACCCCTCATTTGTATCTGTTGCCGGTAGGCTGGTGTCGCTGAATATTATTCCGGGGCGCAAATGAGGATTGACGCGCGGAAGGGCGCCAAGATGTTTAAGCATCTCCTTCGGAGGTGCTGAGCCATAAGCGTAACTCGATGCCATTGGAGCCGTTGAATTTAGCGCTGGACTGCTAAAGCAGGGTGCGGCAATACAAAAGGCAAGGATGAGCATGATGAAGTTCATGCTCATTACCTGCCCAATCGTCAGAACAATTTGCCCTTTGGCAAATAATATTCAACGATTGTTTACACTTGAGTGCAAGCCTTAATTTAAATATTCTTTGAGTGGCTCAATGCTTGTATTTCTTCTCAACTTCTTCATTGCTAAATGTTCGATTTGGCGCACGCGCTCGCGAGTCAGCCCGATAATTTTACCGGTCTGCTCAAGCGTAGTTGGTGCACCTGTCTTCAAACCATAACGCAGGGTAAGGATGTCTTTTTCTCTTTGAGTGAGATTCGACAATGCCTTATTCACATCACCAATCAGCAGCTTTAAAGACGTTGCCTCTTCCGGCTTGACTTGAGACTCATCTGGCAAAATATCACTAAGTGAGCCGTCCATTTCGTCGTAGTATGGCGCGTCTAATGAAGCAGGTGGTTGCTGCGCGTTTAGCGCTGCCCGCACCATATGCTTTTGCATGCCGGTGGCTTCAGCAATTTCTTCAATGCTTGGCTGACGGCCAAGCTTGGACCGCAATCCAGCAGCCATTCTCTTTAGCTTGGAAATTCTTTCATTGACGTGCACGGGCATTCTAATCGTTCGCGATTTGTCTTGCACCGAGCGCGTAATGCTTTGACGTATCCACCATGTAGCATACGTAGAGAATTTATATCCTCTTTCTGGATCAAATTTGTCTACGGCTTTCATTAGGCCAAAGCTGCCTTCCTGAATTAGATCCTGAAGAGACATACCGCTACTTATGTAGCGCTTGGCGATGCTGACAACAAGTCGTAAATTTGCTTGTACAAGTTTATGACGCGCCTTAATATCGCCTGTTTGACAGGCGCGCGCAAGCTCAATTTCCTCTGTGCCGGAAAGCAATTTGTGCCGACCGATTTCGCGAAGGTATGCTTTGACTGAGTCAGACTCAAAACCTTTTTCATTCTCTTCTTCGGGCTTGGTTTCTACCTCGAAGTCATCGTCCGAATCTTGAGCATCTAGCTCTGGATCGGGCAGCAAAGCAAAATCGTCGATCTCATCGGCGAATAATACGTTATTTGGTTTTCGTTTTACCTCTTTATTCATAACTAACTCGTTTTTTCTGTGTTTAATGGACGAAAGTTGGACCTCGCCAACGAATCGGCGTAGCCTCTAATATTTATCTGCCCCATGCGCCGATGGTCTAAACCTCAAAACGCTCCCGTAAAGACAAAGGATTTGTTAAGATCTTGGGCCAATCGTTTTAGCATAATTTTGTGCTGAACCAGGCAGAGGCGTGTTCGGCTACTTGCTCAAGTGTGCCTGGTTCCTCAAACAAGTGTGTAGCACCGGGTACTATCGTAAGCTTCTTTTCGGTAGTCATTTGGGCTAGCGCACTGTTGTTTAAGTCAATCACGACGTGATCATTACCGCCGACAATCAGCAAGGTGGGAGCCAGCACTTGCCTGAGGTAATTACCTGCCAGATCCGGCCGTCCCCCACGAGAGACAATTGCCTTAACAGATTCTGGTGCTAATGCTGCTGCAACCAGTGCTGCAGCAGCTCCTGTGCTGGCGCCAAAATAGCCGATAGCCAGTGAGGATGTTTCAGGATTGGTATACAGCCATTGCTTTACTGCCATGACTCGCTCAGCAAGAAATGGAATATTAAAGCGCAACTGAGCTGTCATATTGTCGATTTGTTCTTCGTTTGGGGTAAGCAAATCGAATAGTAGGGTAGCTAAACCGGCTTCGTTTAGCACTTCGGCAACGAATCTATTGCGAGGACTAGTCCGGCTGCTGCCGCTGCCGTGCACAAAGACGACAATACCAGTGGCATCTTTAGGAATTGAAAGCGTGCCATCTAATAAAACAGCACCGGCTGGAACTTTGACAGTTCTTTCAATGCCTGCCCATGATCTCGTTGATCCTTGCATTCTCTCTCCCTTCTAATGCGATCTAGAATTTGGGTTTTGCTTTTTTGTGATTCTTTCTGCAACTATCTAAGATCCATATTCGCACGACCCAGATTGAATATGATCATTCCTGGGATGTATTTTGGGGATGAGATTCGACAATTAATCCTAGCGATTAACGCAAGTAATTGGCACAATTGCGCTTAAGATTTTCAATCGTCGCTTTTTGCAAATTTGAATAATAGGATTGGCGGAAGTAGTGCAAAACGATTGGTACATTCATTGGTTTGAGACCCTTAGCAATCCGAATGGGCAGATCTTTGGGAAGTAAGTGATGAGGGACAACGCCCTGTCCAAGACCCAGTGCCACGCCCTTCAAAATTCCATCGATGTCGTTTACATAGCAGCGACTCAGAGTGCTCTTTTGTTTAGTTGAGGGTGGGGAGACCCCACCCCTACGAGGATGATTGTTTTGGGTTTGGAAAAATGTTTCCGTGAACCGATCATCGGGATCATGATCAAGATAAACATCTCTTTTGGGAAACTGGCTGCTTTGGATTAGCACATATTTTTCCTGTCCTAGGACGAGTGTTTGAATGTTAGCCCGTTCAATTTCGTGATCCATGACGACAAAGTCGGCTTCGCCGCTTTCAAGCACGCCCATAAGTTCACCCATTTCATGCACGCTGAACTCAAAATGTACGGCAGGATTTTCCCTGAGTAGTTTTGCCAGTGCTGGCATGATCACGGAGTGGAGTACGCTGGAATAACCAGCAATGCGCAAGCGCCCCCCGAGTTTTCCATCCGGTGCTTTGACTAAATCACTGAGCAGCTCGGACTCCAGGTGATCCTTGACTTGGCAATAACGTAAAAGCCTCATACCGGCTTCCGTCAGTTTTATCCCCTTGGGATCGCGGACAAAGAGTGTTAGACCAAGCGTTTTCTCCAAGCTTTGAATCCGTTGGGAGAGTGCTGGTTGGGTGATGTGGATGCGTTCAGCTGCCGTGGAAAAGTTGAGGGTCTGGGCGACCATTCTGAACGCTTGCAGCTCATGCGAGGCTAAATCCATGGAAAACACGCCTTTCTAAGCCCATAAGTTTAACTTATCGAGATATCAATTCTATCAATTATACAAAACCAGGCGAGCTCGGTACACTTTTTGCATCGAACACAAGTCTTGAGGTCACCGATTTCCATCGGCGGTCTTTCTTTGGAGAAAAACGATGATCACATTGAATCACGTTGCACACGTAAATAAGGTGGAGCAAGCATTGACAGAAATTGAAGCACTAGGATTAGCCAGCCAACACGATTTGGCTAATGGTCATGCATCGCAGGAATTGGCACAAGCGCAGCAACATATTATTGCCAAGCTGCCAGAAATTTGGACGCGCGCGGCAAAACAGAAATCACGCAAGGCCGAATTGATGTTTAAAGACGCTTTTCGCAAACTTGCCCAAACGCCATCGTTAATTAACTATGAGCACTTCAAAATTTGTCCGACTGCCTCTAATTCAATTGACGTGGTTGCGACCTGGCTTGCCGAGAAACAACTCAAGACGGCGTTAATCGAACCGACCTTTGATAATCTCTATTTGATTCTCAAACGGAGAGGGATAGATTTAACAGCGCTTCCCGAAACACTTTTGCACACTGGTGAATTTAAAACGGCATTTTCAAATGTTGATGCGCTTTTCTTGGTCAACCCAAACAATCCGACTGGAAAAGTCCTATCTCGCAATCAGTTTGTCGATATTGCTGAGTGGTGTGCTGCAAACAATAAGGTTCTGATTCTGGACAATACGTTTAGATTTTTTGTACCGCAATTATTCGATGCATATCAAATTCTTCTTGATTCCGGTGTGACTTTTCTTTCTATTGAAGACACCGGCAAAGTCTGGCCCACACAAGAAATAAAAGCCAGTTTGCTTTTCTGTTCATCAAATATCATTCAGGAGGTTCACATTATCTATGATGAGATTTTTCTTTGTCATTCTAATTTTGCGCTTGGGATTCTTTCAGAATTTTTGCTCGACGCTCACGAGCGGGGATTAGCTGAAGCTGTTTGGCATGGAGTTGCCACCAGGCGGCAGAAATTTAGAGAGGCTCTCAATGCCACCATTTTGGATATTCATCCCGGATCTGAGCTTTCAGCCATTAGTGTTGAATGGGTTGTGATCAAAAATCATTTTGAAGATGACCTGGCACTTGCTGATCATTTCCAATCACAGAATTTGATTTTGCTACCAGGCAGACAATTCTATTGGAGCAAGAAAGGTGAATTTGCTCAAACAAATTCGGCGCGGTTTGCATTGCTTAAGCCGGAAAGCGAATTTCTTTCGGCAATTGATGTTCTCAGTAAAGAACTAGGGAGGTTGAACTAATGAATACAGCGACTTATCCACTTGGTCATACGCCCAATGAATTGGACAGGCTTGATACACAGGCGATGCTTCTGAGAGAACCATTTTTGGAGGCACTTGCCAGCAAAGCAAATTCTTGTTTGGAAATTGGTTGCGGCAATGGTTCTAACTTGGCGTTTCTGTACGAGGCTAATCCGAACATCAAATACACCGGCATTGACACCGCGTCGCCGGCAATTGCCGCGGCAAAGTCTCGCTACGCAAAAAATTCACAGGCAGAATTTCTCGTCATGGACGGATCATCAATTGACCTTGAGTCCGCGCAATTTGATCTTATCTTCACCAAACTGGTTTTGTGGTCAGTCGGACCGGCATGGTCAAATGTTTTGCAAGAGGCGTATCGCCTGCTTGCCCCCGGCGGGACGTTCTACGCGCTTGAGCCCTGCAATCACCTGATTGAAATTTATCCGGAAAAACCAGCTGCTAAAGCGTGGATGAATGCTTGGGATGAAGCAGCAATCAAAAGTGGACTCGATCCATATATAGGAACCAAAGTTGCCGACGAATTACAAAACGTCGGATTCACAAATGTCGACTCCAAGTTCTATCCAATAATCGCCCCCGGCTCAGAGGAAGAAAGATACAAATCAATTGTCCAAAACCTCAAAGGCTTCTACATGGGACCAGCCGCTGACACTTTGGGTCTGTCACTCAATAACAAATCCGAGGCGGCCGCGGAGCTAGACGCAATCCTTCCCGACAGTTTGGTAATGGACGCCCTCTTCGTCGCCTGGGGCACGAAACCGATGTCCTAACTTCAAAACTCTAGGAGCCGCGGGTTGTCAGTTGTTTAATTCTGTCCTGAGCCAACAGAAAAATTTGAACTAAATCTACCCTTGACCGTCTTATTAATAGGACTGCATGATTTGACACGGTGTGGGGTATAAACTACAATGAAGTTAGGACAGAATGAGATTCGAATTCTGATTTACAGGCTCGAAAGTGGCCGTATTCCTTATCTCGATTGGTTTGAAAGTCTGAGTGACCGTAGGACAAAGCAAAAAATTCAGGCACGCATTGGTAGGACTAGGTTGGGTAACTTTGGTTGTACCAAATCTGTAGGCGGCGGGGTGCAAGAATTAAGGATCAACTATGGTCCTGGATATCGTATCTATTTTGGACGAGATGGCAATGACTTGGTAATTCTCTTATGCGCTGGGGATAAAAGCACTCAGAATGAAGACATCGAAAAAGCAAAGCAATACTGGAAAGCATACAAGCAGGAAAAGGAAAATGCTAACCGTTGACTATAAGGCACAGCTGCTCAAGGATCTGAAAGATTCAGATTATGCCGCTGGCTATCTTTCCGCGGCGTTGGAGGAGGGTGAAGATGTCTTTCTCCTCGCGGTTCGAGATGTCGCTCAGGCTTGCGGAGGAATGACTGCACTCGCGGATGCCACAATGCTGAATCGTGAGAATCTCTACGACATGCTTTCGGAAAATGGCAATCCGCGTCTTTCAAGCATAGTATCAATAATAAAAACACTCGGATTTGCGATAAACTTTACCAAGGCATCTTAGGTGATTCGTGTTGGCGTTATACTTTTAAGGACATTGCCAAATAGGGAGGCGGAAGTGATAAAGAAAATCGCGATTGTAGTTGCAATTATTTTTGCTAGTTTTCTCGGTTATGCAGCAAGCATGCCTGATACGTTTCGGATTGAGCGGTCGGCGATCGTAAATGCCCCGCCAGCCAAGGTTTTCCCTTATCTCAACAGTCTTCGCGACTTTGGAGCTTGGTCTCCTTGGGAGAAGAAAGATCCAAACATGAAGAGAACTTTCCGTGGACCGGAAAGTGGTAAAGGTGCTGCCTATGAATGGGATGGCAACGATGATGTTGGCGCCGGCCGCATGGAAATTACCAATTCAACCGAACCAACAAATGTCGCCATGAGCCTAGACTTTGTTAGACCATTCAAGGGCCATAACACGGTTGAATTCAATCTGATTCCCAAGAAGGAGGGAACGGAAGTTGTTTGGACCATGGAAGGGCACAACGAGTTCATGTGCAAAATCATGCAAATCTTCGTTAATGCGGATGAAATGTGCGGTAAAGACTTCGATGCAGGCCTCGCGAATTTGAAGAGCCTGGCTGAGCAGCCGGCGCCAGCTAAAACTGCGGCTAGTGTGAGTCAACAAACCGTCTCGCATTAGCGATTGGTTTTTATGATCATCTCAAAGCGCATCATATATATGATGCGCTTTTTTATTGGTGGTTCGTAGAAGCAGCTTCTTGCTCTTCAATTAAATCGGTGCAGGCGGCTTTGAGAATTCTGACGCGCCTTTGATTCTCGGCATTATATTGTTCTGCCTTATTCAAATCTTCCAGCGCTTCCTTGTACTTTGCTTTCTTGGCAAAAAGCATGGCGCGCGATAAGTACACTTCGCCATACGTCGGCGCCAGTGAAATACACTTGGCATAATCATTCATTGCTTCGTCGTACTTGCTGAAAAAGGAAAAGTATTCGCCGCGCTTTTTATAGCCTTGGAACCAATCCGGATCAATTGAAATGGCTTTGTTGAAATCACGCAAAGCTTCATCGGGCATTTGCATATTGCGGTAGACGCGTCCACGCGCTGCAAAAAGCTCTTTGTCGTTAGGGCTTTTGTTGATCGATTTATTGAGCAGATCTATTGCTTCCTGTGGCTTATTCTCAATCACCAGTTTAGCGGCCGTTGCCATATCGCTTTGAGTTGCTGACTCTGTTGCCGCCCCAATGGAAGGCACAGGCTCTGCCAATGCGCTAAGCGGCACAAACGCACCAGCCAAAATCATCAGCGCAAACAATTTTTTCATCCTAACTCCCCAACAAAATGTCACTACATACACAATAGCAACCCGACGTTCGGTCTGTCTCAAGCCGCCCGTGCAAATTGTCATGAAAGTTGAGATTTAATCCAATCAATTTGAACTTGTATCTTTAATTGCCTCTTGACCGTCTTATAAGTAAATGGGGCCTTGCAGCTAGTGTTGCCGCTTGATAATTGCTGGGTCTTTCTGAGGGCTTCTGTCCGACAAATGTCCGACAAGGTGATAAGATGAACAACAGGTAGGATTATGAAAACGGAATCGAAAGCGAAACTCAAAAAATTGCAGACCGAGGCGCGCAATCGAATTGCAAACCGCGGCAAGCTAGAATTCCGTGCTGACCAGGAACTGATTAAATCTGTTCTTGCTATTGCCGCTAAGCAGAAGCAGCCAGTCGGGCCGATGATTCGCCAATGGATCAAAGAGAGAATGGATGCGGAGCTTGCGGGAAGGCAGACCGTGTCTGAAAGGCTAGACAAAATAGAAGAAGGGCTAGAGCGTCTTCATGCAGCACTGGCAAATTCTTCGCGCCCAAAAACTAATGCAAACCAGCGCATCGCGAAAAGGGTGAAATAGCCGCTTCATTACCTGATGCAAGATTGCGTGAGCATCTTAGTGAAATTGATAAAGGGCAAAAGAAGTGAAGAAGACACTAAATGATTATTTGAGCAAACTACCGGCCGTTCGAAAAGAGAAGGTCAAAAAGCGTGCTGCTCAACTCATTGGCGAGGAACTGACGCTTTGCGATCTTCGTAAAGCCAGGCAGCAGTCACAACAAAAAATTGCCAAAGTTTTTGGAATCAAGCGGGTGGAAGTTCTAGAAATAGAGCGCCGCACCGACTTATACATTAGTCTCTTAAGACACTACATCGAAGCCATGGGTGGCAAGTTCGAAATCATGGTGACCTTTCCCGACAGCCCTCCTGTGAGAATCAGCCAATTTGAAGATTTAGATTTGCGTCTTTAGGGATTGAGATCGGATCTAACTTGTTTGATTCGCTCCATATTATCAAGGCAAAATTGACAGAGAGGCGGGGCGATACTATCCTGAAAGATAGAGGGCTTAATATGCATAAACAGGCCATTATGAATACAGCTGTTTGCTATTGGAGCGAGGAAGATGATTGCTTTGTGGTCGAATCTCCACTTCTCGAAATTATTGCTGGTGTAGGAGAAACACGAGAGGGCGCACTTTGTAATTTTGAACGACACATAGATACAGCCTATGAGTCCTATCTCGAAGGGCGCATGAAGCATATTTGCGATTGAAGATGGGATGTCGTGGAATCTAGTAATTAGATATGAAAATCTCAGATCCAACTTTGCTGACGTTCTCGGCGTTGCAATTATTCATTCCATATTGCAGTTGCCAGGGCTTAATCTTTATATGTTTTGCCCATTTGTAAAGTTTGCGGACATCGCGACAATCATCATAAGTAATCAGAAATCTATGTGAGGTATTTCTGAGAAACATTGCTAAACGTTCGTGGTCGAACTCGTGAAGGCTACCATTGCGACCATATAGCTTGCTTGCCGTGTAATAAGGCGGATCGAGAAAGACGAATACGTCATTGCCTGGTGCCGATAAAACTTTCTCAAAATCAAGATTCGTAATCTTAGTATTCTTAAGTGCCTCAGGCATAGCAGCAAGACGCTCGATGGAGGAAGCTGTAAAACGATGAAGACTTGCTGACTTCGAGAAGCCGCCGGCGCGTGTTGTGCCAGAGAAGGTTACTCGGTTGAAAAAGAAAAACAGCAGTGCAATGCGAAAGGGATCGGTGTGATCCTCGTTCCTTGCTTTTAGGAAGTACTCCTTTATCTCGTCGGCACTGGAAAAGCTCTGTCTCAGTTGCTCCAAATGCCTGCTTAACTGCTTGCATGTTTTAGGATCCTGTACGTGCTGCCAGAAAAGAACAAGTTCTTTAAACTTGTCGTTAATCCAATATTTTTTTGCGAAGTTAATGCTGCGTGCGTAGAGGTATACGCTGCCACCACCAATCATGGGTTCCCTATACTCATTAGCGTTGCGTGGAAGCATGTCTGCTATCTGAGAAATTGCTCGCTGTTTGCCACCTGGGTATCGTAGAGGTGAACGATATGCAGGTCGCATCGACTCTGCCTGTGATACTGCAGAACCCGTAGATAGTAAGGGTGGCGGATTGACTATTGTCATAATGATTGATTGTAATTGCTAATTGCAGCAAAAACGACAACTTCTAATCAGATGAAACGAATATAGAGAAAAATCAAAGATTGTAAATATCGAAGAGATATACGCCCCCTTGGTTACTGTGAGTCGCGCATTTTCAGGTCAATGAATATAGTCTGTTTTAGGCGGTAATGGTATAAAGTGGCAATGCCATCGCAATCCTCAATTGGCAAAAGCTTCGAGTATGCAGTTCTTCGGGCGTTAAAAGACGAACTGGGCACAGCCAAATTCGTTGCAGTCCGGGACGACAGCTCCTATCGGACAGCTATGGCAAATTTTGAGGACTTACCACCACCGGTACGCTCAGAATTTCTAAGAGCGGCTAAGCCGGCAGTTGAAATGTTACTTCGATTGGAGCCGAGAGTTTCAAATGGATTAAGTAGTTCTGACAAACTCTCCTTGGCGATCCAGTCAGATCAACTTGGCGGAGAGGGAGATGTGAGGGACATCGTAATTAGTCGCCCCAGTCTCAATTGGGAAATTGGAATTTCGTCAAAACATCAACATGAGGCTGTTAAGCACCCACGGTTATCATCGGCCATTGATTTTGGGAAAAAGTGGCTTGATAGCTCATGCTCTAAGGAATATTTCGCTGAAGTCGAGGTCGTATTCAAGGAATTAGCAAAACTCAAGCGCCAGAATGTGAAATGGTCAGAGTTGCAAGAAAAAAGCGAACGGTTCTATATGCCAATTTTGCATTCGTTTAAGAATGAGCTAAATAGAATTTCCTCGCTAGATAAGAAGGCCACTGCGGAAAACTTGGCAAAATTTCTAATTGGCAAACAGGACTTTTACAAAGTTATGAAGCT
The DNA here is from genome assembly GCA_020050685.1 of Candidatus Obscuribacterales bacterium. Classification (GTDB taxonomy): domain Bacteria; phylum Cyanobacteriota; class Vampirovibrionia; order Obscuribacterales; family Obscuribacteraceae; genus JAGVKG01. Next base: position 29,083 of record JAGVKG010000010.1, on the reverse strand, counting down.
TGATGGCATTACCAGTGTCCAGGTTTTTAATTTTTGCGGGACTCTCAATAAAGCTATGGGCCGAGTCAGTTCTCCGCTGAAATTGCAACGTCTTAAATTACCAACCCGTATCATCGAGCTTGAATTCAGAAGCACAGAATCGGATGAGACCACGCTGTATCTTGTCTGCGATGAGGGATGGCAGATATCTTTTCGAATTCATAGCGCAAGCACGATGGTTGAGCCGTCCCTCAAATTCGACGTTAAACTGATTGGTAAGCCGAACAGTTTGCGGACCTTCGATTTTCTCTGGTGACGTGTTCGTGTGAGCATTATGTTTCCAGATTGCTCCTCACACCTTTTTAATCACACGTAACAGTTGTTGCGCCAACTGTTCTACCCCGTTTTCCGTATTTCCTGCGAAGCGAACTGAAAGTGGTGTCGAATATTGTGCAACTTTATCCCTGTCTACGTTATGCCAAACAGGCAGAATGACCTTGCCTTGCCCGCTCATTTCTCTCGTGACTAGACCATCGAGTTCGTATCGTGGCCAGTTTTTCTTAAAAAAGTCTGGACTTAACACAACAATTCCGTAGCGGGATATGCGTAACCCCTCATCAATTTTCTGGGGTAGGCTATCACCGATTTCCAATATTGCCTCATCTACCCATACCTTGCAGTCAGCTGCTTCGAGAAGGCTTTTCAGCGGCCTCACCACCTCTAATTTATCTTCAAAGGCATGACTGATGAAAACATCATACTCAAATGTGCCCATATCCTTCTCAGAAGGGTCTTTCAGAGACGTGGACTCCGACTCTTTGCTTCTGTATCGCGCCGGAATCCCTAGGCTGTTTACAGCTTGCTGTCTTGATCTGGCGTCGATCTGTTTCGCTTCGAGTCGATCAGCTGCTGCTTTCTCTACCTCCAAATTAAACGCTTGAATGCTGCTTGCAATTGATCCCACAGCTTTCTCTAATCTTTTGGTAAAGGCATCTTTCTCTCTGTTCATTGACTCTATGTCGATAGCAGGAGCGCCTTCAAAAACATACTCTACGGAGTTGTTCTTAACGCACGCGTTTGGTGCAATGAAACCATACGTAACGGGTTTGAACAGAAGGAGATTCCAATCGCCGCTGAAGGGGAAGGCCACCGTAATAAACTGCCCATCGACCATGCATGGTTGGGTTCTGTCGGCGAATGGCCTATATACATCATTTCTAACATCTATTTGTCTGCGGCCTTGTGCTGTGATATGAATATCGTTTAAATCGAGTGCAGGTGCTGTCAATTGGCATTTCTGAACAAGTGATTGAAGAGTGGCAAGCGCATCTCTGCCAACCACGACTTCGTCCGGAAGCAGATCAATAGTGCGCAGCAAATCCGTTTTCCGGCGTTGAAAAATTTCTCTTATATCGTTTGCGGCGAATAACTCATAACCGTCTTCTTCGATCATATTATTCCTAAATTGCTATAGAACAAACATAGCACTTCATTTGTTTTGTAGCAATTAGGGAGTTAGTAGTTTGGAGCCTTGAGCGACAACTTAGCTGCCGACTTCCATTGTTAGGGCTTTGCGCAGGGAGCCGCCGGATTTGTTGATTAGTTGTTCGGCGTCGGCGCGGCCGATTTTGCGTTTGATCATCAGGATTGCGGTTTTGGCATGGTAGTGGGAGGCGACTAATGCGCCTTCGGCTACGTGGCGGGGCACCGATGAGATTGTCGTGATGATGTTCAAAGCGCGCTCGCGCAGCTTCTCGTTGGATGGTTTGAGATCAACCATCAAGTTTTCGTAGACTTTACCTAAGCGCACCATCGAACAGGTTGAAAGAAGATTGAGCACCATCTTTTGCGCTGTACCTGCTTTCATACGTGTCGATCCGGACAATGCCTCAGGTCCAACTACGGCGATGATGGCAATGTCGCACATGCGCTCAAGTTCGGAATTGGGATTGTTGACGACAGCAATAGTTTTTGCGCCCAGTTCTTTAGCACGTGTAATTGCCCCGATGACGTAAGGCGTGCGACCGCTGGCAGTGATACCAATTACCACGTCCTTGCTGGTGATACCAGCTTTGGTGGCATCGGCAATTCCCGCTTCCTTATTGTCTTCCGAATTTTCAGTAGCGCTGAACATGGCGTCTTTGCCGCCGGCCATAAAAGCTTGAACCAGATCCGCTTCCACACCAAAAGTTGGCGGACATTCGGAAGCATCGAGTACGCCCAGTCTGCCTGATGTGCCGGCTCCAAAATAAATCAATCTGCCGCCGACCTTAAAAGCCTCGACGATTAGATCAACGGCGCGGGCAATTTCCGGCACGACTTTCTGAATCGCTTGCGCGACACCAAGGTCCTCACCTTGAATGCGCTCGACCAAGGCTTTTGTATCCAGCAAGTCCAAGTCCATTGTTCTTGGATTGCGTTCTTCGGTGAGCATTTTGTTCATCATGTGATTAAACTCTAGCGTATGGCTCAATTGTGACTTCCTTTTTTGACCCTTTAGATTCCGCACTCATTGTAGAGTCTGACAAATATTTTTGGTAGTGCCCACCTTTGCGGTCGATTGGCACCAAATCCACAGTAGAGCGCTTGATGAAGCGTCCGTCGCCTGGGTTCCCTTCGTATTTACCATTCTCAACAATTACTTTGCCGCGGCTGAGAACTGTCTCGGCAATGCCTTGCACTTCCATGCCCTCATAGCAGCTGTAATCCACATTCATGTGGTGAGTCTTGGCGCTAATTGTCACTTTCTTTTCCGGGTCGAAAATCACGATGTCAGCATCGGAGCCGACGGCAATCGTGCCCTTCTTGGGGAACAGGCCGAAAATCTTAGCTGCGGCAGTGGACGTGATCTCAACGAAGCGATTCAGTGAAATGCGTTTCTTCACGACGCCACCATTGAAGATTAGGCTCATGCGATGCTCCACCCCTGGTCCACCATTTGGGATCTTGCTGAAGTCGTTGCGACCCAGTTCCTTTTGGTCTTTGAAGCAGAATGGGCAGTGGTCGGTGGAAATAACCTGCAAGTCATTCATGCGCAAGCCGGTCCAAAGTTCATCTTGATTCCACTTTTCGCGCAGCGCTGGTGTCATGACATACTTGGCGCCTTCAAAGCCCTCTTTCTCATAGTGGCTGTAGTCTAAGAAAAGGTACTGCGGGCAAGTTTCTGCAAATGCCGGAATTCCTTGATCGCGGGCTTCCTTAACGCGGCGCAGCGCATCGTAACAACTCAAGTGCACGATATAAACCGGGGCGCCAGCAATGTCTGCCAATTGAATTGCTCGATTGACGCCTTCGGCTTCTGCTTGGGTCGGGCGTGTTAGTGCGTGGTACTTCGGCGCAGTCTTGCCTTCTGCCAAAGCGCGTTTAACAATTTCATCAATCACGACACCGTTTTCTGCGTGCATACAAATCAAGCCGCCTTCGTCGCCGGCAACTGTCATGCCCCGAAATATGGTGGCATCATCGACAAGCAAAACACCCGGATAAGCCATAAACATCTTGAAGCTGGTCACGCCTTCTTGATGAATCATGCGCTTCATTTCCGGCACGTGCTTATCGGTAAAATCCGTGACGATCATGTGGAAGCCATAGTCAATTGCCGTCTTGCCCTGCGCCTTAGCGTGCCACATGTCCAAAGCTTCAATCATCGATTGCCCTTTGCTCTGAATCGCAAAATCAATCAATGTCGTTGTGCCACCATGGGCGGCAGCCAGTGTGCCGGTGCGAAAATCATCGGCAGATGTAGTGCCACCAAAAGGCATGTCCAAGTGCGTGTGCGCATCAATGCCGCCTGGTATGACGAGTTTGCCTTTGGCATCAATAGTCTTGTCGGCTTGCATTTCTAAATTCTTGCCGATGGTCGTGATTGTCTCACCATCGATGAAAATGTCGGCAACGTAATCGTCCACCGCAGTAATGACGCGTCCGTTCTTGATTAATGTTTTCATTGCTTAATTCCTAATATATGCGCACGATATTGTGATCGTATTGCAAATGCAGGCAAGATACATTGAATTTCATTGAAGTTTAGGGATTGGCGCTGTCTGGTCGCCCCCGTGGCTGACAAGTGGCGACAAATAAATCAAGGCAAGGCTATTTGCAGCGTCACTACCAGGAGGGTGAAGAGCAACCAGCCGATTAAGCAAGCCCCAATGTGATGTTCAATCTGTGGGCGAAAGTTTTGCCCGACCCAATGCCCAATGAAAGCCAGCAAAAACATGCGCACCGCGCGTCCCGCCGCCAGCAAAACGGCAATCTGCAAAACCGGCATTCTGCTAAGCCCTGCGTAATACATGAAAGCCTTGAGCGGCGCCCAGGAAAATGGCTGAATTAAATAAGCCATTGGTCCCCACTCGCGAATTATTTCCTCGACGCGGGCCAACTTTGGCAAATTGATCAAGGCGATCGATTGCAAAAAGGAAAGCATGTAGTCAGGATCGACAAGCGCCAGTAGGTAGCAAAGCAGCGAGCCAAAAAAGGAGCCGAGAACAGTTACCAATGCAAATTTGCGCCAGGCTTGATTGTTGAAGATAACAAGGGGGATGAGCGCGAAGTCAGGAGGAATAAAGAAGAAAAACCCCTCTGCCATCGCCCAGAAAAAGAGCACAATCGCTGCTGCACTACTGTTTGCCAGTGCCACAATTGCCCAGGCGATTTTTCTCATAGTTTCCATGGCTAAAAAAAGTCAATCTATTTGGTAAGTGAGCCGGCGCCACCTTAATTCTATAGCCAATATCATTTAACATCTCACTTGGCCTATTGTGTTATAAACAGGAAGTCTCATTTCGATAGCCAGCACGGCGCAACTGCCGTGTACTCGGCGAGGTTTTTTCCGTGAAAGGCGTTACATCCGAAGTCATCACAGACGTCAAAGCCAGAGCAAATCTGCTTGAGGTTGTGTCGGAGCACGTCGCGCTGAAACGCGCCGGTAAAGAATACAAAGGGCTCTGCCCCTTTCACCAAGATAAGAGCCCGTCGTTTTTCGTCAATCCGGAAAAGGGCATTTACAAATGTTTTGCTTGCGGCGAAGGCGGCGACGTTTTTGGTTTCATTCAGAAAATCAAAAATATCGATTTTGTCGATACGGTGCGTGAGCTTGCCCAACGTTATGGTGTGCCACTTGTGGAAACGCAAGGCGACAAGTCGAAAGCGGACAAGCGCACACTTTTGCTTAACCTCTATGAGCAAGCTTGTATTTATTATGCCCGTCTTTTGCAAGAGCCGGAGTATGGTGCTGTCGCTCGAGACTATTTAGCTTCGCGTGGTATCACACAAGAAATTATTGCTCGCTTCCGTCTTGGTTATGCAGCAAATACTTGGGATGGACTCTTACGCTATTTGGCCGACAATCATCATGTGTCGACCGCCACTTTGGAAGAAGCTGGCCTTGTGCGCAGGCGCACTGATGGCACATCGTGTTTCGATCTGTTTCGTAATCGTTTGATGATTCCAATTTGCGATGATCAAGGGCGTGTAATTGCTTTTGGTGGCAGAACGCTTGATCCCAACGATCAAATCAAATATCTCAATTCGCCGGAAAGCCCGATTTATATCAAGGGCGAACATGTTTTTGCTCTCAACGTGGCAAAGGAAGCGATTCGCACGCGCGATTCCGTGATTGTTATGGAAGGATATTTTGACGCAATTTCTGCGCACCAATTTGGATTTACTCAAGCCGTGGCGACTCTAGGAACAGCATTAACTGAAAGACAGGCGAAACTTTTGGTTCGCCATACTGAATCTAAGCAAGTGTATCTTTCATTCGACGCGGACAATGCCGGACAAAAGGCAGTTGACCGTGGTGCCGATACACTCAATCAAATTGCTGAGGGTATTGGCATTGATTTGCGAGTGATTCGCGTTCCTGGTGGCAAGGATCCGGATGAGTGTTTGCGCAGTGCGGATTTTGGTGCACAGGCATTCGAGCAAGCAATTGCTGAAGCACCAGCTCTGATCGATTATCGCTTGGAAAAATCAATTGAGCTTATCGATCGCACAACACACAGTGGTCGCATTGAAGCAGCAAAGCTTGTGGTGCCAATACTTGCCGAAATCAAAAATGCCGTGGCACGCGGCGAATATGTTCGCCAATGGTCGCATCGTCTTAGCTTGCGCGAAGAAGAGTTACTTTCTGATATCAGCCAGTTCCGCCGCAATCGTGGTTTGGTTTCCGTTTCTTATTCAGCACGTACCAATTTGCAAAATCAGCGTGCGAGCAAAATGAAACCGAAAAGTGGGTTTGTCGAAGCAGAAAATCAATTGCTTGCTTGTTACCTGCTTTCTCCCGAATCGCATAGCTTGGCCATGCGCGTTCTGAAAAATGAAAAGTTTACCGATGCCAATAACCAAACAATTAAGGAAGCAATTGAAATAGTTTCCGCCCTAACTGACGATTTTGATCTTCTGGAATCCAAGCTCATGGCGCAGTTGGCACCCAGAAATGAAGCTGCCCGGGCGGCGGTGGACTTAATTCTCAAAGCCGAGCAAATGCGCGAGCAAAATATGCCTGTCGAGGTTATTCTAAGAGAGGGGCGGGCAAGAATTTTGAAAGAAAAGACAAATTTGGAAAAAGATCGCTTGCGTTTGCTTTTGAATTTAGCTAAGACGGAAGACGAACAAGCACAATTACAGAGTAAAATAGTTGAGTTAAAACAGGTAGAGACCATTTTGTTGCCCCAAGCACAAAACGACGCTCAATTAAGCGAGTTAAGGGCAAGAATTGATGAGATACTAAAGTTTGGCAGCCCATCGGATCATTTGCAACTGGAGACGACGTGAGCAAAGGTAAGGACAAAGAAGACACATTTATCGAGAAGCTTGGTCGGTTTGAAGAAGCTACCAAAATGCGGCAGCGCAATGACCTTGCCGATTTTCTGACTGAAGAAACGGAAATCGGCGATGAGTTGCCAATCTCTCGCGGCGGCGATGCTGATGAGCCAGCGACTATTGAAATTGAAGAGGAATCGGTTGAAGCGGATCCAGTAGAGTTTGAAGAGGTTGTTTCTCGCGGTCTTTCCTCCGACGATCCGGTACGCATGTATTTGCGCGAAATTGGCCGCATTCCCCTGTTGACTGCTGATCAAGAAATTGAATTGGCGCGCAAAATCGAAGCTGGTGGCGCCGAGGGCTTAATTGCAAAGCGCAAACTGGTTCAAGCCAACTTGCGTTTGGTTGTTTCTATCGCCAAGAAATATGTTGGTCGCGGCATGCTCTTTTGGATTTGATTCAAGAAGGCAATTTGGGATTAATTCGCGCGGCAGAAAAATTTGATCACGAGCGTGGATATAAGTTTTCTACCTATGCAACCTGGTGGATCCGTCAGGCAATCACACGGGCAATTGCAGACCAAGCCCGGACAATTAGAATTCCCGTACACATGGTTGAGACGATCAATAAGTTGAAAAAGGTCACGCGCAAAATAGCGCAAGACAAGGGACGCAAGCCCACAGAAGAAGAAATTGCCGAAGGCATGGAAGTAACTGTGGCTAAGCTGCGCGAAATTATCAAAGTTGCCCAAGAGCCGATTTCTTTGGAAACTCCGGTTGGCAAGGAAGAAGATAGCCGCTTGGGTGATTTCATCGAGGATCGCGGCTCGGAAACCCCGGCAAGTTCTGTCACACAAGAACTTCTGCGTGATGACATCATTGAAGTTATGGCAGGACTATCGCCACGTGAGCGTGATGTATTGCGCTTGAGATTTGGTCTCGATGATGGGCGTCAACGCACTTTAGAAGAAGTCGGACAACTGTTTGGTGTGACTCGCGAGCGCATTCGCCAAATCGAAGCTAAAGCCTTGCGTAAACTGCGTCATCCAAATCGCAGCCGCCGCTTGCGCGAATACATCGACTAAAATTTAGATCGGCAAATAATCAAGAAACACTTTTCAACCGAAGGGCGTCAGTCTATTTATAGGTTGAGAAAAGGTAAAAGAGAAAGGAAGTTATTAGTGATGAAATTCGATATCAAACAAATTGCTATTGTATATACCGCGCTTGGCTTTACTGCCATGACGATGTTCTGCCCGGCGGTGGATGCGCAAAGCTCGAAGCAAGATGCGCGTCAGCAAGTAAACGAGCTGAAAGACAAACTGCACGATCAAAAGGTGATTACGAACAAGCTGCAAAAGATTGATTCAAGACAAGCCAATATCGATGCTCAGCAAGCGATCCTCAATGCCAAGAAAAACACCTTGAGCCCAGCTCCAGGCAAACAACAATGGAAGCACCGCACAATCGATAACAAGCTCCAGAGCCTGCAACACAAAGAAAACCTGCTCAACAGCAAGGAAGCTTCACTCAAATCGCAACTTGGTAAATAACTACTCGTCTTCTAAGTCTTTCCATTCGAGCACTTCTGGTGCGCGGCGGATTTCTTCCAGCACTTGGTAGAGCGTCGAGGCACTTTGAGCGGCGACGGCACCGGCTGGCACGATTAAGACTTCGACTGTCAGGGCACGCGAGCCGAGTTCTAGATGTACCTTGTCGTGTTCTTTCATTTCATGTGCTGGTTTTGCCGGACGGTCGTTAACAAAGACTCGTCCTTGATCGCAGGCCATTTGGGCAACGGTGCGGCGTTTTATCAGGCGGGATAGTTTAAGCCATTTGTCTAGGCGCATAATCTTAATTAGAGAACTTGGTTGATGGCTTGTTCGAGATCGGTGTACGCTGTTTCGTACTGGTTAATTGCTTCTACGTATTGGCTGCGGACGTAGACGTTTTGTTGCTGCACTTGCAAGGTTGAGGTGATGTCGGATTGTCCAACCTCATAAGAACGGCGTGCCAGGCGGGTGACCTCACGTGCTTCGTTCAAGACGTGTTCTTGGTAGGTACGAATTTTTTCGCGAGCAGCAATCAAGTTGTAGTATGCATTGGACACTTGTTGCTCGATTATGTTTTCTTGTGCTTCCAGTTGTTTTTTTTGTTGCTTGATCGTGGCAATGTATTTGGCAATTGGTCCCTGTTGCAAGTTTAAAACCGGCAGCTCGATAATGGCGTTGAATAGCAAGCCGACAGTAGCTGGTGATTCACCCTTAGGCGGGTTGCCTGAATAATCGCGCCCAAAAAGAAATTGTGGCGTGGGCAGAATATTGCCGATAGCATTCGCTAATTGAGCCTTATTGGTTTGAATGCTTTTGCGAATCGCTAAGAGCTCATAGCGATTTTGCTTTGCCATTGTCAGATAATCGTTGAGAGGCAAAACCGGAATATCAAAATTCGGCAGAAGGTCATTCACTTCGGCGTGTAAGGTAAACATCGGTAGGCGTGGCACTTCGATTGAGGTATCAAGAGCGCGTGCCATCATAACGTTAAGCTGTTGCTTAGCGCGAATCACTCGTTGGAAACCAAAGTTCATGTCGATGCGGGTTTGCGCCAGAGCAAGGCGAGCTTTCAGCACATCCAGTTCCGGAACGTCGCCGGCTTGGAAACGCTTTTGCGAAACATTCAAAAGTTGTTCGGCAATTTCGGCAAAGTCGGACAAAGTGTCATAAGCCTCTTGTGCCACCACGCATTCGGTATAAGCGCGGCGAATTTCGGCACGGAATTGCCAGAGCTGTGTTAAAAGCTCAAGTCTGGTTTGATTAACTAAAAGTTTTGCCACCACGAGGCGGAACATTACTTTCCACGGTTCTTCAATTGGCACGTTCACGCCTTGTTGGAACGATAAACCGCCGTAACCATTATTGAGAATTAGCGATGGGTTGGGAAAAGTTAGAGCACTGGCATAGGCGGACTTAGTGATACCAAGTTGGTAGGTGATGGCAGTTACTCTTGGGTTATTGACCAGAGACTCGTCCATCGCTTGCACAATCGAGACGGAGGTTGGACCGGTTTCGGCTTTGGTTTTGCCTTTCTTGCCAAAGACCTGCTTATCAAATTTTTTCTGCGATTTTATTGCTGCGTCAGTTTGTTGATGGGCCTTAGGTTTTTTGCTCTTTGTCTGCTTGCTAATCGGCGGTTTTAACTGGGACGTCGAAGGTTGCGTTATCGGTGCCTTCGAGGAATTTAAATCTGGTGTGCCAAGATCCGAATTTAAACCGGAACCAGGCATCACTGGTTTAGCACTGCCTGACGGATTGGGAGATGATTGTTGCAGTATGGGATTTGAAGGCACCGAACTTGGTTGGGGATTTGTGTAAAGCTCGGCTGTTTTAAGCGGGGCTTTGTGAATCGGTGCCAGGCGTGTGAAATCATCTTCCGGTTTGAAAGCCGGTGCTGCCATGGCAATTGGTCTGACCAGATCGGCAAGCGGATTATTGTTTTGATGTTTTGCCGAAGCTGGTTTCGGTGGCGTTAGATCTGCAAAGGCAAATGAAGAAGTGGTGGCAAGCAAAAAGCAAAGCGAAAGTGCGGCAATTGATCTCTCCGCTCTCAATTTTGTGAGCGAGACAAATAGTTTTTTCTCTGCTAAATATGCGGCCAATTGTATATATCTTTTATGCAGATTTATTTGAGGGATACCAAACGATACTTATAATCGCATCAATAAGTATAGCTTAATCAAATCAATCGTAATTTGTTTAGCAATTAAATTCGTTGCTTAATCCATTGAGCAATTTCATAGCGCAATGACGGCATCATTTCGTAACAGCCGTGCCGTGCTCTTGGGCAAATTAGTAATTTTTTGTCCTGTGCTGAAACTTGATCGTAAATTTGTTGTCCATCGATTTTTCCAGCCAGGCGATCTTTACCGCCGGAAATGATCAATGTTGATGACTTTACGTTGCCTAGAGAATTCTTGAGAGACAATTTGCGAGCCAATTCGTGAATCACTTGCTCGTCGTTGGACATGAGGTAATTGACTTGGCGCCAAGAGCTGAGCAAAAGGACATCCAGGCGGCTGGCTAAATCGTATGGTGCAGAAAGGCTTGCCACTGCCTTATAGTGATCTGGGAATTCTGCTGCTAAATTGAGAGCGACCGCGCCACCAAGGCTTGCGCCATAGACAGCAACGCGATGGGGATCAATTTGCGGCATGGACTGAATGCAGATACGCAGTGCATTGCCAAGCGCGGATAGGTCGAGCGATTCGCGGCTCGTTTGGACGCTTTCGCCAATGCCGGCATGATCAAAACTTAGCGTGGCTATCTTCTGATTGAGAAAGGAATTCTCAACAAAGAACAATTCTTCTTTGCTGGAATTGAAACCATTGATCAAGATTACGCATGGGTATTGTCTTTGCAGAATCTCGAGCTTGGCTGCTTTTGAATCGGCTACAGGCAGGCGTATATATCCCTTCAATGTGTTTGTTGTACAAGGGATATCTATTTGCTGAGCGGGATATTTAAAATGTGGTGCAGCCAGCGCGTAACTTTTGGCGCAGTTGTTATAAGTGTTTCTCTGAAAGTCCGGATCGTCTGTGCTTAAAACTGACGCATAAAATCCCCAGATTGCTGAGTTGAGCAAATAGTCTTTTGACTTTGGTTTGAGCCCCAGTTCGTACCAGTAACGTCCTTTGCTTTCGCGCGCTTCTTGAACTGCGGCGAAAAGATGTGAAAGGTTATCGAAATTTTTTGACTGGCGTAACACGCCTTCCAATTCGTCCGGGCGAATGCCAGCTGCAACTATGCGTCTACTCAAAAACTTCGGCAGATAGTGTGCGCCGACAGCACCGAGAATCTGCTTCTTAATACGGCGCAGAGTTGAGCGAGCAGATGCTGTGGTGGCATTCGTCATTGAGAAAAATCACGGGGCAACAGAGAAAGTAGTAATAGGAGAGGAAATTGGTGCGAATTGTTCTGTCGTTACCTCATCAGGTCCGAATTCATCGTCATCTGATCCCGGCTCATCTAGATCGAGCTTGAGTTGAAATTCCGATGGGGGTTCGAAACAATGAATGCAGCGAGCTTCGTATTGAAGATCGCCGACGAGAATCTGTTCGTTTGATTGTACGATGCGTTGCGTGCGGCAAGCAAAATCGGATCCGCACTTGCGGCAAACGGCTAGAAGTTTGTCGATGCGATCAGCTAACGCCAGAAGATGTGGAACTGGACCGAAGGGCTTGCCGCGGTAGTCAAGGTCGAGGCCTGAGGCAATCACCTTTTTCTTTTGCAAAAGCAGAATTTGGACAACTTCAATTATGTCGTTGTCAAAAAATTGGCACTCATCAATGCCAATGACAACTGCTTGCGAGGAGTACTTGAGAATGTCCCTTGCCGTTTCAACAACGATAGCTTGCGAATTGAGTCCGTTGCGTGATTCAACCAGGTTTGGTTTTGAACGTGTGTCCAATGCGGGACGAACAATCACGGTTGGCAAGTAGGCGAGCCGCGCACGCTCTACACGCCGGATAAGTTCAGATGATTTGCCTGCTGACATGCAACCAATCAGCATCTCAAAACAATAACCGCTCAGCATATTTCGTCGGTCCTCATCTTTAGCACTATGACAACCTGTCAGGTTGTGGTCGCGCTGCACTAAGTTCAAGGCAGTCAGTACCTAATGGTAACTAGATCATGTGAGAACCGCCTGAGTTGTAAGTTATATATTTCTTTGTTTAGATTGTATATAAAAGTTGTCATTAACTTGTCGGAAAAATCCCGATGTGCGCCTCGCCCGCAGCGATCGGCGTGGATGCCCGGTAGTTACTGCGGGTCAGGCATGCCTGACCCCTACGGCTAAACAGTGGTATCGCCGGTGGTGCTCGGGATAATGCCGGGGCGAGTGAAGCGTGCCAAGGCTTTGTGGTGCAAGAGCGCTTCCACAAGTTCGTTTGGCATGATCTCTTTTTCGCTGACCAATTGTTTGATGGACTTGTCTTGTGTCAGCGCTTCCTTTGTCAGGTTGGCAGCAACCTCTTGCCCGAGATGCGAAGCAATCGCCAAGCTGACCGCGCCGCTTGCTTCCAAAAATTCTCGGCAGCGCGGTGAGTTGGCTGTAATTCCGGAAATGCAATGCTGATTGAAAATCATCAGCGCTTGTGACAATGAATCTAAAGACGCGAATATACTTTTGCAAATAGCCGGCGACATGTTATTTGTTTCCAGTTGCCCGGCTTGTGCAGCCAGTGCACAAGCGGTGTCATTGCCGACAACTTCGTATGCCACCATACACAGAAGCTCGGCAACCGCTGGAAAAACGCGATACGGTAAGACGTCCGGCAGAAGTTCGGCGGTTCTTATGCCGTATCCAGGCAATTGAATTTCTGAAAGACCGGCACTCGGCCCTGAAGCTAAAAGACGAATGTCGTTTGCTATTTTGATCAGATCTATGGCGAGTTGTTTGAGACTTGAGGAGACTTCCAAAAAGTCGGCCATCGACTGACTGATTCGACAATGATCATCTGCAATCTTAAGTGGCAGACCCGTGTAGAGGCTTAAGAGTTGTACTGCCTGTGGTGCAAATTCAGTTTCGGCTCCCAGTCCGGTGCCAATGAAAGTGCCACCAAGGTTCACCTCATGCAAGCTTGCCGCCGCATTGCGAATTCGCTGGTAGCCGCGTTGGATTGTCGAACCGTAAGCATTGAATTCCTGGCCCATAGTAATTGGCAGGCTGTCTTGCAAATGGGTGCGACCGGTCTTGATCACGCGATCGAACTCAAGTGACTTTCTGCGCAACAATCTTTCCAGATCCAAGAGCACGCGCTCCAAATCCTTGAGTGAAAGCAAAATTGCAATTCGCATGGCTGTCGGAAAAACATCATTGGCAGACTGCGCCATTGATATATGTAGATCAGGATGTACAAGCAAGTATTTGCCCGGCTCTTTGCCGAGAATTCGTGCGGCGCGATTGGCTATTACTTCATTGACATTGGCGCAGTATGCTTCGGCACCGGCGAGCGGGCTGACAATGAATTGATCGCGAAACTGTCCTTGCAGAATTTCGTTGCAAGCCTGTTCAATGGTTTTTGCTAGGCTTGCGTGCAACCGTCCGCCGCGCAAATTTGCCTGTGCACAGGCTTTCTTTACTTGGACAATTGCTTCCAGCAAGCGAGGATGCGGATTGAAATCCAGCTTGTGAAAAACTTCTTGGGCGCGCGCAGTTTGTACACCCCAAAGTACTTCTTGAGGAATGAGGATTTCGCCCAAGTGATCTTTTTCTGTGCGAAATTCGCCTTTGAAATTGCCTTGTCCATTCGGCATTGAGTATGAATTCCTGGTGAGAAACGCTTAAGAATAAAAGTAAGCTGCGCATAAGCTCGTCTCTTAAGAATAACCGCTTCAAAACCGCTTGGCGTCGCCTGTCCGACCTCCCGCCGTTAAAACCTGTTTTAGTTCTTGTGATAATGTATGGAGAAAATCGTTGACAAGCGCGAAGAGAAAATCTGGTGGCAAATATAGAGAACTCTAATGAAGTTGAATTCAACCCGGCTGGCAAATGCCAAGCATGTGGTGCAACTTTGTGTTTGAGAAAGCAATTGGTCAATTTGGCAGTCGGCAATGTCGAGTCGATGAGTTGCCTTGTATGTCTCGGTGCTCAATCAGGTAAATCACAAGCGGAAGTGCTTGCCGCAATTCGCCCGTACATTCTCAATCGAGAGTGCTTCGCAAAAAAATGGAACCAAGAATGCCAATGTTTGGAATGCGACAACTGTATTTGTTTTTCATAGGAGAATGCCTCGTCGATGAGTGATCTTTCTGCAAGCAACGAGTCTGGCAAAAATACAGTGCGCGAATTGAATTTGCGCGGTGTCGCTTGCCCGATGAATTTTGTCAAAACCAAACTCTTCCTGGACAAAATGCAAGCCGGCGAAGTTGTAAAGGTTTTGCTGGACCCTGGTGAACCAGTGGAAAGCGTGACAACCAGCATTCGTCAGGAAGGTCATGAAATTCTTCAGTCTATTCAGATGGTCGACGAGAGTCAGGATCCCGTGTCCAGCGCGAATTCGCTATCGCTTGGCTTCTTTTGCCTGACAATTCGCAAAGTGTAATTAAAATATCTCTGTTGACAAATTCCCGCATGTCTCCTGTAATAGAGAATCCTTGTATTTTGGATGGTCCTTTTAGGAGCTAGAGCAAGTGCAGTTTATGGCTGGCACAGCGAATAAGCAATTTAGTGGCTCGCGTATCGCGATGGGAATTTCGCTTACGCTGGCGTTTTCTTCTGTGGCACCTAACGCATTTGCGCAATCCAATGCTAATTCTGCAAATGGTCAAAGACCGATTGCCATTGCTGCTAATCAGACAATTAGTGCAGAGGAATTACGACAAGCGCGTGCTAATGCAGAAGCCAATCCTACTGATGCCAAAGCGCACTACACTTTGGCAGAGCTTTTGCGCAAATCCGGACGAAATAAAGAAGCCGCGCACGAATATCTGGAGACGACGCAAATCGATCCAGCGTATAACTTGGCATACCATCAACTTTCAATTATCGGGGCTGACCCAGCGCAGCTGGAAACAGCAGTTACCAGGCTGAAGACTCTGAAACAAGAAAAGCCAAACGATTTGATGTTGCGCGTGGCGCTTTCGGAGATTCAAGAAAAGCAAGGCGAATTTTATCAAGCCGCTCGTGAACTGATTGATTTGATTTTTCAAAACTCTGTTCCGGATAAGTACAAAGCAAAGGTAAATGCACGTATTCACTATTTGCTTAGTAAGGCCAAATACGATGAGATTAATGCCAAAGGCATAACCTCGGAAGATGAGCTTGATGTGGTGCCGCCACCGTTGCCTGAGTCTGTTGCTCGCGCCAACGAAGCGAAAAACCTTGCCGCATCCAAAAATAAAGATGCACACGCCGGTCGTGGTGCAGGACACACACCACTTCTGCCATGAAAAACCTTGATATGAAAATGACTGTTTTGCGCTCTCTCATTTTATGTGCGGGCATATCTGGTGCTATTTATTTGGCTGGTTGTTCAACAAACGTTACACCTTCCCAATCCGGGTTGAAAGAAGTTACGACTGGTGCTGTTAAATTGCATCCGGGGCTTGAGCCCGAGCGTGAGCTGGTTCCAGAGGACGGTTACAAATTCGATGCCATGCCGGCAGTTTCCGACGGTTGCCTGCATGCCTGGCGCACGGCAATTGCCGGTAACGAGAAAAAAGCCATGGCTGAACTGAAGGATTTGATCAAAAAATATCCTGGTACAAGCACCATCTATTTCATGATGGGACAAGTCGAAGATAAATTCGGCAAGAAAAAAGAAGCCGTCAAGTATTATCAAGACGCCATTGGCAATTCGAAGTTCAATGCCATTTATCTTTTCAAGCTGGCTGAATCCTTGCGCACCGGTGGCGATGCAAAAGCGGCAATTGAAAAGTATCGCGAGATGCTCAAGCTTTCGGCAAACTTTGCCCCGGCGCATCTTGGTTTGGCTAAGGCATTGTTTGTCCTCGATCCGCATTCCTCCGAAGCGCTTGATCACATCAAGTTGGTGCTTGATCAAGAGCCGGAAAATCCGGAAGCCAACAAAATCTTTTCCGAAGCGCTTGCCAGAAAAAATTAGCTGAAAGCGGTAAAATATTGCTCGTAGTGCCATGTTGGCAAGATGCCAGCAATTTGGACAGGCAACGCTTGCAAAAGATTTAGAGGTTTTGGCAATGGTCAAAGAAAAAGTCGAAGTGGATTCCCTGTCCAAGGTTGATGAAATCCCAATCGATGGTTTTGATCACATCGAATTTTACGTCGGTAACGCTCTTCAAGCTGCGTATTTTTACAACCGTGGTTTTGGATTTGATGTGACTGCTTATCGCGGGCCGGAAACCGGCGACCGAGAAAAGTGCTCATATGTGCTTAAACAAAATAATGTCACGCTTGTGTTGACGAGCGCTCTTTCGCCGCGTCATCCAATTGCCGAACATGTTCATCGTCACGGAGACGGCGTCAAAAACATTGCTTTCAAAGTACGTGATGCGCAAAAATGTTACGAAGCAGCTTTGGCACGCGGTGCCAAAAGTGTTAGCGATTTGCAAATTCACGAAGGCGAAGATGGTGTCTTTAAGAGTGCTTCGGTGAAGACTTATGGTGATACCGTCCATTCATTTATCGAAAGAGAAAACTACAAGGGTGCATTTGCACCATCATTCAAGCCAATGACCAAAACATCAGAAGGCATTGGCCTGACATATGTTGACCACGTGGTCGGCAATGTTGAAACCGAGGCGATGGAAACTTGGGTTGACTATTACAAGAAAGTCTTTGGCTTCTACGTTTACCAATATTTTGATGCTAAGGACATTAGCACTAAATACTCTGCTTTGGTTTCCAAAGTTATGGCAAACAAGAGTGGCACGATTAAGTTGCCAATTAACGAGCCGGCAGAAGGCGTAGGCAGATCGCAGATTCAAGAATATCTCGATTATTATTTGGCGCCCGGTGTGCAGCACATTGCTATTGGCACAAAAGATATTATTGCGACTGTGGCTGAATTGACCAAGCGCGGTGTGCAGTTCCTCACAGTGCCGCGTTCTTATTACGATGCACTGCCTGAGCGTGTCGGCAAGATTGATGAAGATATTGAGCAATTAGCGAAGCTTGGTATTCTGGTTGATCGCGAATCCGACGGATACTTGCTGCAGATTTTCACCAAGCCAGTTGAAGATCGTCCCACCCTGTTCTTTGAAGTGATTCAACGTAAGGGTGCCAAGGGATTTGGCAAAGGAAACTTTAAGGCATTGTTCGAGGCCATCGAGCGTGCACAGGCAGCCAGAGGCAATTTGTAAAGGATTACATTTAAGGATTCGTCATGCCAATTTATCATCGTCTCGGTGAAGTTCCAAAAAAGCGTCACACACAATTTCGCAAACCGGATGGCAGCCTTTACAAAGAACATCTTTTCGGTGTGCGTGGTTTCAGTGGACCGCAATCTCTTCTTTACAGACATAATGCACCGACCGCAGTGAAGAAGATTGAACTCCTGGGCGCAGAGGCAAAGCCGCGCTTGCTCGGCAAAGATGCTGCTTTCCGTCATCGTCACTTCGTCATGGGTAAAGCTCAGCCGAAAGGTGATCCGATAAGTGGTCGACGTTATGTTTTGGCCAACGATGACATTACGATTGGTATCAGTCTGCCAGAAAAGGCAATGGATTATTTTTTCTGCAATGCCAATCGCGATGAAGTTATTTTTGTTCATCAGGGCTCCGGCTCTTTTGATTCCATGTTTGGCCGACTGCCATATATGCCCGGTGATTACATCGTAGTTCCTAAAGGCACTATCTATCAGATCAATCCCGACTTTGCCGGCACCACGCGCTTTCTGCATATTGAAACGCCAAACAATATTGAACTGCCAGCCCGTTATCGCAACGAGGTGGGCCAATTACTCGAGCATTCTCCCTATTGCGCTCGCGATTTTCGCTTGCCGAATGAATTGATCACGCATGATGAGCAAGGTGATTTCATTGTGCAAATTAAGACAACCGACAAGACTATGGAATATCATCTTGCCAATCATCCCTTCGATGTAGTTGGCTGGGATGGTTATTTGTATCCCTACATCTTCAACATTGGTGATTTTGAGCCAATTACCGGTCGCCTGCACATGCCACCACCAGTGCATCAAACTTTTGCTGCTCAAGGATTCGTGATTTGCTCGTTTGTGCCTAGGCTTTTCGATTACCATCCTCAGGCAATTGCTGTGCCCTATAACCACAGCAATGTCGAGTCCGACGAAGTACTTTATTATGTAAGCGGCGATTTTATGAGCCGTAAGGGCATCAGCCAAGCGTCAATCACCATGCATCCTGGTGGACTGCCGCATGGACCACAACCCGGTGCCGTGGAAGCCAGTCTTGGTGCGACTAAGACCGATGAGCTTGCCGTGATGGTCGATACTTTTAGACCACTGCACGTAGTGGCAGAAGCCGAAGAGTTTGACGATCCCGAGTATCCCTATAGCTGGGTGAAATAGACTAATTGATTACCGGTTCGCAGAAAGCTTAGGCGCGCTCGGCGACTAATTTACGCTCAACGGCCTCTGGTGTTGTCCAGTAGTGGCTCTTGTTCTGACGATAGTATTCAATGGTCTTGGCGACGCCTTCTTCGAGTGTCGTAGTTGGCTGCCATCCGACAATCTTTTTGATCTTTGTGATGTCGGAACAGAAGGCATCAACTGCCATGGCCTTGCGTTCGGCAGAAAATTCGGCAAACTCCCAATGTCCAGTCTTAGCAACTTCAATAATTTTAGTTACAAGTTCGAGGAAGCTTACTGGAATGTCCGAGCCGACATTGAAGATCTCGCCATATGCTTTTTCTGTGATGCTGGCTTTGAGAATTGCATCGACACAGTCATCCACGTAAACGAAATCGCGCAGATTTGAACCGTCACCGAATACTTTAATCGTGTCGTCATCGATTGCTAAACGCATAAACCAGTTGGCGACGCCAAAGCGCGAATGGAGCATTTGCGAGCGAGGACCATATATATTGGTCAAGCGCAACAATACCGAGCGGATATTGTGTACATCATTGTAGACTTTGATGATTTTTTCCGCGGTCAGATTGGAAATCTCGTAAATGCCTTTAGGGTTGGTTGGTGCCTCTTCATTTACGGGCAGCGATACGGCTTCTCCATATTGACCACGTGTGCCAGTATAAACAACGATGGCATCGGGATTATATTTTTTGCAGGCTTCCATGATGATGGCAGTGCCGGTGATATTGATTTCGATATCTGGAAACGGATTGGTCAAGCTCATCACGTGACAGCCTTGTCCAGCCAAGTGGAAAATAAAATCCTGTCCACGTACTAGATAGTTCACTGCCGACTGATCGCGGATGTCGCAGAAATTGACTTTGACTTGGTCCTTGACCGGACAAATATTGAACTCATTGCCGCCATAATCAGAAATCATGGCGTCGAGAATAGTGACTTTCGCACCCAGTTCGGCAAGACGAATTGCCAAGTTGGAGCCAATAAAGCCCATTCCGCCGGTTATCAATGCGGACTTGCCGGCAAATGATTTGGCTAATTGAGCGTTGCTTAATTCGGTCATGGTATTAACTTCCACTTATTATGAATTCTGTGACCAGAGAAGGCCACAACCTTAGGGAAGATCTTAACATCTCAAGGGGCTAATTCCCATGCAATTAAAGTCCCCTTAATTCATATCTTGAGACTTTCAATTACTATTGACTAGTGTAAAAGTCTGGCAACGAGGCGATAATAGCCGAGTGCCACATAAGCGGCGACGGAGCACGTAGACGAGTGCCCAGGTAAGCGAGCGAAAAACTGCGAGGAGCAGTTTGAAGTGAGCGTCAGTAGAGCGGAGGAGCCGCAAGGCGACGGAGCGATTATATGATAAATATTCCCTTTGGCGATTTGAAATTGCACTATCAAGCTTACAAGAGCGATTTTGATACTGCGGTTCAGCGAGTCCTAGCAAGTGGCTACTACATTCTTGGCCCTGAACTTGAACGCTTTGAAAAAGAATTCGCCAATTGGTTGGGTGCAGAATATGTGGTTGGCTGCGCCTCCGGAACTGAAGCAATTTACTTGGCCCTGGCAGCCGCGGGTGTAGGTCCGCAAGACGAAGTGATTGTCGTTGCTCATACGGCAGTGCCGACAATTTCCGGAATTTCAATGACCGGTGCCACGCCAATTTTTGTCGACATCGATCCCAAAACTTATGTAATGGATGTTGCTGCTATTGAAGCTCGCATCACACCGAAAACCAAGGCAATAGTTCCTGTACATTTATATGGACAGATGGTAGACATGGAACCGCTAATGAAATTAGCGGCAAAGCATGGCATTGTTGTGATGGAAGATTGCGCTCAATCAACCGGTGCTGCCTATGGTGGACGTAAGTCCGGTACATTGACTGAGTTCGGTGCTTTCAGCTTTTACCCCAGCAAGAATTTGGGTGCCTTTGGTGATGGCGGTGCTGTCACTTGCAAGACCAAAGAAAATTACGACAAGCTGATCAAGCTAAGAAATTATGGTTCGTCCAAGCGCTACTATCATGAAAGCATTGGCATCAACAGCCGCTTGGATGAAATTCAGGCAGCAATATTGGCTTGCCAGATACCTTACCTGCATGAGTGGAACGAGCGCCGCCGCCAAATCGCCAAGCGTTATTCAGAAGGGCTGAAAGATGTTGTCGTGGTGCCGCAAGAATCTGAGAACCGTCATCATGTTTATCACCTTTACGTTATTCAAACGGACAATCGCGATGAATTGCAGAACTTCCTTTTAGAAGAAAAGGGCATTCAAACAATCATTCACTATCCGGTGCCGGCACATTTGCAAAATGCTTATGCACATCTGGGCTATAAGCCAGGCAATTTGCCCAATACGGAATATGCAGCCAAGCGCATTCTGAGCTTGCCAATGCAACCAGAACTTACAGATTCCCAAGTTGACGAAATCATTGACGGTATCCGTCAGTATTTTAAGACAGCTAATACTTCGGCTAATTCGGTGACTGAGACAAATTCCCCTGTTACAGGTGTTGCACGATAATGAACACGACAATTGAGTTAAATCAAGCGACCAAATCGCAACTGCAAACAATCACATCCATATCTGTGATTATTCCAGCCTACAATGACGAAACAACCATTGGCCGGCTGGTCACCGATGTAGACACTCTGCTCAAGAATGTTTGTAATGACTACGAAATCATTTGCGTCAACGATGGCAGTAAAGACAACACGTTAAAAGTGTTGACGGACCTGAAGTCGACTTTGCCAAAATTGAAAGTCGTTGATCATCCACAAAACAAAGGCTTTGGTTTCACGATCAAAGAACTTTATGAAATTGGCAGCAAAGATTTGATTTTCTCTTTGCCGGGTGACTATCAATACGCACCGAAAGAGTTGATTCCAATGGCCAAGGGATTGCAAATTGCGGATTTGATCATTGGTCGCCGCGTTAAGCGCAATGACCCACCGAAGCGCCGCTTGCAATCGCATGTCTACAACTTTATGTTGCGCACGATTTACGGCAGCAAGTACACCGATGTAAACTCGATTAAGTTGTTCCGTCGCGCAATCATGGAAACAATTAAGCTCCGGTCCACAACACCGTTTGTGGATGCCGAACTTTGCATTCGCGCTGACAAGGCTGGTTTCCGGGTTGTAGAAATTCCAATCGAGCATTTGCCTCGCCTTTCACAAGGTGCATCGGGCGGCAAGTTCTCCGTCATCTGGGACACGTTCTCTGATCTTGTGAAAATGCGTCGTTATATCTAACGGCTGAGAGCATTTCGATGCTACTAAGCTATTATCCCGGGGTGCTGCGGTGCCTCGGGATTTTTCATGCTTCGATGAAAACATGAGAGGTCCTTCGCGATGCTCAGGATGACAATGCGTGTTTTGGGTGACAATTTTGGGGAGCATCCCCAATTCCTACCTATATATAGCGCAAATTAATGCGGACTCCAGTGGGCAGGGCATTGTCACCCTGCTCAATTGCCTGGCTTTCGGCTTCGTTCAAATATCTCAACGTTTGGGTAGAGAGGGGCTCCCAGCGGGCACGTAAAGATTAAATGAGGCGACAAAGTCAAAATTATAGGTGCTGGAGGATGACAAATGAGTAAAGGAAGCCGGTCGACAAAGGTGGCAGGCAGATCTGCCAAAGGGCGCATGGCTCCGGAAATTGGTCATGCAGGCGATAAGCGCTTTGCCGATCACCGATTCAACAAGAAGCTTTTAGGTGAAGACGGCGTTCTGGTCTGTACGGGTTGTACGGCAATTTCATCCCTGAAACATTGGTACATCGATCCCGATCGTTATAAGCTCTTGATGAAAAAATCGCAGTATCATCCGGTTTTATGTCCAGGCTGCAAGCGAGTCGAGCAGCACGCTTACGATGGGCAGGTGGTTCTGGAGGGACCATTGCTCAAGGACTCGCGTGACGAAGTGATGGCACTGATTAAACATACAGAAGGGAAAGCTTGGCACGATAATCCTATTTCCCGCATTGCCTCGATTGATGGCAATGGAACGCGTATAGAGATTCTCACTACAACCAAGTGGCTTGCCCAGCGGATTGGTAAACAGTTTCAAAAGGCCTTCAAAGGCAAATTGGAAATTAAGCCTGCGCCGCGCGAAAAATTTGTGCGCGTTTATTGGAAACAAGGCAAGTAATTACAAAATCTAGATTTGCTTAAATGAGTTTTGATCTCATTTGATCACTTGCGACTATCTCCCAAATTCGGGTGATAACCTATACGCCGTCAAATATAACGTATACGCCATCAACCAAAATCGTAGCTCCCCTGCAGGTTGGTTAACTTGATTTGAGAGCTTGAGAGATGAGCTTAATTGTCTCGTCGATGTCGGCTGTTGAGTGGGCTGCGGAAACGCAGGCTGCATCAACTGCCGATGGTGGTAGATTAATTCCGGCTGCAAGTAGAGCGTGGAAAAACTTGGCAAATTTGTGTGCATCGATTGCCAGAGATTCTTGGAAATTAGTCACGGGTTTCGGAGCAAATAAGATACTGAACATCGAACCGACTCGTTGTAGCTGTAGCGGTGATGAGAATGTTTTTGCAATTTGTGCTACCCCTTCGAAAAGCTGATGGGTCCTGGCTTCTAGTCGGGTATAGTTGTCTGGATTGGCAAGCGCGCGCAAGGTTTCAATGCCGCCTGCCATAGTCACGGGGTTACCGGAAAATGTACCGGCTTGATAGACATCGCCCAATGGCAACAGTCGATCCATAATTTCTTTTTTGCCACCATAAGCACCAATTGGCATTCCGCCTGCTAGGGCTTTGCCTAAACAAGTAAGATCGGGTGTGACATTATAGAGTGCTTGCGCACCACCATAGGCCAGGCGAAATCCAGTAATTACTTCGTCGAAGATTATGAGCGCATCGTGCTGATTGGCCAATTGCCGCACGCCTTCCAGATAGTCTGGTTTTGGTGGTATCACACCCATAGAACCGGCCACCGGTTCAATTAAGATTGCCGCCACTTGTTTGGTATGAGCCTTCAGGCAGTCTTTCAACGCTTGCAAATCGTTGAACGGGACAAGCAAGGTGTTTTGTTTAAACGAGCCTGGGATGCCGGAACTGGAAGTGTGTTTGTCCGATGCTAATACTGAATCCGAATGTCCGTGATAGCAACCCTCGAACATGATGATTAAATCGCGTTTTTTATAACCGCGCGCCAAGCGCACTGCACTCATTACTGCTTCCGTGCCGGAGTTGACGAAACGGACTTTTTCAATGCTGGGAACAGCCTGACAAACGAGTTTTGCCAGTTCTAATTCGCTTTCATGTGATGCGCCAATAACAGCACCTTGAGCAATGGCGGCCTGGCAGGCTGATACCACAGATGGTGGCGCGTGCCCAAGTATGGCCGGACCCCAGGCGCCCAAATAATCAATATATTTGTTTCCGTCCACGTCATACAAGTATGCACCGGAGCCGGATTGGAAAAAGATTGTATGACCGCCAACCTCGTTGAAGGCGCGAAATGGGCTGTCTACGCCGCCGGGAATATATTGAGAGATCTCGTGTGCAAGGAGGCGAGATTTCGGTAGCGGGCGCAGGAGAGGTCCTTCGGCACTAGGTGCCTCAGGATGACAAAGATGTTTACTATTGTGTGGCATTTTCGTCGGACTTTTTCCAGACCTGCCACCAATGGTGTTTGCTGGTTGTGCGTAAGTCATCTTCCGTAAAAGTTATTGCCACTGGGCTGGTCTTTTGAAATTCAACATCCACTTCGGCGTGTTTTACCTTTGTGCCTTCGTGTTTGATTTCTAAGTGGTAGTGTCCGGGCATCAGCTGGAAAGTTGGTGAGTGAAAAACTGCTTCGCTGCCCTTAGTACTGTAGGCTTTAATCACCAGGGCTTGATTAGGGCTAGCCTTTTGTACGGCCTCTGCGTCTTGTGCTTTAACTTGCACGGTACCTGTGTAGAAATTTGCACAAGCCCAAACACCAAACGTACCGAGGGCGCCGATGATGCCGATGGCCGTAGACGTCATGGACAAGTAGTGGCTTGTCTTGGTGGCTTTAGGTGCGGGTGCTGTTTGTGTTTCTACTGGCATATTACACTTTTCCATTACTAGCTTTGTGCCGGATGAGAGATCCTTCGTCGTCGCTTTGCTCCTCCTCAGGATGACAACGATGACATGATGATAGCAAAACACGCCGGGAATCGAAATTACCCGGCGTGTTTAAGATCGTCTTGTTATCGTCTAATTAGTGCGAACTAATTTCGGTCTAATTAGAAATCACCCATGCCGGCGCCTTGTGGCATCGATGGCTTTTTTTCTTCTTGAATGTCCACAACAAGTGCTTCTGTGGTCAGGAACATAGCAGCAATTGAGGCTGCATTTTGCAATGCGCTGCGCTCAACTTTAGCTGGGTCGATAATACCGGCCTTAGCCATATCGACGTATTCGAAGGATTGGGCATTGAAGCCGAAGCCTTCTTTTTGTTCCTTGACGCGCTCAACCACAACTTCTCCGGAGAGACCGGCATTGTCAGCAATTTGACGAACCGGAGCTTCGAAGGACTTGATGATGATGTCGAAGCCTGTACGCTCGTCACCAACCAAGGTGTTGCGTGTTGGCTCGAGCTTCTTAACCAAGGAGAGCAGCGTGGTGCCGCCGCCTGGGACGAAGCCTTCTTCAACAGCAGCGCGAGTTGCGTTCAAAGCATCTTCGAAACGCAGTTTGCGATCTTTCAATTCGGTTTCTGTAGCAGCACCGACCTTGATCACGGCGACGCCACCAGAAAGCTTGGCCAAACGCTCTTGCAGTTTTTCTTTGTCAAACTCAGAATCAGATTCTTCGATTTGACGCTTGATCACGGCAATACGCTTTGCCACTTCGGCCTTGCTGTCGTTGTGAGCAACGATAGTTGTGTCATCTTTGGTGACAACAACTTTGCGAGCCTTACCGAGCATCTCGAGCGTGACGTTGTCGAGCTTGAGACCCTTCTCTTCGGAAATCACTTGACCGCCGGTGAGAATTGCGATGTCTTCCAACATTGCTTTTCTGCGATCGCCAAAGCCAGGAGCTTTGACTGCAACGCAGGAAAGAACGGAGCGAAGCTTGTTAACAACCAATGTTGCCAATGCTTCACCTTCGACGTCTTCAGCAATGAGCAAAAGACCGCGACCGGAACGAGCAACCTTTTCCAGAACTGGAACCAGGTCAGCAAGCAAGTTGACTTTCTTGTCGACAAGCAATACATATGGCTCTTCCAATACTGCTTCCATGCGTTCCATGTCGGTGGAGAAGTAAGCGGAAATGTAACCCTTGTCAAATTGCATACCTTCAACAGCTTCCAATTCGGTTGAGATTGATTTGGATTCTTCAACAGTGATTACGCCGTCCTTGCCAACTTTTTCCATTGCATCAGCAATCAACTTGCCGATTTCTTCGTCATTGCCGGCAGAAATGGTGGCAACCGAAGTAATCGCTTGCTTATTTTCGACTGGCTTGGCGATCTTTTTGATTTCAGCGACAGCGGCTTCAACGGCTTTGTTGATACCACGACGGAGAACCATTGGATTGGCACCAGCAGCAACGTTGCGCAAGCCTTCTTTGATCATGGCTTGGGCGAGAACGGCGGCTGTTGTTGTGCCATCGCCTGCGATGTCGTTGGTCTTCGAGCAGACTTCGCGAATTAACTGAGCGCCTGCATTCTCGAGATGATCTTCGAGTTCGATTTCCTTAGCGATTGTCACACCATCGTTGATGATTTGTGGTGCGCCAAACTTCTTTTCGAGAACGACGTTGCGACCAGCTGGTCCAAGTGTGCACTTGACCGTGTTAGCAACTTGATCGACACCGCGCTCTAATGCGCGACGTGCAACCTCATCATAGACAATTTGCTTTGCCATTTTTATGTATCCCCTTTTTTTACGGTTACAAACGGACGAAATAAAGAATCAAATAACTAGCTGTTAGAGCTGACAATTGCGAGAATGTCGCGCTCGGACAGGATCAAATACTCAATACCTTCAATTTTGACTTCGGTGCCGGAGTACTTAGCGAAGAGAACGCGGTCTCCTGGCTTTACTTCCATTGGCTGTCTGACGCCCTTATCGTCAAATTTGCCTGGTCCTACAGCTAGGACTTCGCCTTGCTGCGGCTTTTCCTTAGCTGTATCAGGCAGGACAATTCCGCCTGCAGTCTTTTCTTCCGCTTCAATTTTTTTGATGATGACGCGGTCGGCCAATGGTTTGAGATTGATCTTGGTTGGTGTAGCTGTGGCCACTGGACAATCCTCCTAAAGAATTCAAAGTACAACTAAAATGAGAAACCTCTTACAAAAATGAAGAGACGATCCCACCGATGAAAGTTTATCTAGTTCAAAGCTACCCAGCCTGAGTTTGGCTAGTTTTCTTAATATTTACAACTATTCGTCTTCTTTCTTGCCGCGCTGGCTCCAGGTCGTTTGGGCGCGCATCCAGGGCTGGTAAGCCGCATCCGGCGCCAGTTTGTTTTGTAACTGTGCCTGTCTTTCGGAAACGACGGCAAGACGTGCCTGTTTAGCTAGTTCTTCCCAGGGAATCGGACCGGACATTTGTTCTGCCACCTCGGCAATTTTTACCCTGTCCCGTCCTTCGAATTTGGCCACATCCAAAGCCTGTTCGGCCGCCTTCAAAAGTGGCTCGGCATCATCGGCATTGTCCGGAAATGCGGCCATGCCGACCGAAATGGTTACCATGCCAATTCCGGGAGCTGTTTCCTTGCGTACTTTCTGTCGTACGCGCTCGGCAACATCAGCAGCTTTCTGCACGGGAGTTTCCGGGAGGATAATGCCAAACTTTTCTCCTCCAATTCTGCAAGGCACATCAATATCACGCAAAGATTCGCGAATGATTTGAGCAACGTGTTTAATTGCTTCATCACCTTTTTCGCGACCGAAATATTCATTGATGCGCGCCAAGTGATCCAAGTCCACAAGCATAACCGTCAGGTTGCGCTTATGTCTTTGCGAGCGTTCAATTTCTTTGACGAGAGAATCTTCAAAATGCAATTGGTTGTACAAACCAGTATGAGCATCTTGAACAATCTGAGAAGTGGCTGATTCGTGAGTCAGTGCAATATGCATAGCGGTGCAAGCTTGCGCCATCAGTTGTTCCAAAAGTTCAATTTGTTCGCGAGAAAATGCTCTTTGGTCAGTCGAAAATACCATGAGCACACCTAGCTGATCATTTTCATACATCATTGGAATGGCCGCTGCCGATCCGAAAACACTATTGTCGGACGAACGTGGCATGCCGTGCGGATAGCGGCTAGCTTCTGCAACATATTCTGTTTTGCCTGAAGCCAAACAACGTCCAGCGATTGAGCCGGTCAAGCTGAGATCGAAATCGTGTAAGCTAGCTGCATCCAGTCCTTTAAAGGCAGCAACTCGGAATGCTTCTGCTTGCGGATCGACCATTAAAATTGCGCAGCAAGGAGTATTGCTGATTACTAAAGATGTATCGGCTGCAATCTGTAATACGTCAGACACGCGCAATGCGGAATTGGATAAAGCAACGCCTGCCTTGTGCAATGTGTTTAGGCGCTCCTTCTCAAATTCCGAACGACCAAATAAAATGGAATTGGCTACGGCTCCGGCGGCCGCTTCGGCTGCTTCCTTTAAGAATGGCTCAAGCGCCAGGTTCTCTGGTCTGAGCAGATCAATTTGAATGGCACCAACTAGCAAATTGGTTGCCTGCAACGGCAGAACAATTTGCCCTTGCGAACCTTCGCGTTTCATAATCGCTTGCGATAAATCTGGCGCTTCTTGCGCGGTCGCTCGGCTGGCTGATTCACGTTTTTGCATGACTAATCGGAGCAGGCTGTCGGCTGTAAATGGCACAGAGCGCATTTCTTCCACAGATGCTTCGCTGTATCCTTTATGTGACATGAGCTTAAATGAGAGTCCCTCATTATCGGCTAGAAAGACTGCCACCTTGGCTCGGCCCGTGATATCGCTAAATTCTGTCACGCAGGCTTCCAGCACATCCTTCAGGCGGAGAGAGGAATGTAGTGCCTTCTGCATTTTGATTAGTTTTTGCAGAAGGTTTTCGTCAATTGCCATGTTTAATCTCCCATTTAGAATCGGCTTGGAATTTCAATAACCAATTAATTATCTAAACTCTCTTTCCCGGTTTTTAATCAGGGTAAACCGAGAGTATTAGAGATTTACTTTTTACCAGGTATTTTATTATAGGCGCTTCCATGAAAGCGCCCGATTTGTCAAGCCCAGCCAAATGACCGTAGCACGTTAAACCATTGTGCAGTCAGGCAGCAAAAGGAGTGAACCTG
>JAGVKG010000044.1 GCA_020050685.1 Candidatus Obscuribacterales bacterium | reverse complement strand
CTGGAGCGGAAGTACGTTCCAAGGGTTGGGCTGTTCGCCCATTAAAGCGGTACGTGAGCTGGGTTCAGAACGTCGTGAGACAGTTCGGTCCATATCCGGTACACCCGTAGGAATTTTGAGTGGAGTCGTCCCTAGTACGAGAGGACCAGGACGAACGAACCGCCAGTATGCCTGTTATCGTGCCAACGGTAAACGCAGGGTAGCTGTGTTCGGAGCGGATAAGTGCTGAAAGCATATAAGTACGAAGCCCACCACAAGATGAGAATTCCCATGGCTTAGCCAGTAAGGGCCCCGGAAGACCACCGGTTTGATAGGACGCAGGTCGAAGTATCGCATCAAGGCGGTATGTAGCTGAGCGTTACTAATGTGCCCGAGGGCTTGTCCAACGATTTGTTGGATGTAAATTAGACTATACACAAATGAAAGAGTGACTAAGTCACTCCCAAAACTCAATATGCAGTTTTCAGGGTATACCCTGATCACCTTCTTGGTGCCAGTGCGGCCGGAACACACCCGTTCCCATCCCGAACACGACGGTAAAGACGGTCAGCAGCGACAATACTTAGTGGGTAACTGCTTGGGAAGATAGCCCGGTGCCAGGAGTTATAAGAGACCCGATGTAAAAGTCGGGTCTCTTTTTTTGTCGCTTTTCAATTCGAATGCAGGGAACATTTAATACTTTCGGGTTGTCCTTTAAGCCAACGGATTACGGGAGTCTATGAAATGAACTTACAACGATTCTTATTACTATTTGTGGTTGTAGCGGTCGCCGCAACTGTAATGTACGTTCCTTGGAATTTTGTCGACGAAGAAGGTCACAAGCAACCAGCTGGATATGGCTTGATCTGGAAGCCACCGGTACTGCAAAAGGACCGTAGCCTTGATATTCTCGGGCTAGAAATAGGTGTACAAACCAACGATGTCGCCAATCAAGTCGATACAAAGCGGCTTGCCATGCAGCTTTTGATAGTTGTGGCAATTGGTGGTGGCTTAGTCTTGTTGTCACGTAAAGCGACAAGCGTATAAGCAAAGTGAAAGTAACGCTGCACTGTCCATGGTGGCATGCCGGCTACTTTCGCTCATTCACCGACAGAATCAAGTGGATCACGAGTTTCTTAGCCACACTGCGAATGTTCAATTCGCATGGAATTTAGTATTCGTACGCAAATGATTGGTAATGTTTTTTAGGCCGCAGCGTGCATTGTATTGTTGAGTGCGCTAATTATCGCGTAGGTTTGTTCTTGTCTTGGAATTATGTCCTTCTGAATTACTTTCCAGGACTCCGGATCAACAGAGTAGATATTCTTACGGTATTGATCTAAACCGAAGTATTCTCCAGCTGTCAGGATTGCGATTGCTGCTTGATCGCCGACAATCGTGGCGCCACCTTCTACAAGCTGAGCAAACCATCCCCAAACACCGGCGCTTTCGGACGGAAGGACGCCCAGATTTTGCAAACACTCCCTAAGCATCATGATCCGCACTGCATGCGAGTTTCGGCATTGCTCAAGTGTGGAAACGAGCTCGGTATCTTTGACTTTTTGAATTGCTTGTTGATAAGTTTCTACTGCAGAGATTTCTCCCGCCAGCAAAGAATTGAGTGCAGCTACTTCATGATCATGTAGCTTTTTGCCTAGCAATTCTCTAATTGAATCCTTCATCATTCTGTCCTCCTCGGGCATTTCTGCCCGTGAGTAGGACGCGATAAGACCATGAAGAGTTCCAGGATATCTTGAGTCGTTTAATCTTTCTAGAGCTTTTGAGTCTGTGTTGTTCTTTGGGGCTGGAAGACATCTTAATCAAGGAAGATTAAGCGTCGAGAAAGATTCGAGAATGGCGTATTGGCCCCAGTCTTCGCCACAAATAGGTCATTTAATCTAGATGGCTTACTTTGGCTGAAGAGGCCATTGCGCCTTAATGGGGCTAAACTTTAGTTGGAGTCCGGTCACAGAATAATGGGATAGGAACCGTGGAGGCACAGTAAATGCTAACTAACCGGTCGCAAAATTACCTCAAAGTTTGCTTGAGGAATCTCTTCCCAGCTCTGATTATAATCGTGATTATCTGCTTGTCCGGCCAAGGTGTTCTGGCTGCAAGCAATAAAGCCAGTGGAGCAACGATGAAAATAACTAGTTCTGCTTTTGCTGATGGGCAGACAATTCCAAAGCAATACACTGGCGATGGTAAAAATATTTCGCCACCACTTGCTTGGAGTGGAGCGCCAGAAAAGACGAAGAGCTTTGCTTTGATCTGTGACGATCCGGATGCGCCCGTAGGCACGTGGATACATTGGGTGGTATACGACATTCCCGCAAAGGTGCAGGGATTTGACGAGGCAGTGACACCACAGGCGGTGCTCAATCAGGGCGGCAAACATGGTACGTCCAGTTTTAAAAGCTTGGGTTACGGCGGACCAGCGCCACCGGCAGGCAAGGTGCACCATTATTACTTCAAGCTTTATGCTTTGGATGCGGAACTGGGTCTGAAGCCCGGTGCCACCAAGCAACAAGTGCTTGATGGCATGAAGGGACATGTCTTAATGGAAGCGCAAATTATCGGCACTTATTCACGTTAGTTTGCCATCGCCAGATTTGCTTTTTTGATTAGCGTTCGAGATCCTTTCTGACTCGCTTTTGAATCTTTTGCGCTTCTTTGAGGTCATCACTCAGCTGAACAAGTTCTTGCGCGAATTCTCTAACAGTCGTTCTTTTTGGCGCTTGCTCGCTTCCCGTTGATACTGTCTGCTCGCAGACCTTACTGCTGGCGGGATTAATTAGATCATTCAATTTCTGATGATGTGTTTGTAGCTTCTGCAGACTTTGACCCAGTTGTTCAATATTGCTGTTGGGCACACCAGTTAAGCCTGCCTTCAAATTGAGTGCCAATAGTTCTTGCCTCATTGTTTCTTCAATGGCTGGCAAGCGTTTGTCCAATTCCTTAGCCAATACGCCATGATACTTGGGAGCTCTTAGCCCACTTTCTCCAGAGAAACTGGCACTGGCGATGTAATCGCTATTTATGTTGTTGGCATAGCCCTTATTAAAGGTTAGCCGACCACCGGGAGCCATATCGTAGGCTACTATGTGAACGTTTTTGTCCAAATAAGCAAGAGACTTGGCTGCGGCGCGGGCATCCTTAGCGCTAACTTTCGACGCATCCCCGTCTGCTTTTGCTGTGTGAACTCTCGGTCCGTCATTATCGCCCAAAAAGAAATCATGTAACTTATGCATTACTTTTTTTAGTCCGGTTTCTCTTCGCGGTTCAAGATCCGCGCTGCATAAACCAGACCCATTACTTTGATTGCAAGAAAGCTTCGATTTTTCTGATTCTTCGCCCAGAAATTCAGACATATTGTTGTACTCCGGAAGGGGTTTAGGTGCAGTGGCAGGGATAGATTAAATGGCGCCAGCTGCCAAAATTAAATTCTCGAGCCAGGCGCTCGCCTTGTCCATGTTAGTTTCACCACTGATCAGGCCAAACCTGTATTAACTTAGGGGTTTAAGGTTGGGGAAAGCCCGGCAAGGGGCAAGATATTTTGCTCAAAGTAGTTAGAGGAGCTAAACTAAGTGCGTGTTCAAATGAGCCGGGAAAGGAACATCTGTTTGTCATGAGAAAGTCCAGAGCACTGTCTGTGGTGGCATCTATTATCGGACTGTCCGTGCTTAATCTTTTAATTCCGCCCATGGCATGGGCGGAAGAGGCCGCAGTCGTCGAAAAAACGTTTGATGGAAACTTTCCGGCTGAGCTTTTGGAAAAGGATGCACAAGAGCAAGCGGCTGCCAAAGAAGTAAGTTCGGACAAAAGTTTTGATAGCAATGTACAGATTGCAGAACCAAGCGAGTCCGGTAGTGCCGTTGCCAAAACAAGAAGATTGAGTGGTGCGGGCAACTTGAGTGATGATGAGAATGCCGCGATCGATAGAGCCTTGTCGGAAGAAGAAAACGCCGCCATCGATAAGGAAATGGCCAAGCAAACTGAGAAAACTAATGCTGGCAGAAATGGCACGAACGGCAAAGGTGCCAGTAAGAATCACAAAAAATCAGAAAGCGAAGCAAACGTTGTCGAGAAATCTTTTGGCACTAATGGACAATTGGAAAATGTGGTCGAAAAATCCTTTGGTGCAAACGGCGAAGTGCAAAAGGTAGTTGAAAAATCGTTTGACCAAAACGGACACTTAGAAAATCTCATTTCTCAAGCGGATAATTCCCTTGTTAAAACAGACGATAATCAAATCCAATCAGATGAGGTTGGTGATAAGGCTGCCCGGGCATTAGCCCAAGTCAATTTGCCTAAGCCGAGCCTTGCTCCGCCCAGCACCAGCCAGCCAAACCCAGACCCGGCCAGTTCGCCCCAAACAAATTCACCCCAAACCAATGGGCCCCAGGCTAGTTCACCTCAGGCAAGCGGTAAGTCAGCCAAGCCTAAATTTAAGCTGCCGTCCTTTGACGTTCAAAAGGGACTTAAGGAGCTGCAGGAAATGGCGGGCAAGACCGTCAAAGGGCTCACCGTTGGCTCTGCCTCCTTTGTGGCAGGCTGCATGGTCGGTACGCCAATCGCCATTTGCCGCCGGACCAAGATATCCACCGTCAAGAGCGCCCGAGAGCTTTACACAACGGAGCACAACCCAATTATTCTTGTCGCTTCATCGCCTTTAATCTTCCCTCGCGGCATATTCAATGGCACGATGGCCGGGCTGGTTTACGGCGTGGGTAACAGCTTGTGCAATTTGGACAAACCCTTTTCTAAAGCATGTTTCAGCATTGGGGATTTCGGCACGATTGGCAAGTAGCTGTAAATTAATGCCTTTTGGGCAAAATATCGAGTTTTCAAGCGTGCCTGTTTCTTGGCTTCCTGGTATATTGGATGCCCATACTTTTGTGGCTAGATTCGAGTAACTGAATGAATAAATCTGGCAGGTTTCAATCTAACTTGAGCAAGCGTGCCGTGGGTCTTGCCACGCTCGTTGCTTTGATTAATTGTGTTTTGGCATTTGCTCCAGCCTTTGCTGAGCAAGTGCAAAATGTCAGCGATCATAATCCGGCGATTCATCATCAGAAATTTAACGAGCTGATCACCAGCGAAAATGTGCCAAGCAAAAGTGATATGGAAATTGCCCAAAATGCGCTTGCTACTCGCAGCTGCTTAAGTTTGGAAGGTTCTGCAGATGTGCAAGAACGTTTGAGTCGCGGACAAGTTGTGGTTGGTATCAAAGACGTTGGTAACTACAAGTTTGTCGTTGGCAGAATTTTGATTGATGAGCCACCAAATATGGTTTGGCCGATTTTGGTTAATCCCTATGAAATGAAATCCAAAGTTTGCACTCGCATGAAAGGTTTGAAAGTCTTATTGGATGAACCAAAACAATCGATTTTGAAGTGCACGATTGATGTGGGATTTCTTTTGCCTGACATTACTTATGTCGTGGAATCAAGCTATACGCCTTGCAAACGCATTGAGTTTCATTCTGTTGGCGGATCGCTTAAACGTTTTAATGGCGTTTGGCAATTGATTCCTTGGAATGGTGGCAAAGCAACCGAGCTGGCTTATTGGATGGATATTGATCCAGGTTATCCAGTGCCGATGTGGCTTGTGCGCGAAGCAACAAAAATTGAATTGCCAAAGACACTCGCCGCTATACGTAAGCGTGTTGACGAGTTTCGTGATCCTCTTTGCCAGCCAGTCAAAGATACGATTGTTGCTGCTGGGCAAGAGCCGAAACATTTATAAATATCGTTTGCGTCGAAAGATATCGGTCTTGAGCGAACTGACGCGATCGAGAAAAAGTAGTCCATCCAAATGGTCTGCTTCGTGCAAAATAACTCGGGCTTCAAAGTCGCTTGTTTCCATTTGAATTTCTTTGCCGTCTAATGTTTGGGCGCGAAAGCGAATGTCTTTGGCGCGTTTTACATTGCCGGTGAAATGCGGCACGCTGAGACAGCCTTCACGAGCCATGACGTCGCCTTGTTGCCATTCGATAACCGGATTAATCAAGATCATCTTGCCGTGTTGTAGTTCGCATTTAGCGTTGCGTGATGCATCAACAACGATGATTCTTTTTAGAACACCTGTTTGTGGTGCTGCAACACCGACGCAACCTGGGCTTGCGTACATTGTTTCGCACAGGTCATCAATAAATTTCAGTGTCTCTTGATCCAAATCGTGGACCGGCTCAGATTTGGATTTGAGCAATGGATTTGGGTAAGTGAGGATTTCCAATAGTGCCATATAAACTGAAAGGCTCCGCTTTATAGCTCAAGAACTTCTACGGATTGGACTGTGACGTCAACCTTGAGTGTTTTGGAAACATCAGACAGTCCCTTTTCTAAATCTTGGGTACTCATTGCCTTCGGGACTGAGACTTCCAGAATCATGACGAATATTGTCTCGCTTCCTTCTCTTGACGCCTTTGTTTCAACGTCGGTGATGTTCACACCGAGTTTAGCTAATTGTTGCGTGATACCACAGACGATACCAGGCTTATCGCCACCATAGACAGAAATCATGTGTGGTGTGCCAGAATCCGTCTGCTCGGCAATTTCGTTTGCCGAAAGTTCTCTCAGCATGATGGTCAGTCCCATCTTTTGTTCCACATCTTTTAAGCGCGACCGTAAATCTTCCATCGACTGATTCTCAGCTAGTTCAAGCATGAGAATAATGGCAAACTCACCGCGCAGCAAGGTCATGCTGGAATCGAGAAGGTTGCAACCAAAATCAAAAAGCTTTTGGGTTACTTCTGCGACAATTCCCACTTGATCATGTCCAACGCCTGTTAGAACTACAGTTTTTGGCACGTACAGCCCTCCATGAATTGTCATGCCGTTTCAGGCAGTTGACACATTTGTCAATCAATGATCTCATGTGGTTGGCAAAATTTCCTGCTTTGCTCTCAGATTTTATTTCAACAAGATTTCAAATTCCCGGACAACCCTCATCTTTGCTATAACTATAATTAGTGGGGCCTTAGTATTAGTATTTTTAACAATGTTTGGGAATCAAAAAACTGGCTGGGCGATGCCAACTTGGATTTGGCAAGCCTTTTGTTATATGGGTTGGCGGAGGGAATTTGTTGTGAAGCGAGCGTTGATTGCTTGGGCAATGTCTATGGCGCTAATCTTGGCGACCTTGCCATCATCACTTCTGGCTGCACCTAGCTTCCGGGAGCGTGCTGACGCGCGGGCGCAGGCACAATCTGTCATGCCTGGTGTTCCGGGTATGGTTGAGCTTGATTTGTCCTCTGTTGAGCGTACGATGTCTATTGCCGGCCTAACAGGAGCAATCAATATTCAAGTTGGGGGCGTAACGCGAGCGGTCAATCCATCCGATCTGCTGACACCGGCTGAGTTCTTGGCTGCATCACAGATGATCACCTCAGGCACTCAGACTTTGGTTCTAGGGGCGGAAGGACAGGCAACCCGCGGTCGTTTTTCCCTTAGCCCAGGTTTGATTAGCTCTATCGGTAGCCTGGTGATTCCTGAGGGAGTCAAGCTGTACCAAAACTTTGGCCAAGCTGCCAATTTCACATTGACTGGCAACCTCGTGAATCAAGGTAAATTGGTGGCATTCTCCACAAGCCCGCGCGTAAACACTGCTACTATTTCAGCCGCTAATATTTTTAATGGCGCAACCGGGATTATCACATCCTTCCTGCCCGCCGACCTCGCCGGACAGTCCAGTCTCAACCTCAGGCTCATTTCCGCCGGGGATATTGTTAATGCTGGAACAATTTCCAGCTCTGGAAATTTAGGGCTTATGGCGGGAGGCTCGATTGTCAATCTAAATTCTGCTGTTCCGCAGGTGCCAGTTTTGCAGGCGGCAGGCAATGTCAACCTGTATGCCGGCTCGGGCCAATTTACCAACTCGGGAATAATTTCTGCCCTGTCTGGCAATGTTAACCTGGCATCAACCCTTAATCAAAGCATGTTGGTCAATAATCTTGGTGGTGTCTTGCAAGCCTATGCTGGAGCGATTAACATGCGTGATGGTGCCTTCATGAATAAGGCGGACCTCACGCTCCAGGGCGGTGACTATTTATCCAAAGAATTAAATCTGTTTTCTGGGCGAGGCATTGTTAATGCCAATATCGGCAACGCCTCAGGTACTGTAAATGTGACAAGCCACGAAGCGCATTTGACTGCCCAGGCAGATATGCTCAACCTCGGCAACGTTTCGGTTACAGGCGATCCGACATTTTTCAATACGGCCGCCGGTATCAACATCACAGGCAACTTGACTGTTTCCCAGGCAGTGGCAATCATCGCCAGGGACAACATTACTTTCACAGGCAACTCCACAATTCGCGCCACAGACGGCGGTGCCAATGGTGCCAACATTGCCCTGGTTGCTGGTGCCAACATTACATCCTCCTCCGGTTCGGACTCCGGTTCGATTCCGCCGGGAAGCCCGGCTACCGGCGATGTGACCATTAGTTCCTTGACGCCGGTGGGTGGCAACATAACTTTTACCGGTTCGGCTAATGCGACTTTGAACGCCAGAGGGGCAAGCGGCAATGGCAATGGTGGCAATATTACTTTGGTGGCATTTGCCTCTGATGGTGGTGCAGGCGGTATGATCAATTTGCCGAGTGACAGCCTGCTTGATACGTCCGGATCTGGTTCCGGCGTCAATGGAAACATCAATGTGATAGCTGGTGCCACCGGTGGAACTGCAATTACCCTCGGAATAGTTCAAGCCAATTCCTCTTCTGGTGGTGGTGGTACGATTAATCTGACCACCGCTCAGCCAGTCTTTACCAGTGGCACTAGTATGACGTTTGCCTCCGATGGTACCATTTCTTCCGGCAATGATTTTGCTCCCGACGTCACTTTGGAAAATGCCGGCATCACGCTGAACAACAATTTAAGACCGGGTACTCTGGCCAACATAATTGCCGGCGGAAATATTGCTGTTAATCACTCTATTAATGTCAACTCTGCTAATGGAGTAAATGCCGGCAGTATTGTCATGAATGCTGGTGGCACACTTGTGGCCACAGATCAAATTGATGCTAGACCGGGAAGTAACGCTAATGGCGGCAGTGTGTCGTTAACCTCAGGATTAGCGATGACAATTGGCGGCACTATATTTACCCGGGGTGGTACAGCGACTGGCAACAGTGGTGACATTACACTAATTTCCGCCGGCAGCATAACGACGCAGGCCCTGAACGCAGCTTCCCAAGGACATACGGGCAATGGTGGCAATGTATTTGTTCAAGCTGATCTAGCAGTAGATATTGGTGGCGCAATTACGGCATCGGGTAGTTCGACCACGGGAAACTCGGGCAATGTTGAGATAACTTCAACAAATAGCTCGGTCTCGACTGCCGCAATTACAGCACGGGCTGCCCAGAGTGGCTCCGGTGTCGGATCTGGTGGCAATGTGACAATTTCGGCAGATCAGTCCTTGGCGCTTAATGGAAACATTCAAACATTTGGTGGTGGTTTACGAGGTGACAGTGGCAATGTGCAACTTGTATCCACCAATAGTACGATTGATACTAATCAGATAAATACCACGGCTGGTTCGTCCGGCACCGGTGGCAATATTGATCTCTCGGCCGATTTGGACATAACCATAAGCGGCAACGTGACCACAACGGGCGGTAGCAATGCCGGAAATTCTGGAGTGATAACGATAACTTCGTCAGCCGGCAATGTATCTACTCAGGCAGTTACAACTACTACTGGTGCCGTTGGCAATGGTGGCTCAATTTGGATAAGCACACCTCAAGGCAACATTTCTACTAGTGCCATACAATCAGCTGGTGGTGCCACTTCCGGCAATGGTGGGTTTGTCGCTTTGATTGCTGGTAATCTGGTTGGCAATACACTGACTACTAATAATATCGTTACTGTCGCCGGTCAAAATGGCAATGGTGGCGATATTTATTTGTTTGCCAAAACTAGTGTGCAAACAGGCAATATCAATGCCTCGTCCGGGACAAGTTCAGGCTCTCCTGGATCAATTACAATCAATAATCCACTAGCTGCCGGTTCCATTCAGCTTGGTACTGTCACTGCTACCGGCACACTGGCACCCAATTCCTTTGGTGGTTTTCAGGCGCTCAGCGGATCAACAATTGTTGCTGGCAGAGTAATTGTTAGTGGTGTGGTCAATCTTGAAGCTTTTCAAAGTATCTCCGTGAATGGCATTCAAACGTCTAGCACTTTCCAGGGTGGCGGCAATGTATTCTTGCAATCGGATTTGGGAGATTCGATCACTATAACTGGTAACGGTATAGTTACCTCCGGGGTTGGTGCCGGCAACGCATCAGGAAACATACTTTTATCGACTAATGGTGGGGCAATCTCTGTAACTGGGGCAATTACGACAAGTAGCAGCTCAGGAGCTAGTGCTGGAAGTGTGACATTTTTTGGCAGCTCGTTTACCGCCCTCAATCAGGCAAATATCACAACCACGAACCTTGGTACATCCGGTTCAGCCGGTTCCGTCAATATTGCCGCTACAGGCAATATCAGTGCGCGCAATATCACTGCCAATGGTGGCACCACCTCCGGCAGTGGTGGCAACATTTTCTTGTCTGGTGGCACCGGTGGAACAGGAACAGTATCGGCGCTGATAGTATCATCGACAGGCAATGGTTCAACCGGAAGTGGTGGCAGCATCAACGTCACTGCTCCAGGGCAAGTTAGCCTTGGCTCAGTAACGACTGCCTCATCTGGTGCCCAGGGCGGCAATCTTGTGGTAATGGCAGGTACTACTGGTACACCTTCCGCCCCAGCTCAAACTGGCACCTTATCGGTCGGTGCTATTAACACTACAGGCATTACGTTCGGTGGAGATGTGATCATTGGTAATGCTGGTGCATCCGGTAATATTTCCTTGTCGACCTTGACCACTTCCGCAACCGGCTTGAATGGTATTGCTGGAAGCATTGGTGTAGTGGCATCTGGTACGGTTAGCATGGGAAATGTTGTAGCAAATGCCAATAGCGATGGTGCCAGCACCACATCTTTGGCCGGTGATTTGTTTGTCTCGTCCGGAGCCACTACCGGCACTGGAATTACTATTGGCACTATTAATCTACGAGCCACCACAGGTGGTGTCAACAATAAGGGTGGCAATCTTTATTGTGTTGTTAATGCCGGTGTGACTGTAAATCGTGGTACAACGAATTTAACTGGAGGAACGGCTGGAGCAATATTTAGCGGCACGCCAACCTCAATTCAAAATTCAATTACGACAACCACAACACTTTCATTCACGCCAGGCTCCGTGACCGGTTTTAAGCCGGGTGGTTTTGATTCGATCAACGCTCCTGCTGGAGTATTGACGATTGATGCTGTCGGGGACACTCAATTGCTTGTGCCGGTGACTGCTCGCGGCGGAGATATTTTCCTTGGCGGATTGGTCGGTGCACAAACCAGCAATAAACCGACGAACTTGGTGCTTTTAGGATCAGGGGACATGACTTTCAACGGTGCTATTACCTCAAACAGCGCCAGTGGTTCCGGTGGCGTGGCAATTATTGAAACTACCGCTGGTTCTGCTTCCCTCATGGACGTTGATGTCTCCGGTACGGTACAGGGTGGAACAATTCAAATTCTTGCTGCCGCTGGTATCACTTTGCCTAACGGCGCATCAATTTTGGCCAATTCAGTGGGCAATGTCGGCGCCGGTGGCTCGGTAATGTTGTACGCACCAGGTGCTACTATCGTATTGGGCTCTGCTGATAATCAGACGGGCAACAGCATCAATGCCTCCGGACAAACTGGCGGTAGTATATATCTGGCATCCGGTGCAGAGCTAAGTGACTTTGAAGTTAGCCTTTTGGCTCAAGGGACAACAGGAAGCGGTGGCAGTCTGGCCATTCGATCTTTAGCTGCTTATGTCGAGATATATAACGAATGGTTCGGTTCAAGTAATTTCAATGCCGATATCGATGTCTCATCGGTTTCGTCATTTGGCGGGTCAATTTTCATTAGTGGGCCGCAAGCCGTAAATATTTTGCGCGACGGCTCTCAAACCGTAGGTGGCACAAATACAGCGACGGTCAATGCCAATGGTGGTGTGGCTGGCGGCACGATAGTCATTGAGTCGCCATTTTTTGCCATCAGCACTTTTGGTGCTGCCGCCCTGAATGCTAATGCCACCCAGGTAAATGACAGCATTGGTGGCTTGATTAGTATGAGTACGGCCGGTCTGGTCGATACCAATACCCTCAGCGTTACCGGCGCATATGGTGGCACGATTCAAATTCTTGGTGCTGAATATTTCCTTTGGGATGGTGGCAATCTCGATGCCTCCGGATCGAATGGTTATGGTGGCACAATTAGAGTTGCGGCACCTTTGGATGTTCAGTTTAGTTTGCCAGGCAATCAAACTGACAATTTCGTTAGTGTTGCTGGAACAATCGGCGGTGGCTTGATTGATGTCAGTGCGATTGGGCCGGTGATTTCTTATGAAACCAGCTTCTTGGCTAATGCCACGACAGGTCCCGGTGGTTCCGTGCAGCTTTCTTCCTATAACGACACTGTAACGCTTTATCAATTGCACTGGGACAACGGCGGCGGT
Source organism: Candidatus Obscuribacterales bacterium (assembly GCA_020050685.1). Lineage (GTDB taxonomy): Bacteria > Cyanobacteriota > Vampirovibrionia > Obscuribacterales > Obscuribacteraceae > JAGVKG01. Next base: position 57,271 of record JAGVKG010000044.1, on the reverse strand, counting down.
GATGCCGGGGCATTCAGTTCAAATATTGATGTGTCATCCACGTCGGCAGCTGGTGGCCAAATATTTTTGATTGGTGCAATGGGAGTTAGCTCAACGCTCGATTCATCCGAGTGTTGTGGTGGCATTGTTTCGGCAAGTTTCAACACCAACGGGGCAACGGCCGGCGGATCAATTATCATCAATGCAACTTTTGCGGGCGATGTCATGCTTGATGAGCTGACGGCAATTTCTGCCAATGCTTCGAGCGGACAAGGAGGGACAATTTTTGTTGCTAATTTTGGCTCCGGTGCAATTTCGTCAACCACAACTTTGTCCGCTACTGGCTCAGCTGGGGGCGGAGCAATTGCCGCAGTATCGGGAGGCACTCTGACTCTGTTGGATATAAATGCCCAAGCGACTACCTCAGGGCTTGGTGGTGGCATCTATGTTTCTTCCGTGGATGATCTGGCAACTGGCGCATTAAACGCCTCTGGACTTAGTGCCAGCGGCGGTACGATATTAATTACAACAGCTCAACCTGATCCCTCTGCTACCGGAGTTACGTTGAGCAGCTCAGCCAATCCATCCGGAACAATAACGGTCGCATCGTTCAATGTCTCTGGTTCAATTGCTGGTTCTGCTTCCATGTACACATCTGGTGGTGCCACTATTACTGGCGGCGGGGGTGCAACGACAGATACGAACAAAGCGGTCTTGCCAAAGAGCTTGTCCATAACTGCCAATTTTGCTATTAGTCCGGATATCTTGCCTGGTGGAGGACTATTGTCATTTTCCAATACGGCTATTTTGACTCTTTCCGGCTTTGGCTTGTCTACTCTGCCTTTAGCTGTTACGCCGGGCACTGTTGCTCTTGGTACTGTTGGTGGTGTTGGACAGTCGTTTTCAGTTTTAGCCGGTGGCGTCATTTCTTTTGTCTCTGTTAATACGTCAAATGGCGCGGGCTCTGGTGGCAATATTCTGCTGTACACACTTTCGTCTGCCACCAATACAATTAGGGGTACGGGCGATCTGAATGCATCTGCTTCCGGCGCCGGCTTTACGGCTGGTCGAATTTATTTGTCCGCTCCGTTTGGTGCCGCGGCTACGACCGGCAACATCCTTTCACAGGGTAATAGCTCTGCAGCAAATAATGACGTGTCTATCATTACTGGTGCGGCGGCGGGTACCGGCGGGCAATATTCAATTGCTCTTGGTGGTGCTGCGGCCGGTGGTTGTGCAGACGTTGGTAACGGCAATAGCAATTGCAATGGCCAACTCACCGGCTTGGGCACCGGCACTTTGGGTAATCAATCGAATATTGTCGGCAATAGGATCGTATTTGTTTCCACCGGTGGTGGTATAAGTGCACCGATGAATTCCATCAGCGGCTCTGTTTCCGGCTTTGCTAGTGGTGCCTACAGTTTGACGGTCGCAAGCGGCAATCTTCTTGTCGATGACATTATGGCCAAGGAAGGGACGCTTTATCTGCGCAACGAGCAGCAATCTGGGACAACACAGTTTTCCATCACCTTAAACAGCGGCAAAACCTTGTTTGCCAACAATGGTAATGTCAATTTGGTTAACCTGGATAGCAATTCCGGTGTCATTGTCCTTGAAGCAAATTCGCGTATCGTTGCATTTACTCGCACCAAAGCCACTGCTGGCAATGTCAATGTTGCCATACCAACCATTCCTGTCAGTCCGTCGGTTGGCACTGCGCCTCCAAACACGGTGGCCAATAATCTGAATGGCGGGCAAGTTTATTTCAACTCCGCAAATTTTGTTACAACCGGCCCGACTAATACAATCAATGCAATTGGCGCCAACGTTGTTTTTAATGCACCAAATGGTGGTAACAGTATTACCATGAATGGTGGCGTTAGCATAACAGCCGATCCCCCGGTTAACCTTACGCCGGCGAGCAATTCTTTCAATGGTGGAACGACAAGTTTTACTGGTCTGGACACCTCGCCCAATCGTGGTATCACTACCAAATTTAAGACCAAGATCCCTCTGTCAATCTTGAAGGGAAATAGAATTGCTTCGAGTAAGACGCCGGTTTCTGGTTTTCGCGCCCGTAAAAATGAAAGCGGCCAATTAGCTAATGGCACAGTCTTGGTAAGTTATAGCCCATTGAACCTCGTGCCAGGTGTTGTCACTTTGCAAACAGCTACAGCCGTTGTGGAATATTGTCATACTGCAAATGTTTCTCAGAACTGTCATGGTGGTATCAGTTTGGCTACCGGTGAGATGCTGGTAACTGCATATGATCAAACTTCCTTGGAATTCGACGGTTGTCGCATCTTGATGGAACCGGACACGATTGCCCTTGTGTCAAAAGCCAATGGCATACTTAAGATTCGAAATTTGCATGACTCGGGTAGCCAGTCCTTATCTTGTATCGTTGACGGCAGGAAGCTCATTGTTTGCCCTGGGCAGGAATTGCTTCTAGGTCATGGCAGTTTCGATCAGATAAATGATGGTGTTGGTCGTCGGCTGGTCCAGAACTTAGAACTTGAGAGATGGAAAGCTCAGACAGCGGAAGTATCTTTAGTGTCGTTAGTTGCAGATGTAGGGCTGCTTAACAAAGTGATGCAGAGCGGGCACGACTACCACAAGATAATTGCCAGTAAGGTCATGAGGACAGGAGCCTGTTTAATGATGGTGACTTCTGACCATGGGCCATATCGCCGGACTGGTATTTAAGTCCTACTTCATTTGGCTTGCGCAGCTACATGCTCTGCCAGCATCTTGCCTTTTGCCAGATTGGTATCAATCTCTTGCCACCGGGAGTCAGTTTGTTCAATTGTTTTTTTAGACGAAAGTTCCGTGAACATCGATTCAAGTATGTCTTCTAGAATTTCCGCGTGCTTGCTAATATCAGTAAATCCGTGTGAGCCCGCAGTGCCTTTGATTTTGTGTGCTTCATTTGCCGCGTTCTTGATCAGCTTGCGGTCCGGATTGGCGCGCGCCAGATCTATAGCCTCTGCCAGCGTATTGAACTTGCCTGGGAGTTTAGCTGCATATGCAGCTTTTAACTCCGCAAACAAAACATCAAATTCATCAGAGTCTGTCAAATCTTATACTCCATGTGGATCGTATATTGCACCGACGAAGAGTAGCGTTTGAGTTCTATTGTCTCGCACGGCAAAGAAAAATGGGCGATCAACCACAAGATTAAAGCCACCCGTGGTCGACTCGGATGATTGTCCTTTTTTGACTGGGCTGCCCTCTTCATCGATCACCAGCAGCACTTTGTGTTTTGTTTGTCCTAAACAATTTGGAACATTAATAAAACACATTTCGCCGAAATTGGGAAAGTTTCTGTCGAAGATTCGTGTCAGTCCAAGTTTTTTCAAGCTGTCAGACAAGTCAAATTCGGATGTGGCATCCATTTTGGGTAACGAGACGGAGCCGGTGGCCGGTGTGAATTGATGGAACCAAGTGTCTAATTGGGTCGAATTGAGATTCTTGAGAAAGCTGGTTAAGTTGGAATTTTGATTTGGCAGGAAAACATACATCGTCAAACGATTCGGATCATAAGGCAGGCGAATCGCATAGGGAATGCTGACGGCTTCAAAGTCTTGTGTGCTCAAGTGATTGAACGAACCAGATCGTTGCATGAGCGGTACTTTGTCGATTGCGCCATCTTGTTTGTGGAAATCGGCCATCATAGTTTTATCTGTGTTGAAGGCCGTAAGCCAAGGGCCTTTGAAATAGGTTGCATTCATAAGCACAAAGATATCGTGCATATCAAGCTGATCACAAATGGTGACAATCTTGCCGTCAGTAGTTTTGCTTATCCAATCGTTCATGTCCGCAATTGTGTCAGGACGGCTGAAATCAGTTACCTTCAGTTTGGCATTGTAGTATTGCTTGCACGTATTTAAATAGGTTTGTTTGAAATAAATCTCGCGATTGGCAAACATGGCATTGGCGATAATCAGTTTTACTTTTAGGTCTGTATCTAGTAGTGCCTTGAGCTGCGCTGAGTGAATCTCATTCACTGTATGCAAAGTGTGATTGAGAACACCAAGCGTGGAAGCAAGCAGTTTGTATGTTTCTCCATTGGCAGCATTCAAAATCATTTCCAGGGCACCGACTATGCATACCGGGGAGATAACTACATTCTTGCTTGGATTACTGTCGATAAGTGTGCCAAACAATTTGAGGGCAAAGTTATTGTTGCCGGCGATAATTCCTTGTTGTTCTGGTGCAAGTAAGACTTTCGGAAAATCTGATTGGGCCAGATATCTTTGGCTTTGCAGTGTCAGTGCTCTTGTGTTGCCGGCAAAACTTGGGGCTGAAAAATTTGCCAGAGCCGCTGTCGAAAGCAAAAGACAAGCAATTTTTTTAGACAGACTTGAAAGCTTATGAAACATTTGCTCCCTCTCGACAGTTAGGAAAAATCCGCTACGACAATTACATCTTCATCTTTGGGAAGGTTTTCTAATTCGATCTTTGCTAAGGCAACCACTTGCTGTGTGTCCAAAAGTCCGGACAAATCGACAATCTTAGAACCGGCCAACAACATCATTTTGGGAATCACTTTGCCGGCATCACCATATTGGGCGTGCTCTTCGGCAATTTCATAAATAGTTTTTTCCGCCAAGTTGCATTTTGTTGAGACGGCTACACCGTTGATCGTTTGCAAGCGAATCGTGCCACCATGATCGAGCGTTCGCAATTGATGAATGTTCTGTCTCATTAGTCCACCGAGACGCTTGCGAACGGAGCTAGCGCCAAAGACATGGAAGTTCTTTGTTTGACAGACAAGCTTCACGACACTTTTATCAACGCGCATTGATTCGGCCACCGAGGCAATTTGCTCGTCTTCTGATAATTTGCGTTTTGTCTTTCCACCTTGATCCGTAGCAGTGGCACCGTAAGCAGTTGCCCGTACAACATTCGCGCGGGAATCTACTTCCACATGCACTTCAATTGTCGAAGGTTCTGCCCCCATTTTTTGCACGGATGTGAAAGCCTCTTGGCGAACACGCAAAATGTCATCACTGGTCGGATGAATAATTTGTCGTTCGACGGTTTCGCGTACCAAAGCCAGAGCCACACCAATTGCTGAAATCACATCAGCATTTTCTGCCAGGCTGAAACGCAAGCCCATTTGTTTGGCGCAGAAAGGCACAATTGCTGCTGCACCGCCCCCTCCTCCGACTAACGTAACTAGATCTTTATCCAGCTTGTAGTCTTTTATAAGCGCCGAAACTATTGGTTCGCATTTCTTGTCTGCCAATAAAAGCACATCTTTGGCTGTATCTTCTGCGGATTTGCCAACTTTGTCTGCCAGCGCGGTGAAGGCAGTTTTCACGGGCTCAACGTTGCCTTTGGCACAATCGCCTTCTGGTACAAATCCTAATAAATTTGCTGCACAAGTTGTGGTCAAGCAAACACTTGGTTTTGTTTCTCCGCTTGCGGATAAAGCAACATAATCGTTGGGGTCGCCTTCGCATGGTGTTATCACATGCACTTGCGGGCTCTCGAGACGTCCATTAAATGCTACGTAAGAAAGTCCGGCAATGTGAGCCGAGCGTGGACCGGTATCGACCAAAGAATTTCCTTTCAGTCTGATCATCGAGCCGCCGGCAACGCCAACGGTGCGTACATCTAAAGTGTGCAAGTAAATTCTATGCCCGCCGATTTCGGCTGATTTAACCAGGGCCTTGCCATTGCGAATGGCAGAAATATCGGTGGATGTACCGCCAACTTCCATGAAGATACCGTCAGAAATGCACAGGTACATCATGGCTGCAGCCACACCAGCCGCTGGACCGGAAAGCATGGTCAAGATTGGACGCTGGCGCATGGCGTTGATGTCCATCACACCACCATCTGAGCGCATGATCATAATTGGGGCTTTGATTCCGGCTTGCCGCACACTGCTTTCTGTCATGTCAGCGCTTTCAATCATTTTTGGCAGCATGGACGCGTTGATTACTGCCGTGCGCGTGCGAACTTTCAAGCCATATAATTGGCTAATTTCTGCTCCCGCAGTGGCCGGCAATTTTTGTTCGCGTATGTATTGCAAAACGCGCTGTTCGTTTTCCGGCGAGTCGACGGCAAAGGCTTCGGAAACTGCAAAGGCTTTCGCACCATCGGCAATCAGACCATCCACGGCGCTCTTAATTTGATCAAGTGATGGTTGTGTTTTTGTCTCGATGAAGCGATGATAGGTTTTCAGCACTTTCCCTGGTGCAAGCTCAAGTCCCCTGATATTGGTGGCACTCTTAGCCAGCCAACCGGTTCCCATGCCGATGATGCCGACCGGTGCTACGTCACCTTCTAAAAGAGCGTTGGTTGCTTGCGTGGTGCTATGGGCAATGAAACGGACAGATTCAGGTGAAATCTTTGCTTCCTGCAAAAGTTGGGCGAGCGATTCAATAATTCCTTGTGCGACACCTTGCGCAGAGCGATGAGTGGTTGGCACTTTTGATTTGCCAATTATTTCCAGCGTTGTGCCATCCAGTGCTACGGCATGTGTAAACGTGCCGCCGACATCAATTCCAATTCTGACAAAACTGCTCATTTAAAAATCAACTCACCATCACCAAGGAACGTAGCCAAAAGATACAGCCAGACAAAGCCCGAGGAATGCCAAAGTCCATGCATATGGAAGTGTACGCACCATTAAGGCTTGCGTATCGACACCGAGATAAGTTGCTACCCAAAGATTTTGCGTGTTCGCCGGATCGCAAATGCCTTGAATCTGTCCGACCGACCAGAGCATGGCGAGAATCGCCTTGGAGCCGAGAGTGGTTGCTGACTGAATCAATTTGACTAAGCCGGAGCCCATGCCCCAAACATTGAGTGGACCGCGATATAAAGCCAGCGGTGCAATGAGTGTGAAGGTAATGATGTAGGGAAGCGCATGAGTTGGCACAACCATTTTCAAAAGTGGTGCCATGGCAGTAGAAACATTGGGGTGCATAACGGAAATCACCAGCATGCCCAGTCCAATAATTAGAACCACTGCAGGAACTGATGCGGAGATTCCCTCAATAATCGAGCGAGTCAAAGTATTGATAGACGTGCGTTGCCAGCAACTCAGTACACCAAAAGTTATGCCGGCAACAAAGGCAGGAATAATTTGCCATTGTCCACCCAAGACTAAAATAAGTGGTATGACTGGCGTCAATACAGCAAAGCCAGGAGTTGTCGTAATTTTTTTGAAATGGCGGAAAAGTGCATGGGCAATCAGCAAAAAGAATACGACCGTGGCAATTTGGATTGAAATGTCCGATGGTGTCACAGGACCCTGCTGTGGCTCACCGTGCAGACGCATATAAAGCGCGCCATATCCCAGCGCAAGAATTATCAAAGCGACAAAAGCGGCTTTGATGTTCTTCCACGATCTCAATTCAATTAAAAGAAAAATTAAAACGGATGCGGCAACAATTGCCGAAAAAGGCACGATAAAAGAAATGATTTCTTGCCGAGTCAATCCCAATACATTCATGTAAAGCGTCCAATTGGTCAAATTCAGCATGCCGCCCATGGCAATACCAAACAAGAAAAGACCGCCTGCAGTTACTGCCGGTATGGCAAGTGAAAGCATGACAGGCAAGACAATCGTGCCAGCCATGATCACGGCACCCAGTCCACCTAATGTAGAAAAGAGAAGTGCCGTGACTAGCGTGAGCAAAATTCCCAAAACAAATGGATTGTCGCCACCAAACTCAGCCACGTAGCGAATCATCGATTTAGCGATTGATTGTTTATTTACCAACTCCGCCAACACTGCACCAAACATCGCCGTTGTAAATGCTTCGTTGTATTTCAAGGCACCCTTGCCAATTACTTCTGACAAAATATCTTGCGTCGGAATGCCACCAACGCAAGCAATCAGAAACGCCATCAGGGGCAATGCCAAAAGCGTCGAAAGATGGCGCGTGTACATTAGCGCCGCCATCAAAATGAAGATAAGAAAACAGGCAATTCCTACTAGCATGAACTTCGTCAGTCGATATTTGTTAGCTTGATCGGTTAGTTTGATCTGGGCTTGGTTTGGTATAGTTTACTGGTGTCGCTTACTTGTATTTCTACAACAATTTAACTTCCTGTAACTCGCCTAAGTATAGCTTCACTAGTGCAGCAAATGCACAGGAAATCTGGCGGAATTTGTTTAGAGCAAATCGCTAAGCGCCTTGCGCTCCTGACATCAATCTCTATCAATTCCTGGTATCAATTTCTAGCACCAATCTCAGATCACACATGGCATCCTCACAGCAGGACAAGAAAATGAGCAAAACACTCACCGAATACATTTGGCAACCGACCGGGCAATATTTGCGCTCGCGCGTGGCGGACTTCATGGCGAAGCAAGACATTTCCGACTGGCGTGAATTGGTTGCCCGTTCTGCCAAGGACACCGAATGGTTTTGGCGAGAAGCGCTTGAGTATATGCAGGTAGAGTGGTTCAAGCCATATGAAAAATTGTTGGATACCAAGGAAGGATTTGCCTGGGCGAAGTGGTTTGTTGGCGGTGAAATAAATATCGCGGCCAATTGTCTTGATTGGCATTTGCAAGACGGACCCTCTGGCAAAAGCCAATCTTCCGCTGACAACCGCAAGCGTGTTGGTGCAAATCACCCGGCAATTATTTGGGAAGGGGACGACGGCTCATCGCGCAAACTGACTTACGGCGAACTCAATCAATTAAGTTCCAAGGTGGCGTCGTGCTTGTTGTCGCTTGATGTAAAGCCAGGCGATGCTGTTGGCTTGTATATGCCGATGGTGCCAGAAGTTGTTGCCGTGTTATTTGGTTGTTTGAAAGTTGGCGCGGTGGCGGTGCCAATTTTTAGTGGCTATGGACCTGAGGCTTTGCAAACCCGCTTGCAAGACGCTGGTGCAAAAGTTTTATTCTGCGCCGATGCCGGATTTCGTCGTGGCAAGGCCGTGCCTTTAAAGACGGACGTTGATGATGCTTGCACAAAATTGCCTGCGCTCAAACATGTTGTTGTTTTGGATCATAGTCAGGGTAAAGCCAAAATCAATTGGCAAGCTGGACGTGATTTGCACTGGGAAGATGTGGTCGACAAGGCAGATACAAATGTGCAAACGCTTGCCTTGCCTGCGGAAGCTCCTAGTATCTACTTGTATACATCGGGTACGACTGGCAAACCGAAGGGCACTGTGCACACGCATGCCGGTGCTCTGGCGCAAATTGCCAAGGAGCTTGGTTTTGCTTTTGATGTTCAGCCAAATGATGTTTTCTTCTGGGTAACGGACATTGGTTGGATGATGGGACCTTGGGAAATGATTGGTGTGACTTTCTGGGGTGGCACCATGGTGATATTCGAAGGTGCACCTAATTATCCAGAGCCCGATCGTCTATGGGAAATAATTGCTCGTCATAAAGTAACCCAGCTTGGTATCAGCCCAACAGTTGTGCGCGTCTTGCGACCATCCGGGGATGGATGGGTGGACAAGCACAGCCTTTCCAGTTTGCGCATGCTGGGATCTACAGGTGAGGCTTGGGACGATGACAGTTACATGTGGTTTTTCAATAAGGTTGGACAGAAGCGTTGTCCGATCATAAACATATCCGGCGGTACGGAAATTATTGGTTGTCACTTGCAGCCACTACCTGTGGTGCCACTTAAACCATGCTCGCTTGGTGTAAATGCTTTGGGCATGGATGCAGATGTGTTTGATGAGCAAGGTTCAAGTATTGTCGATACAATTGGACATTTGGTCTGTAAAAAACCGGCACCATCGATGACCAAAGGTTTTCTCAACGATCCGGATCGTTACATCGAAACGTACTTCAGCCGCTTCCCGGGTGTTTGGTATCACGGCGATTGGGCGAAGAAAGACAAAGATGGTTTTTGGTTCCTTTATGGTCGATCTGACGATACCTTGAAGGTAGCTGGCAAGCGCGTCGGACCAGGTGAAGTGGAATCAATTTTGATTGAGCATCCGCAAATTGCTGAAGCAGCAGTCATTGGTGTACCGCATGAAATAAAAGGTGAAGGCATAGTTTGTTTCGTTGTTGCCGTACCTGGCACTGAGACCAATGATGAACTAGCCAAACAATTGCTCGCCATGGTGGCAGCCAGACTTGGTGGTCCACTTAAACCGGAGAAAGTTCACTTTGTGCCAACGTTGCCAAAAACTCGTTCAGGCAAAATTGTGCGTGGTGCAATTCGCAAACGTTATTTGGGTGAAACCAAAATAGATACATCGAGTATCGAAAACCCGCAAGCTTTGGAAGAAATCGCCAAGTTGCTTAACTGACAATATTGGTGAGTCAAGCTAATTGTTTTTCGAGGATACTTCACATGCATATTGCGTACATTGATGAATCTAAGGACATACCTTCGCGAACCTTCATATTTTCAGCCTTGGTAATTCATTCTCAAGCATGGACTACCGTTTACGAAAATCTATTGAAGTTTAGGCGCGAGCTTCGTGAAAAAGATGAGATCTATGTGCGCAAAGAACTCCACGCATGGAAATTCACCTCCGGCCGTGGTCAACCGGGCCCCAAGATTGTCACGAAAGGGCGGCGCTGCCAGATCTTCAAGGAGCTACTGCAGATTGCGGCAGATTTGCCTGAGACTATGTTGTTTAATTCGGTCGTTGATCGCCAGGATTGGGCGCTAGAGCGTTTGCTCAATCGAATCAATCGAACTATGCAGGAACTGTCTAGTCATGCGGTTTTGGTCTTTGACGAAGGAGACGAAGTGGCAATTACCCGCATGGTGCGTCGGATGCGGCTATATAATTTCATTCCCAGCAAATATGGTTTTTGGTTGGACAGCGGTCAGCCAGGAAAAAACATTCCATTGAGAAAGTTGATTGATGATCCATTTTTTCGAAATTCCGCTTCGTCATATTTTATTCAGCTGGCCGATTTCTGTGCCTATGCCTTGATGCAAAAAGAGAGACCAATTGCATCGAAACAAGCATATGGACTTGATAAAGCATTTGAATTGTTGGAGCCGATCTGTTACAAGAAAGCGCATCCAAATGACCCGTATGGAATCATTAGATAAAAAATTGCAGGTCCTACCCCGACAATGGTCGGATCGGATCTGCACATACAATTGTATAGCACCGATCCCTCAGCAGTCAAATTAATGGATGTGATGTCAATTAATCGGGGCGTGCAATCGTTCGCCAGCACACAGAAAAATACACGCACTGACGCAGGGAAGTTCAACACGTGGCATCAAGGATCTTCACTAATTCTGCAATTGCAGTCGGGCTCATTGCGCCGGCTCGAATGATATTTCCATTGCTGAGCCATATTTCCACGGTGCTGATCTCTGTGTACGCCATTCGCTTCCCACAGACCTATTCAATCCCCATCCGCAGCTCATTCCCGTTATTAAGGAGGCACCATCTTCTCTTGAGTGGCTGGACAGTAAGAAGCAAACAGTCTGCATCAGCATGTAGGCCCCACCAGCCACGGGAGGTCATTTGTGCACCTTAGTTATGAAAACTCAAAAAAATCTAACTCACAGAAATTTATTGGCTAACGCATCGTCCACGCACGCAAGTCTGAACGCTGAGGAGGAGGCTTGACAACATTTTAAAACTAATTAAACAGACGACTTAACGCTTCTTGGTAACATGTGACCTTGGCATTATTAGGCTACTTCAATCGCAGTGCGAATGGCGGCATCAAACAGGCTTTCGGATTATCCACAGATATACACCTACGACTAATTCTCTAAGCCGCTGAAACGGCTTGCCCAACACAGTAGATGTCTGCATACCGACGAAGCACGCCAGGAGTATCAGGTTCGATTTGCTTTGATTATGTGCGATTTTCGTGGAATCCCCGTTTCAAACCGGACTGACGAGGTGTAAGAAAAGTGGACCCTATGTATTTGTTAGCCCAGGGACTCAGCCTGCCCTACGTGTGGCTTCTTTTCGTTCTTGCTCTTGCATTCGTATGGCTGTACTGCTTTAAGACCTACTTCCCTAATATTGACAAAATCAACAAGGATATAAAGGAAGCAACCGCTCTGATACCGGACTATGCGAATGCGGACCTAACCACAGAGCAAAATCGTTCTAAGCAGCAAGAAGAATTCTATGAGCACTTTGAGGCACTGTCTGCGGACATAGGTAACATAAAAAGTCTCAGTCATGCCTGGCATGAGTTTGTTGAGAGTACTTATTCGCCTGACGGAGAGCACATGGTTTATGTCTCGCACCGCCCAGCACATTACTTTTATAGAGATGCTGTCCTCAGTACCACCATAAACTTGTCACAATTTCTTGCCTTCCCCAACTATTTAATTGGGATGGGTTTGTTCTTTACATTTGTCGGAATTGCCGCAGCCCTGCAAGTCGCCCAGGCAGGCTTATCTGCTCAAGATGGTGGTCAGCTAGCAATGCAACATTTGCTTGCCGTTGCGTCTACAAAGTTCATCAGCTCTCTCTCTGGCATCTTTCTCAGTTTGGTCTTGTCCGTTTTGCAACGAAGAAAACTAAGAGCTTTCCAAATACAATTAGAGCGATTCTGCGAAGTTTTGGAGTCTTGTACCCAGTACAAATCCACTGCCCAGCTTCTCTTTGAGAGCAATGAAGAACAAAGACGGCATACAGTCGCTCTCAATGATATGGCCACGAACATAGCAACAGGCATTGGCAGTGTCCTAAGCAATCAACTGCCTGCTAGCGTAGCCACTGCTCTGGAACCTCTGGCGGTAGAGATCCGCAGTCTTGCCCAGAAATTTAGCAGCACAAACGAAGATGCCTTACAAAATGTGTTGCAAGAATTTCTTGGACAAATGCGTAAGAGTACTGGTGACGATATGGACGGACTTATGAGCAGTATGCAAACTCTTAAGTCGTCGCTCGATCAGCTAGTCGAGAAGATGCGTTCCATGGGTGAAAATTTTGGAGAAGAAACACGTTCATCTTCAGCACGTCTCACCAGCGCCATGGAGAACTTCTCTGCGTCATTTGTGCCTGTACAGCAAGGCCTCACGCACTTTGGCTCTACGCTTTCGTCACTTGAATCACTAGCGTTAAAAATAGACCACGCAAGTGGAAACATAAGCGGTGCCGCTGACTTAAGTCATGAAAGCATGTCCAAGCTGGCCGGTACTGTGGGAGACATTTCTGGTCAAATAGCACCATTGCAGACAGTTATGCTGCAGATGTCAGAGGCTCTCGCAAAGATGTCCGGTACGGCAGAACAATTACAATCGGCTGGACATTCGATTTCATCTGCAGCTCAGGGTTTCCGAGTCTCATCTGAATCCATTGAACAAGCTTCAGACCGAATCCATCAAAAAGTGCAAGTGTTTGAAAAAGTAGCTGATGGAATCTCAAGCACGGTCAACACATTAGAGCGAGCCTCGGGTCAAGTAAGCGCTGTTGCGATCCCACTGGGCGAAGCGTCCACTGGAGTAAGCCAAGCTCTACAACAACTTCACGAGACAGAAATGAGAATTCAGCAGAATCAACAAGAACTCAAAACTATATTAGTCGAGCTGGAGAAGTTTTCAGTGTTGATTCCTGGTCTTTGGTCACAGTATGAAGGTCGTTTCCGCCAAGTGGATGGAGACTTAGCTAAGGCCTTCAATGAGCTAACTGTGCAAACAGAAGCATTCCAGTCAAGCGTCAAAACGTTCGTTGAGGGAATAGACGATAAATTCACGCAGGCCTTACAGGGTTTAAGCGGCGCCATTCAGGAACTGACTGAGGAGCGCGAGCAGAGCTTCCACCCGGGACCGCAATTGGCAAATGTGAGATAGTTAGATGATAAGTAATTCTTCACTAGTAGACACTCAGGATGACAGCTACTTTGCCTCGTTTACTGACATGCTTGTTGGGATACTCTTCATTTTCATCATTTTGCTTGTTTTGGTAGCAACAAATTTTCAAAGCCAGCAGAATCAAAGCCGTCAAGCCACGGAGTCTATTACAAAGATGATCGAGTCCAGAAATGCTGTCCTTCAAGAAATGAGCAGGTCACTTAAAGAATCAGGAGTCCAAGTCGAGCTCGATCTTGAACAGGGCATTTTGCGGCTGCCGGAGAGCATCCTATTCGATCTCGGAAGTGACCAAGTTAATTCGCAGGGGAAGATAGCTTTGCAAAAATTGGCTCACGTGCTAGCCAGTTATTTACCTTGTCTTGGAATTGCAGATAAGCAACTTCAGACCAAGTGCGATTGCCTGCACCTTAAGAGCAAAGGGAACCTCGAAGCTGTTCTTATTGAAGGACACACGGATCATATAGGTAGTGATACCGGTTATGACAATTGGGGACTGTCAGCTCGCCGTGCCATTACGGTATTTCGCGAACTTATTGCCACCAGACCTGTACTAGATCGGGGAATCATGAACAGCCAGAATGTGCCCGTACTTGGTGTCAGTGGTTATGAATCCCGCAGACCAGTTAGCGATACAAATCTGAGGCAAAATCGCAGAATCGATTTGCGTTTTATTATGCGTTCACCAGCTCCGGAGGACGTCACTCGTATCAAACATGCAGCAGCATCATAGAACCGCGCTACTAAAAGATCGTATTGGACAGTTTCACCTTCGAAAGGTGAAACCCAAGCTTAGACACGTTCCGAACATTGCTGCTGTCGCAGAGCAAATCGCTTCTAAGCTTGCAGCACCGTCCAAGGAGCCCGCTCACTTTGATTTGCAGGTAATTGATCACAAATTTCGTGATGCTATTGCCAGCAATGACTGGCAGGATATCACTCAGCGTGACTGGAAATGGGCACCATATCTGTTTTGGTCTAAACAGCCCCTGCCCAATGAAGAACTTTTCGTTGATAAATATCTGAACTGGCTAAACGCCAATCCGCTCGCATCCAACTGGCGGCACTTAATCTTTGTCTATCTTCGTGGTTTCAATCATCACAGCGATTGCAGACATGTATACAAGAAACTCTCACGTGCAATAAGGGGTGCCTTTCAGGATGAGTTGCTCGCACACCGCCTCCAGGGCTGGAGAAAGCGCGATGAATCCTTTGACCTCTTTTCAGAGCAGTTCTCAACGCACAAGGCGGTCTCCGCCTACTTCTATAAAGCCCAATCTAATCGGAAGCACTTTGCCGATATGACGGGTCTACAGGGTGAATTATCCCAAGTTGGTTACGCCGAAGCTGTTGGCTTTGAAATGTTTCATACCAATCAATTTGCTCAGGACAACGTCATCGAATCCGTTCGTTCTTATCATCTTACGGACGACGGGAACCTACGGTTTCCAAACCAGCGCGTACAATTGATACAGTTCCATCTGGCACCCTGGCTTACAGGCAAGGACTCACCACCAACAAGTACAAAACTTGATGTTCAATCGTGGCTATTGAAACGCTTTGGCGATCCTCGACTGCCAAAACATCGCAACGATGGTTGGAGAGGAGTTGGTGATAGAGAATTACGGGTGGTCTATCGGTGGCTTACTGGCGAAACGCTAAACCAATTTTTCTCCATCATAGATGAATTAGCATTGGAGCGCCAATGGGAATATCGCAAGGCATTTTGGAAGGCTTACTATGACAAGGAACTATTGAGTGATGCTTGGGTAGCCCTCGGACCGGCAGCATCACGTTTTGCACGCAGGGCATTTTCCGGAAAACTTACAGCTGCACAACTTGATGGTGCGACGGACGAGCAGAGCGTTCTTTTAATGAGAATTGGGGATCTTATTGTTGCCGAATGGAGTCATCAAGGCAAGTGCCGAGCATGGAAAGATGGGAACAAGAATGCTCCCAAATTGTACGAACTCAGCTACACTCGCAGTGACCTCGTAAGAAAATCAATACACATTGTCGAACATCATCAGCAAGACGGCATAAGCCACCAGTCTAGCGATACTTATTGGTGGCAAAACCAATTGTCAACTTTTATATACAACGAAACTGGAGTGAGGATACAAGAACGTGATTATCGCATCTAAAGAAACTCCTAGTGTTACTCTAACAACAAAGACACAATCAAGCCTACAGGTTCAGGAAGTACGAGTCGACAACCAATGGTTTCTCTCATTCGCCCTTCTGGATGCTAATGAAACAGTTCTGCCTCTTTCCGAGTGGACCGGTCAGAATCATGAAGGTGCTTCATGGCTGATAGATCTAGCAAACGAGTCACCAGAAACTGAAGGCGTGATCAACAAGAACAACAACTCAGTCCAATTCTCAATGTACTATCTGATGACGCTCTTTGAAGGACAAGAGAACTACTTACATCGCATCCTTGAGCTGCCACGTCTTTTCGAAGGTGGCTTGGAAATAAAAGGCCACGGGCTATTGCATAGCAATTCATTTCGACTCACCTACAATTGGTTGAGCGGAACTCGCCCGGTTCAAGCAGAGCGGAGAGGCGCAATATTACTTGTAGGTAATCGCCGATTTTGGCTGCCAAATCATGCATATCAAATGGCCAATCATCTGGACGACCTCAAAGAGGCACTGGATAAAGAAAACCAGTTCTCTGAGAGACTGACCCAACTAGCCGAATTTCAACGACTCCTGTCTATGCTCCCTTCGGAAGAGCAAAGGCGGATCCGACAGTCTTCAGATCTGGCTAGTCTGAAGTTGTATTATGCTGATTCGTTCCGTCTTGAAGCCGTTCCAGATGATGAAAGCTTCACCATTCGCCCAATACTTCTAAGGCAACGCTTAGAGAATGATAACAACGACAGTCGAGTATTTGAAAACGTACTCCCGCCCGCTGAACAAGAAAGATATGCAAAATACTTCTCCGACAGCACCACACTTCTTCCTCATTACAGCATCGGTGTTGGCAAATACTTAATTTTGAGCGACAAGCTAAATCGAACTCTAGAATATGTTCATAGGATACAACATGCCAATGCTTCAGCCAGAAGTGCTTTCTTAAAGAATCCAAAAGCAGCATTCTCAGCTTACCTGGATGGAATGCTAGATGAAGACGAACTGAATAATGTCTTTTCTGACCGTGTTATAGGAATAGGCGAATGGCAATCTAAGGTAATTCCTTGGATCCAAATGCGACCCCAGGAATGGTTGCCCAACGGAAAGTTGCCTGAAGCAAAGCGTGGGATTTGTATCGACAACGAGAAGATCTCCCTCTCTACACAAGGTGCAAAGGAGCTAATTAAAAAAGTTCAGTCAGCTATATCTCAGGGTAATCCCACTGTCACACACTCTGGTCATACTGTTCCAGCCACCTCTGACACGCTCGGAGCTATTGGTGAAGTCTTTCGCGACATTCCGATCAAGCCAGATAATTATCAATCTCCATCTTCACCTAAGCGTCAACCAGCCACTCCACGACCCGTTATGCTTGTCAAGGAAAACCTTGATACTCTAGAATTTTTTGTTCCTCGCACCAACCGATCCAACATCCCTTCCAATACAGGACTCCCGGATCGCCTGCGCACCAATCCCAAACCTCACCAAATTGAAGCCTATCATTGGTTGTGCGATCACTACCGCACCGGATCGCGTGGACTACTATTGGCTGACGACATGGGTCTAGGAAAAACGTATCAATCTTTGATGTTCCTCTCATGGCTGCGTGAAGGGATGGAGAACGCTGAAATTACAGAGAAACCACTCCTAATCGTTGCACCAACCGGTCTTCTTAAAAACTGGGAAGCAGAAATTGAGCGCCATTTAACAAATGATCTAGGACAACTTGTGCGCGTATATGGATCTGACCTAAGAGCTCTCCAGACCGGATCAAACTTAAATACAACTCGCTTGAACAGGGCCGGACTTGTGCTCACCACATATGAAACCTTGACTCGCTATCAAACCAGTTTCAACACTGTAACGTTTGCGGCAGTAGTGTTCGATGAAACACAGAAGTTAAAAAATCCTGGTACCCAGAACTATGGAGCAGCTAGCGGCGTCAATGCGGATTTCTGGATTGGCATGACCGGAACACCGATTGAAAATAGACTAGCTGACCTATGGTCAATCACGGACGTTCTTCAGCCAGGAATGCTCGGAACCATAAAGGAATTTAGCAATAAATATGAAAAGGCTATCCTTGATGGTAAAGAGAGCGCACAACAACGTATGCTGGACTTACAGGAAGGACTGATCCATCCCACTTCTGGGCCAGCTTTCATGCTTCGGAGATTGAAGCACGAACAACTTCCAGGACTGCCAGAAAAGCATTTGAAGGTCCACAAAGAATTTATGCTCTCAGAGCAGGCGGCCATATACAAGAATATTATCGAAAGTGTCACAAGCAACACTGAAAAACAACGGGGAGCGATGTTGCAGGCACTGCAGAAACTCCGCGCCTGTTCTCTTCACCCTGACTACAAACGAGAAAACAAACAATGGCGTGACAGTGATTTCATTAATGCTTCGGCGCGCTTAAGAGCTTGCTTTAGTATTCTGGATGAGATTCACAAAAGGCAGGAAAAGGCTCTCATTTTTATCGAATACAACGATTGGCACAGACCCGACTTCCTGCCAGCAATACTTCGGCGCCGTTATTCTCTTGACTCCTTGCCACTGGTAATCAATGGGCAGATCGGTACTTCTGCCCGACAAAAGAGAGTTGACGCATTCCAGCAGGAAACCGGCAAATTTGACGTCATGCTAATTTCACCAAAGGCCGGAGGTGTTGGACTTACATTGACAGCTGCCAACCACGTTATTCACCTGACCAGATGGTGGAACCCAGCCGTTGAGGATCAAGCAACCGACAGAATTTATCGCATCGGACAGCATCGCCCGGTCTTCATTCATTATCCGCTTGCTATTCATCCGGATCTTCCCGAACAATGTTTTGACGTTCTTCTACATAACGTCCTGGAAAATAAGCGAAAGTTGAGAGATAAGACCCTTATCGCTCTCCCAGAAACTGATGATATAGCCGATGAGCTGATCCAAAAAGGACTCAATGTTGGCTCATCTACAAGCTGGACTCTAGCTGACAGTTATCTGTTTAGCGGAACACAATTTGAAGAGCACGTTCTTCACAAGCTTGCAAAGCTTGGCTCATCTTTTGGTTATCGCGTACGTTCTACACCCGCCTCTTGGGATGGTGGTGCGGATATGATAATCGAAACTATAGAAGGACTCATAACTGCTGTAGTTCAATGCAAACATGTAAGCACTTCAAGCAAAGCACCGGAAATTAGTGCCGACCTAGAACGCGCTACAACAAGTTATAGCTGCGCGGGCAATGTCTGGAAGATCGGCATAACAAATGCTAGTAAGCTTTCGTCAAATGATCAACAATGGATGAGTGCTGCCGGCCACAGGTTGATCATTTCTGGACAACAGGGCATGACTCCCGAAGTCATATTCAAACATCTATAGTTTCTTCTTCCATACCTGACCCACCAGTTTAAATCCAAGTTGGTTGCAGTAAAATTGAACCGAAACGGTCAGATTGGAAACAGGAAAGCCAACATGCCAAATATCAAAGGTTGGTTCTAGTGCCATTCCACTTGTTCCTTCAAGACCTGCTAGATATTTGTTGAGTCGTCTAAATATTCTCCGGTGTCTACAATTGCTTGGGCTTCCGACTCATAGCTCGCATCTCCTGGTAAGGAAATTTGCACCACTCCGTTTTTGATTACTTTGCCGGCCATACCTGGTATACCGTTAGCGCCAGGCTCACCAGGGTTACCCATTGTCGGATTTCCGAATCCGGCCGCGCCGATAACGCCTGCTTGTAGACCAAAGGCTCCGCCTAAGACTGTCGGCTCATTAGCTAAAACTATTTGCAGATCAGTAGCTGCATCCAGAACGACTGTGCCGCCGGCACCACCGTTTCCGGACTGGCGGATATTGCCACCATTACCGCCAATAGAATTGGTTGGACCACCGTTGCCACCGGCGCCACCAATGCCATGTTGAGCGCCTCCGGCTCCGCCATCGGCAGAAATCAGTCCACTGGTTGTAATTGTGCCGCCCTTTGCGTCAAGACCTATGGTGCCCGCAGCGCCAGCGCCACCGTTACCCGCAGGTGCTACAGTGCCACCATCTAATCCCTTTCTGCCACCGTTACCACCTGCACCACCGATACCATGATTAGCGCCTCCGGTGCTGCCGGTCGCGAGAATGTCACCATTGATTGTTATGTCTCCACTGCCAGTGGTAAGGTTGATTGTGCCACCGGAACCACCGGCGGTGCCTTCGGCAACTGTGCCGCCCATGCCACCATGATCGCCGCCTTCACCGCCAATTCCGCCATGTCCTTTCTGATCGGATGTCGCGCCACCAATTGCAGAAATTTTGTCGGTTGTAATCGTTCCACCCTTAGCGCTGAGTTTAATAATGCCACCATCACCTGCGCTTCCATTGTTACCGGTATCTCCAGCATCACCTGCAGCAAATGGTGCATTAGCACCATTACCGGATGTGCCCGTATAATCTGCAAGCACAGCACCACCATCAGCAAGCAAAGCTCCAGCAAAAGTTAGGGCTCCATTTTTGCCCATTACAGTGATGTTGCCACCGTCGCCGGCTTTGCCATTGTTGCCTAATTTGCCGCCCATTCCACCAACGCCGGAACTAGGACCAGTTCCTCCACCGGTGCCACCATTGCCACCCGTGGCGCCGTAGCCATCAACTGAACCTCCACTGACGTCCCAATCGCCTGTGGAATTTACTGGGCCATCAGTTTTTATTGAGATAGTACCGCCTATGCCACCATTGCCATTGCTTCCGGCGGCACCACCCATGCCACCAGCTCCTTGCCCGCCGGGTTGATTGCCACCGTTGCCACCGGTTCCAGTCATCGAGCCAACATTGCCACCAAATGCGATTATGGCGGCAGGTTCAATTGTGCCGGACGTACTTTTCAGTTCAAGACCCCCGCCACCACCGGCTGATCCGTTATCGGCAATTAACCCGCCCTTGCCTCCGGCACCGCCTGAAGCTCCGGCGTTACCACCTTTACCGCTTGTAGCAGTAAATGTACCTATAACCGATCCGCCGAAAAGCGAAAATGTCAGACCTGAAACGTTTGTCAGCACGCTAACTGTAATTGTGCCACCATCGCCGCCACCAGCGCCACCAGCTATGGTCCCGCCTGTGCCGCCATCACCTTTGATGTTGGCATTTCCACCTGCACCGCTGGTCATTGTGCTGGCGGTTGCGTTCCCGCCTAAAGCACCAATTGTTCCTGCGCCGGAAACGTCGCTAAAGAAGCTCGTAAGTTTTATCGTACCACCTTGGCCTCCGGTGCCGGCCTTAGCAATACCACCACCGGCACCGCCGCCGCCACCATTGGTGCCTGCGTTGCCTCCTTTTCCTGCGGTAGCAAAAATCGCATTGCGATGACCGCCATTGGCAGTTATGCCGCCTTCGACTCCAATAGTATTTGCGGATTCAACCGTAATAGTTCCGCCGATACCGCCACCACCTGAGATGTCGGAACTGCCACCATCTCCGCCTTTGCCGCCACCTGCGCCACCAATGCCACCGGTGCCTTCATAATTTGTGGCCGAGCCACCATCGGCAGTTAATAACATTCCGGGCGAAACTACCAAGCTGCCCACGCCCATGTAGACGATACCGCCGGCGCCACCACTACCTTGAATGCCTACGTCACCACCTTTTCCGCCTGGCTTGTTTTTGGTTCCAGCTGCACCAGCACCACCTGTGGCCAAGTATGCGCCGCTGTCGCCACCATTGGCATTCATGTTATCGCCTAGCGTGAGAATGCCGCCGTTCATGGTAACTTTAATTGTACCACCATCTCCGCCGCCACCGGCTGCACCGCATGAACCACCAGCGCCACCGACACCATCAATGGCTGATCCGCCGCTGACGCTACCGCCTGCGCCGCCCATTCCGGTTATGTCTCCACCATTGCCACCATGCAAAAGGTTACCCATGTTGCCGACGGTGCTCATACTTCCACTGTCCAAGGCTATGGAAATAAGCAGTAAGCCACCTTTGCCACCAGTACCGGAGCTGCCAATAGATCCGCCGGCACCACCGACAATTTTGCCAATGCCTCCTGCGCCACCAACGCCTGAATTTTTTCCACCATCGCCACCAAAGGCAAATAGTTCTTTGATCGTGTTAGCACCAGTTACGGCACCAAGTGAAATGGTCCCGGCTTTTCCACCATTGCCACCCGAGCCGACTGAGCCGCCAAATCCTGCCGTGCCATTTGCAGCGCTTCCACCTGTGCCACCAATGCCGCCTTGTTCGCCGCCAAGACCACCATTTGCATCGTACTCCACCGATTGCAATATTGATGTTCCTGCCTTCAAGGTGATTTTTCCACCTTCACCACCGACGACACCGTCGCCAACTTTTCCAGCATTGCCGCCCTTCAAACCGCCCGTGCCACCATCGCCGGTCACTCCTTCTTGCTTGCCGGATGCTGCCGGGATGAGAACGACTGGCAGTGGCGGTACAGTCGTGAACGCTAGTGATCCGGCCCTGCCACCACTGGCAAAAATATGATCTGGAGTTATGGTGCCTAATTTAGAAGTTAATTCAACAGATCCACCCAAACCACCTTTTCCAACCTCACCAATTGAGCCTGTGTTTCCTCCGGTGCCATCAGATGATCCGTCGCCACCATTACCGGTTGTCGGTGCATATGGGAATGGAACAGTGGATATTAGTCCATCGAGTCCCCAGATACCTTGTGCTCCTGCATGACCACCGTCGGCAGTAATTGCTTCTGATCCCATAATATCCAGACCGGTTTCAATCACAAGCGTGCCACCTTTGCCACCACTGCCACCGGCTAATATTGAACCACTATTTCCGCCGTTACCATCGGCGGATGATCCGCCATTGCCTGTCTCATTTTGGTTACCCAAAGCCCAGCCGCCACGTAAAATAATTACACCCTGAATCGTCAACATGCCGGAGAGTGATTTCAATTCTGCCTTGCCGGCATTGCCACCACTGGAATTGTTTTTGATCGAACCACTCATGCCACCATTACCATGATCTGTGGAGCCGCCATCGCCAGTAATTGATCCTGCAATGCCACCATCTCCACCAGCTAAAATTATGCCGCCTCGTGGGGTGAGAATGTTGCCGAGCTGCGTGCTCATGATCACACTGCCACCATTGCCGCCTGCACCATTGGTTCCGATAGATCCGCTGGCGCCACCATTGGCGTCGAATGCCAAAGTACCGGTTGCATTACCGCCTGCGCCGGTTTCGGCTGCCATGCCTTTAACGATACCGGCAGCAGCGACGTAAGTTACGCTGTTACCTACACCTACTGGTCCAAGATTGCCAAATTTACTGATCAATGAAATCAGGCCGCCGTCACCGCCAATACCGTTGTTGCCGATATTGCCGCTGGCACCACCATTGCCTTTTGCGCTACCGCCTGCGCCACCATCTCCGGTGGTCGGTTTGAAGATGCCAAAAACATCGCCGCCCGGTGCAATCAATGTACTTAGAAGTATGTTGCCGGAACTGGTGGAAAGTTTGATGCTGCCACCCTTGCCACCATTGCCGTTGTTGGCCATATTGCCGCTTAAGCCACCATTGCCAGTGGTGCCACCTGCACCTCCTGCTCCCGTACTTGCGCTTACTTCATTTACTTGACCACCTGCCACCACAAGCACGCCTAAGCCTGTCATATTGCCGACATTTCCGGTTATGGTAATTGATCCTCCGCCTCCGGCACTACCGTTGTTGCCAATGTTGCCACCATTACCACCGCGCCCGCTGCCGGAACCACTGCCACCTGTGCCACTGATTGCTGCATTAACCAGAGTGACAAAGAAATAACTGCCGACATCTCCGCCTCGGGCTGTAATTGAATCGTCGCCGGTGCTATCTATAAAGACTGTGTTATCGATACTCATTTGAATCATGCCGCCGCCGCCACCATTACCGGCAAAACCGACTGAGCCACCATCACCACCACCGCCATTGTTGCCACCACCATTGCCACCATTGCCGGCTACTGCATAGAAGCCTATGGAATGTCCGCCGGCAGCACTAATAGATGCGGTTGGCGAGACAGTCAAATCCAACCCGGTTAAAAAGACTTTGCCTCCGTCACCACCGGCTCCCTGATTGCCGGCTGCACCGCCCGTGCCACCAATACCGTTACTACCGTCGCCACCATCACCGGCTGTGGCAGAATATTCTCCATTGTCACCACCAGCGACAGTGATGATGCAATCATCAAATGTGAGTGTGCCTGGACCTGGTGCTAGCTGAGTTGTCTTAATTGTCAGCATGCCGCCTTTGCCACCAGCACCACTCACGCCAAATCCTAGCGAGCCGCCCACAGCACCAATCGCACCAAAGCCGCCATTGCCAGCCGTACCTGTTAAGTTACCACCAACTCCACCTGATGCGTCGATGTTCGACACACCGACGTTTGCCTTGGCAATAAGCGTGACTGAACCACCTGAGCCACCACTGCCTGCAATGTTTAGACTGCCACCAACTCCACCTTTGGAATTGCCGGAACCATTTCCGCCATTGCCGGCCGTCGCGCTAACTGATCCACCGGCGCCACCATAGGCGGAAAGATTATTGGTAACAGATAGTGCGGCAGCCGATTCAAGTTTGATGCTGCCACCATCGCCACCATCTCCACCTGAGCCAGTGCCACCACCGGCGCCACCAGCATTGGCTGAGCCAAAGCCCCCCTCGCCACCAATTCCGGATACATTGCCGCCTGCACCACCGGATGCATCAAGCGCAATTGTCACAGAGACTGCTGCGTTTTTGCTTGTTAGCGAGATGCTACCCCCTCTGCCACCATCGCCGGCATTGCCTATAGAACCACCAATGCCACCTTTGGCACCAAGTCCACCATTGCCGGCAATTGAGGTCATGTCTCCACCCGTGCCACCAAAGACATTAATACTGGTGTTGACTGTAATTGCTCCTCCGACCATGGCTGATATATCGCCGCCTGAACCACCGGAACCTGCATCAAAAACTGCGCCCGCATCGCCACCGGCTGTGGTGCCACCACCACCTGTTCCGGAAACGGCGACTTGGTCTGCACCAAAGCCACCAGTCAGGTCCACACCGGAATTAAATGTCAGTGTGCCGGTCAAAGAATCAATTGTGATACGACCGCCGTCACCACCACGGCCTGCATTCGAGACACGTCCTCCGTCTCCGGCGGCAGCACCTAATCCACCGTCGCCACCTTTACCTGATTGTCCACCGTTTCCACCAATTGAACTGAGAGCGTTCAATATAATGTTCCCAGCGCCAGTACTCAAATTAATTAGGCCGCCCGAGCCACCACCGGATGAAAAGCCGCTTGGTCCGCCATCTCCGCCATTCAGGAGCATGCCATCACCGCCATCACCGCCGGCGCCACCATTTGCACCATTGCCACCATTGACCATTAAAGATCCATTGAGTGTCAGTGCGCCATTGCCGGATTTTGTCATGATCATGCCGCCACCACCGGCGGAACCTGCAATTCCACCGGCACCACCGGCGCCACCATTGTTACCCGAGCCGCCAGTGCCACCATTTCCACCGTTGCCAGCTGATCCGCCATTGGCAGACATTGTGAAGGCATCTTGGGTTATGAAGAAATCTTTTGTTTCAAGTGAAATGGACCCAGCCATGCCACCGTTGCCACCAAGCCCACCAGCGGCACCGACTTTCTGAGGGGCACCGCCCCCGCCAGTGCCACCATTACCACCATTGGCACCATTGGCCAAAACGTTTGCATTAATCGTAATTCCATCGCTGCCAGAAAGTGATACCATGCCACCAGAGCCACCATTTTGTCCTTTGCCGCCAGCCGTTGGAGCAATACTACCCGCGCCATTTGCTCCATTGGTGCCGCTGGCTTCGACTAGTGCGCCTATGACTATAGTTTTGGCAATTACGGTGATGTTGCCACCGTCGCGTCCGGGGCTGAAGCCACCTGAATTGATCATCTGTGTACTAGAAACCATACCATTAGTTAAAATGCCAATATCGCCACTTTCCGTCCAAATCGGAGAATTGACTAAAATGTCTCGGGTTGTCGGTGCGCCTACGGAAAACGAACCTGTGGCCGTGCCAGTGCTACTAAAGGTGACTACCGTGTTTCCCGGCGTGGCTGCAGATACATTTACGGGCGCATAGACAGAAGTGCTGCCTCCGCCAACTGCGCTGATGCTGACCGAATTTATAGCAGTATTTGGATCGACCATCGGATTAATTGCTGCCAGGGTGCCGCCGGCAATTACATTTACTGCACCATTTGCACCAGTGCCGTTTCCCGCAGTTTGAATAATCACCTTCTCAATGCCACCAGTACCAAGCCCGCCGAATGCCACCAAAGTGACTGTGCCACCAGATTTGTTATTGGCAGCACTAGAATCTAACGTCGTGTCGTTTAGTGAAATACTGCCACCAGTAAGTGACGGGCCGGCAACTTTAACTGTCTGGTTGCCGGTGATCGACGGGCCAAGCGGATTGAATGAATTCACAGGCTGGGCACCGGCACTGGGAAGAAGTGTTGCGCCGGCAACCAAGTAAATGTTACGTCCTTGTCCGGTACCGTCTCGTGCAGAAATTAAGTATGTGCCATTGGCTGTGATATTACCGCTTGCCAGAATGGCTAAATTCTCTGCAACAGTTATGTTGCCCTGGATGCTAATATCGCCAAGGTTATTGAAAAATGTTGGATCGCCATCTAGTTTGAGATTGCCTAAATTCAAGACGCCCGATGCTGTACCGAAGTGGGCAGAACCGGCCGAAACGTTTAGCAGTCCTGTAGCGCCATCTAGCATGCCTTGCACCAAGCCGCTGCCACCGTTCAGATTTATCTCGCGAGCGTTGACGTGACCACCCAAAACGGATAGCAATGCATCTGAGCCAAACTCTTCGCCACCAATGTTCACCGATCCGTTTAAGGCTTCAATCGAACCAAAAAGGTTATTGATACTTACGACATTCTGCAAATTACTTGCTAGCGTCCAATTAGCAGATTCGGATGCAACCAAAGTGGAAAGAAATGCCGAGTATGCGCTAGTGTACATAGAAGAGTACATGGCCGGATTGGCAAGATTTACGTTGCCGTTTGTTGCAGACAACGTCCCTTGATTGTTTATCGATGAGGCAAGCAAGTTAAGATTGTTTGCCGCTTGCATTGTTGGTGATGACGCTGCAGTCGCACCGGTAGGCAAAGCATTAGTGATTGAGCCGCCAGCCAGAACTGTGAGAGAGCCTGCGCTGGAAATTGTGCCGTTGTTTACCACATTTCCCAGGGCGACAAGCGTAATGCTGAGATTGTCGATCGCATTGCTATAGCCTTCCAGACCTCCCGCAGGCAAAATGCTGGTAATTGTCGCACCCGTTTTGTTAAGAATGTTGCGAGCAATAAGTGTTGCATTGCTGATTTCCGGATTGGTCGATATAAGATAAAGCGTTCCCTGATTTAACAAATTGTTTGGCACGCGCATGTTCGGTCTGGTGCTGAAATCGAGAACATTAAATGTGGACTGAGTGCTTTGCGGCACATTAGCTTCGGTTCTAGCGTTCCAGCCACCACCGGCAGCAGGCGATTGACCTGAGGGGATTGCTCCCGAGCCACGGTCTCGGTTGGCGAATTCACCCGCTTGGGCGGCAAGCGGGAAATAATTTGTCATCAAGACACAAGAGATTATCAGTACTACCGACAAGAATCTCCGCGTCATCGACGAGAGTCCGACTAGACCGCTTGAATGCATAATATTCACCTGTATGTGCCTATCCCTACGCCAAAAGGCAATTAATCTGGACGATTGATAACTAAAAATGCAGAAACGCCCAAATCGGGATAAATTAGCCCGATCTTCCTGCTTGTTCAGTTTCCCCTGCGCCTTCAGCCATTATACCCAGGAACTGCTTCGTTCCCGCGCTAGTCGCTGACTTCCGCTCAATTATTCTCACAGATCTTTCCGGCAAAGATTCAAAAATGAGTGACGACTGTGCCGCCGGTGATGGTGATTGATTTGGATGACAATGGTGAGATGCGTTCGCCAGGAATTAGTATGCCAACTAGATTGAGCGGATCTGCTGCGGAAATTGTGATTGTTTCCTGACTTGCTGCTTGCGCAACGGTGGGATTATTCCGCATTGAGCGTAGTGATTCAACCGCAAATGGCAGAGCAAATTGTTCTCCAAGAAATCCATCGACAAATCTGCCACCGCGCACTTGTCCTTGTGCTTCCAGCCGACGGAAGGCGGTGAGTAATTCGCGCCAACTAGGAACACATGTTTCGCGTGCTAAGAGATCGCGGAATACGACACCATATCTGTTGAGTAACATCCACGAGGCAGCTTCTGCAACTTGCCAGCGATTTGCAGCTTCTTCTTCCTCGTGGCAAAAAATCAACGACCATCGTCCGCCACTGTGCCGCGGTCCGAGTCCGTAACGCCTTTTAGAATCAATAAGAGATCGCAAATTGTCAAAATCATCGGCAGTCACGGCACCAGCTGCAACCAATTCCCATAGACCATTTTCAATTTCCGCTTTCAACAATTTCGTTGCCCGAACGATGTCCGGGAAAAATGAGGCACCATGCTTCTTGATGAATTTGAAAATCAATTTTGCTGCATGAGAAATGCTATCGATGTTTTCTAATTCGTCTTGTCTCTTTTTGTGAACCATCCAGTGGCAATCATCGCGTACAAAAAATGCAATTGGTGCATTGCTCGATGGTATTACTCTGCGGCGCTTATCTGGCACCGTATCGAGCTGTTCGATCCTGAAGTTGTTCCTCGTGTCGTTCTTGGTCTGATCGGCAATCGTTTGTTTTATCGTCGCAGGATGGGGGGAGAGTCTGCCCCAACCAATTGCACCAGTGAGACTGAGCCTGTCCAAATCGAATCGGCTATAAGACGATACGCGGTGTTTGAGAATGCTTTGCTCCCAGGCATTTGCCGGTGCTTCAAAGCCTTGTAATTGTTTGATCACTTCGAGCAGCCCGCGCTCTTGGTTTACTTGCGTGTTTTTTGCCACATGTTGCCACTGTGTCAGCCAGACAAAAAACTGGGCTGCGGTCACAGGCTCAATTGATCGCCGCAGTGTGCCAACCGTCAGTTTGTGAATGCGGGCCAAAAGCCGCCGCTCACACCACTCTATATTTGATTCACTGCCTGATTCTACTTGGCTTTCGTTTGTTGCTCTTGCAACTCGGTTGGCTCGTTGAAAGCGGAACTGTCCGCGCAAAATTGTCCCGGCTGATTCTAATTTCAACAAACCAAGTTCTACGTCGGCAAGCGGTAAGCTAAGAAGCAAAGCTAGTTCATTGGCAGTAACCGGACCAAGGTGCATTAACCAACCTTTGAGCATTGCGGAAACTGCTTCTTCTCTGGAAGCAAACGGTGAGGCAAAATCAGGAATGATGCTATCAAAACTTGCACCAGGAAAAATTGTTGAAAATGCTTTGTTTGTCTCAGCGGTAAGCCAATAGTTATGGTCATTGATAGTGGCTTGGGCAACACGACCGGCTGTTTTCAATTTGGCAAACAAGTCATTCCAATTGCCTTGTATCAGTTGGTGCCAACTGCCGAAATTGCCAATCGAGAAATCAGTAAGATCTGTTGGCATGGCAATCAGAGTCGAGAGTAAATCATGCAATTCATCAGTATCGCGAATGTCTGGAAAAGCTTCGGAAATAACTTGGT
Source organism: Candidatus Obscuribacterales bacterium (assembly GCA_020050685.1). Classification (GTDB taxonomy): domain Bacteria; phylum Cyanobacteriota; class Vampirovibrionia; order Obscuribacterales; family Obscuribacteraceae; genus JAGVKG01. The sequence continues at coordinate 27,767 of JAGVKG010000044.1, read as the reverse complement.
CAATTGCATCAGGATCTAATTGACCAAACTCTTCCAGAATATTTTGTGGCAGCATTCGGCGCATTTCTACAGCCCGAGCTCGACGTTCTTCTAAAGGAGCATCATCTAAAAATGCATATGGATTGGCATTGAGAATTTCTTGAGAAAACACGGAAGGCGTTGGTGTATCAATGGCAATTATTTTGATAGCGCCTGTAGCAATATCATTCAAAACGCTCTTTAGACCTTCCAGATCCATTGCTTCTTGAAAGACATCTTTCATAACTTCATCAACTAGCGGATGGCTGGGAATTTCTATGTCGCCTTCGATATTGTCCTGACAGGCGGCAGCTTGAGGAAATACACAAGCTAATAAATCCTCAGCTCGCATGCGTTGAATTTGCGGTGGTACTTTTTTGCCACCACTAAAGCGCAAAATGGAAAGCGAGCGTGTAGTATCCCAGCGCCAGCGGGAAGTAAAAATTGGTGAAACCAGCGCCGCTTGTTCTAATACTTCTTTGACGGTTGCTTGATTGAGAAAGAGGAAAACATCAGCCAAAGGAAAGCTATGCTGATCGGAAAGAGCAATATTGATACCATCATCGGTAGCGGCTGCTTGCAATTCCAAATTGAAGCCAACGCAAAATCTTTTTCTTAGTGCCAGTCCCCAAGCTTTGTTTATTCTTCCACCGAATGGTGCATGAATAACCAATTGCATGCCACCACTTTCATCAAAGAATCGCTCAGCAATGATCGTCTTTTGTGTGGGTACATCACCAAGAATTGCCCGGCCTGCAAGAATGTATTCGATAACCTGCTCACCAGCGCTTTCGGACAGACCACATTCTTCTTGTAGCCAATTGACAGCGCGTTTGACTTCCGGCAAATCTTGCCACATTTCAATTAGGCTAATTTCGACAAGCATATTACTTACGTGCTCGCGAACACGGGCCACATAGTTGGAAAGTTCACTTGTGCGCGAGGGTGCTTCGCCCCGCCAGAATGGCACAGTTGGTGGCGCACCATGAGCATCTTCAACTAACACGCGACCGGAAAAACTTTCCACCCTTTTAATTCGCCAGGATGTATTGCCTAATAAAAAGATATCGCCGCGATTGCTTTCAATCGCAAAGTCCTCATCCAGCGTGCCGATATTTTTTCCATCTGGCTCGACGACCACGGCAAATAAGGCAGTTTCCGGAATCGCGCCACCATTGGTGATGGCTGCCAGCGCCGCACCGCGTTTTCCTTTGACGCGCGAATTAATTCGATCGCGATGCAGATAAGAGCCAAATTGGACCTTGCGTCCTTGAAACCCATCGGTAAGCATTTGCAATATGGCATCAAATGATTGCCGATGTAATTGGCGATACGGGTGAGCGCTGGTTACAAGCCTGAATAATTCGTCTTCTTGCCATTCGTTGGTGGCAGAACAGGCAACTATCTGCTGCGCTAGAACATCAAGCGGTGCTTCCGGCATGATGATTTTATCCAGCTCGCCTTGCTTAATGGCGTGCACGCAAGCGGCACACTCAATAACTTCATCTCTTGTCGTGGCAAAGAGACGCCCTTTAGGTATGGCTCCGCGCCAGTGTCCGGATCGGCCGATGCGTTGCAAGGCAACTGCAATTGCTCGCGGGGAGCCGATTTGACAAACCAATTCCACATCACCAATATCAATACCGAGTTCAAGTGATGCTGTGGCAACAAGAAGTCGCAATTCACCTGTTTTCAGCTTGTGTTCCGCTGAATGACGAAGCTTGCGTGACAAACTGCCGTGGTGGCATGCCACTTGATCTTCTCCCAATCGTTCTGCAAGATGAAGCGCCAATCGTTCCGCCAAACGTCTAGTATTAACAAAGACAAGAGTAGATTTGTGTTCAAGCGCTAGTGCGGCAATGCGATCGTAAATCTCATCCCACATTTCATTCGTTGCAACTGCACCCAATGGGCTTGGTGGCACTTCAATTTGAATATCCATTTTGCGCTTGTGGCCAATTTGTACAATTGCCGGTTCTTCTGAACTGCCGCGCAGAAATTCTGCAACCAGTTCGATTGGTTTTTGCGTTGCTGATAATCCGATGCGAGTCAGCGGATGATGCACAAGGGCGGTCAATCGTTCGAGAGACAATGATAAGTGTGCGCCACGTTTATCATCGGCAACGGCGTGAATTTCATCCACAATTACCGTTTGCACACTGGCAAGCATTTGGCGACTCTTGCCGGCAGTTACTAAAATGTAGAGTGATTCGGGAGTGGTGACCAAAATATGTGGTGGGCGCTTAAGCATAGATAGCCGCTCTTGCATCAGCGTGTCACCGGTTCGCACAGCCGTACGAATTTCGGCCATCTCGATGCCGTGCGATTTTGCTAGCGCGGAAATTTCGGCAAGTGGGACTTCCAAATTTTTCTGCACGTCATTGCTCAAGGCTTTTAAAGGCGAGACGTAAAGGACTTCAGTTTTATCACCAAGCTTGTTTTCGACAGCTTGACACACAAGTTTGTCGATACAAGCAAGAAATGCAGCCAGTGTTTTTCCTGATCCGGTCGGAGCAGAAATCAAGGTTGTCTTGCCGGCAAGTATGTGCGGCCAACCTTGTTCTTGTGGTTCCGTAGGTGTGCCAAATTTGCCGACAAACCATTCCTGCACAAGTGGATGCGCCCAACTAAGGGAAGTAGGCGCAAAGCTCTCTTGCGTTTTGTGGGATGAATCTACCGGCATGTTGCTATTTTAGGCCAATTATTGACCAATTGCTCACATGAGAGGTTAGAACAAGGCTTCAACAAAGAGCTCGGGCTCGAAGTCGCGCAGGTCGTCGATTTGTTCGCCCAGACCAATCAGCTTGACGGGAATCTTATGTTCTTTGGCGATGGAAAAGACGATGCCGCCCTTGGCTGTGCCATCAAGCTTGGTCAAAATTACTCCGGTGAGCGGACAAATCTCGCCGAATACTTTGGCTTGTTGTAAGCCGTTTTGTCCGGTTGTTGCGTCAATTACTAAAAGGGATTCGAGTGGGCAGTCGGAAGCATTTTTATCAATTACCGAACGAACTTTCTTCAACTCGGCCATTAAATTGGCTTTGTTGTGCAAGCGTCCGGCAGTATCGACGATCAAAATGTCGTACGAGTCGGCTTTAGCCTTTTGCACTGCCTGATAAACAACGGCTCCCGGATCGGAACCATCTGCTAAGCGAACTATATCTACACCAGCTCGTTGAGACCAAATTTCCAATTGTGACTCGGCTGCTGCCCGGAAGGTATCGCCGGCAGCCATCAAGACTTTCTTGCCTTCTTGTTTAAAGCGCCAGCAAAGTTTACCGATAGATGTTGTCTTGCCTGTGCCATTTACGCCAACAACCAAAATGATGTTGAGCTTTCCTGGCTGAATGTTGATTTTCGTACTGGCGGTTGCATTTAACGTGGTGCGGAATTCTTCTTTTAAGAATGGCTCGACATCATGGGAGTTGAGATTTCTTTGCTTTGCTTCTTTGCGCAAATGGCTGACTAAAGACTCTGCAACTGACAAACCAAGATCGGCGCGAATCAGTTTTTCTTCCAGTTCTTCCAAAAAGTCATCGTCAATCGGACGGGCTGGATGAGCAATCTTTGGTGCCTGAGCTGGAGTTGCTTGCGGCACTGTCGCTGTTTGGTTGTTCACTTGAACATGATCGCCGGCTGCCCAATCGTTCGTCGGAGCTGACGGCGCACTGTATGAAGTAGTCTCTGTAGATTGACTTTGTGCTGCTTCGTTCCCGGCAACGTCTGCTGCGGGACTTTGATCTTCATCATGATCAATTACTGGATCAACAAGTGCTTCTTTCGTACGTGAAAGTGCGGACTTTAGTTTGGAAAGCGTGCTTCCCCAAAATCCAGATTTCTGCTTTTGCTCTTGCTCTTGATCCATCGCCATGATTAGAGTGTTGCCTCAGCCTCGGTAGCCGGCTCAATTTCCTCAAGCGATTTAAATTCTCCCGTGCGGCGGAAATGCGAGGCGGTCGCGGATAAATCACCAAGCACGCCGTTGATGAACTTAGCTGCTCGTTCATCAGCAAAGCGATGGCTTAGTTCTACAGCTTCGCTAATGCAAACATTGATTGGCACATCATGCAGATAAAGTGCTTCAGCACAAGCAAGACGCAATATGTCGCGATCGATTGATACCATTCTTTCCACGCGCCACTTTGCCTTGGCTTGCTGGAGGAAATTATCAATCTCTTCTTTGTGCTCGTTAAGTGTTTCAATCAAGAGCATGAAAAATTGCATGATTTCTGTTTCTTCATCGCGAGCAATATGAATCGTGCTTGTTGTTTTACACTTTTTGCAAGGAACAGCAATTGACTTGCCACCAGTCAGCAAAATAATTTCCGGAATGTCTAAAGCTTCCGCTGTTAATTGCAGAGCGCGCTCAATCAACTCAACCTGATTGCGTAACTGCTGCGTGGTCACATTGACCGGTTGCAATTCCTCAATTTTGTCTTGATTATCCGGATGCTCAACTTCGGTGTCGCTAATTTCCCCGGCCGCCTTAAGCAAAAGCGCATTGGCATCAGCCAAATTTTGCTTGGCGTTATCGACCAGTAAGGAAACACTTTTGGCAATTAGTGTTTTCAGCTCAACTTTGTCGAGCTTTGCCTTGTCTTTCGGCAATTGGGGGAGAACAATTACTGCCAGCTCTCGCGCGATGCTGCGTGCACTCATAAATACTCACATAATTGAATAACTAAAGATATTTGCTCATGTTACCATGGACAGCTACGGAATAATTGGTCTGGCGTGGGCTTATCCCCACTGGACGAGGGCTGGTCAAGGCATGCGAATCACCGGTGGTACAGCTAGAGGACGGCTAATTTCCTGCCCAGAGGGGCTGGATGTGCGCCCAACCGCCTCTAAAATTCGTCAGGCTTTCTTTAACATTCTTGCTTACAAAGTCCCAGACTGCCGGTTTTTGGATCTCTTTGCAGGTTCGGGCTTGATGGGTTTGGAGGCTGCCAGCCGGGGCGCGGCTTCTTTGTTGGTGGTTGAGCAGACCAAGCTCCAGGTTAAAGCTATTGAAGGCAATTATCAAAAGCTGGGGCTGCCCGGCAAGGTGGTTTGTGCTGATGTGCGCGAATTCTTGCGAACCTTAGAACCTTCTAGTTTCGACATTATTTTTGCCGACCCACCTTACAGAAGCACTTATCCCAAGCTGGTGCTCGCTGATGTTGATAAATTTCAGCTCCTGGCGGCAAATGGCGTGTTGGCTATCGAGCATGCGCGCGAAAATCAATTGGCGGAAAAAGGTCACAATTTGGTGCGAACTGACTATCGTGAATACGGACAAACCGCGATTTCTTTCTACGGATACGCAGAAAACGATTGAGCGCAGTTCAAAATCACACTTGTAATTTTTCCTATACCCCAGGCCCGGCAATGCGAGACGGATCTGGTGGCACCGGCATTATGCCTGAGGTGGTTGATGGATATTTCAAGCGTTCGTGATGCAAGGTACGCCAAACGCGCACAAAGGCATTTTGCACAAGCTTGAGTTCTTCCGGTGTCAGTGTGGACTCGTTAAATTGTCCATCATCCCAACGTGCTTTGAACACGGAGCCGATGCCTTGTTCCACTTCTTCTTGCGAAGGATCTTTCATTGCATGTGTCACGGCTTCTGATACGTCGGCTAGCATGACAATGGCAGCCTCACGCGATTGTGGTTTCGGTCCAGGGTAACGAAACGCTTGTGGATCGACCTTGTCTATGCCATCGCGCAAACAGGCTTTGTGATAGAAGTAAGCCATCAAAGTAGTGCCTTGGTGTTGGGGAACAAAATCTTCTACGGCTGGTGGCAAGCCGTATTTTTGTGCAAGCTCGATGCCGTTTGTCACGTGAGCCAACACGCGGCTGCGGCTTTCTTCCGGCGTCAAAGAGTCGTGAGGATTGGTGCCACCCAATTGGTTTTCAATGAAATTAGCTGGCTGCACCATTTTGCCGATATCGTGATAGAGCGATCCGGCGCGGGCTAAATTTACGTCTGCACCAATTGCTTTGGCACCAGCTTCTGCCAAATTTGCTACAGCCAAACTATGTTGATAGGTTCCCGGTGCTTTTTCTTCCAATTGTCTCAGCAATGGCTGATCGGGATCGGTAAGTTCGGCAATTCTAAATGGCGTTATCATGCCAAAAATGTTTTCTAAAAATGGCAAGCTGCCGATGGCAACAATGCAGGAGGAAAGTCCACCAAGCAAGTGCAAAATCAGTTGTTGCCCAATGGCAGAAAATGATCCAACCGACGACGGATTGGACGAATGAGTAATTAAGACGACAACCAAATAACCGACGGCTTGCATGGCGCCAACTAAAGCACCACGAATCATCAGTTCCTTTCTATCCTTTATATGTATACCAATGGCGACAACAGAGCCAGTGCCCAGAGCAATCAAGTCGCTGACGTCAATCAATCCGTCAACGCGCAAGAAAATCATAATCAGGACAGTGATCACTGTCGCCACGCGTGGACCAAGGAAAATGGTTAATACCAAAGCCGCAGCCGGCACAGGAATGAATTGAGGATAGTCTTGTCCGGCAAAGGCCGCAATACCGGTAGTCACTACAGAAACCAGCGCGAGCAAACCAATATCGTTGGGCGAATAGAGAAATTCCGGTTCGTAGTTGTGCAAAAACAGTCCGACGAAGGCAAAAGCGGCAAGCAGGGACAAGCACAAACTAATAAGTGTCGGTAAATTGATATTGCTGGTCAAACCCATCGACTCCAGCGTTTCATGCACTTCCGGTGAAATCACACTGCCCTTTGAGACTAGCAAATCACCGCTGTTGACGCGGCGAAACACGGGTGTAACTTGTGATGCAGCTGCTTCTTGGACAATCTTGGTTTCGTGTGTATCAATCACCACGTTCGGTTCTAAGATAGAAACGATTACCTTGGACATGGACTCGCGAACGTGCTGATCCCATGTGTCTGGCAAGAATTCCAAAACTAATGATTGCCACTTGGACTTGTCGTCGCCCGGCAGAAGTACCGCAATTTGCAAATTGCGGTCCGTTGCTTGCCTGGCAGCCCGACTGACTTCTTGCCATTTTTGTGGTGTCAAGTTGCGCGCCAAATATGCAAGTTCCGGATCAACATCGGTCGGCCCTTGCAAAATTTCCTGTACATGCTTTTCTACAAGCGCATCTTGCACGCTACTGGATTGTATAACACTGACCCGCGCCAGCAAGACATCCAACTTCTTCAGGATTCTTTGATTCTCGCTGTCGTCAATTTTCTTAAAAATCGGCAGTACTTTTTGTCGTGCTATGTCGCGCAGCGCATGAGTTTCTGTTTCATCAATAATATAGGCGGATTGTGTCGCATAATAATCGCGCCGGGCGACACTGCCTGGTCTCAAATCGGAGCCGAAAAGATGCGGTGCTCCAAGCGCCAGGATCAGCGCGACATAGGCAGAAATCACGACTGCCAACCAGGGAATAAGGTGGGTTGGCTGTCCCGGATGCCTGTGTGTTCTGACTTCTTTTACCCTGTCTTGTACCAGGGGGTCCATAGGTTTGATTAAATCCTTTGACAAAATCTAAGGGGATTTAGCACTATCTTACCGCGTTTATGCACCGGAAATTAGCTGTTTTGCCAAGCGCCTTTCCAGATTTTGCTTACTGCCGGACCCAACTAAGACCTTTTGGGATCGGTTTCGGTATTGAGAACCGATTTGACGATATATATGCGCTTATCTTGAGATTCGTGATAGGTGCGCATCAAAACTTCTGCCATCAAACCCATGAGAATAAACTGCACGCCAAGCATGAAGCACATGGATACCATAATCGGCAGTGGCGTTTCAATAAAGGTTGTGTTGTAGCCATACTTGAGTACGAGCATCCAGGCTAAGCCAACAAACGAAGCAATGAAAGACCACAAGCCAAACGAGCCAAAGATGTAAATTGGTTTGGTGGCATAACTGGAAAGAAATTTGACGGTCATCAAATCGAGAATCACTTTGATCGTACGCTCGATGCCGTATTTGGACTGACCAAATTGGCGTGCATGGTGCGTGACTGGCACTTCTGTAATGCGTGCACCCATCCACGATGCATAAATCGGCACGAAGCGGTGCATTTCACCGTACAGGCGAATGCCTTTGATCACTTCTTTGCGATACGCCTTTAGTGAACATCCGTAATCGTGCAATCGCACTCCGGAGATCATGGAAATAATTTTGTTGGCCGTCCAAGAAGGAATCAGGCGAGAGAAAAGTTCGTCTTGTCTTTGTTTTCTCCAACCGGAGACAACGTCAAAACCTTCGTCCAGCTTGTTTAACAAATTCTCAATGTCGGCTGGGTCGTTCTGCAAATCTGCATCCATTGGCACAATTATCTTGCCGGCCGCATGATCGATGCCGGCGGACATGGCAGCAGTTTGGCCAAAATTGCGTACGAAGCGAACCACCTTGATACGCGGATCTAAAGCCGCCAGCATTTTTAGCTTTTCGTAGGACCGGTCGGTTGAGCCATCATCTACCAAGACCACTTCCCAGGTTTTGTTCAATGGTGTCAAGGCTTGGCTAATCTTGGAAAAAAGTGCGCCCAGGCTGTCTTCTTCGTTATAAACCGGAATAATCACGGAAATATCCGGCTCGGCGACGCGCTCTGGTAGACCGTTGAGGTCGAAACTCAACGCCTCAGGAGCGTCAGGGGCAAAATTATTGATTTGTGGTGTGGTGGTTTGCATAGTGCTGGTAATTATAGGTTCAGCATCTGGCGTACACCTTGAGTTCTTCTCATGCGCGGTGACTTTTCCAGTAATATGCGTTCAATCTTATATTTGAGTTTATACATTTATGGTGAAAGATTTTTGCTTGACTATGCGCAATAATATGGCAATGGCCATAATTCCTAGCTATCCGAACGGGCAGAATAAGCTGAGTCAAGAGAAGGCAAACCCAGGCAAGTCTAGCCCGGCAGGGCAGGGCGTTGATAAGCCAAAGCGCACCCCGCTGGAAACGGCGGGCTCGCAGAAGTCCAATGCGACTGTGAATGAACCGCGGGCAGAGGAAGATGCGCCGGCTCGCAAGCCGCGTGCTTCGCGCTCTGAGCTTTTGTCGGCCAAAGAATCCGTTTCCGATAAGGGCACAGAGCAGAGCCTCAGGCCGCAAAGGCTGGCTGAGTACATTGGGCAGACGAGATTGAAGTCTCTTTTGGAGATGTCAATAGCGGCAACCAAGACGCGGGAAGAACCACTGGATCACATTTTGTTTTACGGTCCACCTGGTTTAGGCAAAACCACGCTGGCTCATGTAATCGCCAACGAAATGGGTTCGAAGATTTACATCACATCTGGTCCGGCGCTCGAGCGTCCGCGCGATATTCTTGGACTCGTGCATCAATTGGAAGCTGGCGATGTTTTGTTTATTGACGAAATTCATCGCTTGTCGCGCGTGGCAGAAGAATTGCTTTATCCGGCAGTGGAAGATTTCGTTATTGATCTTTCGACCGGCAAAGGACATGCAACGCGCAGCATGCGCTTGCCGTTGCCGCGCTTCACTTTGATTGGTGCCACCACTAAGGCTGGGGCAATTTCCAATGCTTTGCGCGATCGTTTTGGCTTTGTCTTGCGTTTGGAATATTACGATCTGGCCGAGTTGAGTCATATTGTTCGACGCACTGCAAAACTTTTGGCAATTGAAACTGTTGATTCAGGTGTGGAAATTATCGCGGCACGTGCTCGCGGTACGCCGAGAATAGCCAACAGATTGGTGCGACTGGTGCGTGACTTTGCTCAATACAAAGGTCACGCCGTAGTTGATGCAGAAGTTGCCGCACAAGCACTGGAAACCTATCAAGTCGATAAACAAGGTTTGGATCCGACAGACCGCAAACTTTTAGAAATCTTGATTGACAATTATGGCGGCGGTCCGGTTGGTGTCGATACAATTGCTGCCACACTGGGAGAAGATCCAAATACTGTTGAAGATGTCTATGAACCATATCTGATGCAAAAAGGATTTATTCAACGCACGCCGCGCGGCAGAATGGCGACGGCAAATGCCTATCGTCATTTGGGCAGACAAGCGCCGCTGGCTCAGCTTACTTTGGATCTAACAACGGACGTGGTGGGAGAGGCAACCGATGGTTAGTCCAATTAAGCGTTTGCTTGCATCGTTTGCTCTGACGATCGTCTTTGTCATGAATATAGTCATGCCTGCTTGTGCTGCTCCTGCATCTTCTGATACCAGAGGTGGTGACAACACTATTAAGGTTGAAGAATCTTTTGTGGTTGGCAAAGTCAAGTCCGTTACAGCCGCTTCTTTGGATGAGCGTCTGATGCAGAAGACGGGAATTGTTAGCCACCATCAATTAGTAGAAGTGGAAATTACCGAAGGCCCGCTTGCTGGCAAAACTGTGGTTATTCCTAACGAAGTAACCGACAATCCGGCTTACAACATACTGCCTAAACCAGGTAGTGAATTGGTTATCGCTGTGATTGGACAATCAGGTAGCAAGCCAGAAATTGATATTGCCGATTATCATCGTGCCCCGATAATCATGTGGTTGCTTGGCCTGTTCTTGGTTCTGTTCTTGGTATGCGGCGGCAAAAAGGGCTTAAAGTCGCTACTTGGCTTGATTGTGTGCATAGCCTTAGTCGCATTTGTTTTGTTGCCAGCAAGTATGAGCGGTGCAAATCCGCTTCTGGTTGCTTCTCTTATTTGCGTTGTTGCAACTTGTTCGACGATGTTATTTGTTGCCGGCTTTTCTAAAAAGGCCCTGGCAGCAATTGGTGGCACCGTTGGTGGTGTAATTGTTTCTGGTATCGCCGCACAAACAGTGATTGTCCTGGCGCCATTAACCGGACTGACTTCGGAAGAAGCGCAAATTCTGCGCGGATCAGTTCTTTCTCAGCCGCCGGAATTTTATAGCGGTCTTTTGGCTGCCGGTATGTTGATTGGTGCTCTGGGTGTGATAATGGATGTGGGCATTTCCGTTGCCTCGTCTGTTTCGGAAGTCAGCATAACTGCTCGCAATCTATCTACGAAGGCGCTATACGATGCCGGCATGAATGTTGGTCGCGACATCATGGGCACGATGACTACGACGCTTGTTCTAGCTTATGCCGGTGGGGCGATGCCACTTTTGATGTTGGTATCAATGATGCCGTCCACCAAGCTTTTGAATTTGGATTTGGTGGCAACTGAAGTTACTGCTGCTCTGAGCGGAAGTCTTGGTCTTGTCTGCACGATTCCGCTCACCGCATTTTTTGCCGCTCGCTTAATGGCAAGTACGCGAGTGCGCCGAAATCGCCCCGCTAGCGCCGATACCATGTTTATTGCTGGTGTTCCATTGCCGGAAGATTTTGAAATCGAAAGTCCTGCACTAGCGGCTGCAAAAGTTGCTCCCGAGTTTAAGGAATTGATCAAGTGAGGATGAGAGTCTTCTGGGGTTGGTTGATGTTTTGCGTGGCCGTATTCTCGATTATGGCCGGTGGCTTGATATTTGCATTTGCGCTGGCTGGTGTTTCGTTACTCGCCGGCGAAGAATTCATTGCCATGACACGTGCCAAAGGCATGAATCCATCGCCAAAAGTTATTCGCTTCATGATTTGCTGCTTCTTTGTTTTGGCGGCACTACCGGCCATACCGGGACTGAGCTTGCCCTACAATTTTTCCATCAATCATTTCCCATTTCTTTTGACGATTGGTGTATGCACAGCATTTTTCCGTTTGCTTTTCCGTCATGAGACGCCACCAGCAACCATTGCCGACATTGCCACCACTGTTCTTGGTTTCATTTACTTAGGCTGGATGCCGAGCCATCTTGTGCTTTTGCGTAATTTGACACCACCTGGAGTTGATCTGCCGGCCAATCCACTGTTGCAACCAGGTCTTGCCTACGTTTGGGTTTCGCTATTTATTATTTGGGCAGCCGACGTATTTGCTTATGTTGTCGGCAAGCGTTTTGGCAAAACACTTTTGTATCCGCAAGTCAGCCCCAAGAAAACTATCGAGGGTGCAGTTGGTGGATTACTTGCTTCAATCTTTTTTGCCTGTTTGGTAATTTGGGTAGCTGATTATCTTTTCCCAATTCACCCCTTTGGTTTCAAGTTGTGGCAAGCACCACTTATGGGCGCCCTTGTTTCAATCGGTGCCCAACTTGGCGATCTTTGCGAGTCGCTGCTTAAGCGTGATGCCGGCATGAAAGATTCCGGAATACTTATTCCCGGACATGGCGGCATGCTCGACCGCGGCGACAGCCTAATTTTCGCCGGCGCCATTTCCTACTATTGGGTCTGCCTCTTTGTCCAAGGCACTATATAGGCTCAAGTTCTTTTTGTGAAACAAGCTTCGCCGCTTAAGCCTTGCTTTCCCTGAGGATTTATTTAGGCTGGTAATACAGTGAATGGGAGTTAAACTGGAAAAAAATATTTCCGGTTTGTTGGTATATCGGTTATAATTCTTACCAGTTTGGGCACAAATCGGTAAGAATGGAGACCGGATTGTATGGAACTGATTGATACCCTTAAAGCATTGATACTGGATTTTCAAGAACAGGAGCTTGAAATCGGTATTGTGCGCCGCTTGCAGATTGAACCGGTGCGCGGCAAGGCAACCATTTGCATTGGTGTGCGCCGAAGCGGCAAATCTACCTTTTTATTTCAAACAATCCAAAAACTCATTGACTCAGGCGTATCTCGCCAAAATATTCTGTATATTAACTTCTTTGATGATCGCTTGCACAGCTTGCAACACGATGGATTAGCACAGGTGCTGGAAGCGTACTATTCAATTTATCCACACAAGAAAAACACGGAAAAGATCTACTGTTTTTTCGATGAAATTCAGTGCGTCCCCAATTGGGAATCCTTTGTTGATCGCCTTTTGCGTACGGAAAAGTGTGAGGTGTACATCACCGGCTCGTCGGCACAAATGTTATCCAAAGAAATAGCCACTCAGATGCGGGGAAGAGCGCTTTCCTGGGAGATGTTCCCATTTTCTTTCCTGGAATTTCTGGTCTATAAGAACATCGTCGTGGGCAGCAATTTGTCCAGCAAGAAGAAGCTTTTGATCCAAAATGCTTTTGCTGAATACTGGCAAACGGGCGGATTTCCGGAAGTCCTAAGACTCAAGAAGCATTTAAGAATCAAAACGCATCAGGAGTATTTCAATGCAGTACTATTTCGTGATCTGATCGAGAGACACGATGTATCTCATCCTAAAGCAATTACCGATCTGGCTTATTGGCTGATCAACAACACCGCTGCCACGTATTCGATTAATAGCCTTACGGGATATCTAAAATCTCTTGGGTACAAAACTCCTAAATCGGCAGTGTCACAATACCTGGAATGGTTTGAAGATGCCTATTTCTTGTTCACGGTGAGAATTTTTGATGCCTCAATAGCTAGAACAAATACCAACCCCAAAAGAATCTACTGCATTGACCATGCCATGGTGACCTCGCTAGCATCCGGAGTTCTTATCAATTCTGGGCATCTTTTAGAGAATCTGATTTTTCTTGCCCTCAGGCGGGTCACTCCGAATATTTATTACTACCGGAGCAAATCAGGCAAGGAAGTAGACTTTATCATACAAACAGCGAATAAGGAACGCATGCTTGTTCAGGTATGCGAATCTGTGCTTGATAGCAATACCCGCAAACGAGAAGTAGCGGCTCTTAGAGAAGCGATGGAGGAACTGAAAATAAATTCCGGTACCATCGTTACGCGCAATCAAGAAGAAGTGCTGCAAGTCGCTGGTGGCAATATCAACATAGTGCCGGCCTGGAGATTCCTCCTCGACAAAACCATTTCCAATTAGCTTTGCTTGACATTTGGATTTCCTTACTATAAAGTAAGGATAGATGCAATTGGAAAGGCGACTATGGCAACGGCGAGCGTTACGAGCAAAGGGCAGATTACAATTCCTCTTTCTGTAAGACAGAGATTGGGAATTGATACTGGCGACAGAATTGAGTTCGTGGAAATTTCCGATGGCGTGTTTGCCATCAAGCCGGCGGTGCACGATGTCAGTTCATTAAAGGGCATGCTCAAAAAACCAGCGCGTCCAGTGTCTACGGAAATGATGCGAGGGGCAATCAGACGTCGCGGGGCCGGCAAGTGATTGGACTTGATACTAATGTACTTGTGCGTTACATCGCGCAGGATGATTCAGTTCAATCACCTCGCGCAGCAAAGTGTATTGAAAAGGAATGTTCGGTAGAACGTCCTGGATTCATCGGACTTGTGACTATCGCTGAATTGGTTTGGGTTAGTGAAACCTGTTATGGAGCGTCAAAGCATGATGTGGTCAAATTGCTGAGTCTAATCCTTAGTACCAAGCAGTTGATTGTGCAGGACGCAGAGATTGTCTGGAAAGCGCTTAGGTTGTTTGAGGGCGGGCAAGGCGATTTCAGCGACTACTTGGTCGAACAAATTGCCGAAGCCGCTGGATGTGAGATTACGGTGACATTCGACAAAACGGCTGCCAAAGCCGGCATGACTTTGTTGAAGACCTAGCTAGATCGATCATCCAGCGTGCTAATTGAGTAGTGTAGGTTCCTGGGTGGGCGTTAGCACAAATGAGCCTGCAATAGGTTAAACTTATGATGTCGGAGGTGTAATATGACTCAACCAAAGAAAAAGTCTAGCCTCGAACAAGTCTTAAAACTTGTTGAGCAGCTCTCTCCCGAAGACGTGCTTGAACTTCAGCACCAATTGAGCTCGAAAAACTTAGCGTGGTCTAACACCAATCTGGAAGATCCTTCAGAGCGTGCAGCTTTGCTTGAACAGGAAGAAGCGAGAGCAGGCGAGCGGGTTCGACAGGCATTCCAGAACCTGCAAGATCAGGGTGTCATGGATAAGAATGGCTATTTGATTACGCGAAGACTGCCGCCTGACATGGAACGTGGTTCCGAGTGCGATGTGTAATCGCGATTCACAATGATACCCACTCTCCGCCCGCTGTCGACTCTTGTCTTTCAATTAGTGTTTCCTTGGTCAACAAATATTGTACATTGCTTGCTCATAGCAAGATTATGCAGAATCAAAAAGACCAGCAAAGTTTTTTTGCTGGTCTCGTTATTTGGAAATTTAGTGAGTTATTTTGACTTTTTCTTGTCTTTGCCGACGTTATATTCAAATGTCATAAGAAAGTCGACTGGATCTTGCTTGGCTCCGGCAATATAGACGGGCTTGGGAAGCGTAGATTTTTTCACGGCATCAATAGCGGCATTGTCAGCTTTTTCATTGCCTGACGATTGTTCGACTTTTATATTCTCCCTTTCAATCTCAATAATCCAGAGCCTCCAAGCTCCGATTTTAATCAAGCGCTCGTACAATAGAGACCTTAATTAATGTACCTGTGTGAAAAATTTACACAATGGATCATTTTTTGCGATTGAAAATGGCGAGATCGGAAATTTCTACGAGCGCTGCTTCGCCGTTTTGATTGAGTTGAAAACCGGCAAGGCACTTGTCGATCATTGGATCGTCCCAGACAATTTGATAAGTGTCGTAGTTCCAGTGTTCGAGCGTTCCTTGTCTTTCCGGCCCATAGTCAATCCGCAGTTTGCCATCTTTCTTAGCAATATTGATGTCACCATATTCGGTATCAGAATATTTGCCGGCATATTTTTCCACAGCAAGCGAAGGATGTGTGTTTGGCACGCGCTTGGCTGCTAGTTCTGCTTCTTTCTTTTTGCCTTCGGCTTGATCTGCGTTATAAGCATCGAGCATGCGTTGGCACCAATCTTGCAATGGTTGTTTCATATATGAGTCGATGATTCGGAAAGAAAGTCCGGCAGAAAGACTGTGACCGCAGGCATCACTATTTGTTAGAAAGACCATGCCTAAATGCATATCCGGGACAATGCAAACATAAGAGCGCATGCCGTCGATGCCACCACCGTGCCAAGCAATTTCGTGCCCATGATAGTTGTTGCATGCCCAACCAAGACCGTAGCTTGCGCCTTGAGCAATCTCCGGATATTTTTGGGCAAATTTGCCAGGCACATGCGTGACCATTTGCGGTGTGTGTGTCTCTTTTAAAGATTCTGCAGAAATTAGCTGTTTGCCCTCAAATTTCCCATTGCTCAAAAGCAAGCGTATCCATTGCGACATGTCGCCAACATTGGAGTTGATTGCTCCGGCCGGTGCGCAAGGATCAATTGATCTATAAGGTACGGATTTTACAACGTTATTGATTTTGCTATGCGGCATGGCCACGTTGGTCAGCCCAGTCAATTGAGTAATGCTCGTGTTTGATTCACTCATGTGCAGTGGCACAAAGATCCTTTCTTTGACCAATTCTTGCCAGCTCTTTCCGCTGACCGCAGCAGCACTTTCACCCGCAGCAAGGTACATGCCATTGTTGTATTGCCACTTTGAGCGAAAGCTTGACGCCGGCTTTTGGTAGCGCATGCGCTCAAGAATTTCTTTAGGCGCGAGTGGCGAGGCATACCAGAGCATTTCCATTTCAGGCAGTCCAGTGCGATGGCACAGAGCATCACGAATAGTCACTTCGCGCGTCACATACGGATCAAATAATTGAAAACCTTTGAGGTATTCGGTCAAATGCCCATCCCATTGCATTTTCTTTTCATCAACCAGCATGCCGATAATTGCCGCAGTCACTGCTTTGGAACAAGAACCAATGGCAAAGATTGTGTGCTCATCGCACTTCTTGTCCTCACCCAATTTGCACACGCCAAATCCTTTGGCATAAACCAGTTTGTCGTCCTTAACCACAGCCACAGCCATTGCCGGCGTGTCCGACTGCTTCATCATCTTCTCGACATAAGAATCAAAGTCAGCAAAGGGCGCATCATCTGCCAGTGTGGCTTGCGGGAGGACAAGATTCATCAATACGTTGATTGTAATGATCAGTGATAGCCATTTTGCGGAATTCAAATTGCTTCTCCTTTAACTGGCGGCGATGAGCTTTTGCAAAGTCTTTTCGGTGGTATAAATAGGACTGGGAACGGGCTGGTCAAGAGGTTGGGCAAAAAGCGAACTGCCATTTTATGCGATCTGGGGACAAAACTTGAGCTATGATATAGTTTGATTCTCCAAACGGGGAGAGGTGGCTGAGTGGTCGAAAGCGGCTTCCTGCTAAGAAGTTGTACGGTCAAAAGCTGTACCGAGAGTTCGAATCTCTCCCTCTCCGAATTTTTTAAATGTCAAGATAAATTGCGGGCCGGATTCTGTTAAGAAGCCGCCCGATTGTCCTTGGTGGGCTTCTTGGCAACGAGTGGACTCAACCAGTTTTGCCAGCAAGTGTTTTTACCGATGGATACTATATGGCAGGGTTACCGGAAACAAACTAGTTCATAATTGAAATATGTACAAATTCAAGCCCCCTAAAGATTCCAAACTAGCGATTATTCTCACGCGCGTGCTTTATCCCCTGGCGATGAAGCTGCGCAAGCAGCGCATCTCTCTGAAAATTGTCGGCGACGGTTTGAAAAGATATCGGGCTCTCAAAGGCAAGCGTGTGATCGTTTGCCCTAATCACTCGGCTCAGGATGATGCTGATGTCTTGTTAGGTCTGGCTTGCTTAGTTGGCGAAGATTTTAACGTCATGGTTGCTAACGAACTTTTTGAACGGCACCATGGTTACGATGGAATCTGGTTGCAATGGATTGGCTGCTATTCCGTTTTGCGCGGCGGGCATGATGTGGAAAGCGTAACCATGTCCAAGAATCTGTTGCTCAAAGGTCAAAAAAAACTGGTGATTTTCCCGGAAGGTGAAATCTCCTATCAAAACGATCGCCTGATTTCCCTCGAGCCAGGAGCAGCAAAAATTGGCCTGTGGTCCTTGGAAGAGCTGCGACAAAAAGGCAAGAAGGATAGTGTTTATATTCTGCCAGTGGCTGTGAAATATACGCATCTTCAAGACTTGAGCACCAACCTAATGAAGTGTTTGGAGAAGCTGGAGTCCGAGCTTGAAATTTCAATCGGCTTACGCTCCTCACCGGAACAGCGTCTGATGATGGTATTTCAAACTGTACTCAGCACGTGGGAGGCAGAACAGGAAGTTTCTTCTCCGCCAAGTCAGTCTCTCGGCGATCGTATAGGTATTTTGCAGGAGGCCATGCTGAAAAATGTGGCAGAGAGTATGCAAATTGATTTGCCGGAAGATGCGTCAATCATACACAGATGTCACGTTTTGCAAAACGAAATAGTGGAACGCAAAAAGCAAATCAAGCGAGCAAAATTGTCCGACAAAAGCCGTCAAGACCGTAAGGAAATACTAAAAGGTTACGCTAAAGACACGCGTCGGGTAATAAGTCTGAGCGCGATGTCTGGTATATGTGTATCTGATCATCGAGGACAGGAACATTTAGTCGAGGCAATAAATCTTTTAGAAGAAGAGATATTTGGCAAGGTAAGCAAAAAGGGCCCGGAGCTGGTTTTGATTGATGTTGGTGTTCCGATTGATCTTGATATGTACTATGAAAAGTACAAGACTGATAAGAAGGCACAAATTGGTGAGGTGACCTTGGAGCTCACTAGGCGATTGCAGGAGATGCTTGTTGGCGACTATGCTCCTGAGGCCTCGAGACCGTTTGGAATGCGCTATTAGCGAGGTTCTAAAAACCGGGCTTGCCATTTTCGACGCAAATCGCAGGGCCTTATCTAGCGGTTGGTCTTTGAAATTATTAGCTCGCTGATACGAGCATGGCCGCATAAAGCTGTGGCTCGTCAACGAAATTTGCCAGCTTGAGATGGAATTTGTCACACCAACTGTCCAAGGTTTTACTATCCGGCAAAAGGTGGGGGACAAGCTCAGGCTCTTGGTTGTGAAGGGCAACAACGAACTTTGCACCCATCGGATGGCTAATGATTATTTTGCCCAGTGGATTTAGCAATTGACTGGATTGTTCAATCGCCTTTTCCTGATTGAAAATATTGCCGAAGCAGGCGTTGAAAAAAATCGCATCAAATTTATTCTGATTGGATTCGTGTTCATTCGATTTGTTACTTACCTGAAAATCCAAAATATCGCCTTGCCAAAAATGCGCTTTGGGAAAGCGTAAGCGCGCTTGCTCTAACATCTTGGCACTGAGATCGACTCCAAAAACATTTTCTTCTTGCGCCCCGCAGGCGATAAAGTGATTGATTAACACACCGCAGCCGGTGCCAACATCGAGGACGCGACTGTTTCTATTTAATTTGGCCAAGCGGACAATTTTGCTCGTGCGATCTTCAATAGCCGCAGGAATTGGCTGGGCAAAAAAATCAACGCGTTCATCGAAATAGGAACATTGATATTGATCATGCTCCTGGCGTTCGTTCTCCAAGATTTCCACTCCCGACAATGGCTTGTCAACCAAAAACTGCTTTGTCTAGCAATTTAACATGCATTTCCCAAAATAAAACAAAAGATGTCCTACAATTTCTTATGTTGGCTACGAGTATCGATAGCTAAGACACAAATCGAAAGAGCAACTATGGATCTTCATTCGATCAAGGCAACGAATCAGGGAAAGCCGGCCAATCCGTCGACTCTCTGGACGTTAGTTGGATTGACGGTATTTTCTTTGATTTGTTGGGATATGCCTTATGTCAGCTGGATCCTCTCACCAATAAAAATATTGGTGACTTGTGTTCACGAACTTGGTCATGCTTTGGTTTGCCTGGCGACTGGTGGCACGGTGTCAGGATTGACAATAGTTCCGGATAATCATGGACACGGCGGATTGACCTTCTGTCGGGGCGGCAATCCATTTTTCTATTCACCGGCTGGTTATCTTGGTAGTGCATTTTTTGGTTGTTTGCTTATAGCCATCGGCCGAGCCAAGCAGGCCGCCAGGCCAATTCTGATTTTGATGGGACTTGTGATTGCCTATGCGTCGATTTTCTTGATGCCAGGCACAGTTTTCAATCAAGGCGAGATTTTTCAAGGTATTGGTTCTGTAGTCTGGGGAGTAATCATTGCTGCGGCATTGATTTGGTCCGGCGTGAAATTGCCTAATGCATTGGCGCATCTACTTGTTTTATTTCTCGCTGTGCAAATCGCCCTCAACGCAATCACTGATGTATGGTATCTTGTACAGATATCCACGGGACTGAATCCGTTTGCTTCATTTTCTGATGCTACCAACATGCAGGATATGACAGGCATTCCGGCGCTTATATGGAGCTTGGGTTGGGCGCTTTTGTCGGTCCTGATGCTTGCAGGTACACTAAAGTGCTGCTATGGGCTAAAAGCGAAAGCCTGATCGAAAAGCGCATTTTGGCCTTGATGGAATATCACTGGTGTGCCTAATGATTTCAGCTTAACCAGGGACCGTCCTATTGCCATCAACTGAAAGGATGATTTTGGAATGATCCAGGGGACCTAATACTTACCTTGGCTGATGCAGGGATGCAGTTAGTTTGCAACCATAGGAAGGTGAGGACGATTTGATGCCTGACCGAAGCAAGGTAACTGATTTCAAAGAGGACATGACGATGAGTAAAAAATCTATTTTATTGGCTGTAAATGGATCGCGTGAATCTCTATTTGCTGCGGAAGCTGCTTGGTCAATGGCTCAAATGCTCGATGCGAAAGTGACTGCACAAACTGTAATTGATATTCAAGCCTTGTGGCAGCTGATTGGTCCCGATCTGCCGGGCATCATTGGTAGCGGCCCATACATTGCTGCACATGATGCAATAGACAATTCCCTCAAGTCGATTGCTCAGACTCTGAAGGAAGCATATGACGAGCGTGCTGAAGGTTATGAAATTGATTCCGAATTTGTGATCGATGAAGGTAACACGGTTTCAGAAATTTTCAAAAGGGCAAAGCAAAGCGATTTAGTGGTTGTTGGACATCGGAGCAACACGCCATATACAAATGATGCCGACCGAAAACATTTGGCTCGCTATAGCTTGGCCGAGTTGTTAAGCTCTGAGTGCCCCTGCCCGCTTTTGATTGTCCAGGATCGTACAAACCCGTGGACAAAAGCACGCTTGGTGATAGGCAATCGTTTATATGATGAGGAGACAATCGCGAGTTTCTTGGACATGGTTTGGTCGCTCGGACTTCTTTGCGAGATTTCTTATGCGGGCCGCAAATCTGAAATTGAAGAAATATTGTCCAAAATGGAAAAGAAGAGACTTCGTGAAGGCTCATTGCAAGTGGTCATTGATCAAGTCGAAAGAGTTGATGATGCTTGGCGACAGGCCTGGAGCGTGAGCAACGATACACTTTTGGTCGTGCCAACTGATACAGCTGTCTCTGGAGAAAGGCAATGTGCTGGTGATGATGTAAACGAATTTGTTCGTAACTTGAATTCGGCTTGTGCTTTGATTTTGCCGCCGCATAAAGTTAATGCTGTTCTCTCGCCGATAAAGACGTTGCTTAGTTGACTGAAATGTGCTGGTTGCTCTATTCAAACTTAGCTATTAAACTTTAGAAGCAGGAATATCGACACGAATGCGAGGCATGGAAATTGAAAAGACTTAGTTTTCTCGGCCAAGTGCTTGTGGGGATCGTACTCACCTGGACCATCGGATTTTCTCTTAGTCAAACATATGCCCAAAATCCAATGGATACTCCCAATGGTGATAGCCAAGAAGAGAAGGTCCAGCTAATCAAAATTCCGGTGACCGGTTACAGCCCGAAACCGGAAAGCCAGCTCAGCAAAGAAGGGGCGATGGCTTTTAAGTCACTTAATTGTGCAGCTTGTCATTCTATCCGCGGTGCCGGCGGGTGTCTTGGCCCAATGCTTGATGGTATCGGAGGCAAGCGTAGCCGCGAATATCTTTCTGCTCGGATAACTAACACTACCGAGGCTCAAGAGAAATTCGCCAAGCTTGTTGATTCATCAGGCGAGCTCATGCCTCACGTTCGCATATCCTTACCGCGAGCCGATGAAATTGTTGCTTATTTGGAGACCCTGCCAGAACCAGAAGGTGGATTTGTTGTCACTCCTCATACTACGAGATTCAGGGCTGGTGACGGATCGGCAAATTTGTCTTTTGTGCCAAAGAAGAAATCACCCGCTAGTGAAAAGGGTGCAAGACTATATTCTGAATCTGGTTGCGCGGCGTGCCACTCGATTGGCGATGTTGGGGGATGGATTGGACCAAAACTTGATGGCATAGCAGGTAGACGTGATCACGAATATATCGTTGCGCATATTACAGATGCTGGCGTACATTCTATGAAACAAGGAAAAGGTGCACCGGTTTCCGAGATGCCTACGTTCAATTTGACGAATCAGGAAATTGAGAAAGTAGCAAGTTTTTTGGAAACCCTTCCTAATCGAGCTAATGCACCAAAACCGTAAAATCGTTGAGGGATGAAATCGTGATGTCTTGGAAATGGAAACTTGCTGTTCTCGCGGTTCTTATAGTTGGCTTTTCCACTCTCATGTTTATGGGGATTCAGGCGAGCACCCAGGCGCCGCCAATTCCCAGCCGTGTAATTAGCGAAGATGGAAGGGAGCTTTTTACCGGTAAAGATATTCTTGCCGGACAAAGTGTTTTCCAGAAGTACGGTCTAATGGACGTAGGCTCCATATTTGGTCATGGTGCTTATACCGGACCGGATTTTACGGCGGACTATTTGCATCGCGAAGCCGAAATTGCTCTTAATGCCATGTCCCGGGACGTGGATGGTCGCGCTTACAATCAATTGGATGCTACTGATAAAAAGAAGTTAGCGCTGACATTTGCCAATGATACGAGAATCAATCGCTATGATCGATATTCGGGGGACCTTGTATTCACCCGCCGGCAAGAACAAGCTTATAAACAATTGGTGCCATACTACGAGGATCTTTTCAGCCGTGGTGAGCGTTTGCCATTACCGGCCTCTTATATAAAGGACAAACAAGAAGCTGTTCAGTTGGTAAGGTTCTTCAGCTGGGCGGCATGGGCTTGTTCTACGAACCGTCCGGGCAAAGATTACACCTTTACCAATAATTGGCCACCGGAAGAATTAGTCGGTAATCGACCACACCTGCATGTTTTTCTCTGGAGCGCTCTCAGTTTGATTTCTTTAATTGGTGGCATCGGATTGGCGCAGTTTTTGCTTGGTGCATACCCGACATTTGGCTGGAGTAAGGATAAGGCAGACGATGGTCTGGTCGACAACGTAAAAAGTTTTTTGCCCACGCGAGCACAGAGGTCGGTTTATCCATTCCTTTTGGTAGTGGTCTTGTTGTTCCTATTCCAGACAGCTTTTGGAGTGGTGACTGCTCACTACATAGTGGAGACAGCAGGATTTTATGGCATCGATATACGTTCAATCTTGCCATATAGCATTACGCGCAGTTGGCACTTGCAACTTTCAATTTTTTGGATAGCGACTGCCTGGCTCGCTGGTGGTATGTTCATCGCACCGATGTTGTCTCAGCATGAACCACAAGGTCAACATTGGTTAGTCAAGCTTTTATTTGTAGCCGTGTTGATAGTCGCTGTTGGAAGCATCGGTGGAGAATGGTTGGGTATCAATCAAGTATTTAGCAATTCTGCCATTAGCGATCTTTGGTTCTGGATTGGTCACCAGGGCTGGGAATACCTGGAACTTGGCAGACTTTGGCAATTGCTTTTAACAATAGGTATGGTGCTATGGGCGTTCATCATTTATCGCAGTATTGCACCCTTGCTTGCTCAGACAAATGATCGAGGCAGTTTGCCTCACATGCTGCTTTATGGCGTGGTGGCAATTCCGATCTTCTTTAGCTTCGGCATGATGTATCACCCAGGTACAAATTTTGTTGTTGCTGATTTTTGGCGATGGTGGGTTGTACATCTATGGGTTGAGGGCTTTTTCGAGTTGTATACAACAATTATTGTTGCCTACTTCTTCCATAGTCTGGGCATGGTTTCGGCGCGTTCCGCTTTGAACGTCATTTACTTGGATATCATCCTTTACCTCGGTAGTGGCATTGTTGGCATTGGGCACCACTATTATTGGACGGCACAACCGGCGATTAACATGGCTCTTGGGGCAATGTTCTCTGCTCTTGAAGTGGTACCACTTACTTTGCTCACTGTTGAAGCTTGGAAGTTTGTCTATATAGCGAAAGTCGATGGCTCGATCAAGAACTTCTCGCATTATTGGGCAATGATGTTTTTAATTGCAGTTGGATTTTGGAACTTTCTTGGCGCGGGTGTATTTGGATTCTTAATCAATTTGCCAATCGTTAGTTACTATGAGCATGCCACTTATCTGACTTCGAATCATGGGCATGCCGCGCTTATGGGCGTATATGGAAATTTGGCGGTAGCAGCCGTGCTATTTTGTTCTCGTTATTTGATCAAGCCTGAGGCTTGGAGCAATCGCCTCGCAGGCATATCATTCTGGAGCTTAAACATTGGCCTCTTGTTAATGCTAATTCTCAATATTTTTCCTGCCGGAGTGGTGCAAATGATGGCAAGCTATGGTCATGACTTCTGGTATGCGCGTTCTTATGAGTTCATTCATTCAGTAGACTTTCAAAGATTTACCTGGCTGAGAATCGTTGGCGATTTGATTTTTGTGCTAGGTGGAGTGGTCCCCTTGGTATTTCTAATCGTCAGAGGCTGTTTTCATTTGCGCGCACTGAACAAAGATTCTTCTGGGGGATAAGTTTGCTTGTGCATGAGATATAACCTTTGCTGCTCTAGACTTACGTACTGTAAAATTGATTGACCTTCAATAGGGGTGGTCAATATTAAAATGCGACTTGTTGAATGTGTGCCCAATTTTTCCGAAGGGCAGAGCAAAAAGGTAATTGATGCGATTGCAGAGGCGATTTCCTCTGTGGAGGGTGTTAACTTGCTGGATGTTGATCCAGGCAAGAGCACTAATCGCACGGTGATTACTTTTGTCGGTGAGCCGGAGGCGGTGTCCGAGGCGGCTTTTCAAGCGATAGCTAAAGCGCAAAGTTTAATCGACATGAAAGTGCACAAAGGTGCGCATCCACGAATTGGTGCAACTGACGTTTGCCCGTTTGTGCCTGTAAATGGCATCACGATGGAAGAATGTGCCGAGCTTGCCAAGCAATTGGGCGCGCGCGTCGGTAGCGAGCTGGGAATTCCAATTTATTTATATGCAGAAGCGGCGCAAAAGCCTGAGCGAGCCAATTTAGCCGATGTTCGCCAAGGTGAATATGAAGGTTTGGCTGAGCGAATGAAGAATGGCTTTAAGCCTGATTTTGGGCCAACAAAATTCAACGCTGAATCTGGTGCCACCGTCATTGGTGCCCGCCCGTTTCTGATTGCTTACAATGTGAATCTGAATACCAAGTCTCAAAAGTTGGCTAACGAAATTGCGATGACAATTCGCGAGGGTGGCCGCGCCAAGCGTAACGATGCTGGCGAAATTGTGAAAGACAAAGACGGCAAGTCGGTGAAGGTGCCGGGCACCCTGAAAGCTTGCAAGGCTGTTGGTTGGTACATCGATGAATATGACCAAGCGCAAGTCTCTATCAATCTTGTTGATTACAAAGTCACGTCTTTGCACCATGCCTTTGATGAGGCGTGTAAACAAGCAGAAAAGTTAGGCTTGCGTGTGACCGGCTCAGAAATTGTCGGCATGGTGCCTTTGGAACCCCTGCTCGATGCGGGCAGGCATTATTTAAAAATGCAAAATCGTCCAACTGGCGTGCCGGATAAAGAACTGATTGACATTGCTATCAAGTCACTTGGACTTTGCGATGTTTCTAAATTCGATCCGCAACAAAAGGTTATTGAATACCGGGTAAGCGAGAGCGCCAAGCTCTTGAAGAATTTCACGGTTGCCGATTTTGTCGACGAAGTATCATCCGAGTCTCCTGCTCCTGGTGGTGGCAGTGTTGCTGCATTGATGGGAGCGCTTTCGGCAGGATTGAGTTCCATGGTTGGCAATCTTACATTTGGCAAAAAGGAATTTGCTGCTTCGCAGCCGTTGATGGATGATCTTTCCATTCGCGCGCAAAAATTGAAATCGGAATTTCTTGAAGCTGTTGATGCTGATACCAAAGCATTCAATTTGATATTGCAAGCCAGACGTCTACCAAAAGATACAGCCGCAGACTCGCAAGCTCGTGATGCAGCTATTCTTGAAGCGAGTAAGCATGCAACGAATGTGCCGTTTGCCGTTCTGGGCAAAGCCAATCAAGCGCTTGATCTGGCTCAGCTTGCCATTGAATCCGGCAATCCTAATTCTGCCAGCGATGCTGGTGTGGCAGCATCGTCTGCCTACGCTTGCGCTGAAGGTGCTTATTTAAATGTGCTGATTAATTTGGGTTCGATTGAGGACGAGAATTATTGCACGCAAATGAGCAAAGAGGCTGGTAGTCTTTTTGATCACGTGAAGACGCGAGCAGATGCGCTTCACGAAATGGTTCTAGATAAAATTAGCAGTTAGAGTTTTTAGAGACCGAAGTGGGTATCAAGGAAAATGACAACTAAAGCAAAGCCGAATGAACCTGAATCACCGGGAATGACTATGCCCAATGAATGGGAGACACCGGACTTTTTGATGGCGCAAAGACGCCTTGATAAAGTTGCCACTCTGATGAACGCCGATCCGCACGCGGTTAGACCGTTGCGTAATCCCAAACGTTGTCTTTGTGTTGTGGTGCCTTCGCGTATGGACGATGGAACTCTCAAGACGCTAACTGCTTATCGTGTCCATCATGATATTTCACTTGGTCCAGGCAAGGGCGGAATCAGGTTCCGTCCCAATCTCGATCTGGGCGAAGTGGCTGCCATGGCGATGCTTATGACCTGGAAATGCGCACTCATGGATTTGCCGTTTGGTGGCGCCCATGGTGGCATTCGTCTTGATACAAATGACTACAGTAAAAAAGAACTCGAGCGGATTACGCGACGTTATACATCAGAAATTATTGAACTACTTGGACCGAACGAAGATATTCCCGGACCGGACTTGCATACCAATGAACAAACCATGGCCTGGATCATGGATACATATAGCGTCAACCTCGGGCACACCGTGCCATCAATTGTCACTGGTAAACCCAAGTCAATTGGCGGCTCTCTTAATTTGTTGGAAACAGTCGGATTCGGTGTAGCCTATTGTGCTAAGAGAGCAGTAGCTAGAACACAACTTGCCGATAAGTCTCCCACGATTGTCATTCAAGGAATGGGAAGAGTGGGTTCTGTGCTTGCCAGGCGTTTGCACGAACAAGGCTTCACTGTAGTTGGTGTTTCGGATTCTTCCGGTGCTCTCTATAACGCCAAAGGTCTTGATCCCGCCAAGCTGCGAGAGTATGTGGATAGTACCGGTGGCTTAGTCAATTATCCGGAAGCACAATCGGTAACTAGCGATGAGTTGTTAGAACTTAAGTGCGATATCTTGGCACCATGCGCGGTGCCTGATCAAATTCTTGCCAGCAACGCTGACAAGTTGAAATGTAAAATTATTGTTGAAGGTGCAAATGGTCCGACGACACCAGAAGCCGATGATATTCTTGATGACAAGGGTGTAGTCGTGTTTCCAGATATTCTGGCTAATGCAGCAGGAGTGACAGCCGGTTATTTTGAATGGGTACAAGGCATTATGCGCCTCTTCTGGACAGAGGATGAAGTCTACACTCGCTTGGAAAAACTAGTAGGCAGAACCTGTGATCGCGTGTTTCACGTTGCTGACGAAAAGAAGATGACCTTACGTACTGCCTCCATGAGCATCGCTATCGAGCGCGTACTCGAAGCCCGACGAGTCCGCGGTCTATATCCCTAATGTATATAAAAGTGTGCCTCGCATATGGACGCGCGTAGGGGACATCCCACGAGCTACAGCGAAGCGCAGCGACGCGAGGAGCGTTGCGGAGTGAAGCGTCTTAACGCGCGGAGGAGCTGATGCTTAGCATCAGCGACGGAG
>JAGVKG010000009.1 GCA_020050685.1 Candidatus Obscuribacterales bacterium | reverse complement strand
CGCCACCGCCGCCACCACCACCGCCGCCACCACCACCGCCGCCACCACCCATGGAGTTGCCGTAAACGGGGCCGCCGGCTGGAACGCCTTTTTCATCATCAAGAATAGTGATAGGCAAGCAAGAACTTGTGGAAGTTGGTGGCAAATTGGTGCCGACTGAAAAGCCGCCACCAGATGATCCGCCACCACCTTTGTAGGGACCACGATATTGTTCGCTCTGTCCACCAGGAAAACCAAAAGTATATTGGCCGGATGGAATCGGAGCTTGGTTAACACTTTCAGGAGCAAGCACACCAGTTTGTACTCTCGGTAGATTCAGTCCGGAATTACCGTTAGCACCTTGCGTCATTGTTTGATAAGTCTGACCTTGTCCGGCTTGAGCGCCGCCGGCTGATTCACCTTGTTGCGCCTGATACATGGTTGGACCAGCAGAGTTGCCTTGAGCAAAACTGACCGCAGGTGTTAGCAGCGCCAAGATTCCCAATGCCAAGCCAATTTGAATGTTTTTTTTCATAAGGGTTTGCGCCCGTTTTGTGTTTTGACTAAGTGGTAAGTGGTTCAAAAGCCCAACCCTGTTGCCTTTCAGATAAGCCTTCCCGCCAATTCTGTTATACCCGTAAAAGCGGGACTGCAACCGGTATGGTTGGCGAAATAATACTTCTTTGCAGGCAGCTTGTCAATAGGATGAAATGCCCGAAAAGGTTAATTCTTGGCGCTTTCAGGCACTCGGCTTTTGGCGCCTAATCCCCGCCGTAGCGGCGTCTGCGCGTGGCAAAATCGGCCAAAGCCGCATCAAAAGCATTGGGGGTGAAATCAGGCCAAAGAGTGGGCGTGACATAGAGCTCGGCATAAGCGGCTTGCCAAAGAAGATAATTGGACAAGCGCATTTCACCACCTGTACGAATGATCAAATCCGGGTCGGGCATATCGGCGGTGTAAAGGCGGCTTGAGACAAGAGCCTCATCAATTTGCTCTGGCTTTAGTTTGCCTGTTTGTATGTCGGTGGCAAGACTTTTGAGAGCGTGGGTAATTTCTAAACGCGAGCCATAATTAATTGCCACTTGCAAGTTGAGACCAGGATTGGTTTGGGTTTTTTGTTCAGCACTACGAAATGATTTTTGCAGTGAAGCCGGCATGGCTTCTATGTCACCAATGAATCGCAGTCTGACTTGATTGGCTGCCAATTCTTCGAGCTCTTCGGTGATCGCCCGAGCGAAAAGCTCGAATAAATAGTCCACTTCTTCCTGGCTGCGGTTCCAGTTCTCACTGGAAAATGCATAGACGGTCAGGTATTTGAGAGGGCTGGCATTCGTCTGGCTGGGAGCGCCAACATGCTTGACCAATTGCTTGAGAGTCTTAACGCCCTCTTTGTGACCAAGCAAGCGTGGCAAGCCTCTTTCGTCTGCCCAGCGGCGATTGCCATCCATGATGATGGCAACATGGGTGACTGGCAAATCTTTTTGGGTTTGCGCTACTTGCAATTCTTCTGAGATTTTTGCTGACTTTTGTGGTGCCATTATTTCGATAGTGCCAGAGCAAAAGTAAATTGTGCTCTGTTGACTAGTTTGAGGTCTGTCATTGTAACTCAGTTCTTTCGGGTTGCCGCTTATACTTAAGCGTTTGCTGCTTCCCAAAGATACATTTCTGACGTTATATTTAAGCTTGCGCAATGTCTTGGCGGAATCTACTAGGATAAATTCGGGAATTATGGTTTTGCTTAAGCCTACCTATAACATTAATGGCGATGTCACTGATATCAACCTGGACGCGCTGGCCGCTGCGGGCATTCGCGGGCTGATTTTTGATTTGGATTCAACTTTGCTCGCGCCGCACTCTGGAATTTTGACGGAGGAAGTAGCCCATTGGCTGATTCTCGTGAAGGAAAGATTCAAAGTAGCAATTGTCAGCAATAATCGCCGCGCAATATATATCGATCAAGTACAAAAGATATTGGACATGCCAGCAATTGGTCAGGCTGCAAAGCCAAGCCGTAAGGGATTTTTCAAGGCATTGGAAATTCTTGGGCTGGAAGCCGCCGAAGTAGCTGTAATTGGCGACAGGCCGCTCACCGATGTTTGGGGCGGTCAAAGAGCCGGCATGAAAACTATTTTGGTCCGACCGCTAAAGACAATGAATGAACCAAGCTGGATAACTTTCTTTAGGAATTTGGAGCGAATTCTGATAAAATCTTAAACCGTGAGTCGGTCTGTGTTTTTAGTACTGCCTTTAGTGTAATTAACCTAGAAAGAAGTTACGCCATTGCAAGGCAAAAGTCTCTCCCTCATAGCTCTATCCGCTACGGTTAGTCTTTTAGCAATTAGTTGTTTGTCGGCCTCCGCCGCACTTAGTCAAACTAAGGGGCGAATTATGCCCATGACGCCACCTTCGGTGCCAGGCGCGAGAGCAGCACGGGCGATTGCATCAACGACTATGGCAGGTTTCCCCGGGGAAAAACGCGGCACGCATTTCGAAATTGGCATGTATTTGAAAGAGCATGGCGAGGTTGATGGTGCTCTGGTGGAATTTCTCAAGTCCACGCAAGAAAATCCCAGGTTAGCTCGAGGCTTTTACGAGCAAGCAGTGATTTTCCGTGAGCGCAATTACTTGAAGCTTGCCGAATCGTCGCTCCAACAAGCGCTTACTGCAGAGCCGGACTATCAGAAGGCTCAAATTCTTTTGGCTATGATCCGATTGCAGCAAGGAGAATTTATGCAAGCTGCTTCCGGTCTGAGCAAAATTCTCAATATTGCGCCGCCAAAATTCTTGCCGATTTCCGGCATGGTCGCAAATAAATCTGGTCAGGCTGCAACCGGATCAAATAGCAGCGGCACGAATAATAATGGTGCAGCGCAGGCACAGGTCAATCCTGGACAACCGGCCACTCAGGCAGTGGATAGCGAGGCAAGCCTTGCCTCAAATCAATCGGTAAATGCCGAACCTGTACATTCTGATATAACCAAAGAAATGGCGCCAGCACCGGCCAGCTCAAGCAATTCGTTTTTAAATGATTTGCTTAAAGGAATTCCGGGAATTGATCCAGCAGTACCAAGTGGTGGTGCGGAGCAAAGTGCTGCTCATAAGTCCCAAGATGCGGCGGCATCCGATTTGGTGGCCAGCTTGGTTGGGTCATCGCCAAGACCTTCATCTCAAGCGCAAGCCCCAACCGCGGAAGCAAAAGATGCGCCACAGGCCAAGCGCTCAAAAGGATTTCGCTTGTTCTTCTTCAATCCTTTTGCCTCGGAAGAAGATTCCGGTGAGGCAAGCGCTATGAAGCAGATGCCCAAGCCGGTAAAAATTCGTCTAGCACGTCAAAAGAAAGTAAAAGTAAAGCCACAAGTAATGCCAAAGGCGGCTTACCGCACAGCAGCGGATCAGGCGCGTGGTGCTGATGGATCTTCGAAAGGTTCAAATAAGCGCCGCTGGTTCGGCAAGTTTTTTGGCGGTTCGGACAATAGCGCTTCTGCCATAGGGCAAGTGTCGTTGCCGCCGGACGCTAAAGTAACGGAAGTGCCAATTAAAAAGGACAATGATCCGTACTACAGTGCCATGCTTATGCCGACACCAAAGGTAATACCATCGTCTGCACCACAAGTCCGATCAAATATTTCTGCCCAGGATAGTCGTTCCCAAGTTCGGCAAACCAATCAATTGATCATTGGCTCTGGTCCGGCAAATGCGCAGGCCGGTCAAGTTGTTTCTCAAGTTAGATCACAGGCTGGAATTGTCACCAGGCAAGCTCCCCCGCAAGCGGAATTTGCTGCGCCAAAAGTGGTGGCAGCACCTTTGAGCTACTTAGATGCTGCGACAAAGAGTCAAGAAAATAAAGCAAAGCCGAAAGTCAGAGAATTTGAAACCGGTATTCAAAAGTCGCAGGCGATTGCGCAGGCCAAAAGCGAAGCTAGCGGTCAGGCCGAAGATGCTTGGACTCTGAAATTGCGTGATTTGGCTTTACACGGAACAGACAGCCTTAAAGGCGGCGAGGCCTTCATGTTTTCAGAAGAAACAGGTGATGCTACTTTGTTCCTCTCCAATGGACAAATTATTAATCGCCACGTCTTGCCACCACGCGATCCGGACGAAGTAGCGAAAGCGCGCAGACCGGATATGTCTGATCCTAAAGGCTTGCAATACAATTTGTCTTTACTCGGCAAGCTTTTGCCCCGCACAGAAAAACAAGCAGGAAAGCCGAGCCAAGAGCCCGGTATTACTCTCAACGACTTGTCTAAAAAATCAGACAACGCCTGGGGTTGGTTTCGCCAAACTTTAAATTTCTAAATTGAAACAATCTTGTCCATGAACCATTTGTTGAAGGCATCTGGTTGATCGTCCATGCAAGAATGTCCTGCCCATTTGAACACTTGCAAGGTTGAACCCGGCAAGCGTTTATGCATGGCACGCACGTGCTTGGCTGGTGCGACAACGTCGAAATTACCGACGGAAAAATGCACCGGGCAAGCAATAGCAAAATCATGCTCGACAAAATTGACATCGGCAAAATTGGAGACAATTTGTTGCAGGCTGTGCAAATCAGTGCTGAGCAAAATGCGATGCCTTATGGGCAACTGGCGATGAATGAATGTGCCCTTCAAGCGTCCATAAGGCCATCCGAGAAACCAGTCAAAAATCCTGGCTGAGTGTTTGGGCACGCGACCAGGCATAGAAATGGAAAGAATTTGGGAGAACATTTCCGGATGTCTTTCTGCCAGCATGCAGGCAATCATTGCCCCTAAAGAATGCCCGACAAAAATGGCCGGAAAGCGAATTTGACAGGTCTGAAGTGTTTCGATTAGATCTTCGATGTGAGTGTTCAAATCACAAGGATCGCCAGGCTCCGGTGTCTGTCCGTGTCCTCTTAACTCAGGCACAATGCAGCGATATCCTAGTGGCGTAAGCATTTCTACTTGCGGTGTCCAGAGCGTGCCATCACCGCCGGTGCCATGAATCAAAACCACATCAGGCCGTTCGCTGGACGCGAAGGGCTTTTCGTTGAGAAATTGGTTGACTTTCAGAAGCACGAGAAATACCGCATATGCCAAAGCCGTTGTCGGATTTTCAGAGCTGCAACGCTACTGTCTTAGAGCTGATTTTCTGATGAATAAGCCGATGACTTTAATGATACTCCATCGCAGAGCTGCAATATTTGTCTGGCGATATCGTAAACCGCATCAACACGATTGAGTTCGTGTTCCGGCGGCAGAACAAGGCGTTGCTCATCTCGACCGGGTTGCATTTTGCGCACCACCGGAATGATGTCTTCGGGAGAATAAAGTGGAGCTGCCAGTTTTTCTTCAATCATCAGATCGGCTGTGCCGCGCTCTTGTGGCATGGGTTCGGTCAACAAATCGAGAGCCATCGGCAATCTTCTTGCCAAAGCCTCATAGGTAGTTAAACCGCCGGCCTTAGTGACCATTAAATCGCATGACGACATCAACTCTGCCATGTTGTCGTGGAAGGGCAGCACGGCTGTCGGTACGGGTGAAGTCTTAACTTGTTGCTTGACGCGCTCGAACAATTCTTGATTGTGTCCGGCTAAGAAAATACATTGCACAGGTTGTCCAGCCTGAGAAAGTGATGTGTAAACGCGCATCAACTTTTTCGAACCAGCCCAACCGGAATTTATGGCTACGGTTAGCAGGTTTGGCTTAAGACCGAGCGAGGTGAGGAAGTCCTCACGGCTAACACTTGGTGGTCTGAGAAAGTCCGGATGAATGGGCATGCCGATTGTGGCAACTTTCTTGGGGTCCATGCCTTGCTTAAGCAAAGTCTCGAATGCCAAATCATTAGGGGCAATTGTCAGATCTGCGTCATGACAAGCCCAACCTTTCCAGAGGACTTTATTAGGATCGGTAACCACAACTACCAGTTTGGTTTGCAATTCCATTTCCCGAATGGTTCGGGCTACATAGTGGTTAATCATTGGGTGAACCGAGACAACCACGCTGGGCTCATAATGACCCAGGAGTTTATATAAGTACGGTCGGCAAAGTTGATAGGCCATGTCCGAGTCGTTCGGTTTGGCCTGCTCCACGAACCAGTTGTAGTACTTCATTAACGGCTGGTGATGGCGCAAAAGGTAATTGTAAATTTCCACAAAACCACGGTTAATCGGGTGGCTTTGTTCGGCAATATTCTCCAGGTGCACTTCCGGCACATTCTGTGCCTGATGGCTCGTGGTCAGCTCGGCAATCCCACCAGCGACAGCTTCTGCGGCGCTGCGGTGTCCCCCACCGGTATCGGAAAAAAAGATGCAAAGGTTGTTCTTATTCATATTTTCAAATTTATATTCTAAAAGTTATACTTACAGGAGGGGGAACTACTCAAATGTACCATTCGGAAGCTCATAATAGAACTGCCTTATTAGCCTTTGCCCTATCCTTTATTATTATCTTGTCAACCGGTTTTTGGCTAGATGCCAAGGCTGGCGATGCTTTTGGCGCCGAGCCTTCAATCCTGCCTAGAACCAAAATTAAGCATAAGCCCATGGACGTTGAGCTCTATCGCTGGGATGACGCCAGTTTGGTAGGTCGTAAGCCACTTTTGTTTGTGCACGGATTGCACGGCGAAGGCGTGGCCACTTTCCACTGGAAGAAACTCATTGATACGATGCAAGCCAATAAGGACTTCCAGAACACCTACAAGATTTACTTGGTTCGTTATAACACGCAAGCACCACTTGCAGTCACTGGTCCGCTATGCCAAAAGGCCTTGCTCGACTTACACAAAATCACTGGCGGCAAGCCGGTGACAATTGTCGCTCTCAGTCTTGGTGGCAATCTTGTTCAGCAAGCAATGATGGCCGAAGATGTCGACAAGACTGTCAGTCGCGTCATGACTTTTGGTACGCCATTTCATGGCTCGCCATTATTTACACTCAACTGGTTCCAATACAGTATTTACAAAAACCCCTCACACCTTTGGTCGCGCCTCGATCACTCAGTTGCTCATCGCCTTTATTTCGATCGCAATATCAACCTGACACGCGATTTAAAGTGGGACAATGCCGATGGCATGATGCCGGACGCCGGTAGTTTCCGCTCGCGCATTCCCTTAGGCCCGCGAGGTGATTTGTCTGTGGCTGCCGATGCCAACTTTGCTTTGTATAAGATGAACAGTAAGCCATTGCCGGACAAGAGCAAGTTCATTACTTATGCCGGATATCTAATCAATTCATTTAACAAGCGCAGGGCAACAACACGCATTGAAAGTCATATGCTGATGCCTTACTTCTTCGCCACGCGTACAGTTCCAGCACATTTGGCTTTTGAACATTCGGTCTTGAAGATGTTAAATACAGAAATGAGCCGGGTGATTTGTAAGCAAGATCCCAAGGCGCCAACAGTGCGTGCTTATGATTTGAACGACGGCATTTCTCCTCTGACCAGCGCTTTGTATTTGCCAGAGAACGCCTTGAAGACGCATATTCTTGGCGATGAGTCGTCCGTCAAAGAATTGCGTGGCGCCACGGATGTTGGGCTTGCGCGTGTCTTTCGTAATATTGATCACCTGACGTTTGTGGATGGCTTGCATCCGCTTTTCACATCTACATCGCTAAGAGATGAATTGAATCCTGAGGCGGGCAAGCGAACAATCTTCGAATGGATTTTGTCTGATTTGTTGACCGAGCCTGGTTCAAGCGAAGTGGCCAAAGGCTCAAAGCCTGAGCAAGCCAAAGATCAAGAAAGCCAAGTCCCTGGTAGTAGTAATATCTAAAACTGGAAATAGACAAACTGTGGTGTGCTATCTGGTGCTACCACAAGCAGGATCAAAATAAGCGCGGCCAAATAGGCCGAGCGGAATAGAATGCGATTTTCCGGAATTGGCATAATGCCTGGCGTGCCTTTGAATCGCGAAACAAGAAGCTGGCAGATTGCCATAACCAGTAAGATTGCTGGCAAGAGCGAGAAGGTGACACAACCGGTTGTGCCTAAAATTGTGGGAATAAACTCGGAAGCGGTAGCTTGAACCGGGAGGGAAAGAAAGAGAGTCTTTTGTAAAACGCGGCAAGCGATTTCGTAGGTTTCAGCCCGGAAGAAAATCAAGGTTACTGTCCAGACTTGGAAGGTGAGAAAGATTGCGAAGTAATGAAATGCCTTGGTGGCTGTTAATTCATTCAAGAAGGACACTTGTTCGCATAAGGCGCGCCACAAGCGGTTGAAGAGTAGAGCTGCTCCCATCAGTGCACCCCAGGCGACAAAATGCATACTGGCGCCATGCCAGAGTCCGCCGACAACCATGGTGATGAACAAATTGCGATAAGTGAAGAGTTTGCCGCCTTTGCTTCCGCCCAAGGGAATGTACACATAGTCTCTCAGCCATGTGGAAAGTGAAATGTGCCAGCGGTGCCAAAACTCAGTCATGGATGGTGAAAGCAACGGCAGCTTGAAGTTGAGTGGTACTTTAAAGCCCATCAAAAGAGCAGAACCGCGTGCAATATCGGTGTATCCGGAAAAGTCGAAATAAATCTGAAAGACAAACGCATATGCTGCCAGCCAGAGATCGGCGCAATTGAGCAAATCGTGGTGAGCGTAACAACGATTGACGACAACAGCCAAGTTGTCTGCCAGAGCAACCTTTTTGAATAAGCCAAAAATGATTAGCTCAATTGCTTCGTTGAACTCTTGCATGTTTAACGTGCGTGCTGATTTTAGTTGCGGAATGAAATCTTGGTAGCGTTTGATTGGGCCGGCAATTTGTGTGGGAAAAAAAGAAGGGAACAAAGCAAAATCCATTAGCGATCTAACTACAGGACCACCGCGATAAACATCTACGAGATAGTGAATAAACTCGAAGACAAAAAACGAAATTCCCAGCGGCAAAATAATTTCAAAGCTGAATGGTGGCAGTGGCTTAAGAGAAATTACTTGCATCAAATAATTCGCCAGGTCACGCAAGAAATAGGCATATTTGAAAAAGCTGAGTACTAAAACGTTGACAATCACGCCAGAAGCTAAACAAGCTTTTCTGGCATTAAGTTGCTTGTCCGATTGCAGTTTGCCCAGCCATAGTCCAAAGCCGTAATTCACAACAGTCAACGCAATCATGAGCACGCCGTAGATTGGCTTCCAAAACATGTAAAAGACATAGCTTGCTACGAGTAGCAACGGCACGCGATATTTAAATGGGCAGAGCCAATATAGAGCAACGACAACTGGCAAAAATACAAGGTAAGCAAAGCTGTTAAAGAGCATGGGCACGCTCCTTTGTTGCTAAGGCGGTATTGTCCGGAGAGATCAATGCTGCAAGCGCATTGTCTTTGCCGATGAACTCACCGATTGCATCAAGAACTTTCCTGCCACCACCGGCATTCATATGAATCCAGTCGGTGTAGTCATCGAGTCTGTAACGACCGGACACATCAATGTCGAGATAAGCGTCTCCATACGACTCGGCTAATGATTTGATCAATTGCACATGTCGCTCATAGGTTCCTGGTGGCATGACGCGTGACAAGATTTCCGTGCGTGGCATGTTAACTAAAACAACTCCGATACCAGCTTTCCTGCAGGCTGCCAGCGACATTTCCAACCAAGCCTTTTGATTGACAAACAATTCGTTGTTCGTTTTTTTGAATCTTCGCACGCAATCAAAAGTGGCATCGACATATTGATAAGGTGATGTTGGATGAGCAATCCAAACACCTTTTTCAATCTCATCAACATAGATTGCCAGCTTCTTGTCCTTCAAGTCTGTTGCGGAAAGCGGACTTTCCGGCAAACACGAAAGCCAGGGATGTTCGGCCGATTCAATTTCTTCTGATACCACCAATTGCACTTCACTCTTTTTTTGTCTGAGAAATAAGAGCGATTCAACTTGATAAGCAAGGCGCCGCCACAATTGTGGCATGGAAAGATTGAGCAAGCTTGTGGCCAAATCCGGATTGTAGCGAGAAAGGTATTGATAGTGTTTGGAAGAAGCAGCGCAATTAAACGAATTGTCCATTAGATCGCGTGGGTGCAATCCCATGACGATAATTTTCGGCTGGCGATTAGACTTGATCATGGTTTGAATGATCATGTACTCGTCTGATGGCATGGCGCCAGGCAGGGCAAAGTTAAAACAGTTTGGTGATGTGGCAGGACTGTATTTTTGAATTACGTGTCCCAAGTAACGACTTTGATGATCGGAGACCAGATCAACATCGGAGCCGCGATAAGCAGCTTCTTGCCACCATAGCGGTTGCATGACTGCAGATGAACCAAAGACAACGACATTTGGTTTGTCCTGCCTGGTAAGCAAGTCTTTAGTTGCCCAATAGGCCCAGCCGTGAATGCTCGGTAGTTTTTCCGGGTCAACTGCCTTAAAAGGATTTGAACTTGCCAGCGCCAAATTGACAATCAGGACCAAGACGATAGCGCCAAGGAAGGGAATTTCCTTGAAGGCGCGCATTGCTTGTTGGAAGAAAGACTGATTCATGCCGAAATGGTCACTGCCTGAAGCCAAATTCTCAGTTATCAAGCCGAGAATTTGCATGATACAAGACCGGCTAGGCGAATGTTTGTCTTTTCGCCTTATATAAATTACTTTTATTGCTCTTGAGCAGGGACGTGACCAGCCGTACCTGTGAGGTAATGCGAGAGGAGATTGAGGAAAAGTCCAACGTCTGTAACCACGCCCAGTGCTTGTGATGATCCCCGGTCGGAAAGTTTGGTAACCACGGCAGGATTAATGTCCACACATATTGTTTTGACATGGGCAGGCAACATATTGCCCACACCAATTGAATGCAGCATTGAAGACAAACAAACTACTAAATCTGCACCCTTTAAATGATGTGAATATTGATCTTGCGCTTCAATCAAATCCATTTTTGTTTCTGGCAGAGGACCATCATCGCGAATCGAGCCGGCTAGGACAAAAGGAATTTTGTGCTGGACGCATTCAAACATAACGCCCGATTTTAGAACACCGTCTTTGACGGCCTTTTCAATTCCACCTGAGCGTCTAATCGTATTGATGGCTCGCATGTGATTTTTATGTCCCTCGTAGATTGGCAGGCCGCGCTCCAAATCTACTCCTAAGGATGTACCGTAAAGTGAATTTTCAATATCGTGTACGGCAATTGCATTGCCACCAAGAAGCACGGATACAAATCCTTCACGAATCAATCGGCATAAAAATTCGCCGCCGCCTGTGTGAACAACCACGGGACCTGCGACGACAACAATTTTGCCTTTCTTGTGTTTGATTTCGCGCATGATGTCGGCAATTTTTTTCACGGCTGTTTCAACGCGTCTTTCTGAGGAAACCTCGTTGGACATAAAAGCAAATCCGAGACGATCGCGCGCTTTAAATTCCGGCAGCACTCGAATGCCTTCTTTACCGCAAACAACCATGTCACCACGGGTGATATCACGTAATTTGCGACAAGTGGGCATGTTGTCTTGAATGCAAACCGCAGCGTCCATTCTTTGGTTGTCTACTTCCAGCCATTTTCCTTGATGGCGAACAATTGTTTTGTGATTGGTCGTCGAGTAAAAATCCTCAGGCAAGCAACCATCCATGTCCGCTGCTTTGAGAATTACATTTGCTTCTTCGATTGGATAACAGCCAAGCAACATCAAGTCGCCGAGTGTTTGATCCAAGAGATCTTTATTTTCAGCCAGTACTTTCAAT
This sequence comes from Candidatus Obscuribacterales bacterium, assembly GCA_020050685.1. Classification (GTDB taxonomy): domain Bacteria; phylum Cyanobacteriota; class Vampirovibrionia; order Obscuribacterales; family Obscuribacteraceae; genus JAGVKG01. The sequence goes on along the minus strand of JAGVKG010000009.1, from coordinate 33,915 downwards.
TTGAGTTTGGACATCTCGTCGTTGGTGCGGCCGATGTTGAATTCGAGCACCTCATAAGTTGCCTGGCAAGCAATTATTGTGTCGAAAATATCGGTGAGGATTTGCGAGTCAACCAGGTGACCTTCCGCTTGCACTATCTCTGATACGAATGCCATTTAAGAGCTCCGTCGCTGAAAGTATCAATAATAAACGCTCCGTCGCCTATCGGCTCCTCCGCGTGATGACGCGCTTCACGCAGAACTGCTCCTCGCAGTTCTGCGTTGCGCTGATTGCTTAGCTTCCTATCGTCTCAGAGATTAGCAAACATTAAGCGGGCGGTAAAGAATTGTAATTGCAAAATGAGAATTCGCGCTTATACTTCTGTTCGGGGCTTATCTTAATGATCCCTTTATATTTGGGGTCCGGAATTCGAGCCAGTCATTTATGACTTGAATTCGTCGGCAGCGGAGGAGGCGAAAGCTGACGGAGCGCTGTTAGACATATAGCCTCATTGGTGTCCCTGATTTTCCACATTACCTGGAGGTGACCGGGCATGAGAGTTGAACTTATTTATACTCCCGGATGCAATTCATATAAAAGAACTCTGGAATTGCTGGAAACAGTTATTGCCGAAGAGAGACTGCCAATCCCTGTAGAACTTGTCGAATCTGGTCATCTAAAACCATCAGTCGTCGCACTGCGCATCAATGGACAAGAACAGGGACAAAACACCTCTTGCAAACATGAACATGCTTCCGCCGAACTCTCGGCAATTGCCTGTATCGATAATCTGCGTGAGCTTTTGTCGCGCAAATGGCAGGAGCTAACTCAAATAGCCTGAAACATTGCCACTGGCAAAACCACTACATAGCTTTGCACAAGGAAAAAGGGATGCCGCGAGGCATCCTTTTTTTAGGGAGCTTGCGCATCCGCAATTTATTTGCGATAAGATGACTCGGTTAGGAGAGATGTATGTCGTCAGAGCGAATATCCGAGCTAGTCTTAATCCTAATTCTGTTTGTGCTTTTGGGATTCGTGCGCATTTACCACGGTGCCGGCCATCCCTTTATGGTTGTTTGGAAGGGTGAGTTTTCCTATCAGGACACGCTTGTCAACCTGGGTAAATATCTGGATATGACGCGTGAGGATTTGATTGCCCAACACCCATATGTCCTGGGCCAGTTGGAAGAAATGTATTTGATTATGCCGCAGGACGGATTATCGAGAGAGGAAATCCAAACAATCCGCAAACGCCGCTGGCGCGAAGGTCAGCCGCCTACGACTTTGAAAAGTGCAGCCGCTAAGAAAAGCACAATCAAGGACGGTGACCTGGGCGGAGAGTCCAAACCCAGCGGGCAATCGACCGAAGAACTTCCCACACATATCAACATTAGATAATCAACAGATTGAGATCTGTTTGGGCGCCTAGACAATTGCATTAACTAGCTTGTATGCAAGCTGTATAGACTTTTACGGGTGTGCCTCGCTATTATTTACAAGTCCTGTTGATAACCCAAGCGATTACTTTAGATGCTATTCAATTCTCTCCAGTACGCTATTTTTCTGCCTCTAGTCGTTTTGACTTTTTGGCTTAGTCCCGACCGTTTTCGTGTACCAATACTTTTAGCGGCAAGCTACCTCTTTTATATGAGCTGGCGGCCGGCATACATTCTTTTGATCATTGGTTTGACGGTGGGCAATTATTTGCTTGCTCAAGCGCTGGTTAAAGATCCCGAGCGCAAGAAACTTTGGTTGGGCATTGGTGTGACAGCGAACTTAGTCACGCTTGCCTTTTTTAAATACGCCTATTTCCTCGACGATATGGTGGCATCATGGGTAAAGCCATTTGGTGTCACATTTCCCAAAATCCCTTTCGATATTATTTTGCCACTCGGCATTTCCTTTTTCATTTTTGAATTTATCCATTACCTTGTCGATATATATCGCGGCAGTCAACCGGTTAAGTCATTTCTTGGCTTTGCACTCTTTGCCTCGTTTTTCCCCACTCAAATTGCTGGACCAATTAAGCGATATCAGGATTTCGTGCCGCAATTTTTGAACAAAGCAAAATTTGATCGCGAACATTTTGATGATGGAATTGCTTTGATCTTGATTGGCTTGTGTAAGAAAGTTTTGATAGCCGACAATTTGACGTTTTTTGTTCAAGGCGGCTTTGCCCATCCGGAATTGTTTACCGGCGTTGATCTTTGGATCTTCACTTGGGCATTTGCCTTTCAAATCTATTTCGATTTTTCTGGTTACACCGACATCGCTCGTGGCTCAGCGGCTTTGTTCGGTTACAAGGTGCCAATCAATTTCAATTTGCCTTACTTGGCAAAAAATATTGCCGAGTTCTGGCACCGCTGGCACATTTCGCTTTCAACTTGGCTGAGAGACTACTTGTATATTTCACTGGGCGGCTCACGCGGCGGGACAGTGCTCACCTATCGCAATTTGTTTTTGACCATGGCCTTGGGTGGCCTGTGGCATGGAGCAGAAATGCATTTTCTGCTTTGGGGAGCATTTCACGGGGCCTTGCTCGTCTTGCATCGTGAGTATCAACGTGTATTTGGCAAGGTTAAAGCACTTAGTGCATTTCTGGCAAGTGTTCCCGGTCAAGCATTTTCAATGTTTGTCACCTTCCAGTTTGTCTGTATTGGTTGGGCGTTGTTTAGAGCCGAAAGTGTCAGCTCCTGTTTCCAAATTATGAATAAAATGCTTTTCCTCTCTGCCGTTCAAGATGGCGCTAAAGTATTTCAATTGACGCTTGCTTCAATCAACTACCCGCTAATTTATCCATCCGTATTTTTGATCTTGCCGGTATTGGCTTGCGCCCACGTGGCAATGGACGCGATTAACAAGGCTCACGTGGTAGCAAGAACACCTAAGTTTGCCAAAGCGGCATTTTGCATGGTCCTGTTTTTCTTGGTGATGGTATTTTCCCCGGATAAATCACCGCGATTTATTTACTTCCAGTTCTAGGTCAAAATCATGAACAACCTGTTTTCAAATTTCGGAAAATATATAAAGACAAGCTACATTGCTTGGGCAATCATTGGCTTGGTGGCAATTGACTTGGTTGTGGCAGGGACGTTTAAATACTGGCCAATTGATCATTTCAATTCTCCCAATCGGAGTTGGGTTTGGTATGCGATCAAAGATTTCCACAAGAGCAAAAGTCCAGACATTGTTTTGCTCGGCTCATCTTTGATGATGGCTGTGGTGCATGGTGGAGATGCTACACGCTATAACGAAGCACAAAATGCTGCCTTCCATCACCGTTCCAATTATTTGGAAGAACTGCTCAAGCAAAAATCAGGTGTTGAGGCTCGCACATTTGCTTTTGTCATTGGTGGACAGATGGTGTCTGATGCTTACGTGTTGGCGACACGCACACTGTCAGGCGATAGCCGTCCCAAGATGATCATTTATGGTATTGCACCGCGCGACTTCATGGATAATACGCTTGCTAGTCCGGCAGCAACCGAGACCTATCGTTATGTTAGCCGCATTGCCAATGTTTCCGACTTGGATTGGGAGAGTCGCAATTCCCCATGGGAACGAGTGGAATATCTGGCTGGTAAGTTGAGCACGATTTACAACAAGCGTTTGGACTTTGTCTATTTGCACGGCATTTTCACCAAGAGCTTGTTGGCAAATATTTTTGGTATGTCAGACATGGAAACAGTGCGCGCACCATTTGCCTTGCGTGGCATGGCCATGTTGCAGTTGCCGGAAGATACAGGTCCTGCCGAAGTCTGCGTCAATCCTTATTCTGCCAAAGAGGCAAAGTACTCAGACAATATTGCCCAATACACTTATCGTTATTTGCCCTTCAAGCCAAAGGCCTATAACAAGCAAATGTCTTTTTTGGAAAAGCTTCTTGCTTGGGGCAAAGAAGAGGGCATTGAAATTGTGCTCGTGAATATGCCGATTACAGATGACAACATCAAGCTTTTGGGCACCGACTTTTACAACAAGACGTTCATGACGTCTATTGCGGATCTGGCGAAGAAAAACAATGCGCAGTTCATCGACATGAATGATGCTCGCGAATTTCCCAAAACCTGCTTCGAGGACTCAGTCCACTTAAATGGACTGGGTGCTGTGAGATTCTTGAACATACTTACGGATAAGCTTGCTACAAATCAACAGGTTGCTTTGAGTAAGGCTGGGTTGGTTAGATAAGCTGAATTGGATGGAAGGGGTAATTTATGTGGTCGTTAAATAAAATAGTGAAGGCAGTAGTTGCAGTGGGACTAATGCTTGCGCCGGCAGCGTGCCAAGCTCCTTTCGCCTTTGCATCGAGTACTCCATATGCCGAAGGCGTAAACGAAGTTGCCCTGAATAAACTTCTGCATCGGGCGGATGAAACTCATACTGATGCGTTGGTGATTCTCAAAAATGGCAAGCTTCTCGGTGAGTGGTACTTTGGCAAAATCGATCATCCGATTCCCATCATGTCCATGACAAAGTCTATAAGCAGCTTGGGTACAGGCAGACTGATCGACATCGGCAAGATCAAATCCTTGGATCAACCGGTTTTTGAGTTTTATCCTGAGTGGAATCAAGGACGAAAGAGATTCATTACTGTTCGGCAACTTTTGAATCACACATCTGGTATTCAGTCGTATCGATCTGCAGAAGAAATTTACGCCAGCCCAGATTTTGTCAAGTTTGCCTTGGCTGCCGAACTTTCTACCAATCCTGGTAAGCACTTCTTTTACAACAACAAAGCTATAAATTTGCTCTCTGGTATTTCGCAAGCTGCCTCCGGCAATTCACTTGACCAAGTGGTGGCACAAGATATTTTTGCACCATTAGGAATATCCGAATACACCTGGGAAAAGGACAAAGCCGGCAATCCAATTGCTATGGCCGATTTGAGTATGCGCGCCACTGATTTGGCAAAAGTCGGTCAACTGATTGCCGATGATGGTGTTTGGGATGGGCGGCAAGTGATCAGCAAGAGCTGGTTGCAAGAATCTTTCAAGTCAGGCCAATCATTCATGCCAACTTGCGGATTGTTGTGGTGGCTGATTCCTTCTACTCAGAGAACCGTTGTTCATTTACCAACAGCAGCGGAAGTTAAGTATTACGGTCTCGATCCTACTTTGGTACCGAAACTTGTCGCGCTTAATCAGGCCATCAGACACCAGGAAGTATCGTCACCATTGCTTAAGCAATACCTCGGTCGCGCCGGATATGCACAATGGCAAAATGCTTGCGGAGAAGGTTTGACGGACTATGCCGTCACTCAAATGGGACCGATTATCGGTGTTTCCGCTAGAGGCGAAATGGGACAACGTTTGATCGTTTTTCCTGCGGACAAACTTGTTGTCGTCCGCTTGATCTCAGAACAAAGCCACAAAGGTGACGCTGATGACCTCCCAGATTTGCTAGAACTATCCAGATCTCTGATTGCGCGATAAAGGTTTCTGTTGAGTCTTTTCTTAAAACAATGAAGCACTTGGCGCTAAAGTCCAAATGTGTTCTTCACTCGCTCGGCTAAATCATTCTCGGTCATTGTGGTATCAACCACAACCGTAGGTAGATTTAAACGTTTTGTTTCCGCGTGCAGACGGTCCGTAAACATCTGATCGCGTGCGAGCAGATTGCGCAACGCTTTTTCTGGATTGCTGGTTTGCCCGAGGAAGCCCCAAGCTGATCCTCCTCGATTGTTGAACACAGACTGTCGGAAGTCTGGTGTTGGCAGGAGCCACACGGCGTGATTAACCACGGAAAGAAAAGGTTTCACGAGCTGTGGCAAAAGTCGAAAGCCCTCCACGATCACACCAGGTTCATTAGGGAGGTTGAGCAAGTCTTCTATAATCAGACTGAAGCCCTCTCCTTTGAACCAGTGAAATGTCTCAAGCATTGTTTCTGGGGACCGGTTTACCCAGCGCTCGTCCATGCTCAGAGATTTGAATTCATGTGTGAATGGGCAGTTTTCCGGCGTGCTCCGCTTCCCGTGATCCAGCATCATCTCGTCAGTGGAATATAGATGCAGACCATACTTAGTCGCTAGGTCACGAGCAATGGTTGATTTTCCTGCACCGCTCCCTCCGCCGATCCAATAGACATGCTGCAACTGTTCGGCCAGCGGTGAGGCTTCGCCAACAGGTCCTTGCTCTCCTTCAATTTGCATTCTTCATCCTTACAGGTGTCGGCGATGTTCCAGATCTTTTGGATCTCTCCAGAGAAGTAGATAGAATTAGCGCGCCAGCTTCTTGGTTTTGCGCTTATGTTTTGACGTATTTTCAGAAGCTATTACATATGCCCTTAGTGCCTGATTCATCAAAGATGAGTATTGATCACCTTTTTCTTTGAACCAATTCAGAATGTCGGCATCGACTCTCAAGCTCACCTGAGTTTTGATTGGTTTGTAAAATTTGCCGACTTGAGCGTTGCTCCAGTCTAATCGCTCAGGAAGATCTGATGTATCAATCTCATCATCGGACATTGCTTTAGCTGCGGATATTTCTTTCAAGAGTTCCGCTGTCATAGGCGGCTTTCTCCTTGCGAGTAGCTTTCCTTGCCGAGATGATTCTGATAACCGTTTCGCCATTTTCGTTTTTCCTGTAGCAGTGCGATACAAATAGAACTAGTTGATTGACAGTTCCCAATGTGAAATATCGATCTTCGTCACGTACTGTTCTGTCAAAGTCATTGAACTGAGCAGGATCGTCAAATGCAAATGTTGCAAGATCAAAACTAATTTTGTGTTTTCGTTTGTTGTTTGCAGCTTTTTCATCATCCCATTCAAATAGCATGACTTATCTCTGTATGACATAAGTGTATCACAAAAAGGTATGACAACCAAATTGAGGTTATGCCAATTGCCCCCTACTCTTAAAGACGGTCAAGGGGTGAAAAAAGTTCAAACGAAACAGATTAAATTTGGCGGTCGCTTAATGCACGGTGATATCGTGATCGTTGAAGTTGGCGAGATCGCTTGGCGTGATGCGCGCCTTCAAGTTTTTGATTGTGGTGCCTGGTCTGAGGGACACGAAAGAGAACTCGAGAATCTCGGAGAAAATATTTGCTTTGTCGCAAGCTATCTGAGCCTGCAAATTGAAATCTGCTTGCTCCGGCTCTGCAGATGTTTTCGGATCTGACGAACCTGGATATGACTCGCGGGCAATTGAACTTCCGGTCTTGGATGTTCTATCCAGATCAAACATGTGCGGTGTGCCGGGGAAGAAGAAGACCGTAGTCATTCCTTCCGACACAGTGCCCTGAATTGTGACTTTGTTTTTCTCCTTCGCAGAGAGAGTTCCACTGAGTGATACCTTCACGTGACCTTGTTTGCTCAATGAAGTGGGAACGGCAAAATGGAACAATTGCGGTGTTGTGCCGAGGACAACTGGGTTTGGCGTCAAGTTTATTTCTATCGGAGCAACTGGATCTTTTGCGTTCGTGGTCGTGGCGGTAGTATTTGGCTTCTCTTGCGCATAACCGAGGAAAAGCAAAATGCGATACTGTCCAAATTGTTTTCCGAGCGCAGGTGATAAATCATCCGCATGTTTTCCCTTGCTATCCTGCAGAAAGCTTTGCGTGCCTGTGGTTTGTACAGGCTGAATGGAAATTGGTCGGCATTCGAGGGTATCCGTGGAATTCACCAATTTGGTTGGACTGAATAAATTGAAGGATGGAATTGACCATTTACCCTTTGTGTCCGATGGGTAGCCACCATAAATGGTTATTGGCTCAGTGCCACCGGCTTCAATGGATATTTCGTTGTCGCCGCTTGCCTTCAATAACGATATTGGCACTGGCACGGCGCGCCATTGGCGAAGTTTCTCTGCCGACATTCTGAGCAATGCGGAAAATACTTGGAATTGAGAAAGACCGGCATCAGCAGCGTTAAATACATAGAGAGTATTGGGTGCCTCGGAGAGGTATTGGCCATTTACCTTGACCTTTGCATTTCGACTTTCTGCATCACCGTCAAAAACAACCAGTGCCCATTCCGGATTTTTTCCTGTGGCCTGTGAAGCTGCAATTTGTCGAACTGCTTGTTCTCCTGGCTTGAGTGTGGAGGACCATTCATTAGCTGCAGTTTGATCCATGGCAAATGCAAGTCGGACTATTGCGTAGGAGAAAAACAATAGAGCAAATGCTAGCTTGCCACTAATCGGAAATTTTTCGCCGGCATTACTGACATTCAAATTGCTATATAAAACGCGCAGCAAGTCAGCGGCAACCAATAATTGAATAACCAGAGCAAACCATTTCAGATCTGCGTTGGCTCCAAAGACTTGTGCAAGGTAAGGAACAAGGTCTGCTTGTGAAATGAGCAGGAAAATAACAGCTGATGCTGCCAATGTAATTAGCTTTGCCCGCCATTTAACCAGGGCAAGACGCATTAGCGCATAGGCTGCGAAAAGTGTAAATAACGGCAAGGCGGTAAAGCCATATCTGGCAGAGGCGAGGAAGCCTGCGTAAATCACATGCCCAAGCAAGAGAACTGCACTGGCGTAACCAATAAAGCGAATTGATTTTTCTTCTGTCGTGTTTGCAACACTTAAGTTAAACAATTTGGTGTTAGCAAAAAATGCTAATGCACCAAACACGCCTAGCAAACATAATAATTGATGCCACCAGATTTGTGGCCCACAGCTGATACCTGCGACTTTAGAGCGGAAGTCGTTCCAGGGCACTTGCCATAAACGTGGAATTTTGCGCAAGACCAATGTGATTGTCTTTTCTGGCTCTGCTTTGAAAATGCTGAGTGTCACATTGCCGATGCCCAATCCTTCCGTAAATAAATTGACAAAGCGGCTTGGTGGAATACTTGCCCAACCATTGCTTTCTTGATCAAGCCCATTGACTATATTGAATACAGGTACGCGTTGAGCGGTAACCATAATCTGTCCAGTGGCTGCGTAGGTGTATAACATCCAGGGCGACATGGCGATGATGCCACCAACGAAGAGCAACAATGCTCTGACTATGATTTGCTTGATTGGTCTATGTGAAAGCAAAAAGATGATATCAACAATAAATGTTGCTGGCCCCAATGCCGGTTTGGCTAATAGAAGTAACGCACTCAGCCATCCGCCCAGTACGGTCAAAAGATTTGATCTTAATTTGCTAGTGACTGAGTCGGCAACAACTATGGCTAGCGTCAAAACAAGCGATACCAAAAGCAGTGCAGTGGTTGTTTCTGGAAGCAGACGTCCGGCACCAATAAGCGCCGCCGGATAAAGAGCCCAAAGCAGACTGGCAACAATTGCCCAGCGATTAGAGTTTGTAAAACGACGCGCAAGAAAGAACATAAGGAAGGCAGAAAGGGCTTGAATCAGTCCTTGCTCAATTACAACAATCTGCGAATCTAAATAACTAGGAATGCGATTGGCTATTAAAAAGAAAGAAGAACAAAGCATGGGCAGCACTGGTCCATCTAATAAAAGACTGTCGGTCATTCCGGTTAGCTGATCTTTGACGCTGGCGGAGAATCCTTGATGAAGCAATGCTTGCCAAAAGGTGCATATCTTTGTGCAGGAACCGAGATAATGCCCGGAGTCAAATACGAAAACCAATTCCCGGCTGCCACGCGATAAGTTCTGGGCAAGACTGGCAACGAAGGCGATCACAAAACAAACACCGGACATTATCCAAGTGCTAAGTTTCGGATCGAGTTTTGGCAACCCGCTCTTCTCCTGCACTTGGCTTTCGTTTTTGTCTTGTGTCTTCGTCATTGCGACCTCGCGTACCTAACATATCTAATCTTGCGATATAAAATTGTATCTCTAAATTAACCGGGATGCCTCTGCCCATTTAATTTCTCGCGCCAAAGAGTCGTCTACCGAGAATGCAGGACTAAAGCCTGTATCGGCAACGAGCTTTTGTACAGAGCAAGTGGTGGTAGTCGTGAGCTTTTCAATTTGCGACAATTTAACCGGCGCCTTGTCGTGCAGAAATGTTTGTGCTGTCTTTGCGCCCAAACGCACCAATTTTTCTGGGAAAGTCGCTAGTTTGGAATTTTGTCCTAAGGCGCGGGAAATTTTTTCTGCCAACTCTCTGACTGAAAGCACGTTCGGATTGGCCACGTTGTAAACGTGATAGCCGGCTTGCGCCTTGTTCAAGCAAAGTTCAATTGCCAGTGCGAGATCCTTGGCGTAAATCAAACTCTTATACGCCTTGTGTGATCCGATGTGGAAATATCGGCCTTTCTTAATTTGACGAATTAAGCTCAGCAGATTGCCTCGGTCGCCTTCGCCGTAAACCATAGATGGACGAAGCACCACTATCTTTGGCAACTTTTGTGATGACTTCAGTTGCTTTTCGCATTGGACTTTTGAAACACCATAAGGAGTAATGGGCTTGAGCGGTGTGTCCTCGATAACATTTTCAAATGGCCCATCGCCATAGACTGAACTTGAGCTGAGAAACAAAAATGTTTCTGTGCCGGCACGTGATGCATAGTCGATCAATTGTTCTGTTGTGCGCACATTGAGCAAGTCATAGGCTGAATATTGAGCACTGGGTTGATGCACCAGTCCGGCTGCGTGAATGATTTGTCCAACACCAGAGGTAAGCATGTTGAAATCGTTGGTTGATGCCTGGGTGAAATCAACCTGGCATATTTCCACCATTGCCGGATTAAGCGCGGTACCAAATGCAGAGCGCAAAGCTTGGCGATCGCGAACTTGCAGCTTGAGCTTCTTGCCTTGCTTCATAAAACGCTCGACAAGCGCCCGTCCAATTAGCCCGGTTGCCCCCGTGATCAAAATTTTGTCGTTTGTGCTTGCGCTGCTATTCATTTGTTCTCAAGTATTCTCAAGTCTTCCTAACCGTTTACCCTGCTATCTGTAATTTGCTTGGCTATTTTGCGGAACCTCTATTCGACGACACTTCAGGCAGCGGCGTTTCTGTCATCACTTGCTGCGGTACGTGATTTGTTGACACAAGTTTTTTGACTGAACCGAGCACGATAAATAGACAAGCTCTCAGCCAAATTCCGGAATAGACAAGCCAATTAAACGGTGCCCAATATTTTGGTGCCAGATGTTTTTGGTAAAACACATGCATGCCGCGATGCAAATTAATGGTGGCGCCGACAGGACGCAAACGGCTGGACGCACCATGGTAATGGTAGACAATGGCCTCCGGCACGTAAAAAACTTTCCAACCAGCTTGCTTCACGCGCCAGCACCAGTCGATGTCTTCGCCAAACATAAAGATGTCTTCGTCCAACAAGCCAATCTTCTTGATCACAGAATTTCGCACCATCATGCAGGAGCCGGAAAGTGCATCAACTTCGGTGACCGAGTTCGGATCTGTGTAAGTCAAATTGTATTTGGCGAATAATTCGTGATTGGGGAAAAGTCTGCTCAAATAAGTAAGGCGGAAAAAGGCGGCAGCCGGGTTGGGGAAAGAACGGCGGCAAGCTAATTGCAATGTGCCATCCGGATTGAGGACTCTCGGTCCGGCAGCACCACAATCGGGATGCGCATCCATAAATGCAGCTAACTTGCTGACGGCATTATCATAAATAATCGTGTCAGGATTGAGCAGTAAAACGTATTCGCCTTGGGTTTGCGGCACAGCTTGATTGCAAGCTTTGGAAAAACCAACGTTTTCCGAATTGGCAATTACATTTACAGATGGATATTGCGAGGAAAGCATCTCAAGCGATTCGTCGCCGGAGGCATTGTCGACTACCCACAATTCAAATTGATTGTGGTCTGGATCTTTTATGAGTGAATCTAAACAAGCCGCCAACAATTTTGGCGTTTTCCAGTTCACAATCACTATTGATACTTTTGGCTCGGACATTCAATTGCCTCTACAGTGTTGCCGGTGGTTTGTACTTGCCAAATGATTCGCGCAAAGCGTTGGAAATTTCGCCAACCGTGGCATATTGGTCCACAGCCTGATTGATAATCGGCATGAGATTTTCTTCCGAGCCTGCCGCCTGTTTCAAAAGCCTCAGCGTTTCATCCACTTTCGCGTTGTCGCGTTTCTTGCGCAATTGTGCGACGCGTTCTTTCTGCTCAGCTTCAATTTTAGGATTGATTTTGAGAATCGGAATCGGATCGCTTTGCACGTCAATAAATTTATTCACGCCAACCACGACACGTTCTTTCGCTTCAACTGCCTGATGATATTCGTAGGCAGCATCCTGAATTTCTTTTTGAATGTAGCCGGACTCAACTGCGGCAATGGCACCGCCCAGCTCGTCTATTTTCTTCAGATATGCCTCTGTCTGGCTTTCAATTTTGTTTGTCAGATCCTCAACAAACCAGGATCCTGCTAAGGGATCGACAACATTATTGATACCAGTTTCAAAAGCAATGATTTGTTGGGTGCGCAAGGCAGTCAGTGCTGATGCTTCCGAGGGCAAGGACAAGGCTTCGTCTTTTGAATTCGTATGCAAGGACTGCGTGCCACCAAGCGCCGCCGCCAATGCTTCCAGCGTTGTGCGAATGATGTTGTTGTCCGGCTGTTGTTGTGTCAGCGAAGAGCCGGCAGTCTGCACATGGAAACGCAACATCATCGACTTGGGGTTTTTTGCCCCAAAACGCTCTTTCATGATCTTTGCCCAAAGCCTGCGCGCGGCTCTGAACTTTGAGACTTCCTCAAAAAAGTTCATTTGAGCCACGAAGAAAAAGGAAATCTGTGGTGCAAACTGATCAATATCCAAGCCATGCTCCAATGCTGCCTTAACATACTCAATTGCATTGGCAAATGTGAATGCCAATTCTTGCGTAGCAGTGGCGCCGGCTTCTCTTATGTGATAACCGGAAATGGAAATCGTGTTGAAGCGCGGCATGTGAGTAGCACAGTATTCAAAAATATTTGTGATGATGCGCATGGAAGCATGCGGCGGAAAAATGTAAGTGTTGCGCGCTTCGTATTCTTTGAGAATGTCATTCTGAATAGTGCCGGCAAGCATATTTTCCGCCACGCCTTGTTTGGCACCAACGGCGCGATACATAGAGAGCAAAATTGCCGCAGTGGCATTGATGGTCATCGATGTGGAAACTTTCGACAAATCAATTTGATCGAATAGACGTTCCATGTCGGCAAGACTGTCGATGGCAACACCGGTGCGGCCGACCTCGCCCGCGGCCATTGGATCGTCTGAATCCAAACCCATTTGCGTCGGCAAATCGAAGGCGACGGAAAGTCCGGTCTGTCCGCGAGTCAAGAGGTAGCGAAAGCGCTTATTAGTTTCGTCTGCCGTGCCGAAGCCGGCGTACTGCCGCATCGTCCAAAGACGCGAGCGATACATGTCGGCATAAATCCCGCGAGTGAAAGGAAACACACCGGGCTTGCCAAGTTCTCGCGATGCATCGAAGCTGCCAAGGTCTTCGGCTGTCCAAAAATGGCGCGCGCCCGTTGTGCCCGTATCCTTTGATAAATCGGGGGACAAATCGGGTGTTGATTTCCCAGCCGCCGCATTTTTTATTTTCTGCGTGGCTTTGTCGGGTGCATTATCATTTTTGTGCGCCATTTGGTTAATTTTCACATCCACTTGATGGTTTGGTCAGATTGCCTAATCGGCTTGGGCGAATTTTCGTGATTCCTAATTAAGTTGGTGTTAAGCGCGTCTCAGGCGAATTGCCCCATCAAGTAGCCGTATAATTGAAACACTTATACATTGTACGGGAGGCTTTCAGAGGATGCGGTATTACAACACCATCCTGGAAGCAGTTGGCTCAACGCCACTTGTCAAATTGAACAAGGTTACTGCTCACCTTAAACCGCTTATTTTAGCCAAGATAGAGGCGTTCAACCCTGGTGGTTCGATTAAGGATCGGCCAGCTTTGCTGATGATTGAGGAGGCGGAGAAGCAGGGGCTTTTGAAGCCGGGCGGCACAATTGTCGAGCCGACGTCGGGAAATACCGGCACAGGCCTCGCGCAAATTGCTGCCGTCAAAGGTTATCGTTGCATTTTGGTCTGCCCGGACAAAGTGGCGCCGGAAAAAATCAATTTGCTTAAAGCTTATGGGGCGGAAGTGGTGATTGTGCCGACGTCCGTTTCGGCAAGCTCGCCTGAGAGTTATTATTCGGTTGCCAATAAGTTGACCATGGAAATTCCTGGCGCGTTCCAGCCGAATCAATTTGCTAATCCTAATAATCCGATTTCGCACACGCTTACAACCGGTCCGGAAATTTGGGATGCGACGGAAGGCAAAGTCACGTGCTTGGTGGCAGGCATGGGAACTGGTGGCACCATATCTGGTATCGGTCGTTATTTGAAGGAAAAGAATCCGAACATCAAAGTTATTGGTGTTGATCCGGAAGGTTCGATTTATTCGGGCGATATGGCGCAGCCTTATAAAGTAGAAGGGATTGGCGAGGATTTCATTCCGCGCAACGTGAATCTCAAATTGATTGATGAGATCATTCGCATTTCCGACAAGGACTCGTTCATGATGGGCAGGCGTTTGGCGCGCGAAGAAGGACTTTTAGTGGGCGGCTCATCGGGCACGGCTATGTGCGCGGCTATGCGTGTGGCGGAAAGCATGAGCAAAGACGACGTGATTGTCGTGATCATGCCGGATGGTGGCAGAGGTTATCTGAGCAAAATGTTCTCGGATGATTGGATGGCAGACAATGGTTTTGTACCGGTTGCCGGACAAACTTATTTTGTCAGCGATTTGTTAGATCGCAAACAATCAGCCAGCCGGGTTCCGGAAATGATTGTCGTGCGTCCTGATGATTCTGTTCAGCGCGCTATCGATATGATGGAAGAATATCAAATCGATCAGTTGCCGGTGGTTGCGGCAGACGGTCAGCCGGTTGGCTCAATTTCCGACATCATTTGTATGCAAGTGGTTTACGATCGCAAGAACCTTGCCGAGATTCAAGTCAGCTCGGTGATGGGTAGGCCATATCCGCAGTTTGATGTGGGTGTGGAAATCGATCAGCCGTACAAAGCATTCAAACTTGGTTCAGCCATGGTGGTGATCACCAAGAACAACAAGGCAATTGGTGTTCTAACCAAGTTCGACATCCTGACGTATTGGCGCGAAAAATTGGCAAGTGGTGGCGGGTCTCAGAAAAAGGTGGGGGCAAAGAGTTGAACTTTTCGACAAAGGCAATTCATGTTGGGCAAGCAGCAGATCCGACAACCGGCGCTGTAATCACGCCCATTTATCAAACGTCTACTTATTTGCAGGAAGAGCTGGGTAAACATAAGGGCTATGAGTATTCGCGGACGCATAATCCGACGCGCACGGCATTGGAGACTTGTCTTGCTTCTTTGGAAACAGCTAAGTATGGTTTGGCGTTTGCCTCCGGTATGGCGGCGATTTCTTGCGTGATGAATCTTTTGCAATCCGGCGACCACGTGGTTGTGGGAGAAGATGTCTATGGTGGCACTTATCGTTTGTTCAATAATGTGCTGACGCGCTATGGCATAACTTTTAGCTTTGTTGATGCGCGCGATTTTGAACAAGTTGCCGGCGCGATCAAGAAAAACACGAAAATGCTCTGGTTGGAAACACCGACCAATCCACTTTTGAGATTAGCGGATATCTCGGCGCTTTCACTTTTGGCGCATCGCCAAGATTTGATTTCCGTTGTCGATAATACGTTTGCCAGCCCGTACTTCCAACGCCCGCTTGAACTGGGTGTTGATGTTGTGGTGCATAGCACGACAAAATACTTAGGCGGACACAGCGACGTTGTCGGTGGTGCAATTCTCACATCGAGAAATGATTTGTATCAGACAATGAAGTTCCACCAAAATGCTATTGGAGGAGTGCCCGGTGCCTTTGACTCGTGGTTGGTTTTGCGCGGGATCAAAACGTTGGCGCTGCGCATGCGTGAGCATGAAAAGAATGCGACGGCAGTGGCTAAGTTTTTGGGGACGCAATCTGCAATTGAAGAGGTTATCTATCCAGGCTTGTCGAGCCACCCGCAACACGATCTGGCCAAAAAGCAAATGCATGGATATGGTGGCATGGTGTCTTGCGTCGTTAAAGGCGGATTGCCTAATGTGAAAAAGCTTTTGGAGCGAACCAAACTGTTTGCTTTGGCAGAAAGTTTGGGCGGCGTCGAATCTCTGATTTCGCATCCGGCAAGCATGACACATGCTTCAATTCCAAAGGAAGACCGCCTTAAGCGCGGTATAGTCGATGGGCTTGTGCGCTTGTCCGTGGGAATTGAAGACAGCAAGGATCTAATTTCCGATCTGGAGCGCGCATTGTCCTAATCGCGCGCGATATTTTCGGAGACCAGATTAGAATCCCGATTGCGAAGCATATTTGAACTCGAGGAAAGATAGATATCGGTTGATGAAATTTCTAGATGCTCTCCGCGAAAAGATACTTATATTTGACGGTGCGATGGGCTCGTCAATTCATAATTATGACCTTTCGTTGGATGATTATCACGGCTATGAGAATTGTCCGGAAATTTTGGTGGAAAGCCGACCAGATGTCATCAAAGAAATTCATTCCTCTTATTTAGCTGCTGGTTGCGATGCGATTGAGACAGATACATTTGGCGGCTCGCCAGTTGTGCTGGCTGAGTTTGGTCTGGAGAAGCGTGCTTACGAACTAAATAAGAAAGCTGCCGAGCTTGCAAGATCTGTGGCGGATGATTTTTCGCAGAGTGGGCAAAAGCGTTATGTTTCTGGTTCGATTGGACCGACAACAAAGTTGCCGTCGTTGGGACATATTTCTTTTGCGCAAATCAATCAGGCATACTATCAACAAATTTCCGGACTGATTGATGGTGGCGTAGATTTATTGCAGTTTGAGACTGGCCAAGACCCATTGCAGGCAAAAGCAGCCATCATTGCTGCGCTCGATTATTTTAAAAAAATTGGTCGTAAGATCCCCATAATTGCGCAAGTGACAATTGAGGCGCCACCACTTTCAACAATGTTGGTTGGTTCTGACATTTCGGCTGCGCTGACGACGTTGTCCGCCTATCCGATTGATGTGATTGGGATAAATTGTTCTACTGGTCCGACAGAGATGATTGATCACGTTCATTATCTTTGTGCGAATTCAGACTTGTTAGTTTCCTGTTTGCCGAATGCGGGACTGCCAGAAAATGTTGGCGGACAAACGGTCTATAAATTGACTCCCGACGAGCTTGCTCATTGGCTCAAGTATTTTGTTAGCGAGTTTGGTGTAAATATTGTTGGTGGTTGTTGCGGTACGACGCCAGAGCATATGAAGAAAGTCTGCGAGGCAGTTAATGCGCTTGCACCCAAGAAGAGAAAGATTGAACTGACTCCTTCTGTTGCCAGTCTTTACACTGCTGCACCGATGCATTTAGATCCGCCACCAATCATTATTGGTGAACGAACTAACACAAATGGCTCGCGCAAATTCAAACAGCTTCTGGAGAAAGAAGACTGGGATGGCATGATTGCCATGGCACGTGAACAAGAACGTGAAGGTGCTCATCTTCTAGATGTTTGTTCGGCTTATGTTGGGCGCGATGAAGTGCGCGATATGACGATATTGATCAAGCGCCTGAATACAGAATTGCAAATTCCCCTGGTGATCGACACCACTGAGTATCCTGTTCTAGAGGCGACACTTCCTTTGGTTGGTGGCAAGCCAGTCGTCAATTCCATAAATCTTGAAGATGGCGAAGAGAAGATGCTTCGCAAAGTTCAATTGATTACCAGATATGGTGCCGCCGCGATTGCCTTGACGATTGATGAAGCAGGCATGGCAAAGTCTGCTGCGAAGAAGTTGGAAATCGCCAAACGCATTCATGATTTAGCAGTCGGTGCGGGGATGTCTGCTGAAGATCTGATTTTTGATGATCTGACATTCACGCTTTCGACCGGTAATGATGATGATCGCAGACTTGGTTTGGAGACCCTGGAAGGCATCAAGCTAATCAAAGAGTCGTTGCCGGGCGTCAAGACGAGCTTGGGCGTTAGCAATATTTCCTTTGGATTTGATCCACACATTCGTCAAATTCTCAATTCCGTATTTTTGCATTACGCAATTGAATACGGATTGGACATGGCAATCGTTAATGCCGCTAAGATTTTGCCGCTCTATAAAATAGACGAAGCAGAGGTCGAGTACCACCGCAAGCTGATTTTCGACGATCGGACAAAGGATTACGATCCACTATTTGCGCTTCTGGATTTCTATGAAAAGAAAAAAGGCGATGGCGGAAAGAAGCAAGTTGTTGCCGCACCGAAGGATGTTGAAGAAGCGCTTAAACAGCGAATTATAGACGGTAATCGAGTTGGGTTGGAAAAAGATTTAGATCGTGCTCTGGCTAAATATCCACCGCTAACAATCATCAACGAATTGTTGTTGGACGGTATGAAGGTGGTTGGCGAATTATTCGGTTCAGGCAAAATGCAATTGCCATTTGTTTTGCAATCCGCTGAAACAATGAAAGCAGCAGTTTCCTATCTTGAGCCATACATGGAAAAGATTGAAGGACAACAACGTGGCACCATGGTTCTTGCCACAGTCAAAGGCGACGTGCACGACATTGGCAAAAATCTCGTCGATATCATCTTAACTAACAATGGTTACAAAGTAATCAATCTCGGCATCAAACAACCAATCGAAAACATCATCTCCTCTGCAATTGAGAACAAAGCAGACTGTATCGGCATGAGCGGCCTGCTCGTTAAGTCGACTGTAATCATGAAAGAAAATCTCGAGGTCTTAAATCAACGTGGTGTCAACACGCCTGTGATACTAGGCGGTGCCGCACTAACAAGAAGATACGTTGAAGAAGACTGCCGCAACGTTTATAAAGGAATAGTCCTTTACGGTCAAGACGCCTTCGACGATCTCCGCTACATGGAAACACTCGCCACCCGCGATCAATCCGTGATCGCCGCCTTAGCCAAACCCCGCGCCGTAGGGGCGAGGCCTGCCGCGCCCGCATCCCAATCAGATGCCACCAAAGCCGAAGCAGAATCCAAGTCTTCAGTCAAAGCCGTCGCCGTGCAAACTCGCTCCGATGTAAAAAGAAATCTCCCTGTCCTAAAACCCCCATTCTGGGGCTCTCGCATCATCGAAGATATTCCGCTTGCCGACGTCTTCCCATTCGTAAACGAAGAAGTCCTGATCCGCGGACAATGGCAAGTGCGCCAAGGCGAAAAATCAGACGCCGAATACAAATCCTTCGTAGATCAGAATGTCCGCCCCGCCCTCGAAGAATTAAAACAACGCTGCATCAAAGAACAGTTATTGGTGCCACAAGCAATCTACGGCTACTTCCCCTGCCAATCATCCGGCAACGATTTAATCGTCTACGATCCAGAAGATCGCAAATCCGAATGGGTGCGCTTCTCCTTCCCGCGCCAGACACATGGCCGTCATCTCTGTATTTCAGATTTCTTCGCCTCCGTAGACGAAGGAATAATCGACGTGCTCCCCGTACAAATTGCCACCGTCGGCCCACGAGCAAGTGAATACAGCCAAGAACTTTTCAAAGCCAACAAATACCAAGACTATTTATACTTCCACGGTCTCTCCGTCGAATCCGCCGACGCCGTCGCCGAAGTCGTACACAAACACATTCGCAAAGAATTGGGCTTCGTCGCAGAAGACGAAAAAGAAATGAAGCGCCTTCTCAATCAAGGCTACCGCGGGACTAGATACAGTTTCGGATACCCCGCCTGCCCGAACTTGGAAGACCACCTCCAACTCTTCGAAATACTAAAACCCCAACGCATCGGCATGTTCCTCTCCGAAGAATATCAACTAGTCCCCGAACAAAGCACCTCCGCCATCGTAGTCCCCCACCCCGAAGCCAAATACTTCAACATAATCGACCGCGCCAATAGTTGACGATCAATTTGCACGTTATGCAGACAATTTTTTGCGTTTGCCGCGATTGAGAGCATCCAGCTTATTCTTCAGCCGACGGTACCGGCGCAATAAATCTTTTTGCGCACTCTCAAGAGCATTGAAGTAGGCAATTACCTCGCCTTGGCTGATCCCTAATGCCTGTGCCTTTGCCACTATGTTGTCTTTTACGTCGGGTTTGATTTGGGCGTGAAACTCTACATTCCCCTTGGCTGGACGTCCTCTTCTTTCGTAGCCCACCAGCGCTCCTTCCAAATACGCCAGGTATGTTTCACTCAGCAGCTCATGGAATAGTTCGTACGCCTCCTCTTCCGTGCGACCCACCCCAACAACACGATCAAACAGCGGCGATTCCACCACGTAATTTTTACCCTTTTTATCAAACCGGCATAGAGCTGTTGCGGCTATCGCCTTCTTATTCATATCGATTGCTCCTCCACTCGCTCTGTGCTGTCATCCCCTTTGTGCATGTTGATGTACTTGCGTACTTTCCTCAGATAGTTATCGTCCACTTCACCTGATTTTGTATTGGCGCCGTGTCCGACCGCAAACAAAATGAGCTTTCCGCCCGAGGGAGTTAGGACCCAGAAATGACCCTTCTTGGTTTGCTCAAGGAAGTAGCCCTGCGCCTCTATTTCCTTCTTGAACTTACGAAAATCCTCTGGCATTGACCTTCTCCAATAATACTAACAGATTATTCTTTTGTTTGTCCAGATTAATCTCGCCCTTTGCGAGATTTGTAACACTCGACTTTTTGTTCTTCCCCCTCATTATTTATAAAGACGGTCAAGAGGTGAAAATGGTTCAAAATTTTTGGATTAAATTTGCGATACCGGATCTAATGAGGTTGATGATTGGACTCCTATTGTTGGATGGCAAGCGATTAATAATCTCTGGCTTGCGTGCAGGAAAGATTGCATCGAAAATCAATGAGCCGGCTTCTGCTGAGAATTTGGCTGTGTGTCCGTTATTGACGCCCAAAATAGTACTTGGTGACTGCATACTGCGAGGTGAACCCGTGGATCCGAAGAATAAAAAATACAGCAAACAGGTACGACACGATCCCCGCGCCAATGAGAAAGTGTCGGCTTACATGGGGCAGCTAATCAAAGAGAAAAACCTGAGTTCCCCAGAAGAAGTGAATGCATTAGCTAGTGAGCACATTGTTGGCAGTTCATTTGATGATCTGGTGTTAAGTGGCGATACACCCATTCAGCAAGCGCAATATAAAATGTACGACGCTTTTGCTGCCGATACTCGCAAGGGACGCATTAGTTTGGCAAAAGAGGCATTGAGCATCTGCACCGATTGTGCAGACGCGTATGTTTTGCTTGCAGAAGAAGAAGCAAACACTTATGGGGAGGCAATTGTTCTTTACCGCAAAGGAGTGGAGGCAGGCAAAAAGGCGCTTGGACCTGAGCAATTAGCTAATGGGGATCATTTTTGGGCACGGCTTGAAACTAGACCCTACATGCGATCGCTGGAAGGACTGGCTCACTGCCTCTGGGAAATTGGTGAAGACGATGAAGCAACTGCCTGCTGGGAAGAGCTAATACGGCTCAATCCCAATGACAACCAAGGAATTCGCTGGCGTCTTGCGCTCGCCTACCTCACTGATGAGCGATACGCCGATACCAAAACTTTATTGGCGAAATTTGTCGGTGACATAACGGTATGCACTGTTTATACGCGCGCGTTTGTGACTTATGCAACAGAAGGCAACACTGTTGCGGCACAAACGGCTCTTAAGGCAGCTAATGACTTAAACCCATTCGTACTGCCGTATTTCATTGGTGCTTTAGAGTTGCCTGATGAAATAATCACCCAGTTTGCTATGGGCAGTGAAGAGGAAGCGATTAACTACGTGCAGGAATTTGGACATTTATGGAGCGACGAAGCCATAAATTGGTTTGTTAATTGGTTTGAACGAAAGGCGGCGAAAAAGACATTTGATGATGTGTTTCCCGACGCAAACCAAAAAGGTGTTGTACTAAATAACGTACTAGACTTAAATCTACTTCGCAAAAAATAGGTGGTGGAGATCAATCCTGTGGGAAAAATTATCCAAACAAACGAGCAATATTGGTTGAAGAAGAGAGCCAGTAGAAAAACCGGTTTTCCTTTGGCAACAATTGCCTTTTATGGAAATGACGACCAGACTGCAAGCAAGGTGGTTGTTGGAGTATATGCCAACAGCACTAACGAGGAACCGCTTTTGCGAAAGTGGTTTGCAAATGAAGACGATGTGCGTGAAGATGCCGCCATCATCCAAGAAATTATCGACTTTCTGAATGTGCATGGTGTGTACAGAATCAGTATGCTAGATCGTATATTTGGTTGCCCGCACGAGGAGGACATTGATTATCCTTCAGGCGAGCATTGTCCACAGTGTCCATTTTGGGCAAATCGAGATCGCTTTACCGGGCAATTGATCGACAGTTAGTGCCGCAGCCCTAAATACTCAGATGCACGGACTGAGAGCAGGAAGTTTCCATGGGGAATCGGGAATTGGAAGATGAGGCAAGATTGAATAATGCCACGACTGCAAAAACAAGTGTTCGACGGGCAGGTGCTTTATGGCATCCCCATAGAAACAGTTGTTCAGCCTTATCCACTGCAAGGGCGCACGACACTGGCGAAGAAGGCGCCCGCGATTGCGGCTCAGTGGTACTATGCGAAAAATTGCGGCTTCAGTCCGGATGATTTTAGCTTCGGCTCAATGGTCAATGCCTGGTGGCATTGCAAGAAGGGCAAAGATCATGTTTGGCGACAGAAAATCAACATTCGAACTGCATGCGATACCGGCTGCCCATTTTGCGCAAGCAACAAAGTGTCCGTGACTAATTCACTTGCCTGCCTTGCACCGGCTGTTGCTAAACAGTGGCACCGCACTTTGAACGATTGCGAACCGGATGAAGTTACTATTCGATCGACGAAGGCTGCATTTTGGCAGTGTTCGATAAAGAAGACACATGTATGGCAGGCAATGGTTGCCGATCGAACCGGGCCGGATCGAACGGGTTGCCCGCATTGTCGCGCGGATCGCACGGAGGGATTGAAGCATTATCCCGGCCAATTAAAATACTTTGACAGAAAGAAAAACAAGGGAATCGATCCTTTTAAACTGCCGGTTAATTCGAAGGTGTGGTGGCGCTGTCCGAAAGGCAAGGATCATGTTTGGTTTTCTGGATTCTGGAAGGAGAGAGCAAATGAACATTGTCCTTTTTGCCGCGGGCGCCTAGCTTCCTCCACCAATAACCTCACTTTGGCTCGCGCGTTAATGAAGGAATACGATGTAAAAAGGAATAAGGGAATCGACCCGTCCAAATTGACACTCGGGACTAAGCTAAAAGTGTGGTGGCACTGCAACGCGTGTGGACATTCCTGGAGAGCTTCTGTGCAGACTCGTACCAGGAGGGGTTATGGTTGCCCGACATGCGCGAGGCGCAATCGACGGAAAAAGTAAGCCTTTTGGTCAGAGAAATGAATTGTGGGTTACCCAAGTGATCTTGTAATTTTGGCAAGCTGTTGCTCGGGCATCTCATCCCAAGTACGGCCTTCGAAAAGACGGCCCGCCTGTTTTTTATTGCGCCCGCCCCATTGCTTAAAGAAAAATGCCGTTCGTGCCTTTTTGCATTGGTTGCGAATCGAACGAACCCAGCTCTCTTCAATTGGCCGTGGCCTACAGCCGGATTCGCCACCAACAATTACCCAATCTATGCCAACAAGATCCATGTGCTCAATTGGCCCAAGCAAAGGTTCGAGAGATAAGAATTTGATATTAGCGCGGGTTTTGCGGAGATAGTCAATTCTGTGTACATAAGACTGGCTCTCTACGCTTACACCCATCCAGATATTGGGAGCCCAGACGAGATGCTTGTCCAACTTCAGTAAACGTTCGTGGCGTTTAGTGAGAACTTGAAATTGGTGCCATTTTGCCTTTCGCATAGTTTCAAACACGCTGAGGATGTATTCAGTTGGCACATCTTGGTGGAACAAGTCACTCATTGAATTTACAAATATTCGTTTGGGTTTCTTCCATGACAGCGGTAAATCTAATCTGTTTGGCCATAGTCGCAGATCGAAGCCTTGTTCATATGGGTGATCCGGCACGCCCCGAAATCTCTCAGCAAAAGTTTCGGCGTAACAATTTTTGCAGCCGGGGCTAACCTTGGTGCACCCAGTTACCGGGTTCCAAGTAGCGTCTGTCCATTCAATATCGGAAGTGATTGACATACTAAAGGTTCCTCATCTGTGGAAATGAAATCATCACATTGTCACCTATAGTTTTGACCCCGTTTCGGACTTGTCTCTTTTCCGGATTCATTCTTATAGCCCCCCGCTCTTCTAATTCAAGGAGAGCGCGCTTATAGTTCTTCGGAATGTATGGCGTACCGACGTTATCGCTTTCATACAATTGTTTGAATGCGATTGTTTTTTCTGCATATTTTGAAAGAAGCTTTTGAGATAATTCTGCAATTGGATCTCTCAGGTTGAGTAACAATTGGTGTCGTACCACAGGAGGATTGTACTCGAAAGAAGGCACCTCGTGGACATTTGTCGAGCTGTGTTTTGCCATTATCTGCTTCATGATGTCATAACCCTTGTAATTCTTGGTGACGAAGATTAAGTAATGACTCGTCCGCGGACCAATATCAAACCTGAACTTAAAGCTCAAAAAGAATTTTCCATATGCTTCTCGAAGAGCGTCCTCGATTGCACCCAATACCCTCCTTTCCTTTTCCAGTGGTTTGAGTAACTGAAGCTCGACGCGCAACCGCTCTGCTCTCTCTTTGCCAAAGAGCCCATCCATATGTTCTATAACTAGATCATTTGCAAGCCCCATGTTGATACGGTTGAAATTGAAAAAGAAAATACAATCGCAACCCCAATCTTTGAGCACCGCATTCAAAAGCTCGAGCGTGAGTCCCTTATATCCCCATGGATCTAAAAACAAAAGGGTTGGAATCAACTTTTTGGCTTTCAGCATATCAACAATCTCCTGACCAACTTCTTTGTTGTGCACAACAGGAGGTACTTTCATCTTGGAAATATCCGGGAGTTCGGAGATTGCCTGACGAAGCGAAGTGACACTATCTGGATTGCTATCATTGAACACTGAAATTAGCGACTGAGACAAAGTAGGATCCTTGATTGCTGAATCGAGAATCATAAGTGGTGTGGATGGGCGCCCATCGTTGTATGAGCCTGGTCCGGCATATAAATCGATATAGGCCAATTTCAGCGGCGATGAAGACAGTCGCTGAACACCAGTGATCACTCGTGACCATTGAACGAAATATTCATGAACAATCGCGGATTTGAGCTGAGATTGCTCAGTGCTTTCGTGAAAGAAATCATCTGTCATAGCTGGCACCATTTCCCCTCATTCAGTGTTATTCCCAATATCAATGGACGCCCCATTTCCATTTGCATATTTGCCTCAACCCCGGGAAGTCAAGATTGAGAAAGGCACGTCTAATTACTAAGACGCTCGAACCCCCAAAAAAGTTCAAAATTTTTGGATTAAATTCGCGATATTGGATGTAATGGGGTGGGTGGCTTGCTTGCTGCAAAATTGTGTTTGATAGACTATTTGACTGACACCGTCTTTGTTTGAGGCGAAGTGTCACAACAATTGCGTTATCAAGTTGATTGATGGTTACTGTAGAAACACACAAATGGCAATTCAAAGCGCGCTTCCGGCGCCAGGCGTTCGGTTGGAAATCGCAGCCGGCAATCACGCGCATCAAAGAAGCGGTAAGCGAAATCAAAAAAGTGGCACGCAAAGATCCGCAGCTTGCCGCAGAAGGCGCGGTGATATTTCTGGAGCGAGTTTCACCGGCTATCGAAAATGTCGATGGCTCATCCGGTGCAATCGGCTCGGCGGTTTATCGCGCCATTGAAGAATTGGCGCGCATCATCGCCGAGGCGTCAGCAGACGATAAGACGCGGCAAAAGTGGCTTGAGCGATTGTGGCAAGCGCACGCGGAAGATCAAATTCCTTATATTGAACGTCTTGCCGATTACTGGGGCGATCTTTGTGCCGGCAAAGAATTGGCATCAGCCTGGGCCGATGATCTGATTGACACGGTGAAAACTTGCTGGACTCTCGATGCATCACGCCATACATTTTTTCACGGCACGCCCGCCTGCTTGAGCGCACTTTATAAAGCCGAGCGATACGCGGAATTGTTCGACCTTCTCAAACTGGACCAAAGCAAATTTTGGCACTATCAACAGTACGCAGTAAAAGCATTGGCGGCAATGGGAAAAAAGGCGGAGGCGCTCAAGCACGCGGAAAGTTGCCGCGGGCAATGGACGCCCGGTGCTTCAGTGGCGAGCTTGTGTGAGGAAATTTTGCTCTCATCAGGCATGTCCGATGAAGCATACAAGCGTTACGCACTGGAAGCCAATCGTGGTACATCAAATCTGGCAACATATCGTGCGATTGCCCGCAAGTATCCGCACAAGCAGCCGCAAGAAATATTGAACGACTTGATTGATACCACTCCCGGTGAAGAGGGCAAATGGTTTGCCACTGCAAAGGAACTTGGACTATTTGAATTAGCATTGCAATTGGCAAGAACGAGCCCTTGCGATCCGCGCACACTCACGCGTGCAGCGCGTGATTATTTAGAAATTGACGCGGCATTTGCCATGTGCGCTGGTCTCTCTGCGCTGCAATGGCTTATCAATGGTTACGGCTACGAAATAACCGGCGCGGATGTCTGGGAAGCATATTCAAACACAATCGCTGCCGCCGAAAAAGTGGGCGAAGCGGAAAATGTCCGCTCGGTGCTTAGAGATGGTATCCGAGCGAAATCAAACGACAACAATTTCATTGGACAGATTCTCGGACGAGAGCTTGGTTTGTAATACCTTGACCCAAGGGAATTTGTGCAGCAGATTGCTGCACAAATTGAGATCTCAATGCATGGAATCATCTGATCTTGATTCTGCGTTCGAGAACCTTTGCGACAGGGCGATTTCACTGATCGTTAATCTTAAAGCCCCGATTATTACAAGCCGGAACTCCCACGACCGACCAACAATTTCGCACGTTATCACAAGTTCTAGCCTTGATAACTTGAGATACTATTGCTTGTCAGGAGTTTTCCTGATTCGTCTGTGTACCAGTTAAACCCAGGCCTGCAGACTTGGCTCAAACGCGGAATGGGCGTGTAATTACAATGGTACCAATTGGACTTTAGGTTAATTGGTACAGCTTTCACCTAGGCCAGAGCTTGAACATCAGTCAATAGGCGCCGTAAATGTTCATCCGACATATCTAGTATTGGCTCATACATGAACGAGTTTAGATGAATACTTTCTGGTGTCATAAGAGCAACTCTTTGCAGGGTATCTATGGCAACTAACTCTGAGCTGTACATGGCTTTATACTCCTTTAGGAGCTGAATGGTTTGGTTCCTATCAAATTTAGACACAAGGCTCTGGTTATTTATTTTTCTTATCATGTACTGCTCAGCGGCAAGCCTTATGGCTATTGCTAGTGTGATTTTATTTTCAAAATTAACCCCGTCGGGGGCTTTGAGGCATTCCTGTGCCATTTCCTGTATTACCTTCATGACTGTTTTAGTTTTGTCCGCCGGAGTTTTTGATCCTCCAAACAACTCGTTGTAAATGCCGGCAAGGTCTCCTTGCGTAATGCTGTCTGAATCATCTTTCCAGTGCACAAGGGATGTCAATCTTATGTAGTTCGGGTCTGTGTCACCTTTTGTGTACTCAATGATGTTCCTCATGAACGGTATTGAAGCAATCATCTTTTTAGGGTCATCAAAGAATTTTGGCTTCCAGTCATTCACAAATACGTTTTTAATTCCGGTGGCTTTTTGCAAAGTGAGTCCCTTACTGGTTCTAAAGGCCATCAAGCAATTGTTATAAGGGACAATCCGCCTGCTTTCCACGGTACGGAAAAAATCAAAATTATGGGTAAGAATAATTTGGTGGAAAAACGGCTCTTCCGATATTTCCTTTAGATACTCAATTATCGCGTACTTGTTCTTGTAGTCAAAAGAGTCAGCAATGTCATCGATTATGAATATCGTTTCCTGGCACGATTTTTTACGTGCCTCTACTTCAAAGATTATATTTAGAACGTATAGGGCTTTTTTCTCTCCTGTACTCAAGGCTTGCAATAGCTCCCCTTTTTCTAGGGAAGCAATTTCGCTGCCATCTTCAAATGTGAATCCTAGCTGTAAAAGGGGTTCCTGTCCGAGGATAACAGCAGTTCTATTCTTTGCGGTCAATTTAAATGGCACAAAAAACCGGTTATTGAAAATCTCAATTACTGACTCCCATTGTGTTCGTTGCTGTCCAGCTGTCTTCTCAATTTCTTTCTTTCTCGTTTCGGCTGCTTGATATTTGTCAACCAGATCCTTGTACAGGTCTATCTTGACTTTGAAATAGGACTTCCACAACTTCTCCTTGAACTTTCCTAAGTTTGCCAACTCGGCCAGCAGTTCCTCATTCTCCAGCAGGTAAGCGTGAAACTCTCGAAGGTCTTTATTTTTATTGATCTGTTTTTCGATCTCTGCGAATTTCTTCTTTAAATTGTCATCGTTGACTATATTGTCTTTCTCTTTTTCAATCAGTGCCTCAAGTTCATCTACATTGGTTATTTCAGTTTTAGTATCCGCATTGAGGTTTACAGTGTGCTTTGCATCAAAGAATCCGTTGTCAGCCAGGCTTTTAGCTATGGTTGCAGCATTGTAGTAGTTAAAGATCCCCTTTTTGAAATACGTAGATGCCGCAAGCAATTCATTGTACTTTTGGATGTACTCCTGAATTGCTGTTTTGAAATCTTTTGTGTTTAAGAAGGCCACAATCTTTTCATCAAAGATCCTGTCGTAGCTTACGGAGGCGAATGGCGAATCCTTTTGGCCCAACACTTCGTCTTTAATCCTGATAAGGGCCGTGTAAAACTCATCATCGCTCTTTGTAAACGCCAAAGAAACTTCTCTTTCCAGATCCTGCTTGGAACCGGTCTGCTCTTTCAGCGCTTTGAGAAAGAGTTCTTTTGATCGTTCTATATCCTCATGAAGTTTTTCGTATTCCTTTCTCAATACACTGTCAACTAAAAGTGTAGACGTCTTCTCTGTATGGCCAAAAACTTCGTCATATGGTTGAATAACCAAAACGGTTTCCTTGGGTAGCTCTGTGTTGCTTCCATTTGTGATTTTCCGATTCGACGATCTATTCGGGAAAATCCGATCTTTTGAAGGTACTCCGTCAACTACATCTTTGAATGTTTGGGCCAGAGATGACTTCATGGCGCCGTTGGCGGCATAAATTGCGTAAGCATTGCCATTACTGAAATCAAATTCTGCTTTAAGCTCTTTGATCCCATAGCAGTTCTCCAACTCCACGCTTACTTTGTTCATTTAGTTCTGCTCCTCACATGTAATAAACATTATGCAGTCCACCCTTCGTAACGCTTACTAAGCCCATTCCTCCGATAACATCTCTGTCTGTTGCAAAACCAACTCCACAGCCTTTTCTTGCTTGTCCGGTGGATAGCCATATTTCAAAAGCACCCGCTTAACATGCCTGCGCAAGTTTGCCCGGACGCTTTCCTTGATGCTCCAGTCTATGCCTATGTTGTTTCTAACTGCCACCACAAGATCTCTGGCAATCTGTTTAAGGGTGGCATCTCCCAAAACTTTTACGGCGCTATCATTGACTTCTAAAGCGTCATAAAATGCCACTTCATCTTCGGTTAAACCAAGCTCGGCACCCCGACTGCTAGCCTCGCGTAAGTCCTTAGCTAAGGCAATAAGTTCTTCTATCACTTGCGCAGTTTCAATCGCTCGACTCTGATATTTTTTTAAGGCTCGTTCAAGTAGTTCCAGGAATGATCTGTTTTGCACCAAGTTCTTCCGTAACTTGCTCCTAACCTCATCTTTCAGAAGCTTTTGCAAAAGTTCCACCGCTAAATTCCGATGCGGCAAGTCTCTAACTTCAGCAAGGAATTCATCAGAAAGAATTGAAATATCGGGCTTCTTCAACCCGGCAAGAGCAAACACGTCCATCACCTCTGTGGAAGATACTGCCCGTGATACCAGTTGTTTCAACGCATGTTCAAGCTGTTCGGCTGTTTGCTGTGACGTTCTTATCGTTTTTACTAAGGCAGCCTTTATTGCTTGAAAGAAAGAAACATCGTCCCTAATCACGATTGCCTTGCTGTGAGGCACGGCTAAAGCAAATGCTTGCGTGAGCTCGGTGACAGACTTAAGAAGTCTTTCTTTGCCTTTCTCTTGCTTCAAAATGTGCTCCTGACCCGCAGGAATTAATTTTAGCTGTGTCGATGCTGAACCGGCTTTCCAGGCAGACCAATCAAAGCCATGGAATAGATTGCCGCAGACCTCGTACTTTTCCAGCATGACAGCTACGGCTTCTTCTTGATCGATGGCGGCTTTACCACTGCCACCACTTTCCGTATAAGTTGATAGCGCTTGTTTCAACTCAGTGGCTATTCCAAGATAATCGACAACAAGACCACCCGGCTTGTCTTTGAATACTCTGTTCACGCGGGCAATAGCCTGCATTAAGCCATGTCCGCGCATTGGTTTGTCCAAGTACATTGTGTGCAGGCAGGGAGCATCGAAGCCGGTCAGCCACATGTCACGCACAATTACAAGCTTGAATTCATCCTTCGGGTTTTTGAAGCGATTTGCTAAATCTTCTCGCGTTTTCTTATTGTGAATATGTCCCTGCCAATCTAAAGGATCACTTGCTGAGCCGGTCATGACAATTTTCATTTGTCCTTTGGCGTCATCATTGTCATGCCAATCTGGTCTTATCTTGCGAATTGCTTCATATAGTTCCACGCAAATACGCCTGCTCATGCAAACAATCATCGCCTTGCCTTCTAGGGTCTCAAGGCGTTTTTCAAAATGTGCCACCAAATCCTTTGCCACCAAACCTATTCGCTTTTCAGAGCCAACCAGAGCTTCAAGCGCTGCCCATTTTGTCTTGAGTTTTTCTTTGCGCTGCGTTTCTTCGCCCTCGGTAACTTCTTCAAAGCCCGGATCGATATAAGGTTTTTCCTCTTCCTTTAATTCAAGTTTTGCCAGACGGCTTTCATAGAAAATGGGAACCGTGGCCTTGTCTTCAACAGCCCGTTGAATATCATAAATGCTTATGTAATCACCAAACACAGCCCTAGTGTTTTTATCCGTCAGCTCAATAGGCGTTCCCGTGAAGCCAATAAATGAGGCGTTCGGAAGCGCGTCGCGCATGTGCCTGGCAAAACCATCAATAAAATCATACTGGCTTCGGTGGGCCTCATCAGCGATAACAATGATGTTGCGCCTATCAGACAAAAGCGGGTAACTGTCTCCCTTTTCTTCTGGAAAAAACTTTTGAATAGTTGTAAATACAACGCCACCGGAAGCCACCTTTAGAAGCTCTCTCAGTTTGATTCGGCTGTCTGCCTGCACTGGTGTTTGCCGCAACAACTCATGGCAGCTCGCAAAAGTCCCAAATAGCTGGTTGTCCAGATCGTTGCGATCTGTGATTATTAGCAGCGTCGGATTTTCCATTGCCGGATGAATAACTATCTTCCCGGAATAAAATGCCATCGTTAGGCTCTTACCGGAACCTTGCGTATGCCATACCACACCGCAACGTTTATCACCCGATGGTGCACAGGCTTGGATCGTTGCGTCTACCGCTTTACGCACCGCATGAAACTGGTGATAACCAGCAACTTTTTTGACTATAACGCCGTCCTGCTCCTCTTGAAACACAATACAAAATCTGATCAGGTCAAGGAAACGTTCTTTCTCGAACACACCTTTAAGAAGAACCTCCAGTTCAAGACCGCCGGGAGGTGCTATGTCATCACCATCAACTGTTCGCCACGGCATAAACCGCTCAAAGTCCGCGGTTAGTGAACCTACCCGTGCTTGAAGTCCGTCGGAAATGATCGAAAGTTCGTTAAAGGCAAAGAGTGACGGGATTTGTTCTTTGTATGTCTGCAATTGCCGGAAGGCCGCTTCAACATCTGCCTCTTCATCGGTTGGATTTTTAAGTTCGATTACAGCTAAAGGCAGACCATTTACGAAAACAACAACATCTGGCCTGCGGTTATGCTTACCCTCTATCAGGGTAAATTGATTTACGGCTAACCAGTCATTGTTTTCGGGATTGTCAAAATCAATTAGCTTTATCTGCGTACCGCCTATTGAACCATCGTCCCTCCGGAATTCTACACTGATACCATTAACAAGCATCTGATGGAAGTTCCGGTTGTTTACCACCAAAGACGGTGAACTGTGACCAAGTACTTTCCGTAAAGCATCTTCCTGTGCTTCAATCGACAAATCAGGATTTAGTTTTTGAAGCGCTTCGTTTAGCCTTCTGGTAAGAATGGTTTCTCCAAGGCCATCTCTTTCTGCCAGTTCTTTTCCAGGCTCAACAGTTGGACCGTACAAGATACTATACCCAAGCTCTTGATACCACTCCAAGGCTACTTGTTCAACAGATGATTCCGCAACCTTCATAGAACTTGCTCCAGTTGTTTTTCTGTTTCTTTTATCTTGATCTCGCCTGATAAAAGTTTGGGAAGGAGCGCGTCACGTAACCCTGCGAGCGTTCGTGATTCTCGGCCATTTTCGGCGATTTTATTGAGCAAGGTTCTAGTAATTTTACTGAACTCTTCAATTATTACCCGATTAGCAGGGATGGTTACGCTTGTGGCAGCCACAACTTCAGGACGCACTGCTGGATATGCACCGCCATCCGCTAAATGTGCCAGCCTTTCGATATTCTCTGGAGCAGTAGCCGCAAGATAGACGAACTCGGTAAATTCTTGCGTTTTGGGGCGGAGGACAGCAAAGCCAGTACTTCCCGTAAGTCCAGCCTCTGAGATAATTGCATAAGAGCCGTTTCCTGGCCGAACCGTTCCAACGATCGAGTCACCCAATCTAAGCACCCGCTGAGCCCGACTTGGAGCATCTTGCCAAAAGTAATTAGTGGTAGATTCTATTACTCCCCACTTTGTATTCGACAGGTCAACGTAAGCAATCTTTTCGGGTGCAGTACTCTTTGACCAGCTTTCTGGATTTAGCTCTGCAAAATCTTCCAGTGTGCATTTACACCACCCCTCGGGCTTTTGTCCAACGTCACAATCCGACAAATTATTTGGGAATAAGTCGGCAATCTCCTTTGACATTCCTGCGGGCTGCCTGCCTTCACTTTTTGCCCGGACTGGATCAAAGTCTATAAACCATGATTTGAAAATCGCCATGGCAATGCCTTCCAAGGTCTCGTTCATTTGCCGGATTAGCCGAATTTTGTTGTCAAGATTGCGAAGCACTTGTGATATCCAGAGCTGTTCTCCTTTCGGCGGTATCGGTATCTGAATATCTCCAATTCGAAATAACGCAAGTTTTGGCTGCGTGGAACCGACCGTTAATGCGCGAATTTGCTCTTGTCCCCGTTGCGACCGTAGAAAATACTTCAAATAATCCGTGTCTACCCACGGCTCTATTTCACATATCTTCGCTGCATTTTCCGTCAAATTGGCTCCTTCCAACTCCGCACCTACTCGTCCAATTAATCCAATCGTTCCGACAATAGAAATGTAAATGTCAGACGAAGAAATTGTATAGCGAGCAATTTTTGGAAATACTTCATCCGGAACAAATTGAAGACCGGACTTTTCCACAAACCCATCCTTGAAGTCCGATACTCTGATATAAGGATGGTCTGTAGGTTCTGACGTAAGCGCTGTGCCGAGCGGCAGTCTCTTGCCCCCTTTGACTTTGGCGAAATCGCTTATTCGGGCAACACGCCAATGAACTGGGAACTTTATAGTCTCTGAAAGAACCATACTATGAGAACATCCCCTGCAACTGCTGCATAATTGCCTCTTCCAATTGTTTTGACTCACGAAAGTGCTCTTGAAGTTGGGACATCAGCCTTGACACCTCTTCGTCGAATGGTACGTTATCTCCCGCCATGTCTTCCGCACCTACATATCTGCCTGGTGTCAGGACGAAGCTGTGAACAGAAGCTATTTCATTCGCCGTGGCACTTTTGCAAAAGCCGGCTATATCTATGTACTCGCCAGCATTCTTCTCTCCACGCCAGGCATGATAGGTATTGGCTATTTTTGCTATTTCTTCTCCGCTAAACT
>JAGVKG010000054.1 GCA_020050685.1 Candidatus Obscuribacterales bacterium | reverse complement strand
ATTTCAAGTACGACCCTTTCGGCAGGCTTGCCGAAAAATCCGTCGGCTCTAACACCGTGCGTTATCTCTATTCCGGCTTGCAACGGATTGAAGAATACGCTGCCGAACGAGTCGATTACTGGACAAAAACAATTGCTGAATATCCTTAACTATCCGAGTGCCTCTAGATCCGCCAGATCTTGAAGGCGTCCTGATGCCTTCTTATTTGTCTTCAGGCTATCCAGATCGATAAAATTGATTGGCAGACCATCAATATTGATGGTCATTCGCTTGGGGTAACTGCCTGCAAAATCGATTCCGTCGGCTGACGTGACCAGATCAATTCTGGTTGGTGGGTAACCAAGCTGAACCACCTGATTTTCTGTAACGAAATCATCTATACTCAGTTCAAGAGAATCGAATCCAAATTCCACGAGTGCTTTGATTAGTCGCTCAGCATTGCTCTTGGATGCCTCAATCCAAATATCGAGATCTTTTGTGTAGCGAGGGTGCCCATGCAAGGCTACTGCATAGCCGCCAACCACCAGGTATCTCACATCATGCGCGTTTAATGACTTTATAAACTCTCTGAAGTCTTGGTTGAGCACCGTACCTCCACTGATGGTACTCGCAGCGAATTTGCTCTACGGCTTCAAGACGATCTGCCGGCTCTTTTGATTGCCAATAAACAACATCAAGCTCTCGCTCATGAATGTTGCGCTTATTCACCACTTTAGCGATCTGTGTTTCTCTTTTCATATCACTATTTTATCTAAAATTGTGATGAAAAGTAAGTTGCTATTTGGGCGGGACCCCGCCCCTACAGGATGACGGTTTGTGATTTAGTGGGTTTGTTACGCATAGTATCACCAAGTATGTAATTCTTCCATATTGTGGTATAAATACATATATGATGATACCGCGCTTCAGGCTCAAACAACTGGAAGATTTGCTAGCTCGCCACGCCGCCGTGGGACTGCTTGGTCCCCGGCAAGTGGGTAAGACCACGCTTGCATTTCAAATCTCCCAAAAACGGCCTTCTGTCTATCTGGATTTAGAGCTGCCCTCAGATCGCGCAAAATTATTCGAGCCGGAAATCTTTTTAGAGTCCCATCTGGACAAGCTGGTTATCCTGGATGAAATCCATCGCGCGCCCGGCATATTCCAAATTCTGCGTTCCTTTATCGACCGCAGGCGCAGAGCAGGTCAATCAGCTGGAATGTATCTCATTCTGGGCTCTGCCTCACCGGATTTGTTAAAGCAATCGGCAGAAAGCTTGGCAGGACGAATTGCTTATCTCGAACTTAATACCCTATCTGCAAATGAAATAGAAGACTCCGAGATAAATCAGCTTTGGCTCCGGGGCGGATTCCCCAGCAGCTTTCTGGCAACCAACGACTTTGCAAGCCTAGAATGGAGACAATTGTTCATTCAAACATACCTGGAAAGAGATGTGCCGCTGCTTGGCCCTCGTATTCCTGCAGAAACATTGAGAAGATTTTGGCAAATGTTAGCGCATAACCAAGGCAGCCTATTTAATGCGGGGCGCTACGGGCAAAGCTTAGGGATAAGCGGCCAAACTGTCGGGCGCTATCTTGATTTGTTGTGTGATTTGCTGTTGGTTAGGCAACTGCGTCCGTGGCTACCCAATGTACGCAAAAGGTTGGTAAAGTCACCAAAAGTCTTCGTTAGAGATTGCGGCATAACACATGCACTGTTGAATATCCCCAACTGGAACGAGCTTCTCGGCCATCCTGTGGTTGGTGGCAGTTTTGAAGGATTCGTTAGTGAGAACATTATTTCCATGTCGCCTCGGGGAACTGAATTTGGGTTTTATAGAACCGCAGGAGGAGCGGAAATCGACTTGGTTCTTTCAATTCCACCTCGACATTTGTGGGCAATAGAAATAAAACGCAGTGCTATACCTCGACCAGAAAGGGGCTTTTTTCATGGCTGCGAAGATCTTTTGCCAACTAAAAAGTTTGTTGTCTACCCGGGGCAAGATCGCTTTGCCGTAGCAGACGAAACCGATGCAATCGGACTCCCTGGAATCCTCTCCGAACTTCTGAAGCTTTAGCAGCCAGCATAGTCAAATTTTTGAGCTTTGCGCACTGAAGGTATTTCACCTCATGCGCGTTTAATGACGATCGCTTGATTATTTCTTCTCAGCGGTCTTTTTCTTAGCACCGGTGAGATAAGCTAAGCGCTGACGAGCATCTTCCGAATATTCGGAATTGGTCGAGACTTTCAGAGCCTGGCTGAACTGTTGCGCGGCATCGTCACTGCGATGCTTGCGCTCCATGATCAATCCCATTCTGTAATAGGCTTCGCCCAAGCGATAGTCATTCTTCACTGCTTCGCGATAGCAATCCACAGCCTTTTCGTAACTCTTTTGAATTTCGAATGCTGTACCAAGATTGTAGTGAGCGGTAGCGAGGTGTGAATCAAGCTCAACGGCTGTTTGCCAGTTCTTAATTGCACCATCCAGGTCACGCTCAGCACGCAAGGCCGCGCCTATTCCATTATATGTAATGGCATCCTTGGGATTAACAGCCAAAGCTTTACGGAACTCAGCTAATGCTTGAGCGTAATTGTGCTGTTGGTTATAGATAAGTCCGAGATTGCTGTATGCCTCTGACAAATTCGGGTTAGCAGCAAGAGCGGCTTGGTATTCAACAATTGCATCGGCTAACTTGCCTTGCAAGTGCAGAGCAACAGCAGCGTTGTAACGCTTGACCGCTTCAATGTTGTTTGCCTTAGCATCAGAAGCACCGGATGCGTCCGACTTAATTTGAGTATTGCTTGTGCCGCCTTCCGTTGCCGGAGTACCTTCTGTAGTACCAGCTGTAGTACCACCGGTGGCACCGGCTGTTGCATCAGCTGGAGCAGAACTTTCAACACCGGCTGGAGCTGCGGTATTACTACCTTCATTGGTGGTGATTTCCGGTCTCAGGCTTGGCGTTGTGGTGGTATCAGTTGATACAGGAGCCGCTGCTTGAGTGGCTTCTGGTGTTGCTGGTGCGTCTGTAATTGGTGTAGTTGCAGTTGTGGTTGGTGCTGCATCTGTAGTTGGTGTAGCTGTGGTCGTGGTCGGCGCTGCATCCGTTGCGCTAGCAACAGGGGCGGCAGCATCTGCAACTTGTGTATCTGCAGCGTTAGCAACTGCAGGAGTTGCGGCTGGAGTTGAAGTTGCGTTTGCTGCATCAGTTTGCGACCAGTCCAAAGGCTGTCCATTGTTTGGTACAGGGCTTGTAGCTGGTGCGGCAGCAGTGGTGGCAACCTCAGTTGAATCACCTTGGGTGCTTGCAACATCTGTAGCTGGTGTAGCAGCAGGAGCTGGCACTTCAGTGGCTTGAGCAACTGGCGCTTGTGCCTGAGCGGTTTGTTCAGGAGCGTTATTGGTGGCAATTGTTTCCGTGCCACCAGTTGGGGCTGCACTGGTTGTGCCCGCCGAGGACACTTCCGGACTTCCTTCAACACCGAAGTTAATAGTGACAGCGCTTTCTTCGAGCTTGACAACCCGCGGTTTTACTTTGACCGTTTCAGGAAGATCGAAAACCACACGAGCAGTTGGCTTGGCAGTCTTGACTAAATCGGAATAACGCACGCCGGTCACATAAGTGAGCTGCTTGCCGATGGCATAGGTCAACTCTTGGGTGCCAGGCATGGTGGCTTTGTCGACTTGAGCATCGGCAAAGTCAAAGACTACGCGATGACTTGGGCCGGGCAAATCCAGCACGTGCGGAACGGATGGAAACACACCAGGCTTAGCCGCAAACTCAACTACCAGTTGGTTTGAGCTGTCGACAAATATCTTCTTGATGTTAAGTGTCGAGCTACCCTGTGCTTCCGGATCTGCTATCGCCATTTGAGCAGCCATAAGGCTTGCCAACCCTGCGATTCCAACGTATCCCCGAATGTTTTTTCGACTCATGCGAATTCACTCCAACATAGGCTATCCCCAGCACGTTAGTTTACTTTACTTCCGTCCACGTTTCACGCCAATTCAGTTTAATTTGCCAAAAAATGTTGGCTATAAAGTAGCCAAGCGTC
Organism: Candidatus Obscuribacterales bacterium; assembly: GCA_020050685.1. Taxonomy (GTDB): domain Bacteria; phylum Cyanobacteriota; class Vampirovibrionia; order Obscuribacterales; family Obscuribacteraceae; genus JAGVKG01. The sequence goes on along the minus strand of JAGVKG010000054.1, from coordinate 48,837 downwards.
GTATTATGAGAGAATAAATCCTTAAATAGTTCTTCCCTGGCTTCCAGCATGACAAAAATCAACGCCAGATTGAAGAAGAGATCTAGAAAGAGACTATCCATGGTGGCCCCGAATCCGAACCGCAAAGCGAACAAAGCTTGCAAGTTGCTTGGCATGATAGCGATTTGCCTGGCTGTTTTGCCGCCACTGCTTGCTCCGTCTGCAGATGCACGCAAGCCCCGCACCTTCAACGACATTCCCGATCGCTTATTTGCCGCCAATCCGGACAAAAAATCTATGCCGGATGCACCACCGACCAACCGCCTCGTGCGCCCGCCGTCGGAAAATCCCTATTACCAGCTGCGCTTCGATGACCAGCCTTATTATTTGATGCAAGACATCACGGTCAACTATACCGAGATACTTAATTCCTTTTATTTAGATCCGGCCTGGCGCGGCGAGATTTGGGCGCCCTATGAACAATTCAGCATTGTCGAGAAAGGCTCAAGGCTGATGCCGACCTATCTGGAATATGATGAATTTTCAGAAGCAAGAATCTGCAATCGCTGGCACAAGTTCTGGGAGCGCGCCTCCGGTTACGGACCATAAATTGGATCTCCAAAAATGCCAAACAACGATTCCGAACGCATTCGCCTAGATCACGTGGCAATTGCCGTCACGAATTTGGACGAGGCGCTTGCCTTTTACCAAAAGCAATTCAACTTGCCGCTGATTGATATAGAAGTAGTGCAAGAGCAAGGTGTGCGTGTTGCCAAATTAGATCTTGGCAATACTCATATTGAATTGCTTGAACCACTTTCGCCTGAAACGCCGGTCGGCAAATTCATTGCTCAGCGCGGACCAGGCTTGCACCACATTTGCACAAGCGTGAACAACATTTGTCAAGAGCTGCAAAACCTAAAAGACGCAGGCACGCGTCTAATAGATGAGACACCCAAGATTGGTGCCGGCGGAGCCCAAATCGCTTTCGTCCACCCCAAAGCAACCGGCGGCGTTTTACTGGAGCTTTCACAACTGGCAAACACCGAGCACAAGTAACTAGCGATTACGATTCTTCAATCAATTGATGAATTCGCTGATGGGACAATCCCAGTATCTCGCCCACATCGCGAACGCTTAGCTTTAGCTTTTCCGCAAGCAGGCTAACCGTACCGTGCGCGATTTTCTGCACCCGTTCTTTTTCCAGACTTGCCTTTGCCCGCGCGGAATTATATTGATCGACTGCCTTCTTTGCGTACGCCGGAAGCAGGATTTGATCAACAAATTCAACGTTGCGGCTATCATCAATAAATAGCGCTATTGCCTCTTTGATCCTCTTCCGGGCTTGAACGACTGAACGACCTTGCGTGTGACAGCCGGCAATCTGTTTGACAGATGCCACCCACCAACCATCTTCGTCTCTCTCATAAACTATTGTGTATCGCTTCATTTTTTCCAACTCACTTCTTAGTCATCCAGTAGGCTCCCAAACACGGTTCGAGATCTCGTTCTATCTTCCGCAAAAGCCCAGGCCCAAGGTCCTCACCAGCGTGCATAGGTATCATGGTTGAGCACTTGCCACATCGCACTCGCACATGCGAGCCTTTCTGGCGAACGATATAACAGCCTAATTGACGTAAAAGTTTCAGAAGATTTTTGGCTGTCACTTTCTATATTAGCCCTTCATGAATAAATCTGTCTAGCCACCTAGACACTTTTATTCACCCGCCTTTGGACCCCGCCTTATTAAAGACGTTCGAAGGGGCAAAAAAGTTCAATCAAAAAAGCAGAATTAATCTAGCTCGGCAAAATGGAATCTCGCGCAAGCTGCGTTAAACCAGATCCGTGATAATTCACTCACAAATTCACATTCAAGTTGAAATTGAAACTGTTAGCTATGTTAGGTTGACTCATAGATTACTTTAGATATTTAGCAAAGCATTCGCCAAAACCCCGACCCATAAGTCATCGCAAACGATTTAGCATCACAACAAGTGGTGTGGAATGGCAGGCGCGAAATCAGGGAAGGGCTTTGGCTGGATCTTTGCGGGAGACAATCATGAGCGACAAAAAAGAAAATCCAAAACAGCTGGTCTTTACCAGCGAAAAAGATCAGGACGAAAGTATCATCCTGACCGGCAGCAAATCAACAAAAGTGACATTTAAGGCAGGACCGAATCACCTGCCCGATTCTCTGGAGTCAACACTTATCTCGATAGATCCAGTCGCAAGCTGGACATTCCAGAACCTTGGTTTGCCAATCAAAGTTCCAGTGAAACTAAACTATCGCGAGAGACCGATGAGCTTCACTATCCAAGCTCTTGAAACAATGTCACTTGCGTTCGCCAGAGAGGTCACGCTCACATTCCGCCTTCGCGGTGTCGACAAAAACGACCACAGCATACAGCACCGTACTTTTAAAGTTACGGCGTACTGTCCGGAAGTGCAATTAGCGATTTGATCAGCAGAGACGGAGCACAATCCGTCTCGATTACTAGCTTGTCCCCAAAGGGACAAGCCGGCGTATTTCACTGTAGCGACTCGTGCTTGCACAGTCATCTCACCCAGAGGAGGGTAAAAGTATGGCCACCAATGATCTTCCAAAAATCACCAATGTATCGATGTCGATTGAAGTCGAGTCGAAAAGTTGGTTAGGCGAGAACCAGAAACAAACGATCGAAATCAAACCGGACAAAGACGGTGTCTACAAAGCCTTCGCCAAAGTTGGCGATGAGCTGACGGAAGACGAAAAACAAAGCATTCTGTCATCCGTGGCAGAAGCCTGGGTCTCCGCTCAGGCTTGTTCTGCAGGGCAAACAACAATCACGCCTGTGTCCGTCAAGCCCGGCGACAAGCTGCACGTGGAGATTGATTTCTCCGATCCGCACTTTCAAGGATTGGCGCTGGTCATTCCGCGAGCCGACAACATCACGTTGCTCAAGGTGACCTACTCACGATACACCTTGAAGGAAACGAAACTCGAACGTACAGATAAAGAGACACGTTTGTTCTTCAGCGTCAGCGATTCATTGGTGGCCGAGAAGAGCCCACAAGGGATCATGCTCGATTTTGAAGTGCGCTCGAAAGAGTCACCTGAATATGGCATCGCCAAAACCAGCACCGTGCAAGTGGTGGCCAAAGGTTCCGCGCTGAACCAGACAAATTCAGCAAACTTCGCAGGCATGGTAGACGCCAAGCTCATATAGAACTAAAACACCGCAAAGAGAAGGGGCACGTTTGACTGCCTGCCCCTTCTTTTGCGTTGTTGCCCACCAACACAATTACAACATTTTGAAAACACCTGGAGGTTTGTTATGAAAAAAGCTAACGCGTTAGTTTTCTGTTTATCGATGATCGTTGCACTTGTTGCAGCGTTCTGCACGCCTGCAATTGCACATCCATTTCCGGATGAGCCGGTGGAAGTCTACTACCATGGACACTACATCAAGGCTTGGTATCACTATCATCCAGGACTACATCAAGTCGACATTCCCGGCTACGGTGAAATGTGGATTCACGAGCTATTGCCGGATGAATAGAACGAAAGTCAAACTTTAGGTGTACCACTAGCAAGAGAGCCTGACAGAACAGGCTCTCTCCTCGGGAGGAACATGAGCAAAACTCCTATTCCGCAAGCAGCTTGAGAGGAGAAACTTTGGCAATGTGCTCGAAATCTTTGTCCGCAGTCAAAAGATAACAATCGTAGCGAATAGCTGCTGCCGCAATTATTGCGTCTATTGTTCCTGGAGTTACGCCCTTTGCTCTACAGTTGGCGCTGAGCGAAGCCGCATAAATATAATCGTTTCTCGTCAATTCCAAGAGAGGAAATAATGAAAGGTCCGCCTCAAGTTGCTTTTTTTCTTTTTCGCCTTTAAATCCCTGTAGAACCTCGAACAAAATAAGTCCCAATATCAGGATGTTCTGTTCCATGGAAATCATTCTTGTTAATTTCTCAACAGAAGCATTAGCCCGACCGGTTTTGCGTGCCAGGGCCGGCAACCACACAGAAGTATCCACAAGGACCTTCAACGCTTTCTCCGCAGAGCCTTGTAATCGTAGGCCAAATCGGGATTTAGTGTACCGAATAACTTCAAGACACTCTTTTGCTTACGTCGTTGGACGTATTCCGCCAAGGCTTCATTTACTGTCTCGCGCTTGGTTTTCTTCCCACCAAGCTTTTGCGCTTCAGTAAGGAGTTTGGCATCGATATTTAAGTTTGTAGCCATTTTGTGTAAGCCTCTGTTTCCTATTCTACACATAATGTCACACATAGGCAAAGATTCTAATGTTGTACCACTACTTCATATCGTATATGCAACACAAAACGTATCGCATCAGTGCGCAGAGAGCAAAGAAGCAAATGGCACAAATGTCCACCCGCTTCTTAGCTCTCCTCTGCGCATTTTCTATTGCGGATTGAAGTCACCAGGAAGCTCAATGAGTTCCTCGTGGTGGATCTTCATGCTATCGTCGATCGAAAGAATTCGCTTTTCTCCCGCAGACATTTCAGTGAACATGGTGATTCCCCAGGCAACTTTGATCTCGGCTTTATTTAGTGCCGCAATCAACTCTTTCGCCTGCGGATCAGAAGCGTCGATAAATACGTTGCCCGGACTCGAATCATATGCGCCAGCCAGAAACGGTATTGGCGTACAGATTGTCTTGAGCGTGTTTCCCACGTAGTGGGGCGGCAACAAATCGCCGGGTTTGAGATTCGGATGGCGAAGCAATAGCAGCTTAAATGCAGCGATTGCCGATTCACTTATTTTCGAAACTATTTGGGACACATTGATAGGCTTATTCATAGCCAGTTACTCCGTTTTTGTTGTACTGATTCCAGTTCCCAACCAACGCATAAAGGACAATAAAACAGAAAAAGTCGGGGCATCACTTTGCGATACCCCGACTCCAATCAACTGCGGATTAGAACTCGTCTGACACGCTGTTGAGCATGGCGTTTTCCTCTTCGTCGGCGATCTCGCCTGTGAGATCTTTGTTGTACTCCGCATGAATGGGAGTGCCGCAGAGTTTGAGGCGAACCTGGTTGATGCGCTCAGCAGCTTTCTCAAGCTGATCGAATTTCTTGTCGTCACTCATTGTCCAGTTCCTCATCCGAATTATTTAAGTTGATACGCACCAGACTTTTCCATCGCTCAACGCGCTGGAAATCTAGTAATTGATTTTTGTTGTTTTGTCTGGCTTGGTCTCGAAATTCCTGAATTGGTCAAACGCTAAAAATACAATTCACCCTACTCAATTTCATGCACGTCCATCAATGCACGCCTTGGTCCTCGACGCTCAGAATTCGACAATATGAAGCAGATTTACCTGAATCGTGGCTAGCGCAGCTGGTCAAGGGGGGGGCACAGCATGCTAATGTAAGTATCGAACACTTAATCACTTGCCCAGAGGGCACGTCACACCTTTTTTGGAGGCAGCAAGCAAATGCCAGTTATGACCGAAAAATCAAGCATCGAAAAAGCACTTGGCAATAAGGCAGGCTACTACCTTGAGCACCAGTGCAAAACCATATCTAAGGATATGCTGCACTTGCCGGGACCAGACTTTGTAGATCGCGTAGTGGCTCAAAGCGATCGTTCGCCCCGCGTTTTGCAATCGCTACAAACACTTTTCAACCATGGCCGTTTGGGGGGAAGTGGATATTTGTCCATCCTTCCAGTTGACCAAGGAATCGAGCACTCAGCTGGTGCATCGTTTGCCAAAAACCCAATTTATTTCGATGGCGGAAATATCGTCAAGTTAGCAATTGAAGGTGGCTGTAACGCGGTTGCCTCAACCTACGGTGTTTTGGGATCAGTGGCACGCAAATATGCGCACAAGATTCCATTCATCGTTAAATTCAACCACAATGAATTTTTGAGCTACCCGAATACATTCGACCAAATTTCTTTTGGCAATATTCGCGAAGCTTGGGAAATGGGAGCGGTTGCTGTCGGTGCCACCATTTACTTTGGTTCGGAAGAATCGCACCGTCAAATTCAAGAAGTAGCAGAAGCATTCCAACATGCACATGAACTGGGCATGGCCACAATTCTCTGGTGCTATTTGAGAAATTCCGCGTTCAAAGTTGGCGATACCGATTATCACGTTTCAGCAGATTTGACCGGTCAAGCCAACCACTTGGGCGTGACAATTCAAGCCGACATCATCAAGCAGAAGCTGCCGGAAAACAACGGCGGTTACAATGCCTTGAAGTTCGGCAAAACCGATTCGCGTGTTTATTCCGAATTGACCACCGACCACCCAATCGATCTCACCCGCTACCAGGTAGCTAACTGCTACATGGGACGTGCCGGCTTGATCAATTCCGGCGGTCCGTCAGGACAAAACGATTTGGATGAAGCAGTAACAACAGCCGTGATTAACAAGCGCGCTGGCGGCACCGGATTAATTTCGGGACGCAAGGCTTTCCAAAAACCGATGAAGGATGGTGTCGCTTTGTTGAACGCCATTCAAGATGTGTACCTTTGCAAAGACATCACAATTGCATAGATACAAATAAAGCAAACAATAAAGACGTCACCAAATTTGGTGGCGTCTTTTATTTTGTAGTTACTAACCGGTTGGGATGCCAGCACGGAATGGTTTCCAGTTTACTTGGCAGACACCGCCACCACACATATCTTCTTGCTCTTGTTCCTTTGGCGGCTCTAGCGAAAATTGCAAGACGTTATTCTTAGTCTGCTCGTGAACTACCTGTCCCTGTTGAGTATCCGCGATATGTTGCGGGTTCATTTTAGTGTCTCCTGGTTCCCTGCCGTACGCCCAAACGTTATGCCCAAAAAACTTTCGTCAATTACATAGACCGTCGGTTTCGAAAAAGGTTCCGGTTAAAACATCAAATTATTACGTTTTGATATCCAATCGAAACTTTGCCGACATATTAACAGCACCAGATCAATTATGCAAAAGCAATTTATCATTTAATTCCAGATTGTTTAAGGCAAGGTTAAGAGGGCATCCAGCCTTAACATTTTGCTTCGAAACACACTGCGGCGTGACACCGCTGCCGGTGGCATTTTTGCAGGATTTAGCTCTGGGCTCGCAAGATTTGCAAACGTCTGCCGGCTAACATATGATTGAATAACAATAGTAATGTTTTATCTGCGCTTGATAAGTGATATCCCGTGATCTCTGAACGTGCTAAATTTGCCAACGTGAATACCTGCCCCCTCTGTGCCAGTCCCTTGACGACCGTGGAAATCGGCGGTCGGGAGCGTGCGGCGTGTCCTGCCTGCGAGTTTGTCCATTGGGACAACCCCAAGCCAGTAACCGCGACTTTGGTGCCGATGGAGAGCGGCTTGGTCCTGGTTAAGCGGAAATTCGAACCTTTTATAGATTGGTGGTGCCTGCCGGGCGGGTTCATGGAACCCCACGAACACCCGGAAGAGTCGGCAATTCGCGAGGTCATGGAAGAAACCGGTCTGAATGTCGAGCTGCATCGCCTTTTAGGCGCCGGCTCCCCCGGACGAGGCATAAATGTCGTCATCCTTTTCTATTTAGCCAAACCGGCAAGCGGGACTCCCGAACCAGGGGACGATGCTTCGGACGTCGGGATTTTCACCCGCGACACGCTGCCGGAAAAGCTCGCCTTCGACTTGCACCGCAAAATGATCGCCAAGTTTTTTGAAAGCAATAACGGCTCGACCCTGGAACCTTTCTATCCTTTAGATAGAATCACGTCGGTCTAGGCTCTGACAGCTAGCAAAGCTAACCGAGCTTGGCTAGCAGAACATTTTGAAGTTCTGTAACGAATCCTTCAACTAACCTGAATCGGCCATCTGCAAGTTTGTAGGTTGATTACATCAAATACATATTTTGCACTGAACTGCCCAGGACATACAAACAACAGAAAGACCCGCACAAGTAAACCAATTCGAGCAATTATCACAAGGCTATTTTAGCTTTGTGGTTTTCTACTGAACACACAGAGCAATTGAAATATCGAGTCGCACGTATGTGCGGCTCCCTTTTCGCCCGTACATTACACTGGAGACAATACAAATGAACACCAACAATTCACATAGCGAGGATGAACAGAAAATTTCAGCATATGTTGAGCTGAAGAATCCCAATTCCTCGCAATTCGATCATACCGTGAGTTTTTTCAATGCACTCGGCTTTGAAACAAAGACAACAAAGTATGGCATTTATATCAAAGGGAAACGCGTACTATTTCAAGAGAACATTCCTCCCAAAATTGGGGTGAAGCATTATGCCGGCGAAGCATTTGGATGCACAAGCACTCAGCTTGTTGTGCCCGAGCAAGTTTCCTCTGCAGTTGATCGAATTAGTCTTGTTCAACCAGAACCGGACGAACCGCAGTGGACTCCGTAATTTCGCAGGGCAGGAACGAACAAAAATATTTTCAGACAAAGAGGGGGCGCAAGTTCCCTCTTTGCCTTTTTGAAATTCTATTTGTTACTACCGCCCCTAGTAAGCATTGCAAAAGGGAAACGCAGCATGTGGATTCAATCACAAGATGCGTCTTCCTTAGTTAGCAACTACGCACGATATCAGCGTGGCGACAGGTGGCGCATAGGCGTATCAGCTTCGACTTGGAACGGAATGGCTTTGCGCAATTTGCGCCCCATAGCATTCACATCTACGTGCAGGTAGAACGTAGTATTGTTGGCGTAATTGCAAACCTCGTACTTCTCAACGAGAACATCACCGCGTTGTTCGGTGCCTTGATATTGAAGAAAGACGTCCTGCGATGTCGACCGGTCCACGACATAGTCCGCATGATTTGCATCGTGCAAGAAATCCACTTCTTGCCAGAGCTTGACGTTAATCGTGCGCGGCGCTTTCCTTTCCTGCCCATTACGGACTTCCATCAATTCACCGGCGGGCGAGAATGTAAGCACTTCTGGGTCAACCCCAATGCGACCTACCATTTCCCTTACACGAGCGGAAACCGGATTGTCTAGGTTGAAGTGCACGGAGAAACAATAGACGCAGAGAAAGAGAAACAAGCTTGTCCCAAATATACAGAATAGTTTGTACATAGTTTACCTCCATGTAATAAATGGATATTCCGCACTCCAACAAATTAGGGGAGGCGATGTGGTATCACTTCCCCCAATTGCAAAAGTACCCGCGGTTGTCTATTCCTCTTCAAGAATCTCAACGTCGATCAAGTATGAATTGCGGGAAGTGAGTATTGCCGCAAGTGTATTTACAGCCGTCTCGAGATCTTCTTGGCGAATGCGAGTGAAATCAAACACGGCATACATCGTGCTGTCGTCAGTCGTGTGAACGATTACGGGATCCAATTTGACCCAGGGGTTCTCGTAATACTTGGTGAGATAGGAACCAAGAAAGGCAGCTTCCTTGCTGGTCTTTATGTGCTTGGCCCAATCTTCGCCATATTCTTTGACTTCAAGCCGCTCTTGTAGAAGAAGCTGAGAATAATCCAGGATTTCCTTTTGCTTGGCAAGAACAGGCGGTAACAATTCAAAAAGCATTTTGTCAACTTTGTTGCTCTCCGTTGTCCGCAATTGAATCCGCGGCCGCCTGTCTGCGTCGTCGCTCTCAATTACTTTAGTCTCGTGCACGCCACATATGTTTTCTCGGCAAGCTGCCTCAAGCGCCATGGCCGCTTGTCTGATGACGTTTTCATCTCTCAAATTGAATGTTTGTTCGGACATTTCTTCGATCTCCTATGACTTATGAATCCAGTACTAAGCAAAGAGCTGTTCCGCCACCGAAGTAGCGGAACAGCTTTTGCATACACTCGTGCGCCAGCGATTACGACCGGCTCTTGCCGATGATGCCGATGCGCTTCGCAATTTGGACGGTGGTGTGAGGCGCGATCTTGTTGACGATCAAGCTGACGACACCGCGCGCGGCATGATGGCGGAGCACACCAAACCGTCCATCGCGATCCCAGCGAACTTTGATGACATAGTCGAATTGTCTTTCGTTCACCGTCGCGTTCTCACGCCAAATTCCCATCGGATATGTAATGTCACAACCACCACCGTGCGGCCCATTTGTGCTCACCTGGCTGGGAGTGCCTTCCCACAAACGCACATTGCTGATCCCGTTCAGTGCAGCGTTGATTCTTGCTGTGGGTGGTGGATAACCCAAGTATGCTATTGATTGCAGATCTCTGATGGCTGCGTCGAAGTTCTCGACGGCTAGCTCCCGTATAGCTCTCTGTTCTAATTCATCACGTGTCGACATGTGCTGTCTCCTTTTTATTACTCAATTACCGCTAAGCGAACACAACTCCACTCAAGACCAATAGACAAAAACCACAAAGCCGACGACCAACAAAGCAACAATTTGCCGCCAGTCATTGCGACTGAAGGAATTGCTGGCTATGGGGTATCTAGCTTGGTCGTAGTGCTTTTGGGTCTTTGTTGGTTGAGTGGGAATTTGGATAACAACTATGACTAGCAAAAATCAGTAGCCGATTTCCAGATCGCGTGAATGAATGTGAATCAGCGAACACTGAAATACACGGCAAAGGGGTTCTCAAGTGCAACATTTTCACTAATTGCGCATGGCGCAACTCACGCTAGGTAGGTCAAAGAGTGAAAAACAGCGAAATTATGCCGGGATTGCAGATTTTGTGAGCACTATGTAAGCCGGCAAACTTGAATTGATCGGCTGAAGATTGTTAGGTTCATAGTATTCGTATTTCCATCAAGCATTTCCATTTAGAACAGCCGCAAACAAGACACAGCCCTTCAAACAAGAAACAACACAGTTCCAAGTGGACCTGCGTGTATTGCTGTGTGCCACCACCGGCAAATACTCTGCGGCGCATTTCTACTAACTCAAACCAACGAGGCGTCAATCATGGATGACACAAACAACCAAGCTAAACCTACCGACGACATTACAGAAGTCGTTGTAAAAGTTAAGCCCGGTAAAGATTACTCTGCCGAGCTCAAAAAGGGACAGCGGCTCAAGCTGGTCCTCGACCAAAGAGACGGACGACTCTGGTCGATTGAAGACAGACCGGACGATCTTGCCGATGAAAAACCGGAAGGCAGACCCGCTCCAGACCCGCAGTGGACGTGGATTTATTTCACGCCAAAAAATGATGTCGTCGGAACAGCCCACATACGGCTAATCACGACAAAAGAATATGGACCCGATGGCACAGGTGACTTTTCGAAGGGACAAACTTCGATTGTCTACCTGAGCGTGAATACGCAATAAGCCATCGCAACCAGAAGTTTGTTAGAAGGCATCAGTCGTGTGACTGGTGCCTTTCTTCTCTGACATTCAATTCACGATAGAGAGGTAATTAGGATGAGAACGTTTGTAATCACAGCATTTGCACTGGGAGCTCTGATGCTTGGACTGACCCCCATGCAAGCAACTGCTTCGCCACAATCAGCGTGCGAGGCTGATCATTTTCACAAGAGAAGCGTCCGAGGCATTAGCGCGCACAGAAAGCTTGGTCGCCCGATGCTCCTCGCCAAAGCTGGTTCGTACGAACTGATGTATCAACTCTGGCGTGCGCTTACTCTGGCCCAGGGAGTAAGCATTGATGGTGCCGAGCCGAAGGAGCAGGTCAGCGAGGATGTGCTGCGTGTCGAGCGCATGGCATTGGTGAAAACCAAGTTGCCTATGCTGCAAAAGAATATGGGCAAGATTCTGATTCTAGCGGAAAGCAAAGAAGCCAATTGCTCCGTAGAAACACAAAAGACTTGGAAGACGATTCATGAGCAAGCCACGATCGCGGCAACCGCTCTGCAAAAACTCTCGGGCTCTTACAGTGCAGAGCTCAAGACAGAAGAAGAGAAGGAGGCTGCCGATAAGACATTCGGCTCACAGGCAATGTTCTACGCTGACGCCGTCTACGAACTAGACAAAGCTCGCGAGGCACTGCGCAATCACTAACGATTAATCGCGTTTTCAATGGCTTCAGAGGAGGAGGGCACCACCAATGGTGCTCTCCTCTCTTATTCCTATTTTACTTTTTTCTTTTTCTACGATTGGTACTAGTAGATTCGTTCATCAAAAAAGAAAGCAGTGGGTGAGTTCCCTATCAGAGGAACTCACCACTTGCTCTTTCGAATCTACCGGATGTCTGCGTCTGCTGCCATTTCGGCAACGGCTTCTTCCAGATATGGTCCGTCGATGCAGAGCACCGCAGCCAAGCTCAGCTTTTCGTAGTCGCCTAGTTCTTTGGCGGCTGCGTCAACTTCGTCTTTGGCTTGCTCGAATTGCGTCTCGATTGCTTTGCGCTCCTCTGCGGTTAAAAGACCAGCGACGGCCTCGTCATCGGTGGTGCCTTTCACGGCCACATAAGCAGCACCAATAATTACTGCCGCCTTTACAGCTAGCCCGAGGATCTTGCGAGCATCGGCTTGATCTTTCAGGACATCGCCAACCGCTGCATTGAGTGCATCTTGCATTGGCTTGACCTGGGGATTGCCCGGATCAAGAACCAGCATCTGCGCCAATTCGTATACGTCTTCTAGATTGTACTCGCTGATATGCGGAGCAAGCACGGCAATTGCAGCCAGTGCATCTTGCTTGGCTTCTTCAATTTCAGCGGTCAGCCAAGAGAAATAACTTTCTTGCTTTGCTCTTGTCTCCATCAGGCTCTTCAGTGAGGCAAGCGTATCAGGACCGAAGGCCATGAGCGCAAGGGCCAAGCCGACGCGTTCATAGTCTGCGATCAAGTAGACTGCAGAGTCCTGAATTTCCTTGAAAGCATCTTGAAGGAGAGCCTCCAAGCGCTTTCTGGCTTCATCGCTAAGTTTGGCATTGGGATTCTTTTTGGTTACCCACATTGAGCCAAGCGTAACGACAATCTTGGTAGCAACCCGCAGAAACTCTCTCGTGTCTTCTCTGTCCTTTTCGGGATCGCCAATTGCCGCTTCAAGTGTGTCGATCTCATTTTTGGCCAGAGGATCTTTTACGTTGATCTTTTGCGCGATGTCTTCAACGCGCTGCAGATCATAACTGGTGAGCTGTCGCTCGACGATTGCAATCAGCGTCTTGAGATCAGCGGAGCGCCTTTCGATCTGTGCTGACAATCGCTTTTCCAATTTGCTCTTTCTGCTCATTATTTGACCTCCCTTGGTCAGAATGCAGGCAAGCAGGGATAACCAACGTGATCACCCTTAAGCTCGCCTTGTTGTGTTAAACATGTGCCTTGCTAAGCAAGACACGGTGCGGGCACTTCTGCCCAAAACTTTCAGACGATTTTTCATTTACTCGTCATTGAGGGCACTGCCGTCATAACTGACTTCTTGCGGCGGTGAATTTCCTTCCTGCTTTGTTTCCGTAAACCGAACGCTCACATCAAATGAACCGGACAGCTCTGCTTTCAGATCGTCAACGATTGTTTGGGCAAGCGTCATCAGTCGCTTTTGTGTTTCGGGCATAGACAGCGCTTCTGTTGCACTCGCGGATACTGGTGTCTCTGCCGTCAAGAGTTCGGTTTGCACACCATCATTAGACAGAGTGACAACTGCTTCGATTTTCTTCAATGTCCTATCACCTGTACTAATTGCACCAGCACAGCGGTTGGACATTATTTGTTCAGTCTCTTTTTGCCAGGACTGATGTTCTGGCTGCTTGTCAAACATATGTTCAACCTCCCGCTTTTGTATCACCGTTGTACATTGCAACAACTATTGGACCGACAATCACAACGCCAAGGAACACCATGGCGATCGCAAAATAAATCATCTCTTCCATAATTCAACCTCCACCAATAACAATTCAGTTTGCTAGTAAGCAAGACAAAGAGCGGTGTGCCACCATAGTGGTGACACACCGCTGTCCTGCTCAAATGCACCGCGTGCGGCGTTCAGGTCGCTGCAGGTATTGCGCTACCAGACTTGGTGTCTACTCAATGTGCCAAACAAAGATGGGGAAACCATTGCCAGAATCATGTTGCCGGGATTGCTCCTGAAGGCAACAATGATTGCCTTTTCAGGCCAGTCAGGCCAGTCCACTTGCGTACTCGGCTTATCTCCGAGCAGCTCCCTAAGGTATTTAGCCAACATCTCGGTGGCTTCGTCCACTTCAACGTACCGCAAACCGCCCACAACTTGGTCGTCTTCGAATTTGTAAAGCGCGGCCTTAACATCGCCTGAGAAATTCAAATACCGCTTCACGTGGATTGGCATGCGGCTGCCACCAATACCGAAGCAATCGGTTCTCACATTTTCAAGCTCCGGTCTCTTGCCGGATCCTATGTGCACGACAAGTATTTGTTCTCTGAGCACCATCGTCTCACCCGGCTCTCCCTCGTAGCTATCGAGGCCGTCTGCGATTGCATCAAAGATTTTTGTTGCCATTTCATTAAATTCGTCCATCTCTAAATTCTCCACAAGAAGTTGCAAACAAGCAGGAGCGATGATTGAACATTGCTCCCACGAAATGATTTGGTTTTCCGAGCGCGAACAGACAACCCATTCAGCCAGACACGATTTTGTCCTCACAGCTCAATTGGCTGGAGAATTTACTTAATCGTGTGGATGGATGAGCTTTCTAGTTGTTCGACCGATTGAAAATGTAATTGATTTACAAGTTCAACCTAACAAATACACATGCGCCAAATAAAGTACTTATTGCTAAAGCTGCTCTCATAACGACATACGATCGTCATGGTGCGGGCGAGGCATGCCTCGCCCCTACGGAGACCACCTATTTGTAGCTCGCGCTAGCTATGCAAGCTCGCGTTAGAATCCGAGTTGGCGAGCGATGAGCAAGCGTTGAATTTCAGATGTGCCTTCGCCGATTTCGCAAAGTTTTGCATCGCGCAGAAAACGCTCAGCTGGGAAATCTTCAATGTAGCCATAGCCACCGTGAATTTGCACACACCAATTGGCAACACGTGACGCAACTTCCGAAGCGTACAGCTTAGCTTGCGAGCCTTCCATGGTGACGCGTTGTCCGTGATCTTTCATCCAAGCAGCATGATACAGAAGCAAGCGAGCAGCGCTTAATTCCGTGGCCATATTTGCCAAGAAAGTTTGGATCATTTGGAATTTACCAATTGATTGACCAAAGGCCTCGCGCTGTTTGGCATAAGTAATCGCGGCATCAAATGCTGCTTGACCAATACCAAGTGCAAGTGCACCAATTGAAAGGCGTCCGCCTTCCAGTGTTGCTAATGCTTGTTTGTAACCTTCGCCTGGTGCGCCAATAATATTGCCAGCTGGAATTTTGCAATCTTCCATAGTCAAACTGGCTGTCGGCGAGCCGCGCATACCGAGTTTCTTTTCTACTTTGCTCACCCAAAATCCCGGTGTGCCTTTTTCAACAACGAATGAAGAAATTCCTTTTTTGCCCGCAGCTTGATCGGTCATCGCCATGATGATGGCAACATCGGCGTGAGTAGCATTGGTGATGAATTGCTTGGTGCCGTTCAAAACCCAATGATCGCCTTCGCGCTTGGCTGTAGTTTTTTGGGCTGCAGCATCAGAACCAGTACCAGGTTCGGTCAAGGCCCAGCAACCTATGTATTCACCCGAGCACAGTTTCGGTACCCATTTTTTCTTTTGTTCTTCAGTACCGAATTTGTAAATTGGGTTTGTGCCGAGAGAGACATGAGCAGCGTAGCTCAAACCAGTTGATCCACAAGCGCGACCGATTTCTTCAACAGCAATTACATAGCTGCGGTAGTCAGCGCCGGCGCCACCATACTCGGAGCCAATCGGCAGACCGAGGAGATCTAATTGACCGAGCTTCTTGAAATTCTCGACTTGAAATTTAGCGTCGCGATCTGCTTCTGCTGCTTTTGGGGCAATTTCCTTGGTAGCAAAATCGCGCACCATTTCGCGAATCGCGTGGTGTTCGTCAGTCAAAAATTCGCCGTAGGGCTGAATGTTCTTTTCGGTAACTGTGGAAGCCAATTTCAGATCTCCTGTATTTCTCGTCGTTTATGAGAGGTCCTTCGTCGTAATGCGGGTGAGGCATGCCTCACCCCTACGGATGACAACTTAATTGCACCAGCGTGCACCATGATCATACCGCTTTTACGAGCGGCTTTGAGCTTCGTCAGAGTCGAGTTTTTAAGACTCGGCTAATTTTTACAGGAAGAAGGAGAAGAGGCGCCTCTTGACACGTGTTCCTCGGGTGCTCGATCAATACCTCTCAAGCGGCAGCAAATTCCTTAATACTAACCTCGCCGCCAGCCTTTGCCGCTTCCTTCACTTGTTGCAATACTCTCGCAGAAACATCCTCGTCAAAATACTCTTCACCGCATATGTTGCAAATTCGAGCGGGAACATGCCTTACAACAACAATCACGCCATCACGATCGGCTGTAAAAGTAGTCGTTCCGTATGTCGGTTCCCCATTTTTGCAAGTAAGGCACTTCATTGCCTTTTCCTCCTGCTGTAGTTATCGTCCCATTCGAATATGGACGGCTCGTAAACGGTCAAAATATATGTCTCTCCATCAATTACATTATCTGCAGCAACCACATGTATGGGACGAGAGCCACTAAATCCTATTATAAGGCGACTTGCGTATGGTTTGTCATCAAGATATTCCTCAATAATTTTACCCGAAGCTAGTACCAATCTAACCGCATCCTCATTAATATCCCGCTCCGCCATACGGTGTAGGGCATGCCTTTTGAAAACAATCTTCATATTCTATTTTCTATAAGTGGTCTGATCGACAGAAATCCTTCGATGGCTTTGACGATGCGTTCAGAGGCATGCCCATCGCCAAATGGATTGTGCGCGCCAGCCATTTTCTTGTACTCGTTCTCATCGGTCAAAAGCTTTCTTGCCGCATCAACAATTCCCTTTTGAGTCGCACCGACCAACTTGGCTGTGCCGGCTTGCACTGCTTCCGGGCGTTCCGTGTTAGTGCGCATCACAAGAACTGGCTTGCCCAAAGTTGGTGCCTCTTCCTGAACGCCACCAGAATCGGTGAGTACAAAATGGCAATTGTGCATCGCATGAACAAAGGGTACATAGTCCAGAGGCTCAACGAGAATCAATCGGGGATGATCACCGAAAACCGGTTCAATCGATTCGCGCACAATCGGATTGCGATGAATCGGATAAAGAATTTGTACGTCTTCAAATTCTTCCGCAATTTGCCTAAGCGCGCGAGCAATGTTTTCCATTGGTTCGCCCCAATTCTCGCGACGGTGCGCGGTAACAAGAATCACACGCTTGCCGACAAAATCAACTTTGTCAAAGTGTTGACGCAGCACATCTGCGCTCAGTGGAGATTTTTGCAAGCGGCTAACGGTGTCATTCAACGCATCAATGACAGTGTTACCCGTCATATAAACATGCTCTGTAATTCCTTCACGTCGAAGGTTTTCTACAGCACCTGATGTTGGCGCAAAATGTAGAGTGGCAATGCGCCCGGTTTGGCGGCGCGACATTTCTTCCGGAAAAGGATTGTAGCGATCTTCTGTGCGCAAACCAGCTTCCACATGTCCAACTGGAACTTTGCGATAGAAAGCAGCAAGTCCGGCCGCCATTACCGTGACGGTATCACCTTGCACAAGCAACATGTCGGGCTCTGCTTTTGTCAAAAGTTCATCAATACCGACAAGCACTTTCGCCGTAAGCTCAGCCAAACTTTGCCCATGCTGCATGACATCAAGATCGTGTTGCGGTTCCAACTCGAACCACTTGATCATTTGATCCAACATTTCGCGATGCTGGCCGGAAAGCACCACAACCGGTTCCAAGTCCTTGGATTCCCGCAGTGCATGCACTACTGGCGCCAACTTTACTGCTTCCGGTCGCGTCCCAAAGACGCACATGACTTTCTTTTTCATAGCTGCCTATTTTACATCACAAAGACGGAGCTGGTAACAGTTTTATTCCAATCCAGGCTTTGCAAAGCAGTCGGCAACAAAACACAGCTTCTGATAATCCAATGGACAACTTTAGTTTATCATGATAAATTAAAGTATATGATTAAACGATTGCTTGAGCTGCCAGCACAACCAAAGGAGAGTTTCTTTCTCTGGGGCCCGCGCCAATGCGGGAAAAGCATGCTCCTCAAATCTACCTATCCAAATGCCCGTTGGTACGACCTGCTCAAGACGGATCTTTACGTGCGGTTAGCGGAGAGACCAAGCTTGCTTCGCGAAGAGCTCTTATATGAGGGCGATAATGCCGGATCAAATATTGTCGTCATTGATGAAATCCAAAAGATTCCACAGCTACTCGATGAAGTGCATTGGCTAATCGAGAATACCAAATTTGCGTTTGCTCTATGCGGATCAAGCGCGCGTAAGGTTAGGAGAGGACATGCAAACCTGCTTGGGGGGCGCGCCATTCGGCATGAATTGTTCGGATTTGTTTCTGCAGAACTAAAGAAGGATTTTGATCTAGTACAAATGATCAACCATGGTTACCTTCCCCGTCATTATCTGAGTCGGTCTTACGAAAACTTGTTACGCTCATACATAAACGACTACCTCAAAGAAGAAATTGCAGCGGAAGCCTTGGTACGCAATCTTCCGGCTTTTTCTCAATTCTTACGAGCGGCAGCCCTCTCCGACACTGAGTTATTAAACTACTCAACCATTGCAAGAGAATGTGGCGTCTCTAGTCCAGCCGTAAAAGAATACTTCCAGATCCTTGTTGATACCATGCTTGCTAGCTTTTTGGAATCATATCAAAAGAGGCCAAAACGGCGTGTAATTGGAGCATCAAAGGTCTACTTCTCAGATGTGGGCGTCGTCAACCACCTGGCAAAAAGGGGCAAACTGCAACCCGGCTCGGAACTCTTTGGCAAGGCTTTTGAGAATTGGGTATTCCATGAACTCAACGCATACAGAGTTTATAGCGAATTGTATTTTGACTTATCCTATTGGCGCCTAGCAAGTGGCACAGAAGTCGATTTCATTGTTAATGATATGGAACTAGCTATCGAGGCAAAGTCCAGCGCCAAGATTACTCACGATCATTTGCGCGGATTACGTGAACTGGCAAAAGACCATCCCAAAGTGAAGCGAAGAATTTTGGTGTCGCTAGAAAGCCGATCACGAAGATCGGATGATGGAATAGATATCATGACCTATTCAGAATTTGCCAAGCGTCTTTGGAGCGGTGAGTTGATTCGATAGCAATACCATTTGTTTGCTTTGCGTCACAATGACGGCGCAAGTACTAACTTAATTCCGGCAACTATCTCAACAACGCGCGCAGGCGAAAGTTTGCCAATCTTTTCGGTCAGTTGACTTTTATTCACCGTGTACAACTGTGAGACATTGACTACACTTTGCTTCTTGAGTCCACCTTCACGGCGTTGAAGCATAACATTGCCGGGAGCATCCGCCCTTGTTAGATTGCTGGTGATCACGCAAATAACAATCGTCTTAATGGCGCTATCGTTAAACCGATTGCCCTGAACCACAACCGCCGGACGCCGAAAGCCTGGCTCCGATCCAGAAGGCTTTCCCAAATCAAGCCAAAAAATGTCGCCCTGCTTGATCACTGATTTTTACCAAGCCTCTTTATCAACTACTTTTCGCAGGCGCGGCTTCATGCGCGAAGCAATTTCCTCTTCCTCGGAGAATTCGTCCTCTCCGTATACTTGATTAAGCCTTTGTGTGATATCTGCATCTTTATGACTGCGCAAGAATTGTTTAGCTGCAAGCTCAAAAGCACGACTGCGCGATATGCGCAAACTGCGAGCCAACTTATCCATCTGCTTATAAACGGATTGATCGAGCGATATTGCTGTCTTTGCTTGAGCCACGGTCGCATACCTTTTAAAACGCCAAACAACCCTTAGTATAACATATTTTCATACCATTCGTTATACCCACAGGCAATAAAAAACTGGAATTCCCTATCGTTCAGCAAAAGCCGACATCATTGTTTACCTCGTTGAGGGCAGTGACTTAAACCGATTTACCAGATCCGTTCAGCGCCGTAAGGGAAAGGCAGCGGCACAGTCAAACCATACCGCTGTCTTCTACAAGCAGACTGTGATTTCTTACAGTCGTGCATTTATGATCATTAGCGAGCAAGCGCTTTTAACTGGCTCCTCGCATTTCCGGTGGAGCGTACCTGAACTGCTACTTGAGCTCCTTCGGCTGATTGTTTGACACCATGGATTAAGATGTCGTCGGGTCCGAGCGCGATCCATTCTCCGATTTCCGGATCTTGAATCTGATGGACTTCAACCCACTTAGCATTGGCGACCAACGGTTGTAGCGGTTGCAAGACGGAGGCATCATCACTATAGGTGTGAAGTACCACGTGCTTGCCAGCCAACATTTCTACCAGCCGGTCAAATGAACCGGTCCATCCGCTGTCCATCCCACATGTTCCAAGTATGCGATCCAGATCAACATACACATTGATGAAGGTGGAAATCATAGATACAATTTCCGCTCGCACATTTATATGTTTGTACTGACCATCTGCGGCCACTAATCCGGCGAACCGAATTATCGCACCGCCACCGCTTCTGCCTTCCTCCAGTCCTGGAAGAAGCCAAGTCAATTGCTCGAGAATTTGATTGTGCAAGTTGACTGCGAGGCTTGGCAGAACAGTTTCACTTTCGACCACACCATTCGAATCAGCAGCCGAAGCAATCAATTCTGTCTTGATGCGATCAACTGTGAACTGATACTCAGATTGAAGCATCAGATTGAAGTCCCGGCGACGCCATTCAACATCAGGCAAGTTTGTCCGGATGGTTTGATACCACGGCAGCCGATTGGCCTCATACTGCTCTATCAATGGTTGCAGCTTTTCCATGGACAGGGGCAACATTTCGTTGATCTCATCCATGAACAAGACTTTGGGTTCCACCTGGCTCAGGAATCGCGAAACGATACCGTCAACGGATCGCTGCAACACCTTTTGCTGAGCATCACTCCAAAATTCACCAATCCAGTGTGCATAGGTTTTCTTCCGGAAACTTTCGGATGATTCGTCCCATTCATCAGGAGACGAAATCAACTGCACATTTTTTTGTACTTCAAAGCTGGCACTGCTTTCGATTGTGACTGCCCAATTATCGCCAGCGATCTCCAAACAAGGTTCGTCTGACGGAAGGCTCACCTCAATCCTTCGCCCATCGTTTTCCGGCTGTTCCGTCACCGAGAGGAGTTGATCGAGCGAAGGTTGGAGAATATTTTTCCAGAGCACCTGTTCAACAAACCGTTCCAGCGAGCAATCCTGTTTATCGGAATTGCGAATCGTCACCTTAGTTTTCACCGCCAGTAAACCGACGGACTCCTGACTAAAGTTCCGCTCCTTCATTGATGCCGCCACGACCGCCACATGTTCCTTGTTTTCCTCGTCCTTCGCAGCATTTCCGAGAGCCGCTTTCAACGCTTCGAGGAAAGAAGCGGTGCGCAAAGATGCTATTTTTTGTCCAACCGCTATCCGGTTGATGTAATGAATTGTCATTGGACTGATCTCCATTAACCAGTTGAAATCTGAATATTTCAACGACGATCGAAGAGTCCAACACGGACTCCTCGAATGTCATTGAAGCTGTGGTCAAGAATGAACGTTATAAGCTCAACAAAACTAGTCAGCACTCTTGAAAGCTGCGGCTGCCCGCGGACAGAATGACGCGAGCAGTGCAAATGCAGCGGGCGCTGCTTGCACAAAGAGAATTTTCGGATCTGCGGTAAGCGCACCAAAAACTCCAGCGACAACTACGAAGCTGAGAAACAGCCGGGACAATCCTTTGTTACCGCGTGCCAATCCCAAGATAAGTCCAACTGCAAGGAAACCATTATAGATTCCTTGATTGGCAGCCAGAGTCGGCACCGGCGGTGTTGCTGCTTGTGCTGCGGTTAGATGAAAGAGTTGCAAGGCAAAAGGCGTTTGCCAAAAAACCGTTTCAAGCAACATGAAGCCAATGTGCTGAAGGGCGACGAACAATAGCATGATCCTAACAAGCGTTGCCATGATTTTTACCTCAATAGTTTAGTTTTTAGTGTGTGCCTTGGTGCCCTTTCTATCTTGCAAGAACAACAATAGTGCCACCATAGCCGGTACCGTCTGCAGAAAGAAAACTCTGCCATCAGAAGTTAACGCTGCAAACATGCCAACCACAATTGCAAAACCGAGAAAGAAAAGGCAAAATCTCCGGTCTTTACCAACCAAACCGACGAGCAAACCAATTGCAAGCAGACCATTGTGCACTCCTTGATTGGCAGCAAGCACAGCAGAATCTGCCGCTTGCGCTGCCGTTTGGTGAAAGAGTTGCAACGCAAGCGGCGACTGCCAAAGAAACGTTTGAAACACTAGAAGACCGAGATGTTCCAGTGCCACCATAAGCAGCAATAAACGAGCAAGCACAATCATAATTGCACCTCCTTTTAGAGTCTTGTAGTAATAAGTAATGGACATAGGGATGCCAGCGACATAGAAGGCATCCCAAAACTTCTCATCGAGATTAGTCTTGAATTTGGCACCAAGACAGGCTACACGTGGTGAATATCCTAGCTGTGAGAAAGTTTCTCTGGTAATTCTGCTTAGCCAACACAGATCGCATTTGCAAAATCCAAAATAGAGCGTGCCACAATCGTGTACACACTTATTGCACACCAGGCAGGCCTTATCAAGCCGGGGGCTGCGGGATTCTTCTTATACTTATGTGGGATTGCCCAAAAACGCACCAATAGTGGGCAATTTAAGGGTTGGCGTCCGTTGACAATCTCGACTTGATCTCTTAAAATATGGATATGAAACTTCCAAATTTGGACCAATTATGGAAACGATAAGCAGATTTCTCAAGCTCGGCAAACAGAGCAGTTTTTTGCTGGGTCCAAGAGGAACAGGCAAATCTACTCTTGTGAAAAAGCAATTTCCTAATGCACTCTATATAGACCTTCTGCTTCCGGATGTATTCAGAAATTACGCAGCTCGTCCAGAGAGATTACGAGAAGTAGTGCATGCGGAAAGGGGCAAGAAGACTGTAATCATTGATGAGATTCAGAAGGTTCCGGAGCTGCTAGAGGTTGTCCATAACCTGATTGAAGAGAAGCGAGGAATCCAGTTTATCCTGACCGGCTCCAGTGCTCGAAAACTTAGACGAGCCGGCGTCAACTTGCTTGGCGGTCGCCTGCTGATGCAACACATGCACCCCTTTATGGCTGCCGAACTTAAGGACCTGTTCGATCTAGACGAGGCTTTGCAGCTGGGCATGATACCACTTGTGTTTAATAGTACGGCTCCGTTGCCGACGCTTCAAGCGTATGTTGATCTGTACCTCAGGGAAGAAGTGCAAATGGAGGGTCTGACCAGAAACATAGGTAACTTTTCCCGATTTCTTGAATCAGTAAGCTTTTCTCACGGTGCTCTTCTCAATATAAGCAATGTGGCTCGTGAATGCCAAATCGAACGCAAGCTTGTAGAAGGCTACATCAATATTTTGGAAGATTTACTATTGGCATTCAGGCTGCCCGTATTTACCAAAAGAGCTAAGCGGGCTGTTGCTTCCCATCCAAAATTTTATTTCTTTGATGCCGGAATTTTCAACGTTGTGCGCCCATCCGGTCCCTTGGATCGTGTTGAAGAAAAATCCGGCGCCGCACTTGAGGGGCTTGTTGCTCAACATCTAAGAGCATGGATAGACTATTTTCATCCGAGCTGCACGCTCTTTTACTTCCGCACCAGTGCCGGCTCTGAGGTGGATTTTGTAGTATATGGCAAAGAAGTGTTCCAAGCGATAGAGGTGAAAAACTCCGCCACCGTACATCCCCAAGATCTTCGATCACTAAAGTCATTCGGCCAGGACTATCCGCAAGCGAAAAGAATTTTGTTGTATAGAGGAAAAGAAAAACTCTTAAGGGATGGCATTTCCATTGTGCCTGCCGGTGAATTTCTCTCAGGTTTGAGCGCCAGTTGAAGAATCGGAAAAGCCCACTTGCCTAACGACAAGCGGGCTCGGATGTCGAACAATTTTTCCGACGCATTGTTTAAATAGTGACACGCATACGCCGCCAACAGTCCCAGCAAGTGCATCGATGACGTCTATGAGTTTTTTGTCTTTGCTCTGTACGTCGCTCTTGGTCTGCCTCTTCTATTATTTCGTCAAACCCTTCTTTTATAGCGCGCTTACCTTCTTCGGATTTGCCCCATGCTGTAACTGCCTGCAGTATTTTCTCTTCTTCGGTCATAATCGTGGTCTCCAATAGATTTGTATAGGTTCATTGGTGCACGCGCTGCTTGAACTTAGGTAACTTATGAGTTATTACCTGAGTTCAATAGCTACATGCATCGGTGTAGTACTTTGTGGTCTCGGATCAAATCCTTATTGTTGGACTTTGTGAGCGCTCAGTTTGTTGTTTATCCAATTTCTAACCATAATCGAAGTGAGGAATCCTGCGAACACGCAACCAGGAATGCTAGTCACCATAAAGGTGACCACAATCAGGGCTGCAAAGTCGATCCCCAGTGGGTTGGCTTTGCCAAGCTCGCCACTAACAGCCAGTCCACAGAGAAGTCCCAAAACCACACCACCCAGGAGAAATCCAACCAAGGCGTTAGCAACTAAAGAATCCTCTCGAACATAGACATTACTATCAGATACGGAAGTGAAGTTGAGAGCGCCAACAATAACTCCGACAACGGCCGCGCAACCAGCCATTGCCAAAACAACTGCTAACTGATGATTCAATACCAGAATGAAGGCAGCTAAGCTAACAAATATACCGGCCACATAGCCATAATAACCAGCACCTAAAGGGCTTAATTTGTTTTCCATAGTGACGTTCCTTTGTTGTAGCACACAGCGATTGAGACCAGGCATCTTTAGAGGTATCTATTCTCAATCGCCATATGCATGTGTAATACAAATTGGACAAGGCGCATTGTTTAAGCCCGGATGCTTAGCCGGAAAGCAAACCAGCGGCGAGCCCGAAACAGAAGATTGGCAGCGAACCTGCAATCATGCTCGCAGGGTTAGTCCAAATTTCGCGGTGCTTGCAGCGTACAACAATTGATACCACCATTGCTGTCGCTACGAGAGCAGCAACAAAGCCGAGCAAATACCGCTGGTCGGCAGGTATTGCCTGCCCATAGCAGGTGTAAACAGCTGCGCTTGCACCAATTGCCAGCCCGCCGAATACAAACGGTGCCATTCCGTATGCAACGTCCCTCACCAATTCCGGCGCACTCGGCAGAAGCGATATAGCGAATATCACAATGGCGGCCAGTATAGGCAGTGGGTACTGTGTAGCTAAATTTAGTATTGTTTGAATCAACATAGTCATTGGTCTCCGGTTAGGCATGTGGCGATCGTGAATTTCGCACGCGCTGACTTTAGTACGTTATTTACATTTGATTGAGCAGCTTATCGAAATTGTCATCGCTGACGATTCCTAGTTGCTCGTCGGACAATCCTTGGGCTCGCAATTTAGCCTGCAACATTTTCAGTTTGCCGGCATCTCTCTCTTCTCTGGCAATTGCTTGTTGTGCTTCTTGTATTACCAGTTGAGTCAGTTGCCATTGCGGTTGCCGTTCTCGCTCAATTCGTTGCTTGTGCTCATCAAACTCGCGATCAAAAGCCTCCTTCTCTTTGATCTCGTGTGGCGTGAGCCGTTCGCTGACCTCTGCCAACTTTTCGTATGCTATCGTCAGCTTCTTGCGACAATGCGACATACACTCAGAGTGCTCTTGGTTTTTGCAACAAGCAAAATCATACGCTGATTCTAGTACATGCAGGCGTTCTTCCAGGAGATCCAGATCAAGCATCAATGACCTATGTCTCAGACGCTTCCATGAAGGATTCTTGCGCGCGTTTTGTTTCACATCGTCGAGTAGAAATTGACAGTCGTGTTTGGAACAAGAAGAAATTGCTGATTTCAATTGCTTCATTGCGTCTGCTAGAGGACAATCACGTTTTTTGCGACAGGCCCACAATCCAACGATCCAAGAAACAACAGTTAACACTGCACACACCGGATAATAAACACCCGGCACGACGCATGAACCCGACTGGTGAAGGTAATATCCATACGTCAATGCGCATACAGAGATAACTGTACTGCACAATAGGAACCATCCATAAGAATCATTAGGATATCGCCGAATTTCAGCGCGCAGTCGACTCCAAAAAACTAAGTTCCGGGCCTTGCGCGCAATTACGGCACCCGTACTCCTTACAATGATCTCTTCATTCATATATTGTTTTCCTCATAGCATAAAAGCCAGATACGTAAAGACATAGATCTTCTCCAGTGAATTGGTTGAACTCGTGACGGGAACGATGTTCGATGAATCGATGCATCGCTCCCGTCTTCAGGAAACTCCTCCTTGCGGAAGCGCTAGTTTTGTTTTGGTGTGGGCACCGCAGGTGGTGCTAGCGGTTGTGCAACGGGCGGCTCTGCCGGTTCGGGCATTGTCACTTGCGCACGATCCACTTCGTCCCCTTCCACTGGCTGTTTTTCGACAGGCGGTTGGGGTTTGGTGTTGCCACCTTTCTTGTACTTGGCGGCAAAGTACTTAACCAAACCATCAGCAATTGCCTCAGCAATTTTTTGCTGATACTCCGGCGTTTGCAAAAGCTCGCGCTCTTTTTTGTTGGTGATGAACCCCACTTCCAAAAGAACGGCCGGCGGTGGGCTGTTCCTTATAACGTGAAGATCGCCTTTGTGAATGCCGTGATCCTCGGCCTTCAAGGTTTCCACCAAAGACTTTTGCAAGTAACCAGCCAACACCTTGCTCTCCTCATCCCAAAAGAAGGACTCAACACCAGAAATGTTGTTGTTGTCTTGTTTCTTCGGAAGGGAGTTTATGTGAATGGAAATCATGGGAACTACGGCAACGAAGCTCTTCTTACCATCAACGCTGTAGTTCTTTACCATGTTCATGATTCTGGCAAGCACAGTGCGAAAGTTGAGCTCTTTATGAGCACCAGCCGGATTGAGCGGAAACGGATGAATGCCGCGCTTGCTCAGCTCAATCATGACCTTGTCAGTGATTTGCTGAGTCAGTTTCGCTTCCTGCACGCCGTCCCGTTCAGCACCAGGATCGCCACCAGTCAATGCATGACCGGCATCAAGCAGTGCAATGAAGATCGGATCAAAGTCCTTCGCACAAAGATTGGCGTTACTGCATGGTGGCATCTCGATTTTATCGAGCTTGGCAGGAGACGTCTTGAAGACTTGAGATATCTTTTTCTGCACGGCCGGTTGAACACCGGGAACGGACATTGCAGCAGCAGCGATGACCGCGACCGTGGAAACAACTTGCACTGAACCGACGATGGCGGAACTAAACTTAGTAGACGTGAACTTTCTCTTTTTCATACTCCTTTCCTCCCAAATGAAGATAAGCGCACTCACCACTTGGTCGAGTGCTGCGTTAGTAATTTGCTGGTGTGAAACAAGGTTGACTGAAAGGACCAGCCTGTAGCAGCAATGCAACTTGCGGCACGGGCTGGTCCCATAGTTGAGCCGTTAGCGGTGGCTAGTTTATCCCGAGCATGCGAGAGGTGCCTCATGAGAGGTCCTTCGCTCGCTTAGCTCGCTCAGGATGACAAAGTGGGTGGGTTTGTCATTGGGTGTTGCCACGCACAAAGGCAATCTGACTATTCAATTGGAATGAATAGCACGAAGATACGCTGACCATCGACAGCGAATTCCGTCCTGAGCTGTCCGCCGGTCGGAATTTCGTCTTTGAGAATCAGGCGAAATCCACCGTCAAGAAGCTTCCTGTACTCGAATGCCGTATCGTCGTATGCCACGACTTCGACTTCCTTGCCCTTGAGCTCCTGCGGTCTGAAGTCGTTTCGGCTGCCGCGCGGCTCATAAATGGTGGCGTAGTCCATATCGAGCGTAATGTCGAGCGGCCTGTTTGCCGGTACATATTCTGAATGTTGATCCGCAAACAATATCTCAATGCAACCTTCCGGAACATCGCGTTTTGTGTTTTCCATTTCGTTCATGACTCTATCCTCTTATTCAATTTTTCCAACAAAAGAGCCCTGCTCTGCAATCGAGCAGGACTCTGCCACCATCATCACCATTCAGCCGAACCACAACTCCAGAGAACTCTGGCATTGCCGATTTATTTGTTTGCTGGCTGAGAATCCACTGCAGATGTTTTGCCGGTTGTCGCGCCACCGGCCGGATCTGACATATAGTTCAGTCCGTTGTAGTAGCCCGGACAGGCTGGCGACACATTCTCCATGTTGTTGGGTCTGTTCATTGCCGCGAAGCCGCACACAACAGCCATTAACCCAATCACCACTGCGCCAATGATGGCCATTATTGCCATCGAGCCTTGATTGCTATTCTGATTTTCCATTTCTTCACCTCTTCTTCTTTACTAGTTTGTAAATACGCGCAGCCTCGCCTTGATCGGCCATGTACAGCCATGCGTGAAACAACGCTGCCAAGCCAGCAGCACCGGTGTGCACAATTTGCAACAAGTCAAAGTGTGCCGCGCCCATTGCGGTTGATATGCCCATGGCGATTGCTGCCAAAGGCAAGAGTACCGCGAGCGGTTTGGCTACAAACGAGCCAATGAATTTGTACGCATTGTCCGGCAGGAATTGCTTGGAAGCTCTCTGCGTCACAATGCCGAGAAAGGGATAAATAACCAAAGAGAAATACGCTAATGCAGTCAGCATAGTTGTCACCTCACGTGTTGGGAAATAAGGACGAAGAAAAACGGAGCAACTTGTTAGTCGCTCCGTTAGTAAGATGTTTTTGCTTGCGCTATTTAGTTACAGAACAAAATTCTGTCACCGCTTTGTGCAAGCGTTGCTTTTCATTCTGATCGAATGTCGATGCATCAATAGCATTACCAAGAATCTTCTGAAACTCAGGCATGCCCCAGGCAAAAGTTTGATGCATCTTCCAATATTCATTGGTAAGGTTTGTTTTGTTGAACAAAGTTCCATCCGTGCTCAATGCAACGCGGCGTCCTTCTTGTAAATGGCGATTGACGGGATGCTGGCTCAAGTCTTTCACTTGACCGGTTGTGACATTGGATGTCGGGCAAACTTCAAAACAATAGTTGCCTTCATCCTGATTTTCCAGAATTCTAATGCCGTGTCCAATGCGACCAATTTTATGGTCAATAAGTTTTTGAATATCGGCATCACTCACCGAATTGGTTTCACCAAGATGAATCGTGGGAGTGATACCATGCTCGCGCACACGATCGGCTTCCTTGAGCCACCAATCGAGAACACCAGGAAATGCAGATTCATCAGCCGCCAAATCAAACGCGGTCACTTGCTTGTAACTCAAAGCAATATCAGCAAGCGATTTTGCCACCTGCCCATTTTCATGGCGCAAGCAACACAAAGTCAGGTTGACCGGAATCGGTGAGGATTCAACGCCTTCAACAATCGCATCCATTACCTTAGCCAGCGACAAGCCCTCGATCGTACTCAACTGAGGTGCATAACGCAATTCCATGGCGGAAACACCATCGGCAACCGCATCGGCAATACGCTCTTGTGTAACCAAACGGATATTTTCTTCCGTCTGCAACAGGGGCACAACAAAGTGGTTAATGGCATTTATGTAGCCAGTAAGCGACCTGCTTGCCTCAGCAGCCAAATAGTCTTGGAACGCATCAGCCGCGGCTTCCCGCTCACCCTTTTGCCAGAGCATGAGCACGGTTTTTGGGAAATCACTTTCCCCGGAATCGAAGCCGCGCTTTTCCCAAAGACGCAGCATGGTGCTGGTTCTGAGCGAGCAGTCAAGGTGCTCGTGAAGCAAGACCTTGGGCATTTGACGAATAATGTCGGCAGTAATCATATGAGTTGATTTCAATCTAGTGTTGTCCATCCTACCGCGTACTTGCCGATTTGCCAAATTCGCCTTACTACGTGGAACCACCAGATAGTTGTAAAGAATTTAGTAGCCAGGTCTTTATACTATGCTATACACTCTTGATTGAATATGTGGGCGTGGCTAGATTCTGGTTTTGAGGCGATGGATTTTTAGAGGTGTTGTGCTATGCGTTTTAGAAAACTAGATTCTTCTTTGACTTTCGACGAGTCCGGCCAAGGAATGACTGAATACGGCGCAGTATTGGCCATGGTGGGAATCATCGTGGCAGCAGTTTTTGCTTTTGCCAATGGCTCGTTTCACGCAGCGGTGTCTCAATCTTTCTCAACCATAACCTCGCAACTTAGCTCAATCAACACCGCAGCAGGTGGTAGTGGCGGCGGTGATGGTGGCGGCGGCGGTGGCTCCGGCGGCCCAATGTAGTTTTTCTTGGCTGTCCGAGAACTGTAATTTCAAATAGGAGGTATGGACAATTGCGTTCCATACCTCCTATTTATTTGGACAAGTGTCACTCGATGGTTGGCGGAGAAGTGAACTTTTCCGGATCTGCCAGTATGAGAACAACTTGCACATTGGTGAAGCCCATTTTCTCGAGCTTGAGCTTTGTCTCTTCATCGCGGCACCAAACCACAATGGCTTTGCGCAAATCCAAACCGGGCGTGACGTAGTTGAGATCAAGCGGATGCTCGTAGCTGTACCGCAATTTCTCTTCCCTCGTCATGCCGGAAAGCAATAGGCGATTGCGCAACCGATCTTCAACTGGCGACGGCTCAGAGCGAATCAACTTGGCTCCAAGATCTAGCCACGCAGAATAATCGATGAAGGCACCATCTATGGTATCAGGCTCAAAGATGAACATGACCCGATTTGGCGCTTCACCATTTTTCCATGGCTTCCAGTCCAAATGGCCTTTCTCATTCCAACCATAACCGGATGTCCAGTTATAGTGATAACGAGTGAAGTAGGCTGCCTTGCGGCTACCGACCGCAAGCCAAAGCGGCCAGAAACCAATTTCCTTTTCCAGCCATTTGTATTTCGGAATTTGATCCGGATTGTGCGGATGCTCTTTGTTCGGTAGAACAATATCGTAAGCGACCTCATCGAGATCCCTTCCGTGAAACAAATACACTTTGTCTTCCATCGCTATCACCTCCTTATTTGTGCAGCAGATAGTTGCTCTATCACCATGGTTGGTCATCCTCATCGGAATCATCTGCCTCTAGCGGGCAACTGGTGCCAATCTGGGCTGGTTGCTTGTAAGTAATAGCCGGAACAGATCCATCGCCCCATAGCTGCCAGTTAGCATTTGCTTCCAGAACATAGCCAAAGGACGGCATTGGTGAATCAATCACTGCGACGCGCACACATACACCGTGATCGCTTGAACACACGCCTCGCACTTCATTATAAGCCTGTTCAATATATTGAACGAGAGCATCGATTTGAGCGTCAGCTTCAATCCTGGGTAGATCGGCTGGCGAATTTGGCTTGGCGCAAGGGACGTTTGATTCTTGCGCATTGATTTTATAGATTAGCCGAGCCGAGCCGAAAGACCAATTGCGAATCTCCACCACGGCAAGTGCTACTTTAGCGCCTTCGTGCATTGATTCAATTTTGCGGCACAACGATTTAAGATCCTTGGCCAACTTTGCATTTAGAGTTTGATTCGAACCACACCTATGACTACTTGTCATAATTTATTCCCTCCACGAAAAATTTATCTAGTAATTGCGAACTAGCAATTGAGAAAAATGCAGGAGCGAGTGCATTATTCGCTCCTGCAAATTCTCAAGTCATTTATTTTTTACTGTTGCCCTTGCATCGAGAGCATTAGCACAATGCATGTAGCAAACGCGTCTTCGTCTTCCGGATCACGGCTTAGTGGTTCACCGAGAATGAACGAGATTTCCCCATTCTTGCCCCGACTGGCGCTCTGCACGTATTCAAATCCGCATTTGCCGACGAGATGATTGAACAATTGTTCACAGCCATGCTCTTGCACGATGCTGAAAGGAAAGCCGTCATTTTCCAGGCGCTTTTGTTCAGCCTTAGGATCGAGCGGTTTTTTCTGTGCAGCGTTGTAAGCATTCAGCGCATGCTGGATGCTGGCATCAGCTACAATCACATTCAATCCCTCAATGCTGTAATGAGAGTCTCTCGTGATCACGTGGCCGGGAATACGCTCCTTGCTCAATGCGAAGGTTCGCAATTGTTTGCCGAATTGTTCAGCCACATCACCATCGAGATTCTGCACCTCGACCTGAAACTTCCCAAATCCAAGCGCGGCTATCGGAGCCAGAATTACGGTGAGCAGGTCCTCGCCGTCTTTCAGCGATTCCTTTTGCTCCAACTGAGGTTGGCGCTTTAGATAATCCGTTGATTCACTCATTAGTTTTTCCTCAAACATTACTGAACAGTAGACACTGCCCCCATCGACACATGAGGGCTAGTAAGCCGGGCACCACCAGCGGTGGCAGCGCCCAGTTGATGACCATGCAATCTGGTGGCAGTTGTTGGTTATTGCAACTGACCGAGAGCTTCGATGATAGCAATTTGCACATTTACCTCTTCCAATAGCTCTTGAAATTGAGCCGCTTTCCTGCCGTACTCTTCCAAGTTGAAATTGAATTCTTCTTCGGATTGCTTGCTCGGAGTAATAGTGTCTTCAAACAGTTGCAAGAGATGCAGCTTATTCTTGGCTTGCACAAGCATGTAGTCAACTTGCGCCCACTTCTTTCGCATGAGCTGTTGAACGCTCGGCACTTGATGCCGCTCGTGCTTGTGAGCACAGACGATGCATTCAGCAGACTGGAGCGACGATTGCATTTGGGCCAACTGTTGGTCGACAGTGAACTTATAAATCGGCTTTTGCGCCAATGGCACAAACACGTGCGACGAAGACGCGCGCTCTAATATTTGCGCCGCCGAGCGTGCCCGGCGAATGTCGCGTTTGAGACGCGCAAACTCTTCTTTGGTTGGCGCTTTGGTTTGTGTGGACTGGCATTCACTTGCGCCTTTACAAACGCTTGGCAGTTTTGCTTGAGCAGCACTTCCCGCAAGACCGACAAGTAGCAATGCTATGGCTATAGTACGTTTCATTGTGAGACTCCCTCTATTGTTTAGTACTTTGATGATTCATGTTCAAGACCGACTGGCAGCTCAACAAACCCAGCACAACACCCAAAGGTCTCAGGACCTCAGAATTCTCTTTGTGATTGTGTACAGTGCCTGTTTGTAGAGTTGGAAGTCTCAGTTGCTTGAACGGGTATGTCTAATACAAACTGAACCTAGCAAATTGAACTTAAGAATCTCAATGCATTTGGTTTTCTCTTATAAGAATATATTCGCGCGTGGTTAACATCTCACTTAGAAATAGTCTTTAGGCATAATATTCAATAGCGCAGCTTGCGCTGGCTGCTCACGATTTTTTGACAGAGCGATTGTCGGCACGACAGCCCTGGCCATAGCGCAA
The DNA here is from genome assembly GCA_020050685.1 of Candidatus Obscuribacterales bacterium. Classification (GTDB taxonomy): domain Bacteria; phylum Cyanobacteriota; class Vampirovibrionia; order Obscuribacterales; family Obscuribacteraceae; genus JAGVKG01. The sequence continues at coordinate 15,670 of JAGVKG010000054.1, read as the reverse complement.
GCCGCGCTATGGCCAAGTCAACTTGTTTTAGCCTCTTGCCCGCTCTGATTTTCTCCCTAGGCCAGAGTCATCAAATTTGATGACAATTAATCAAAGCATCAAAGAGACCGTTGTCCGAAAAGCCGTGCCCAGCTTCGATTCTCAGAGGAGCAACAAAATGAGCAGAGTCATGAAATATGATGACAAAACATAGGTCAGAATTTGGAATGACAAAGAAATGGAATCTGGACCATTTTGAATTGGCCATTTTTATTGGCTGTGCTTAGCCCAAGAGCTTCTAGCTGAATTGTTTCAAAGTTGCTAAGATTAACGGAAGATAGTTTTGAGGAGCTGGGAGGAACTGAGCTATGGCAATGGGTGGTAAGGTCGGTCAGGTATTCACCGACATCAACGTTACACCGCTAACCGATGTGTTTCTCGTGCTTCTTGTCATCATGATTTTGGTGGCGCCACTGGTCAATATGTCGGTTTTGAAAGTTGACCCGCCGGTAGCTTCAAGTCAGGCAAAACCGGAGCCGGAACATGGTCCGAAAATTGACGCGAGCGTAACAGCGGCTGGTCAAGTATTGATCAATAACGTCGCAATCAATCCGCCGGATACAGTGCACATACAGGCAGCAATTCAGACCGAACAACAAAAGGCTGGCACGCCGGATATTCCGCTCAATTTGTCAGCAGATGCCGATGCCTTGCAAAAATATGTAGTAGCAGTGATGGACGCATCAGCCGGAGCCGGCATCAAAAGAATGCGCGTCCTCCCCTTGAGAAAGTAACAGCCCCTTCGCAACCACCTCAAAATGCCGCGGGGATTGTTGCGTTCCATGCCCTTGCTCTCGCACCATTAATAATCCGTGAATTCAGGCAATGAGCTTGCCCATGAACGTTCCAGCTCAGTTAGAACACTTTTACGGTTTCGCCCGACTATTCTTCTATATAAGCATTGACAGTTAGAAGGCTGTAAAATATTCTTGAGCGCCGAGTGGTGGCAATGTTCGTGCTTTGTGCAATGTAACACACCGCTCGGAAGCATATAAGGAGATCCGCTCATGGTGGGAGTTTTTCCCGAAGTAGACACTTACGGTCACGAGCAAGTTTCGTTTTTTCAAGACAAAGACAGCGGGCTGAAAGCAATAATCGGCATACATAGTACAGTTTTGGGACCATCGCTTGGTGGTTGCAGAATGTGGAATTACACCGATGAAGCGGCAGCACTGAAAGATGTGCTCAGACTCTCACGCGGAATGACTTATAAAGCAGCGGTTGCCAACCTTAAATTGGGTGGCGGCAAAGCGGTAATTCTTGGTGACTCGCGCACGCAAAAAACACCGGAGCTATTGAGAGCTTTTGGTCGCGCAGTTGAATATTTGGGTGGACGCTATATCAGTGCAGAAGATGTGGGCATCAAAGTGCAAGATGTGGACATCATGCGCACACAAACCAAGCATGCCGTCGGCGGATCCAACGAGGGTGGCTCAGGCGATCCTTCGATCATGACTGCGTTTGGTGTCTTCCAAGGAATGAAGGCAGCAATTAAAGCGGCTGGTGTGGGCGACAGCTTCGAAGGAATTCGTGTTGCTGTTCAAGGTGTGGGTAACGTTGGTTATCACCTTTGCAGTTACCTCTCAAATGCCGGCGCCAAACTAATTGTTACAGACATTTATCCAAATCAGATTGAGCGAGTGGTGCAAGAATTCGGCGCAACCGAAGTAGCACCGGATGCAATTTATGCAGTCGATTGTGATGTCTTTGCACCGTGTGCATTGGGCGCAATTCTCAATGCCAAAACAATTCCAACGCTTACCTGCAAAGTTATTGCTGGTGCTGCCAATAATCAGTTGGAGACAGAAGCCAACGGCTTTGATTTGTTCAAGCGCGGCATTATTTACGCGCCAGATTATGCAATCAATGCTGGCGGTTTGATCAATGTTTCTGCAGAGTTGGATGGCTACAATAAGGAAATTGTGCTGGGCAAAGTCAGCCAGATCTACAATACAATTTCCGATATTCTGACTCACTCAATTCAGCAAAGCATTCCGCCGCATGTGGCTGCCGATCGTATTGCTGAGCTGCATTTGGCTGAAGGCAAAAACAGCAAGCGCATGAAAGTAACGTCGTGAGTGTCAGGCTGGTGAGCAAAAAAGGGTTCAATACGTTATACGCCGAACTTGCCTGTCCACAATGTGGGCGCACTGTGAGTTCCGGCGTGGGATTCCGCGCCGGCTCCGTCTGCCAAGCCAAATATCAGCTCGGCGAGAAATTGAACTGGCAAGGCCCAAACCTCCACCCCCAGACGCGTCCACAAGCAGGAAGCTTCAAGACTATCGGGTATTTTGAATGCGACAATCCCAGTTGTTCAACCTGGCACGATTGTTTTCCCGAAGTACAGGAAGCCTTGATCACAATCGAAGACGATGTGATCATCCAAGCCCAAGCAACTACTCACAAACCAGGCGAACAATCGTTCGACATTCTTTCCTAGAATTTCGATCCGGCCTAGAATTTCGATCCGGCCTAGAACTTCTATCTAAATAGTACATTAGATTATCTGCATAAACTAATTGCCCTAGATCTATTACTTATTTTCTGATATTTACTACCTATGTCGCGCCCCACATTGTCATCCTGAGGAGGAGCAACGCGACGACGAAGGACCTCTCATAGACGCCATGAACAAAAAAACCACAAGAAAAATTCTCACCACGATCATTAGCCTTGCAGCCACAATCGGCATTGCTGCACCTGAAGCCAACGCTTACTGGTACGGTCCTTGGAATTACGGCAACGGCTACACCAATGGTTGGTACTGGCCAGCTAGCATGATTGGCTCATTGGCTTGGCCTGTAACATCGCTCATCGGAGCCAGCGTTCGCGCCAACAAGTATTATGGCTATCCACCGGCTTATCCAATTAGCATGCATCGCAATCAATATGGTTACTACGATAACTACGGCACTGCCGGTCAACAATACCCACCACCATATGTTGCACCGTACAAAACACCTTACATCGATCAATATCAATCACAGTCCGAGCCACAACCAAAAAACAAAAAGCATTATTCTGCCAACAAGCAGCCGGTACAGACAACAAGAGATGTGCCACCACCGCCATATTCACAGCCAATGAATGTGCCGTCGCAGTATGCTGCAAATGTCATGCCAATCTACCCGACAGACCCTGGCACTTTCATCAATTTTGTCAACAATAAATATGGTGGCAATATCTCGCAAGCCCTGTTTGATCCCAATACTCGCCAATGGGCAAGATCAATGGGATTGGTTGGCAATGACGATCTGTTTGATGTCAACCTCAACCCGGAAAACATTGAGCAAATGCGCGGGATTTTACAACATCCGGCACTTGATCCCCAAACCAAGATTCAAAGTCTAGCTCAAGCATTAAGAATGCCGGCAGGTCAAATGTCGCCCGTACAGAATACGGTACCACCTTATCCGCAAGCACCACAATTTGCCGGTGGTCCTGCAACAATTCCGTACTAAGCGAGAAACAAACATGGCAGACGGAAACGGCAATAGAACAGACAGACCTTGGGGCAGCTTTTTTGTTCTCGATGATTTGGCATATACCAAGGTCAAACGTCTTTTGGTAAATCCGGGACAACGACTCAGCCTGCAGAGCCATGAGCATCGCGATGAACATTGGGTTGTGGTGCGCGGCGAAGCTACTGTTACACTGAATGAAACAACCAGCAAATTCGGCTATGGCCAACATATATTTGTACCGCGTGGCACCAAGCATCGTATTGCTTGTGAGGGCAAAGAGCCGGTAGAAATTATCGAAGTACAAGTTGGTGATGCTTTCCCAGAAGAAGACATCGTTCGCTATTCAGACGATTATGGGCGTGCCAACTAAAATCATTTGACTGCCGACTGTTTATCCGCGCATCATATGTCTGATGCGCGCAATCCTGGCAGGGTTTTCTTGCAGCCATACTGCAATATCCTCTGGTAATCGCACAACACGCGTAGGATTCTTAACCGTACCCTTCGGTCTGCCGGCACCAGCTCTCTTCCCTCCGCGACCTCCTGTTTTCTTTTCAATCCATGGTGCCAATTGGTTCTTTAAGCGATGCTCGATGAACTGGCGAAGATAGAGGGGATATTTTTCGATCACCTCTTGCTTGGTATCACCACTGCATGACTCTGGATATAAGGGATGCTCAAAGATCCACTCATCAGTCTCTTTGTCAAACCAGGGCTTAATATGACCAATTTCTTGCAAGGCGATTTTCAAATGACTGTCTATTTCTATTTCAAATGCACTATTGCTTTTTCTCAGTTTGTTTGTCATTTGGCAATTGTCCTTTTCCCTCAAGCAACCTCGTTGTCTTCTTTACACTACTAGCCACAACTTCTCTGGCACCAGGGTGGCTAATCTTTATTGTGCACAAGTACTTTCCCTCTTTGTCTCTTAGAATCCAATCAATCTTTCCCTTTTCCAGGCGCCAGCCAACGTTACCAATTAAGGCCATGTAGTCTCTGAGTTTCATTGGCTTATACATTGAATTATAGAATACTTGTTACAAACAATCAATCCTCGCCTACATATATATAGACGCTCGAGGGGGCCAAAAAGTTCAATTAATCTAGAAGAATTTATCTGCTACGTTGGGATGGGCTATTAGCCCTCTTGCGAGCCGGTGCATTCTTAACGAACTTTGGCACCGGTGCAGCTTCATGCACAGAGGCAACGATGGCGCCCATCAAACCCATGCGCTGCAGATCGTAAAAGTTTTTGTAATCGACAATGTCGTACTTGGCGCCTTGACGGACCAAGTGATTATCGAGTGCGTTCAGGATCTTAGTGCCATCATGTTCTGTGCCAACTTGCAAGAACGTAATGGAAATCTGGTCTGGATTATTCATGCGCCAGGTTGTTTCCGTAATTAACTGCGCTAAGTCTTCTGGATCATTCGGTTCACCATCGCTAACAACCGCAATGGAAAGCGGCTTTGACATTGGTCCACTGAGATACGATCCCAGTATTGCCCGCAAAGGACGCTCCGGCTTGGTGCCCATTTTGCACTTAGTGCGCGAGAAAATATTACGAACTTGATCGACTGTCACATTGGGATAAATATCGTAATCCCGAGAGAAGAGTGCCAGAGTGATACCATTGTTCAAAACGCCTGCAGTCTGACGTGTGAAGAATTGCGCTTGGTTTTGACACCATTCCCAACGACTCGTATCACCAGGACAATCGTCCTCTTTCATAGAAGTTGAGCGATCAACAACAACAGCAACATTGCGCCTAGATAAGATGTCCAATTGATCTTTCAGTGTAAACCTCTGATCGCCAAGATCAAGGACTGCACTCGAGCCGGACAAATTACGCGGCTCTTTATCAAAGACCCCTTGCTCAAAAGCTCCTCTGGTATTCACATTTCCTTGCATGGAATTATCCATGCGAGGAATGCGAAAACCGCCTTGTTTGCTCACTTGCCCCTGAAGGGGTCGGAGCCGAGTGGTTGGCTCAGCCGCAAAAGCTGCAGACAACGCAGCCAAGCAACACACTATGAGTGTGCCGCTCCAAAGTTTTGTTATTCCATTAATGTTGCTCATACTGCCCAGTTCCCGCTGCCACTGGCATTTAATATTGGACTACTTTTAGAGACGCGTATCGAGCATTAAGGTTCCTTCCACCAGTATAGCTCGGGCATTTAAAGCAAGTGCCAGCCTATTCACCACCGAATTGGTGACGCTGCGCTAGGTTTGATAAAGAGATTCGAAATTCGATTAAACGTGGCAAACAAAAGTTTATTTCGAAGGATCAGCCTTGCTAGGGTTAGGTGTAATGTAAGACACCAACTACCCCCAGGTCTACCCGAAAAACTCAGCTAGCTTAGAAATTCACGCATCTCCTTTCGCCCAGTGGTCGAAAGGAGCAACTCAGCTTGCAGAAATATTTGGTGAGACTTAGCGGTAAAAACTTTAGAGGTAAAGGACCGTGGAGAATAAGAAACTAGAAGCCGTATACATTAATGCGGATGAAGAACTGGCGTCTGCCAAATTCTGGGAGAGATTGAACTATTATCGTGGGCGCGAAAGAAAAATACATACCGAACAGCCCATCGTTGTGCTCGTCAACGCGCTGAATTTTGGCGGCTTCGCGCTGAGCGCACTCAAGGGTTTCGAAAAGTATTTCGACATGGAAATGCCGAGTGCTGAAAACCCGCTGGATGAGTATGCCACGCCCGACAGGACACAAGTGTTTGCCGTGCTTACACCCAAGCGCGAATACTTCACCGATGTCTATTCAGGACTGGAATTTGAGTTCACACAAGTGGTTGGTGGCGATGCCGTCATGACCAAGACGCTGAAAATCTCGACGACCATCATGAAAGACCGCGAAGTGCACCACTTCGATTTCAGTACCGGACAAGAACCGGATTTGAAAGAGCTGGCAGCAATGGTCAAGCTTCTGGATGATCCGTTGAAAGAAGCTGCGGATGCGCGCGCCAAGTTGCTCGGCAATCTGCTGAAGCATGCTCTCGGCGGCCTCTACTTCGGCTTGGAAGTGCGGAAGCTCCGCAAGTACGCACGAATTACAGTGCTTGTGCACAAGTCTGTAAGACTGCAAATGAGCAATGCGATTGGCTCGCTGTCGCGTGTGTCATTTAAGGCAAGCACCGAGGCTGCACGGCACGGTATTCGACCGGCATCCAGAGCGCTTTTGTCACTGTGTGCCAGATTACGCACTTTGAAAGTTGTTGTCAAACGCGCTCAAACCGAAGAGCCGGAACAAACCAGGCAAATTTCGGCCGAAGAGGTTCTGCATATCCAGACCGAGATGTGCCAGGAAGCTTTGGGACTGAACGTGCGAAACATGGCAAAAGTACTCGGTGTTTCGCCGCGTACTGTCTACAATTGGAACGAAGGGAATGTTTATTTCCCGTTCTTCGCCGGTAGACTGGCAGCGATCATCCTGGTGATCATGGCTAAGTCCAGCTTGCCGACTGAATAAGCACCAAAGCGTGTGAACCACAGTGCGGGACCAGGCGAAAGCCACAATCCCGCACTGTGTGCACATGCAGTTAGCAAATGTGGTGACACTTTCATTTACGTTTTGAACTTTTTCTCCGACTTTCCGTAGTAGATCAATGTTCAAGGGAAAACTTAGTACCGGCTGGAAGGGGTAGAGACTATCTTTCCCCTTCCAGCCAGAACATAAGCTACGTCATTTGTGGTTAGCCAACTTCAACACGGACGTCATCGACAGATGAGCCGGCAGGACCATCGAGGAGGAAGTTGCCGGTTTCGTCTTTCAGAAGCTCGACAAATGCGAGGTGCGCAGGGTGCGACTCGTATTCTTCCAGGTCCTGTTTGCTGCAAAATCCGACAATGTACATGTACTCTGCTGTGCCAAGCTGGCTGGGCAAAGTTGGTCCGCCTTCGAACTTGGCGATCTGATCGATTTTGACACGCAGCGCCTCGAACGCGGTCATGATCGACTGCGCCTTAGCCTGAGAAACGGAAGGCAGAAATTTGAAGCGAAGCACGCGCAGGACCACGAGGGGACCGCGCGCGGCGCTGAGTTTATTTGAATTGGTTTCTTGAGACATTTCATTTACCTCTTGAGGTTGGGTTGGTGTGGCCATTCCTTATATATGGAAGGTGACATACAAGTCTTAGTAAGCGGCAAGTCAATTCCGTGCCAGCCTCCTGAGCAGTTATGGTGCCAAGCAGAATCTGCCTGGAAAGAACTGCTCAGAAAGACAGCGTGGGACGAATTAATACTGTTGCGATGGTGGCATACAGGTGCCCGTGGTCGTACATCCGCGTAAATCAGGCAGCGGACTAGGAGCATAACCGGATGAATAGCCCGGTGAATACCCGGAATAATCAGAATATTGACGCATCCTGCCGAAGTCTGAACCACCGGTGGTCGTACAGTTTGGCATGTACTTGCAAGGATTCTCGGTTGCTGGTTCGGGAGCAACCGGACACGACGGCGGAGCATCAAGTGCACCTTGATTGGCCTGAACCGATGGCTGTGGTCGTGGCATGATTTGCTGTTCCCAGGCGTTCAACACGGGCCGGGCAAAAGGAAAGACGCTTATGACAACACAGCCGGCGATCATCAACAGATCAATCGCCAGCATTGCCACCAGCAATGTGCCGACGATATAGAGGGGAAAGTACTTGAGTTGCCTAAGCGAAATTGTTTTTGTGTTTGGTCTTGGGTCTACTGTTGCATACATTTTTACCTCCTTCCGCGATTGCGGATCTAGAGTGAATAAATTGCTCGGATTGGTAAAGCGCTACTTAAATTTGAATATCGGGCAACAGCCGCATGCGAAAGTGCACACGGCCACTGCCCGATTGAGCATCACTTAGTTAAGTGACACGTTCATTCTATTGAACGTCCGGATCGTAGGGTTGTTCTTTGGCTTCGCCGAGTGCTTCGTCACCATCGAAGTAGGCTTTGCCGACGATGTCGCGCGGTCGACCGTCGTTGGGGGCCATGCGAATGGTTACCCATACCTTGTAGCCACGACTGATGCGGGCCAAACACTCTTCGATTCGTGCGGCAAGTCCTTCAGCGGCGACCGTGACTTGATCGAGATTCACAAATGTCCGATCGCTCGGATAACTGTTCCGATCAGCAATTGAGTTGCCGGGCAAATCGAGCGTGTAGACCGTGCCGTTGCGATCGCGGGCTTCGGCAATTATGTCGATGGTGGCGAATGACGGGCGGTGGCCGTGACATTGCCAGAGGGAAAGTCCGGCGTTAGCAACGCCTTCGCGAACTTCGAGCGCTTCCTTCACTACGTCGTCTTCGGCGTGACCGAGAAGACCATTCATTATCTCTTGACTCATAGATGTAACCTCCAGATCGGGTTGAAAGTGATTTCGAAAACTGTGGTTGCAGCAAGCTGCGACGCAACGCGTGTGGCATTGCGCCGCAAAACTTTGCTGCATTGGGTGGTTCACTTAGGCGATTGCCTAATCGGAATTGCCTGGTCTGTCGTTAGACGACCGACGCTTTTTCCTTTTGGATGACGATTTATCGCTCGAACTATCAGCAGACTGATTCGTCGGGCGATCGTTGTCCGATGCGGTGTTCTTTGGACGGTCGTTGTCCGATGAAGTATTCTTCGGACGATCATCTCTTGGTGATGACACGTTCTTCGGGCGATCATCAACAGAATCACGGCGGCGGTGCTTGTGTGACCGATTCTTGTTTCTAACATCCGAAGGAACAGGTATTCGTCTGTATCTCGAACCGGAATAGCCACCAGAGTCATCAACGTCGAACACATAGGTGATGTCACCAAGTGTGTACAACCACACGCCAGGTGTACCGCTGTATGCGGCAAAACCATCTTCCTGTGTCCAGTAGATTACGTTGACGTAGGTTCCAGAATTTTTCCAGTGGCGCTTAACGCGCAGGATCATTCTGTCACCATCGAAAGTCCAACCCAGCACTTTGAACTCTCTGTCGCTATCGCTGTACTCGTCGTCTGCAAGAGACTTTGTGTCGGCAAACACTTCAGAAGAGAAAACGACTGGTTTGGTGGCATGTTGCGATATAGACAGATCATCGTTGACACGATAATAGCTATAACCAAGCAAGAACCCGTTGCTGATGCGGAACATCCATTCTCGAACCTCGGGCACAAACTCTGAAAGCACCTCGCCACCAAACAGATAATACTGCTCGGTTTCGAAAGTCAGTTCGTGATTGAAGTAGTTCTGAATCTGACCGAGGCGGCTCTGTCCAAAATCGCGAACGATCTTGAACTTTTGAACCAGGAAAGTATCTTCGGCAGATAGCTTAACCTCACTCAGACCAATCGGTTCAACCGGCTTGGCGGAAAGACGCCTTGGCTCATCGCTACCGGACATCTTATAGAGCGAACCGTCGATCCACGCCATGAAGCCACTCTGGCGTTTGACGTATGTACCTTGAGCCCTGGCGTCTAACGAATATTGTCCCTTCACGACATCAAAGTCGTGCAGGTAATATCGCGTGAGAGCCATGCTGCCGTTATCACCATCTGCACCAAGGCCGCGGATGACAACAGTTTGAATTCGCCCATCGCTGTCGTCGAGTTTTTGGCTCGGTCTCTTATCTGGATATTGATCCAGATCGATTACCGGTTTGCCGCCGCTTAATTGCTGCACGGTTCCGTCATCCGTAACCTCGTAGAGGTCACTGTACTGATCGGCACCTTCGACAAAACCGATCCACGATTTGCGCTCTGGCACACGTCGAGCCGGGTACTTGCGAAGAACAGGATAAGACACCTTGTTCTTGTCGTCCTCGTATCCATACTTGTGTGTGCTCGTCAGTTCAAGCGTCGGACTGCCTGGCACTGGCGTTGCAGTAACCACGCGCTGACCGATTTCCTCGTCAAGCTTCATTTGGCGGAACGGTCCGTACGGATGAGACATGCGCGCCGGTTGTGCTGGCAACTCTATCTCCGGCTTCGGTGCGCTGCCGCACGCGGAAAGCATGAACATAGTCGCACAGGTGGCAAGCACACTCGCTATCACCCGGTGAACATTTTTTCCTATTTCCATTTTTTCTACCTCGTGTCATTGCACATCAAACGGAGCTTGGCACCACAGGTGGTGCTAGCCCCATTTGATGTGCAATTGTCTGGAACGTGATACCTAATTACTTCCGGAGCTTTCGTTTCCGATCACCGATTCGCTTAGCGGTCCTTTGCAGAATCTTCGCCTTGCGAATGAAAATTGCCAGAGCTTCTTTGAGTTCAGACGGGAGTGCAGTCCCACGTAAAACTTGCTCTGCTTTGGTGTCTTTGCCGGCAAACGTGAGTGGTTTACCAACGACGACAATCATTCCGTAGTTGCGATAACCACACATTCTTCGGAACTTACTGAGCTGCCAAAGGACTTTCTTCAGACCGATGCGATAGAGCAATGAGCGCCAACGCAAGACCTGAAGGAAAGCAACCATTACCGCCCGATGAAACAGCGTTGCATCTTGCGGCTCGCGCAGATCGTGGAATCCCACAGGAATAATTTCCATGGGCTTCTTTTCATCATGCACGAACTTTTTGGCGATGAGGAGGAAACCCATTTTGATGAGCTCCTCATGAACTTGTTGATCTTCTACGAGAGTTCCCTCGTAGAACACTTCCAAAGTCGCATCCGGGCCGTCTTCCTTCAGCGCTTTGATTGCATTGGCCGCAGACTTTGCGCGAAGAGCGTCGTCTTCTTTGAAAACGGCAATCGCACCAGTGATTAGTGCAAACCAGCCGAACCATCCTTTCAACACGTTCGTGTCGATCATATAGCGCGATACCGGTATGTCCTTGCGATTGAAGATTATGCGTTTGATTAGCCCGAAGAAACCGATGTCGGCAATGGCCAGCAAGAGCCGATCCAATGCGCCAACATCTGCGGGATCGGTGTGTTTGAGCGCGAGCATTTTGCAGCCCTTCAAACCACGCACTCTATCGAGCCCGTAAAATGTCGTCGGACCTGCCAGCAAAAATCGCGCCAGCCGGCAGAGACGAAACATGACGAGCGCACCAAACCAAGATGGCTTAGGCGGAAGATATGCGCCGCCGCGAAGTTGTTCAACTTCTTGCGCTTTACTTTGTCTCCAAGAATTCCATTTGTCGAAAAGGCGCCCGAAGACACTGTCGAGAAATAGAATTCCCAGTGCGACAAAAATTAGCCTAACCGAAATGTCCATGCGACACCTCCTTGTGCATGAGATAACAGTGAATAAATTGCCGGCTGGGCATTTCTGCTCAGTCCGTTACTAAAAAACTATGGAATAACTGCTTTTGGGGTTGGTTTTCTTTCCGCAAATTCCAATTGAATTACTAATTCGAACCTAGCAATTTACTATTAGTGTAATCAAGAATTCCAAGGTGAATTGGAGATCATAATATCTATTGTGTCGTGCTTCGCGCGAACGCTGCGAACTTTATCTCTTTGCTAGCGAAGCGGTGCCAAGCGTCAATTACTAATACTGTTTCAAACTGTTTCACAATGCTTGTTTCTGTTCCCTCATTCTTCATAACTTAGATAAGTAGCTTAAAACTTCAGTTCCAGACACAACGCACCGCAAACACAAACAGAGCAATCATCCAACCACTTCAGCAGCTCCTTTCCGAGCCGCTGTGTTTTGGTGCGCCCTGTTACTAAGACAAACTTTGCGCGCCTAGCGCATCAGAAATCGGGAATTTCAACGAGACACGCAGGGCAGGCGGCCCTGTTGAAAGGAGTTACCTTCATGCACAAACACAACAACGATAAGTACAAATGGGCGGCTCCCGTTATTCATAACGAAAGGCTTGCCCGCTTCGTCAAATCATCCTACACGCTCGATTCGCTTGAGCGGTTGATGAACGAAATCGCACAATTGGGAGTTTGCAAAATCTTCCACTGGAGTTCAGGTGCTGTTCCTGCCGTGCGTCCTGATCTGGGACCACAGTTGCAAGAAGAGTTCGAAAGAGGCCGCACGCTCAAGTCTGCGCTTGGGCTAACCAGCAAAGAGCTGAAACAACTGATGCAGCTCGGCCACAATCGTTCCGATTCCAGCGACAATGGTATCGGCAATAAGCTTGTATCGAAAGCACTGCCGGCGCTGCGACCGTTCTTAGCCAACGCTCTAAAGAGTGGACAATGCGTTTGCTGCGCTCTCGGTTTGAAACACATCAAGCCTGGGCTGGAAGCGGCAGCAGAAAATGGCATGCTTGCATCTTGGGACCGCGATACCAATCTGGTATCACTTGGTGAAACAGTAGCAGTGCTCGATCCGACCATGGCTTCCATGTTCGGCCTTCCGACCGATAACTGGAAGCGTGGTTTGTTCTCCTGCATGAAGCACCACTATGACTACAGGTATCGGTTCACCGACATCATCGAGAATCGCAGGACCGGCTTCGACTACGACTACCGTCCGCACATCATGTACGACGGCATCACTCTTGCCGAAATGGACAAGAAGTGGGGCTACGCACAAAATGATGCGCTCGGCTTGATGGGATTCAATTTGTTCTACCATTTGAACAGTGTTCGTCCGGATGGACAACCCTGGCTCACCTGGGATTCAAGTGAATTGCAGCCCATGGCGAGAACGCTCGGCGGACTGCTCGTGCCGTATTTCGAAAAGGTGCGCGTGTACGAAGATTACGATTTCAGTGCTTGGGAAGATTTTCTTGCCAAACATTCGACATCAATTCTGACAGTCGCGCAATTCCTGATCGAGCAAGGCATATTCGTTCGCAAGCACGGTCCAATCGAAGTGGAAGAAGACGGCAGACGATACGAAGTCACAGCCGGCCGCATCTCGCATTTGCTGCAACTCTGCCGAGAGCATGCGTACACCCAACTGCCGAATGAATTCGTCAGATCGGAAAGAGGTGACACCAGAGCGTATGATCTGAGCTTACTGATTCCGTTAGTCATGGGAGCGATATCGGGACGTCACGTTATCGATGACCCGATGAAGCGCCAGATCATCAACTTCACCAGGCAATATCTCATGGGAGCAATCGGCATTCGCCGATACCTCGGAGACATATGGAACGGGCAGACCAATAACCCGAACCATATTCCCGGTGAAGAAGCGGAATGGACGCTCGGCGATCCGATGCTCTCATTCATCTTCGGCGACATGTATATTAACAGTGACGGTGACGAACAATTGCTGCAGGAACAGATATTACATCTGAACCGCACAATTGGTTGCATCGATGCTGAAGGTAACATGCCCGAATCCTGGATAGTCGATCCGGCAACCGGTCAACGCAAAGCAAACATCAACAATCCGCTGCAATGGCCAATTGCCATGTTGCTGCTTGCACTCTACGGTCTGAAGAAGAGTTTGCTCCACAAGCAAGCCATGGGTTGGTGATCAACAACGTCACCAGCGCACTTCGCTGCGATGCAAGGACCTCCGTGTTTTCTATGAACACGCGAGGTCCTTCGCTCGCATTCATCATGCGCACTTGTCAAGCAAAAATTTTTATGGTATTGTATGACATGTATGACGTATTCTTATTTGAGAAGCCATTTTAGGAGAAACCATGGTATTCAGTGTGCGGCTTGACCCAACCACAGAGTCTTATCTGGATGACCTGGTATCACATACCAAGTCTCCGAATCGGTCTGCGCTGATCAAACACCTGATCAAGAAGTATTGGTCCGAAACCAATGCCTCTGAAACTATAATCGAGCAAATGGGTGGTGTACCCAAACATTTGCTGAAATCGGCTGAGCGTCTTTCCGATAAAACCGTCAAGCGCCGGAAAATTGCTGAGTATCTATCTTTGCGAACGTCCAAGAATAAGAAAAAATGAAGTCTGTATTAATCGATGCAAGCGCGCTTATATCCTTTTACTCTGCCTCTGAACCTCATCACAAATTCATGGTCAAATTTTTTTCGCACTTTAAAGGCAAGTTGATAACAACTGAGCCATGTGTAACGGAAACACTCTGGCTTTTGAATCAGGATCGACGTGTGCAACGTTCATTTCTTTCCCATTTGGCGTTGGGCATTTATCGTTGCGAACCGCTCATCGCATCCGATTATCAGCGTATTGCTGTACTAAATGAGAAATATAAGGATGTCCCCGCTGACTTTGCCGACTTGACGCTCATAGTCACTTCCGAAAAACTACGCATAGCGCAAATTGTTAGTCTTGATTCCGATTTCGATATTTACAGACGCGCGGACAAACTGACGTTCGAACGAATCAAGCCAGATCAAATGAAGTAAGTAGGTATAGACTCCGGTACTAAACGCCAGAGTGTCGACGTTTAGTACCAAATAAAAAGTCAGCAAAACATGGAAATATCACCGTACGATTTGTAGGACTTGGGCAGCCGGCTGAAGAACTCTTAATTTATGTCACCGTGCATGCTACTTGCAGTAGTAGTAGTAGGGACAAAAAGAACAGGCACCGTATAATGTACGGCGCCTGTCAAAGCTGGGTCCCTTCTAGCGCTTGGTTGCTACAGGAACCTAACGCAACTTCTATGTCTCAATCGAAGTTGTGGACAGCCCAATGAGCCAACCGTCCAGCGTACCGACGAAAAACACTTTGATTTCGGGTTCGTCACCGAACCGCGCAACTTTCAAATCACTCAGGTTGTTTCCCAGAACCGCGAGGAGCAGATTCCATTTCTTGTCTTCTTCGGACTCTTCTGGTTCCTGGTTGTCATCTATTGAGAGGTTGGAGATATGGACCAACGTGGGCAACTTGTGCTTGTACCCATGCCGGATTGTCTCCTCTAGCGTCTCGTGGCGCAATTGCTTAACGGAGAAAACCTCCATTGGATACTCGGCCTCGCTATAATAAAGGACGTCTTTCGACTTTTCCTTCAGTTCGTCCAAGACCTTCGAGATTTTGCTGTCGTTTCCCTTTCGCTTACTCATTTGCATACTCCTTGATTTCAAACTACGAATCCATATACACACCCAAGTCACCCAACTCGAATCTAATTATTGGTCTCGAACATGCACTGAGTCCTGACCGTTACACTCGATCAGGACACAATCATGTTCATTGAGCGAACCAATTGCGTTCAGCTTATGGTCCCAAGCCTATGCACACATTGATCAAACCACACACCTATAGAATCCCAATGTGAAACGCAATCATTGCTCGCTCCACAAAGTCTTCGTATCCATGATATTTCTCCTTTTTGACGTAGATGAT
>JAGVKG010000051.1 GCA_020050685.1 Candidatus Obscuribacterales bacterium | reverse complement strand
GCTGGTTATAACGTCGGCTGGCTGCTATACGCCTCGTTCGCAGGACAAGGTAATCCATGGCAAGCGTTGACCTTTATATATAACGTTCTGCCGTTCCTGCTTGCTTCACCCGCATATGCAGCTCCATCGTCAGGACCGAATCTTCCCTACGTAAGACCGCGTCCGGACTATTTGGATAAGATACCCGGGTTAGCTGCATCGGTTGCCGATCAAGCGCTCACATGGGTGAAATCTTCCGGAGCCAGCGATGCCATAGCTGGATTTGGAGATGCCGCTAGTGGGGATATCAGCAAAGCCCTACGAGGCGATGCTAATGCCTATGTTGACTTCAACTCCAATGCCTATAAAAATGGTGCATTAGTGGGGAGTGCAGCTAGCTGGGCAATACTGTCTTTGAAATCCCTAAAGTTCATCAAGCCAGTGCTGGTCAATACACCAGCAACAACCTACTTTGGCGGGTTGTTCGGAATGAACAGAACGGGACTTCTCAACAGTAACAACATCGCAAGAATAGGATGGAGCTCGAAGGACGCCCGCAATGGATACGTTCTTTCGATACGATTTGGACAAAAACTCGGTAAGGAATGGACAGGTTGGCAGCGGACCGTAATTCAAAAGTTCCAGCACTGGGATCTTTGGTGACATTAGTTTGGTCAATCAAGAAATCGCAAGATTCTTTGTTGGTCCCAACAGTGGCCGTTAGCTAACAATGTCGAAGAGAGAGGCAAAGTACTTTGCCTCTCTCTTCCTTGCTCTGTTCTCAATGATCCCCAAACAGAGAGAATCAAACAGATTCGCTCGTCCAAAGTGGCACCATTGTCCGGCGCCCAGGTTGTCAACAAGAGAGATTGTAAAAAATGTCCTAAACTAGACAAGATATTCATATCGCAAAAAAGGAGACTGATTTGTTGCTATGAGGGACTTTCTTAGAAGATTTCTTAGTGGCCTTAAAAGATGGTATGACAACCTTGCATATAGCGACCTGACACGCGAAGAGGCTCGATTGGTCATAGAGCGGTTCTTGGATGACAAGAGTCTCGATGTGTACGAATGGCGTGACTTTCTTGATTATAAGTTCCGGGATCCGATAATTGAAAAAGCCCGGCTTCAGATACTTGCGATATCTGTTAGCCATCAACCAATTGGTTATGGGTTCTGCGACGCAGAAGGAATGAAAAAGATTCGCGAAGTTGCGAAAAGCCTGTGCGACAAGAGTAACGAATCCATATTATAAGTGATGCAGTTTTCGCAACTGAGTTATGTCCACGTTTTTCATTTCTATCCAGGCACCGTATATAGTGGCAGCATCCGAATATCGGCTACCGCACCTGAATTAGCACAGATCAACATGTTGAAAATGTTAGACAATTTCCAAAAGCCCACCGAACTTGAGATGGAGATCCTAGTACGTTTGCTTTCAGTCAACTTTCCAAGCGTCGATAGGCTGAGAGAACGGCTGCATGGTCTCCTAGTTAAAAATATTAATGATGATGGTTGCATGGCGCTAAAGGTAAGGGCCTTCCATAATCCCTCCACTGAATATGGCCATTGTTTACCGGTAGAAGCTGGCTATGTGACTACAGGAAACTGGGATGTTTACGAACCAAAGGCGCACATTCTTTTACATGTCGATTCCAACGATTGTTTGAGAGAGCTGGAATTTTATAATGATGAACCATGTGAATTCCGGCAACCCGAGTTGAATGCACTACACCTGGAAGTAAATGAAACCATTGAATGTGAATGAGAACTTAAGAAGCCCAAGTACACCATCATTTTTTGTCTCCATATGGCACCATATACGGTGGCACGGAAAAGCTGCCAGCGCACAATGGTCGTCTTCTAGCAACCACAATAGCGCTGTTGCAGAACTATTGTCTCCCGATCTCTTGATCCGAAGAATACAACTGTTGAATAGTCTTCTCGTCCCGATCGGACAAAGTCAAGTTTGGTGGCGAACTCATGAACCCGAACATTACGTCTCCCGCCTGGCTGCTATGACCCCTTATCCCTAATGCATGCCCGACCTCGTGTAGACAAATATTCAAGAGGACTTCCTTTTCATGTCCGGTACCGAAGCTCGAGTTTGTAGTGAGAAGCTTGATCTGCCCCTTTTGAATAACACCGTCAGCATCTCGAATTGAAATAAGTGCCTGTCCACCCTCCATGGGATTAACCAATTCGCTAGGGTTGTCTATAAAGGAACAATTGATACCGAGGGGATCGGCCTTATCGACAAACGATATTTTGATCCTTCCACCGGAACCGGTGCACCACTGATTGAATGCATCCTTCAAAATTCCCAGGTACTCCGCCTGGTAACCCTTAACACCATCGCCTGATTGAATGAAGACGGGAATGGGCATTCGCAACTGATCCCAACACGCCTTTCCAGGGGCTGTTGCCTCAGACAAGTAATTATCCTTTCCCTTTGAACTCTCAACAATTTTACGCAGTTTGATTTCCTTTTGCAGAGTTGCAATCATACTAGTTGCCTTGCCGGCAAACTCTCCTTTTGGGTACAAGTCTAAGTACTTTTGCAAGTACATCTCTGCTTCCTCAATGTGTCCTATCATTTGATTGGCACTGCCTAGATTTACCAAAACGAAGTCCAACTTGGGATCAATTGCGTAGGCTTTTGCAGACTCATCAATAGATTCTTTTGCTCTAAGAAGCTTGAGAAGGCAGAGACCATACATTGCGTGTGCTTCGGCAAAACCGGGGGCTTGCCTGCAAGCTTCCTGAAACTTTGGCATCGCCTCAGAATAGTTCTTCGCATTAGATAGCCCAATTCCCTGGTTGAAGCTGGCTATCGCCTCAGAACCAACACCTGGCGGGGCATCAATGCTGTCTTCACAGTGTGCGGGTGAAAAAGTGGTCAAGAAAAGACTTATCAAACAAACAAGTGCAAATGTTCCAATATTGCTCAACGCATTGAATTTTGACATTCAGACCTCGGAATAGAGAGTTGTCGCTTCAAATTAAACCAAAGCGTTGAAAAATAATCCACGACTCGAAGACAGAGAAGGAGGCAAATTCACTGTGCTGGAGCATCGCTCTCTTTGCAGAGAATTCTATGCGCCTTACTGTATCTAGACTTCAAGATTTTTGCCAAGGTTCGGTGGATAATAGCATTCTTGTTCTGGAATGGCTGTGGCGCCAGAATTTAATAAATGACGCCAACATGATTTTTCAACCGACCGGCTGTCCGATTTCGCAGAGTGTCGGTTATAATAGACTTAACTTAAAGCTTAAATTGCCGGTTGCTAATTGGGCGACATCAATCCGCAAAAGCTGAAATCCGTAGGGGTATGAAAATTTCGAACTCACCTTGGGGTGTCGGTAATTTTTCTGTGGCTCATAATTGGGTGGACCGGTGGAGGCATGATTTAAAACACAAAGGCGAATTTTATTTTCGCTCAGTACATTTTTTAAGTCATCTCTGTTAAACAAGCGATCCGGGCAATATGGTAATTGCTGAACTTTGATACCAACATCCCGTTTCAACTGCGCCAAGGGACGCATGACAGAATTATGCTCAGCCGAGGTTGTCACGACCAGATCGCCTGTCTTCAAAGCCAATCCTTTAAGTGCTGCATTTAATGAATACGTGCAGCCCGGAGTGAAGACCAACCTTTGCACCTGTTTGATGCCAAAAAATGCAGCAATAGATTGGCGAGCCTCAAAAATCAGACGCGTCGAATCAAGTGAGCGCCGATGACCGCCCCGCCCAGGATTTGCCGCACTGCGCAAAAATTGATCGCACGCCAGATACACCGCTTCCGGTTTCGGAAAAGTGGTAGCAGCGTTGTCAAAGTATGTCATTTTACCTGGCGCATCTCCGCGATCACTTGCCTTCCAACTATTGTATGAGATACTTGAGCCTTCTTCAAAGATTATTGCTATCAGTGGAAGGGAGCAAGACAGATGTTCGACGCTTACTTGGCACTGGGCGATTCAATGAGTATCGATTTGTACCCGGCAAAAGATGCCGGACATGCCAACTTAACAAATCGCGAAGAAGTTGGTGCGGCGGCTTTGTTCTTTTGCAACGACTCGGAGCTTCATCCGGAATTTGCCGGAAGGGATCTGAAAAGTCGCTACCCAAATATTGAATACGTGAATATGGCCATTGATGGCGGCACGACGGAAGACCTTCTTTCCGAAGCGCGGTTGAAGGAATTGATACCATTTAGCCGGAAGCGCGTGCTAGCGACATTGACTTTGGGTGGAAACGATCTCTTGCAGATTTATAGCAGGAATCCGGGTGCAGACACCAACAAACTGCAAAGACAATTCGAGGAATTGCAAAGCCGCTATAAACGTGTACTGCAAACGTTACGTGGAAAGCTACCCAACAGCACTCTGATTCTCACCACCGTTTATGATCCAACAGACGGCACGGGAATTATGCCGGACAGAAACTTCACCGGCAAAGTACCGATAGAATTTCTTTTACTCTTTAATAACTACGTTAGATCTTGCGCGGAAGTAACACGATTACCTCTGGCAGATGTACACCAACACTTTTCCGGTCATGGCGCCAACTGTGGTTCTACAGAAAACTTCTGGTACTGGCCTCAAAGCGCTATCGAGCCCGGCTACAAAGGCGCAAGCGAAATTCGCCGCACCTGGCTGGATGCTCTTGAGCATCGCAACAAGTAGCACAATCGAATGAGCCAGCGCCTTCTTGTAGCGCGCGCTATCGATCAAATATTCAACGCATACATCCAACTGGTTTTGAGGCGGCTTGATCAGGCAGCAAAGCTGGTTTTCAATGTGTTAGGATTTTTAATATTTAGTAGTATTTTGCGAGCAATTCAGCACCATGCAAAAGTCAAAATCGTCGCCATCGAAAGCGCGCCACTATTCAGTATCTCAGCGTCAAGAAATTAAACGAGCTAGAGCCAGAAGAAATATTATTGTCGGCATACTGCTTGCCGGAGTATTTTCATTTGGTTACGCATCGGCAGCACATCTGCTGCATGAAAGACCAATTCCGAGAATTCCGAGAATTGCGAAATCATTACCGGCAAAACATTTGGCGGCATTGGCTTATGGAGACAAGGACGGCAACAGCCACTCGCCTTCATTTGCGGTAGATGCACTTTCTCAGATCGTCAGCAACATCGGCAAATTACCTGCCGATGAGATAAAGCATCAGCTCAAAGATTTTTATACATCCGAACATGAGTCAGAAACGAACAAGCGCGAAGCCGCCTATGTCCTGGCGCGACTATTGCAAAAGAGTGCCAACAACGATGATCTCAAAGAAGCAATCAAGTTATATGAGGATGCTGCGCACATCGAGCCTCTGTGGGAGCGCTGCCAATGGCATATATCCGAATGTGCACAAATAGTTGGACAAGAAAAACTGGTGCACTATTCTCTTGAGCTGGTAAAGACACATGCAACAAGTGCAAACTCGAAAGCCCAGGCCGAGTATGGACTGGCGCAATCTTATTTGCGCGGCAATGAACCAGACCGCGCCAAAGAAACTTTCGAGTTAATCAGGAAAAATTATCCGCATTCTCCTTTTGCTCTCGGTTCTGCTTATTACTTGGGCGAATCTTTGATTGATACCAAGGAAGGACAGACAGAAGCGCTGACTCTTTTTCGCGATTACATGAAGAAAAGTCCTGATGGTCATTTTGCTCAAACGATCGTCAAACGAATTGCTGCTCTCAAAGATTATCAACCGACAGAATATGATCACAGCTTGTTTGGCAGAGTCAATTATTCTTCCGGTCTCTGGCAGGATGCTTTAAATGAATGGTCCAAGGGAACACAACCAAGCTACTGGTACTATCAAGCTGTTTGCTTCAGCTACCTAGGCAAACAAGCCGAAGCTATAGACATTTTGCAATCTGGTATCAAGCAGCAT
>JAGVKG010000021.1 GCA_020050685.1 Candidatus Obscuribacterales bacterium | reverse complement strand
TGTGCGCACCGGCCCTCTCCTCTACATCTATCAATGTATATTTTCGCCGGTTTCTCTGCACCTTTCAATACGTGAATGGGTTTTTCAACAACCTGCTAGGTCAGTTGCATTACGCAAGACCTGTTCATAATTTTGGGCTCTTTGGACAATTTCAGCATCATTCATCAGGCAAATCCTCAATCAATAAATGCCCTAAAACTTGCCCAAATAAACCCAGAAGCATAAACTCTAATCGAAAAGATTAGAGGGCTTGATTCTCGGGAATAAACCCTCAAGCCAGCATTTGCCGGAAAGTGTGAATTTAATGAAAGCCGCGCTTCTGATTTCAATCATCTCCATGATAGCTTTTAGCTCTTACGGGCAAGCTTGGGCTGAGACAAAGACAGCGAAGCCGACAAAATCCGATTCGCAGATAAAACCAACTTATTTCGCAGTCGAATTAACACCGGGAATGAAAGTGCCGGATGGGGCTGTAACAGTATCATGTACTGATCTGCTCATGCTTGTGAAGATCGTTGAAGGGGCAACACATAAACCCGTCAAACTAAAATATTGCTTTTTCAAATTTGTCGACAAGGATAAGAATTGCGGAAACGATATGGTGCATATAATCGACAAGTCTGATTACCACACACTATTAGCCAATATGCCAGACCCGCTGGCGGATTTCGCATCTGTGCCCGCAATGCCAGTGAAAGCAGGCAACACCGAGTTGAGAACAGCTGTCGAAATTTGGGGTGTTGATTTGAACCGCGCTCTTGCTCAGTTCAAAAAAACCAATCCGGAAGGTATGAAGCTGAAATACTGCTACTTTAAGAATGTTGATCCGGCAAAACATAACGGACACGATACGGTATACCTGATCGATGCCAGTGACTACAAAATGCTTATGGATAAGAAACCAAAACCTTAATTAGCGGCGGAAAATATCGCCACCTAATTTGCGGAATTTGTCTTCCAGAGATTCATATCCACGATCGATGTGAGTCAGACCGGTAACTTCGGTTACACCCTCTGCAGCAAAGCCGGCAATCACAAGAGCAGCTCCTGCTCGCAAGTCGCTTGCTTTCACTTCTGCTCCCATCAATTTTGGTACGCCCTTAATCACGGCTGCATTTCCCTTCAAGGAAATATCAGCGCCCATTCTTCTCAATTCGCTCACTTGCATGAAGCGGTTTTCGTAAATGTTTTCTGTCAAAATCGAGGTGCCATCAGCACAGGCAAGCACGGACATAATTGGTGCTTGCAAGTCTGTAGGGAAGCCTGGATAAGGCACGGTTGTCACATCCGTAGAGCGGCAGCGTGAACGAACACGAATTCTAATTGTGTCCGGTGCGTATACGGAAACTTCACCACCCATGTCAGAAATTTTGCTCATCAATGAATAGAGATGGTGCGGATTAACCTTCTCCACTGCCACATCACCACCGGTTGCCAAACAAGCGAGCATAAATGTACCGGCTTCGAGACGATCCGGAATCGTATCGAAATTAGCACCATGCAATTCTTTCGGCCTGACACCATCAATCACAATTTGATAGGAGCCTGCTCCTTGCACTTTGCCGCCCATAGAGTTGATGAAATCAGCCAAGTTAACTATTTCAGGATCTTGTGCCGCGTTTTCGATCACGGTTTGGCCTTCTGCAAGCACAGCGGCCATCATAATGTTTTCGGTAGCACCATTGGAAGGACGATCAAGCGAAATGCGCGTACCAACAAGCTTTTCTGCGCTGGCATTAACATAGCCATGTTCGATCTTCACTTCTGCGCCAAGCAATTTCAAACCACGCTCGTGCAAATCAACGCGACGCTCGCCGATGGCACAGCCGCCCGGCAAAGAAACGCGCGCCTGATGGAAACGGGAAAGCAATGGACCGAGCACCACAAAGGAAGCTCTTAACTGGCTAACCAATTCATACGGTGCTTCCAAATCACGCAAGTCGCGCGCATCAATAGTGACGTCCTCACCATTGATTTCCACTTTGGCACCAAGATGACGAATGATTTCCGCCATCATCGATACGTCTGTTAACTGCGGCACGTTACGTAAAACAGAGACATCTTCTGTCAACAAAGCGGCTGCCATCATTTTTAAAACGGCGTTCTTCGCGCCGCCAATACGCACAGCTCCCTGCAATTTCTTGCCGCCGTGAATGATGATTCGTTGCTCTATTTCACCTTGTCCTGGTTTAGCTGGCGGATCTAACCTGGTTGCGCCACTTGTCATTTCGTCTCCGGTTGTCTAGGAAGAGCCAGCTCCGCTTTGTCAAGCGCTGAGGCAAGCTCCGTAAAATGTACTGCCACTTTACATGGCAAAATTGCCACGTAATTCTTAATTGTAGTGCTATTGTCCCCATTCTGACCAATTATCAGACAAATATATTGAAAAATAGCGATGTTAAACTAGGGTAACGGCAAAAAACCAAGGTCGCGAACTATTGGAAAGCCGCTCAGAAACCGGATTTACCACAAAAACTGTACGGAACCTGACCGATGCCCACCACAATGCCCAAATTGAATCAACCTCAGACACTTTCAGTCATTGCTTTGATCGCAGCCTTCCTCACTGGTTCCGTGGCATTGAACGGCTGTTCAATTACCGAGGAAATCAAACAAATTCAAAAGGTCCAACGGGCTCACGACATTCAGGAGCGGGCTCGCACCGAAGATTTAACTGGCGAACAAGTTTACATGCGCAGCTGCAATACTTGCCATAGCAAGCACGGTCCGGCTCCCCTGCTCGACAAACTCAGCGAACACTTTCCTGACGACGAAGGCTTGAAGAAATTCATCCGCCAAGGCAAAGGTCTGATGCCAGCGCAGCCCGCCTCCGCCCTAAACGACAAAGAGTTGGACAACTTAGTTAACTACTTGCGCAATTTAAATACGTAGGCAGAGAACAAACACGTTAAACCGTGAGAGATCCTTCGTCGCGATGAGGGCGGGGAGACCCCGCCCCTACGGATGACAATCAAACGGCACCACCGGCGGTTCCACCTAATAAACCAGGCTCTGCACAATCCAGATGACGATTGCCGAAAAGGCAATCATCAACAAAAGGCGAGTTGACCAACTCGGACCGGAAAGCATGACTGGTTGCACCGGCGAGTATTTGATAAAGGCATCCGGGATTCGGTCTTGATCGGCTAAATAAATAGATTGGACAATCAAAGGCCAAATACCTTTACTGTTTGCTTTCGGGTGATAAAGCACCACTACCAGCTCCGGACTAACATACATCCTGAAAACCTGGCTCCAATTTACAGTCTTGCGCTGTGGCCAATACGGTCCCTGATATTTGATCCCGAAACCGGAAAGCTGCAAGCTACAAGGGCTCAGATATGGTCTCAGACCAATCAAGAGCGCCAGCAAAGCAATGGTAATAAAAAAACCTTCCACGTTGACGAAAAGCTGCCAATTTTGAGAAGACCAAAGCGGCTCCCAGCAAAATTTAGCCAAACCAAGATAAGCCGATCCCAAAATCATGCACATGGCTGTTTCTGCCGGGTCTCTTACCTCGACAAAGTTATCCTGGGAGTCACCCTCAAGTTCTCGATTTGTCTGCATTACCCAACACTTTCAACGCTCAACTAATAGTACCAAAAAGTTCCTCTGCCGCCACATTTGCTTTTTGCTTACTTGTCTGACCGTTGTTTCTTGCGCCCGCTTGTGACTGCAAATCTCGGCGCGAGCCGAGAGCCATTGCCTTATAAAACTCCGCATCAAATGGTCGCGTGCGCACCACAACAGGCATCGGCATGGCATAACCAAGCACAAGTGCTTGCTGCTTGGGATCCATTTGGGCCAATACTGTCCGGAGAGTTTGACTGCCTGAAACGCCGGTAAATACTGCATCAATGTCCTTATCATCATTCAATAACGCAGTCACCCTGGTTCCGATTTGGCTGAGAATTTCCGGATCGATGCCGCTTGGTCTTTGGTCGACGATCAATAATGTGACAAAGTATTTGCGCATCTCGCGGGCAATTATGCCAAAAATGGTTTGCTTAGCCACAGCTGGTGCCAAAAACTTGTGTGCCTCTTCAATGACAATCATCAATTTGCGTGGTGGCGTAATTTCTTCCGGATTGGCCATATAGATTTCCGATTGCCGGACATACTCTGCATGAATCCGCCTGGTGATGATGTTTGTTGCCAGCATGTACGACAAAAGATTATTTTGCCGGCCAAATTCCAAAACAACATTTTTTCCAGCTTGAATATAACGGACAATTTCTTCGATGTAATTGTGATTGACTCGCGTGCGCAAGTAAGCGGTCTTCTGAATCACCGTGTTCAAACGGCGCTGCAAAGTCTTAATCGCAGTCGCATGTCCTTTGCCGGCTTCGACAAATTCCTCAATTTCTTCGCCAGACATATTCAACAAAGTGGATATCCAATTGGCACCCAGCTTTTCCTTCACAATGTAAGCATTTTCCAAAGTCGCCTCGGAAAGTGCCAGTTCTTGCTTGAGCAAATCCAAATCTTCAATTTCAATTTGATCGTAACCAATGTAAAGTTCGTGCACATCAGGCAAACCACGTGCCTTGGAAGATTCCGCATCCAAACTAAAAACAATGGTTTGATTGCCGAACAATTGTTTCAATCCTTTCACACGCGGCGCCGATTTATTTTCTGACATCGCTTGCCAGCCATACTCGTTATGCATGTCAAAAACCAATACAGAGGCAAGGTTACGCTTGATCACACCAGCAAGAAAAATGCGTGTCAAAAAAGACTTTCCAGTCCCGGACTTACCAAAAATGCCATTTGATCTTTCAATAAAACGATTGAGATCCAGGCAAACCGGCGTATCCATGTTTAGCGGCTGCCCGATGTTAAAGTAAGCGTTGTCCGGATCACTTTCATCTTCTTCACCAAAGACAAGAGCAAAGTCTTGCGCATTTGCTTCATACACCGGAGAAAAGTGAGCCGGAATCGTTTTCACCGGACGCAAATCTTTTTTGTTTTTCTCCAAGTCATGTTTTTCCAGCATCAACATTGGTTGAACACAGACTGTGCCAAAAGTTGTCGAACCGTGCAGAACAGAGCGCACAAACGGATCGTCTTCCGGAGGCTTGATCAAAATGCGTGCATTTGTAGCCGACAAACTAACATCGGTAAGCATGCTAAAAAATCGTGTTGATTGCCCTTCCACAACAACAAAACGACCAACCCGCAAATCTTCAACGGAAGAATTTGGATCAAGACGCATCACGAGCCCTTGCGATAAAGAACCGGAGGTGATGATTCCTAATTGAGTCTTGGCCTGGAAAGACTTTCGCAAATCGCTACTCCCGATTTGATATTTCTTTCCATATACCCAATTTTTGAGAATTTCTCAGAAGCCTAGAGCTTGGGCGAATTTATTTACCGCCTGGTCGCGCTCGTCGGCCGTGAAAGTTTGCTTGTTGAGCACTTTGCTTTCGTCTTTACCGTCAAATTCAATCAGTGTATATACGAGGGGTTGATGCAAACTTCTTTCCAACCGCAATAAATTACCCGACGTACCAAGAGCACCAACCAGCCCCCATATACCATCAAGCGATGCGGTGATGTCTTCTACCGTATGCGGCCATTGTGCCCGGGTTACTACCACGCAAAAAACTCCTGAATGGATGAATTGATTGATCTGGTTAAATTCGTAAAAAATTTGTCCGGAGAGGGACTTGAACCCTCACGATTGCTCACACGCCCCTCAAACGTGCGCGTCTACCAATTCCGCCATCCGGACATATTTAAGTGCTCCGTAGGTTCGGCGACTCACTGGGTCGCCTCAATGCCTACTCCGCACGTTCATCCGCTTCACTCCGCATTGAATCCAAAATGAATCTGGCAATGCTGCGTTACGCTAGGTTCCTGTGCAGACTATAGTTTATGCATGTTTGCGCTGATTGTGTCAAGGCTCGGCCAAGACGTTGAGCGAACAGAGGCGGGAACTAGCCAACTGGCTCAAGCGTCCGTATATACACAAATTGACCATTTTGCCAGGAAAAAATTTATCTGAATTGGACATAATTCCCGCCAGGCTGGGAATATTCTAAATTGAGGAAAAGCCCGCCATGATTGAAATGCACGTCTTTGGAATCGCAATAGATGCCCGACATGGGCATCCAATTGTTATCCTCAACGATGTCAACAACAAGCGTGCTTTACCAATTTGGATTGGTGTGGCGGAAGCCAAGGCAATTGGCTATGCCTTGGACAATTTCAAGCCAGAAAGGCCAATGACACATGACCTTTTGCTCAACATGATCAAAGCACTGGGCTATAAGGTAAAACAAATTGAAATTAATGAGCTTGCTTCCAACACTTATTTTGCCACGATCATTTTGCAAATTGACGATCCAAGTCACAAATTGGAAGAAACAAAAGCAATTGATTCGCGCCCGTCCGATGCAATTGCATTAGCCTTGAGAGCGAAAGCACCAATATTTGTTGCCCAGCAAGTTGTCGCCGATGGTACCATTCCGGCCGACTTCAAAAAAGACGAAGAAGAGGCACAAGAATTCAAGCATTTCATCGACGGATTGAAAGCCTCCGACTTCAAAAAACAAGGCTCAGGCCCTTCGGAATTATCATAGTCATCAGGCATGCTTTATCGTAATGCAGGCGAGGCGTGCCTCGCCCCTACGGATGACAAAGTACAACTATTTCTTCAGTGCCGATTTCAATGCTGCTTCCAGCGTTGAAATTTTTGCTTCTAGTTGTTTTTCGCGATCGGATTTTATCTCAGCAACCAGTTTTGCATCCTGGGCATCCCATTCCAATTTGCGCTTTTGCGATTCAACTTTCTTCAAGTTCATCAAGGACAAACTGAAAACGAATAAGCCACCACATATGGTGCCAGCAAATATGGTCACACCACAGGAAAGATCAAGTGCACCAAATACGGTATTAAGTTGCACAGCCTGATTGTTAGTCACAACTATTGATAGTACGAGCAAAAGCAATATGGATGTAACTGCCAAAGTAGCGTATCTAATTAGCATCATTTCTCCTCTGCCGACGGCTTTTGCCAAACCGGCTTGCCAAAACTTTCCATAGCCTTTTGAAAGTCTGCCGGTGGCGGCGCAGTAAATTCTAACAAACTCTTGCTTACCGGGTGCATGAAGGAAAGGTAAGCTGCATGTAAAGCATGCCCTATAAGCCCCAGCCGCTCCCGTTTTGCGGCTGCTTTTGAGCGCTTTTCACCATAGATCAAATCACCGACCACGGGGCAGCCAAGGCTGGCCATATGCACTCTTATCTGGTGAGTGCGCCCGGTCTCCAAGGCAACTTTTACTAAGGTGTAATCTTCCCAGCGGCTGAGGACTTCAAAATTACTCACAGCATTGCGACCACCTTCAACAATGGCCATTTGTCTGCGCTTGCTTGGATGTCTGCCGATTGGTTTATCGATTACGCCAAAATCCAATTTCAGACTGCCTTCCAACAAGCCCATATACACACGCCGAGCCGTTTTTGCCTTAATCTGCTCCTGCAAACTCCAATGTGCCACATCGTCCTTTGCCACCACCATTAGGCCAGAAGTATCTTTATCGAGACGGTGCACAATGCCCGGTCGCTCGACACCGGATATTCCTGAAAGCTTGGTGCCACCACCTTCCTGGCAATGATGTAAAAGCGCATTCACAAGCGTGCCTGTGCGCACGCCAGCACCTGGATGGGTAATCAAACCAGCTTGTTTGTTAATTACAATTAGATGCTCGTCTTCAAACAATATATCAAGCGGAATATCTTCTGCCACCAAATCTAGTGGCACACCTTCCGGTACTAAGATTTCGACTTTCTCGCCGCCGCTTAACTTGAAGCTTGCCTTTTCTGTCTTTCCATTGACGAGAATCTTTTCTTGCTCGAGCAACTTCTGCACACGTGCGCGACTAAAATCGGCCATTACATCGCCCAAGTATTTATCCAAGCGTTGCGATTCGCCATCTATCAATTCAACAATTAGCTCAATTGTTTTCTCTGCCATGATCATTCTCATTTTTGCCAGCCAGAGAGGACAAGATAATCAGTGCTACACCCAGATCAATACAAATGTCAGCCACGTTGAAGATCGGGAAAGAAACAAATGTAAATTCCAAAAAATCGGTAACTCGGCCCACACTCACACGATCCCAAAGATTTCCCATTGCGCCGCCAAGCACTAAGCCAATGCTCACAAGCTCAACCACTCCTGCACTTGCCAAATACTTTGGCTTGCGTGCAAGAAAGACGACAATTGCCACCACTATAAAGATGGCAAAGCCGGTCATCAGGGCACTATTATCCCTGCCGAAACCAAAGGCACCACCCGTATTTGTGGTTAGGTGCAGTCTCAAAAGGTTGTGCAAAAACCCTAAGGAAGCGACTTTGGGAAACTCTTGCGGAAAGCCGGAAACCAGGCTAGCCTGCGCCCAACGCTTGCTGGCAAAATCCAGAGCCAAGCAAACCAATGCTGAAAGCGAAATGACTACCGGCGGCAAAAAACGAATTGGCACAATTACTTGATTGTCTTTTCGGCTGGCGTTTTGGGAGCAGCGCTGGCTTGCACATTAGAAGGTACTGCCTTTTCCTCAGTAGCAACCACCGGGGAAGGGACAACATTAAGCCGGCGAGTTAAAAATACAATTCCCAAAAGTGAGCTGCGTGCAGCATTAGTGATACCAACCGTTGCCATCAAGAGTTCATTGTGATTCTTGTTATTCGCATTCATCACGCGTTCAAGCAAGGGCGATTCCATCGGTCTCCATGATTCCGTTGGCTGCGGCTGGGGATATTGCAAGGGCTGCGACGTAATCGAACCAAGTGCCGACATGCCTGGTGGCAAAGCCAATTCCAAACGGGCCGTGTACTGATGACCAGCCTTTACTTGCTCTGGCGCAGAGAATGATCCATCCAACTGTTTTGCCAAACCAAAAGAAAGTTTGACCTTTTCGTAATCGATGCGATCGCCAACAATCTTCCAAGCCGGACCAAGCTTCTTCAAATAAAGTTGGCCTTCAGCAGTTGATCCGAGTTCTCCCTTGGTGCCCACACCAGGCATTTCTTTGGCCGTGGTGCCAGTTGCTGAATCTTCAGACTCGACTGTGGCATAAAGCCCTTCAAAACGAATTGCTTGGATTTTGGATGAAGACTGTACATCAGGATATGTCTTCCAAAAATCTTGTGTCAGATTAGTGACTGCCTTTTTGTCCAGACCATCGTTGTTCACATATTCGTCTGCATAACAGGACATCACGCCATCAAGATTGTGAGCATTCCATTCTTTTTCAATTTTGGCCAAAAGTGCTTCAATTTCTTTGCGATCTTGGTCACGGTTTGTCGACTTGGCGGAAGTAGTACCAGACATCGAATCAATTTCCGTCGATGCGCCAACCAGACGACTTTCCTCGCCGGTATCAGTGCCGGCTGGCGACACAGGCCGCCCATAGGCAGAGGCTTGTAACAAGCTCAGGCTAAGAAGCGTCAAGCTAAGATAACTGCCAAGCTTTTTTTGTAAAGACATCGTCACCTCAAACCGTGCAAGGACTCAGAGATTTGACATTATACTAAATGAACGACCCCTAAAGCCGATGGCTTTTGGGGTCGCTACATACCCTTACAAAGTTTCTGATCCAGCTTTAGGCTCGGGAATTAAACCGCCACCAAAAGTTGATTCATCACATCGATATTCTCGCGAATCGATTGGGCTGACTTCTTGAGAGCCGCCATTTCATCATCGTTGAGCTTCAGTTCAACAATCTTCTTGACACCCTCGCGTCCAAGCACTGCCGGCAAGCCAACATAAACATCTTTCAAACCATATTGACCATCGGCATAAACGGCACATGGCAATAGTCTGTTCTTATCATGCAGGATCGAGCCAACCATTTGCGCAGCCGATGCACCCGGAGCATACCAAGCGCTGCCTGCCTTCAGCAGAGCAACAATTTCAGCACCGCCGTTGGCTGTGCGTTTGCAAATTTCCTCAATCCGCTCTTTGCTGATCAGCTCGGGAATCGGCACACCGTTAACTGAAGAAAAGCGCGGCAATGGCACCATTAAATCTCCATGACCACCGAGCACCATAGCCTTCACATCTTCGGCCGACATGCCCAATTCCATAGAAATGAATGTGGCAAAGCGTGCCGAATCCAAAACGCCAGCCATACCGATGACGCGCTTGGCAGGCAGCTTGGTGGTTTTAAAGGTGAGGTAGGTCATTACATCCAGTGGGTTGGTAACAACAATAAAGATTGCATCCGGCGAGTGCTTGACTGCTTCCTTGGCGACCGACTGGACGATGCCAGCATTTGTCTTGAGCAAGTCGTCGCGGCTCATGCCTGGTTTTCTGGCAATACCAGCGGTAATGACAACAACGTCGGAACCAGCCGTGTCCGCGTAGTTGTTGGTGCCAAAAATCTTACGACCGTGGCTGTTAATTGGAGCAACCTGGTGCATGTCCAAAGACTTTCCTTGCGGAATACCTTCCAGAACGTCAATTAAAACCACATCGGCATAGTCTTTTTCAGCCACGTATTGGGCGACAGTGCTGCCAACAAATCCTGCTCCTACAACGCAAACCTTGCTCACAGATGAATCCTCCATATTCTTGGGTCACAATCGGGTCACAAACAATCTTTAATTTGCCGAGGCGGATATTTAATCCTGTAGATCATCAAGCGGGCTGACGTTTGGTAACGGCACGCTTTCGGCAATTTCTCCTGCCAAGCTTACCACAGTCGACATAAAGGATGATTTCCTTATATGCTTATTGATAAGAGCGAGGTAATCAAAGTCGAAATGTCCGGTCTAAGATTTTTGCCAGCCCATTTAAAAATTTTCGCAAGCGTTTTGTTTTTCTTGCTGAATTTTAGTTTGCCGGCGTTTGCTCAAGAGGTCTCGTCGCTTAAGGCGGATACGCCCAAAATGGATATGACGGCGCCGGAAAGGGCTAAGCTGGAAAAGGTCACCCCGAAGTTTGCACCGCCAAAGGGACCGCTTAAGGGTGGGGTCGAACGCAATGCTGCCTTGCAACGCCACAATTTGGCTCCCGGCAAGGGTAGACTGGACCGCAACCAGGATGAGCTAAAAGGACAATTGCAAAACCAGGGACTAGGTGCAGAAATTGAATCCGGCATTGGAATTATTGGCGTGAAGTTCGTCATGGTTTTTGGCAGGCAGCCTGTGATCAATCGCGTGTTTCCTTTGACGCCCGCGCAAAAAGTTGGCTTGGCGCCCAACGATATTATTGTCGCTGTGGATGGCATTCCGACAGTCGGTTTAGCCAAGGAAGAAGTTTACGATATGATTGTCGGCTCGCCTGGTACGCCCGTAACTCTGTCGATTGAGCGTGACGGAAGTTATGAGTCTGTGACGATGATGCGTATGGATTTGAACGACATTACCGATCCGTTTGTGCGTCGCGATTATTTGTCTAATATGTAGTCCGCTTTCAGTGCTTTCAAACAGAGAAAGGCCCATTCGTGAGCAAGTCACAGAGCAAATCAGAAAATAAATCTGCGAAAAAATCCGCTTCTTCCGAAACAAATTCTGCCAGCGAAACTCAAAAACGTCTGTACCTTTATTTGCACACGCATTGGGACCGAGAATGGTATCAAGGATTTGAAGCTTTTCGGGTCAATTTAGTCCGGTGCTTAGAAAAAGTGCTGAGCGATCTGGAAGCCGGTCGCTTGCCAAATTTTTATTTCGACGGGCAAGCTGCAGTTTTAGAAGATGCCACATCCGTGGCGCCAGAACTTACCGATCGCATACGCGCGCAAATGGCTAGTGGCAAACTTGAAGCTGGACCTTGGTATGTGCTGGCAGACCAAATGTTGGTTTCCGGCGAGGCCTTAATTCGCAATTTAAAATCCGGTCGAGAAATTACAACCCGGTTTGGCACACCAAGTCAGATTGGTTATTGCCCGGACACTTTTGGACATAGCCAGGATCTGCCGCGCATTTTATCCGGCTTTGGCATCAAATGGGCAATGGTTTGGCGAGGAGTGCCACCAGAGTGTGCAAGCCCCGTGTTCAATTGGCAAAGCCCAGATGGTTCCGCGGTACTCACCTATCATTTGGCGCAGGGATATTATCTCACCGCCTTTCATGAAGGCAAGTCCTCAGACGATCTTGCCTCGTCAATCTCGCAATTGTTTAGCACCGCCAATGGTGGCAGCGGAAAGTCCGCCAACAATCACCATTTGTTCAAACCAAATAATTCCATTTTGCAACCGGTCGGTGGCGATCACTTATTCCCACCAACCAATTTCGATCAAACGATCACAAGTCTGAACGAGAGCCTAAGCGGCGCAAATTCAAAATCAATTGAAGTGCTCACCACTTCCATCAGTAAATATCTTGAGCAAGTAGAAGGCTCTATCGAATCATCAAGCACATCTGATTATATGGGCGAGCTGCGAGACAATAGCGGAGCGCATTTGTTTGAGCGTGCATTTCTCTTGCCTGGGGTATTGTCTACAAGACTTTATCTCAAGCGCGAAAACCGATCCGCCGAGCACAAATTGATTCACATATGCGAACCACTCTTTAGCCTTCTAGCTTTAGAAGGAAAAATGAAATATCCCGACAATGAACTCAAGCGCGCCTGGCAGCTCTTGTTGAAAAACCATCCACATGACAGTATTTGTGGTTGTTCTGTTGATTCGGTGCACAGAGAGATGCTTGTGCGCTATGAAAAAATCAATCAGATTCTTGGCACATTAGAACATCAAGCGGCATTTGCAATCAGCCCTAACGAAAGCCCTCTTCAAGCCGCGCGCGTACCTTATGATCCGGAAAACGAGCCAAACAGTTTGGTTGTCTATAATCTCTCCGGACAAACTTCGTCGCAAGTCGTTCCCGTTTGTTGGATTTCCCCAGTGAACGACAAGAAAGCACCGGCATTAGTGCAACTAGATTCATCGCAAGTACGCGATGAATTATTCGCCGCACCAAATGTGGTGACATATTACAAGCCGGTCGCCCTCAATAATGGCTGGGTTTGGGCAAACGATATTCCTGCTCTCGGGCATAAGACGCTTGCCTGGCCGCCTATTAAAGACGAAGCTGGTCAGCCGCGTCCCGTGTCTGTTGAAAGAAACAAACTTGCCAATGGCATTATCGAATTGGAAGTAACTGACGAAGGCTCGCTTAAAGCTACCGTCAAATCAAATTCCGGGGAAACAAAAGCATATTTGCTCAAGCACAAGCTTCGCGATGTCAGTGATGCTGGTGACTCATACAACTTTGATCCGCTAGAAGGCGACGAGCCTACCTACGCATCATTCCGCTTTACTCACGCTGGCAAGCGTGGCCCGTTAATCGGCTCGCTGTTTCTTACTTACGAAATAAAAATTCCAGAAAAACTTGAACCGGTGACCAAGGAAAAACTTTCCGCAGTCGATCCGGCAACAATCGCCGAGCACGCAAAATCTTCGCATTTGATCACGCATAAAATTACCACCGAAATTTCACTGCAAGCTGAAAGTCCAATCGTCTCTTTCGAGACAACTTGGGACAACCGCTCGCAAGACCATCGCCTTGAAGTTCTCTTTGATACTGGCAAATCTGTGAGCCAGACACAGTCCGAAAATCATTTCAGCTTGGTTGAAAGATCACACAAACCGAAAAAAATCACTTTGCCGGTTGAGCCCGAAAAAGAAGCACCCTGTGATCGTTTCCCCTGTCAAAGATTTTTCATTGCTAACGATCAATTATTTCTCAATTGTGGCTTACCAGAATACGGCGTCGAAGACGAGAATGTTTCGATTACACTTTTGCGCGCCATCTCCTATCTTTCCCGCGGAGCACTACGCACCCGCGGTGGAGGTGCCGGCCCACATTTGCCTACACCGGAAGCCAACTGTCTCGGACCCAACCAAGCAAGCTATGCCTGGTCACCACTTCTATTATCATCCGATGACAAACTCAATAGTCCGGCAATTACTAAAGCCTACAGACTTGCAGATCAATATGACGGCCGAGTTTGGGCCTGTCTGGCTCGCAACGAGAATGATCTCAAAGATCATTCTCTGATCTCAATCGACAATCCCGCAATTCGAGTCGTTTCGCTGGCCATTTCAGAAGATCACAAACACTTTACGCTGCGTCTACTAAACGTTACCTACCAAGATCAAACTGCGGATCTCACGCTCGGTTTCGATTGCAAGAAAATAGAAATATGCTCCCTCGACGACATAGCAAGCGAACAAGTCCATGGCAATCCCGTCTCCATCAATTTCACCGCCAACGAACTTAAGACACTAAGGCTAGATCCTTCCTCTCATCTATAGCTGACCAGCTGAAAGGAAAAGCGAACCAAAGACAAGACATCTTAGGTAAATTGCTTGGATAGACCAAAAGGAAATGTCACCATGGTGAAGAAAATTACAGATTCCGTCAAGTCCACTGATGAAAAAACCAGGCGCTGGAAATCAACGTTTGCTGCCGCTCGCATGGCTTATGAGACAGGGGAATTTCGCCAAGCCGAAAGTTTATTGGCAAGGGCGCGGGAAATGGCTGAGCACTTGCAGGAGCACGGCTTTGCCTTGAACGCCGTTGAGGTGGGTATTGGTGCTGTCCAATTGGCTGAGGGGCGCTCATCTGAGGCATTGGCTTATCTGCAAAGAACTGTAGCCGGACTGGAAGGCTCCGTTGGCAACGAACACAAGGAATTGCTGGCTGTGGCGCTTCGGTTCTACGCTCAGGCACTGATCGAGACTAATGATGAACGCGGCGGCGAGAGGGAATTACAGAGATCCATTACCATTTTGAGAGGATTGGGCGAAGACTTCCTAGTTCAATTGTCGTATTCCCTGGCTGATCTAAGCGAGCTTTATCTGGTAACCGGTCGACATAAAGAGGCGGAAATTT
Source organism: Candidatus Obscuribacterales bacterium (assembly GCA_020050685.1). Taxonomy (GTDB): domain Bacteria; phylum Cyanobacteriota; class Vampirovibrionia; order Obscuribacterales; family Obscuribacteraceae; genus JAGVKG01. Next base: position 60,921 of record JAGVKG010000021.1, on the reverse strand, counting down.
ACATTACTGAAGCTATGAAGATCGTGGGAAGAGCTTTAGAACCTGGCTCTCCGGAATACACCCGTGTTGATATGATTTACAAAATCAGCCGGCCCATGCCGGAAGAAGAGCGCGCTTTATTGGTCATGGATGGCATTAGGCGTATTGAGTACCTCTGTGGGGCCAAACATCCTAATGTTGCCCGTGCACTTAAGGAGTATTTTAAGGTGCTTACCGAACAGGGCAATCAGGCAAAGCTAGAAGAAGCAAAAAAAATGTTTGGAGTGTAGATCAAAATGAGCACAAAACAAAAAGCCAAGACGACTGCCCGTGCTCCGGAGAAGATGAAGAAAAAGGAATACGAAGCCGAATTGCTGAAACTGCAAACAGAGTTGTGTTACTTGCAAGAGTGGGTGAGAGCAACCGGTGAGCGCATAGTAATTGTTTTCGAAGGCAGGGATGCTGCTGGTAAAGGAGGACTGATCAAGGCAATAACGGCGCGGGTGAGCTCAAGAGTTTTTAGAGTCGTAGCCTTGCCGGTGCCTTCCGATCGGGAAAAGTCACAATTGTACGCGCAGCGATACGTGCAGCATTTTCCGGCAGGCGGCGAAATTATCATTTTTGATCGCAGTTGGTACAACCGGGCCAATGTTGAGCACGTGATGGGTTTTTGCACCGGAGATCAATATCATAAATTTCTCGAACGTGCTCCTTATTTTGAAAAGGATGTGGTTGAAAACGGCATCAGACTTATCAAATACTGGCTGGAAGTAAGCAATGAAGAGCAGGAGCGCCGCTTCCAGGCAAGAATTGACGACCCGCTGCGTCAATGGAAATTGAGCAACATGGATTTGCCATCTAGAGCTCGCTGGTATGACTATTCAAAAGCCCGTGATGCCATGCTGCGCCTTACAGACACAGAAGAAGCCCCATGGTACATCGTTAATTCCAGCGACAAAAAACGGGCGCGGCTGAATGTAATTTCCCATCTTCTTAGTCAAATCCCTTACAAGAAAATCAAGCGGGAAAAGGTGAAGCTACCCAAGCGGGATACGAAGAATGCCTACGATGATATAAGCCTTATGAAAAAGCGTAATTGGATACCGGAAAAATATTAAGTGTCCCGGATCATCCTTGTTCAATTTTTGTTTGGTTCATATAGCTACAACGCAGGTAGCGATTAACCCACACTAAATTGGGGGTCAGGTCAAGCAACGATTTTTCTACTTACAGCCCAAAAGATCTCTCGCTGATGGGATGCCTTCTATCGAACTTGCTTTCGATACTGCGCTGATGATGGCTTCTGATACCACCTTTTGAGCAAGCACGCATAGAGTGCTGAGATCTTCTTTTACTTTTCCACAAGAGGCAGCGATGGTTAGGTCGCCGTCATAAATAGTGTACGCAGGATAAACCACGTCGGACAAACCGCAGTGACTTGCTTCGGCCAACTTTCGGGCAGAAAGAGAATCAAGGGCAGCCGTTGTCACTACTGCAACTAAAGTTGTATTTTCTGGACCGCCTTCATCCAAATCGGCTGACAATTTCTTTCGCTTACCTTTAAGTGATGGTTTGATTGATGATTTTTCTTTGGCGCTAAGATTTTCTGGTGGCACAACTTCCAATGCTCCACCATAACCAAGTCGCTGCCAACCGGAAGCAATTAATGCGCCTGAGTTGGCAAATTCCAAACTGTCATTTGCTTTGCGCGCGCCGGCAATGATCTTTCCGCGACCAGCTTCCCATACATCACCAAAACTATTGACTGCGGCAAATGCCCAGATTTCCGCACCATTTGGTGAGACCGCTGATGCCACACCAAATCCACCCCGCATAGAATTTTCTATACCAAGAAATTTACCAACGGTTGCACCCATGCCCACACCAACTGAACCTTCTTGCGGATATTCATCAGTTGCCGCCAAACAAGCATCAAGTGCCATCTGTGGTGTTGGACGTGCAGTGTAATCACCAACTATAAGATCAAAAATCGCCGCCGAAGGAACATTAGGCACGCATGTGACACCGACATCAAAGCCACGTCCTTGATCTTCCAAAAATCTAGCCACACCAACTGCCGCACCATGACCGAAGGAACTGCCACCTGTAAAACAAATTGCATCAATTCTGCCGGATGCATGTAAAGGATCGAGACGAGAAAAATCGCTGGTTGCCGGACCTGACCCGCGGATTTCTGCTTTTGCTTGTGCTTGGGGGTCAAACAACAAAACCGTGCAACCGGTTAAGCCAAATGGATCATGTGCATGGCCAATCTTCAGTCCTGCAGGCAATTTTCTTGCCCCCTCGCCTCTTGACACAAGACGAGTCTTGGACGTTTTATCTGATTTTGATTGTTTCTTCACGTAACACCTTCCATTTATTTTCTGCCATTATAAAATGAGGTGTATGAATTTGATTGCCAAGAGAGCTTATTTCCCTTATTTTGCCCTGCCACTATGTGGTCTGCTTTGCTTTGCGGCACCACAGACAATACCAGCACATGCAGATGCCCAGCGCTTAATTGCCGAGGATTTCAAACCGCTGAAACCAAAGAAGGCACCAATTGATCCAACCCAAATCGAGTTGGAAAAGGCAAGAAGGCTTCTCAAGGCAGGCAAACCGCAACAAGCTAACCAACTGCTCAATTCTGTATTGGATTCCACAACGGACGTGCAAAGTTGTTTGAATTTGGCCAGCTTCACCGAAAGCTATGGATTCCCATTGATGGCCACGCGTCGCGCTTGTGTGAGCAAGGCATTGCAGATGTGCAAGACGCAAGACGATTTGCTTTTAGTTGCAGCTGCCGCGCGCAAGTATCAGTTTTTCGAAATTGCCAAAAGCGCGATTTCTTCCTTATCCAAGAACGCTCAGACAGTTGACGAACTTTATCAGCTAGCAGACAAGGCGGCTGGTCTTTCTCTATCTGATGTTGCACATTTGGCGCTCGAGCGCGCAGTTGTTCAACTTCATTCGATAAATGATCTTCTCAACTTTGCCGGTATTGCAAAAAACTTTGGTGCGTCTGATTTAAGCCGCAGAGTGCTAAAAGGAATTGTCGATGGTGAAGATGAGCCAGGCAAACTTTGTTGGCTGCTGAATCAAATCGAACCGCTGCAATTGCACGACATCAATCGCTATCTTTTGCACAAGGCTCTGGACAATGCCAAGACGAAGGAAGATTACATTGCGATTCGCGAAGCAGCCAGGCGCGCCCAAGAAAATGACACACAAAATGTGGCTGACTTTCGCGCTAAGCGCACAGATCTAATTCAAAAGATCAATCGCGATCGCGCCGATTACCAAGACAAGGTAAAAGAATGGCAAGCGAAAATGGAGCAAGAAAAAGCTGAGCGTCAAAAGCAATTGCAAGAAACTCAGAGTAAGAATTTTGAGCGGCAAAAAGAAATGATGGAAATGCAGCATAATTTCCGCATGCAAGAACAACAAGGGCAGCAGCCCCCGACGCAAACTCAACCTGGACCGGAGCAGGCAGGACAAGCTCTCGACGCTCAACAACAAATTACACCCGAGGCACCAAAGGGTCCGCCAGCATTATTTCCTGGTGCACCACAACCAAAGTCTTTGGCGCCGCCGCTATTGCTTAAAACCGATCAACCAGGCGAGCCCGGTCAGCCCGTCCAAGGCCAAGGTCAACCGGCACAGGGTCAGCCAGCTCAGGCAACGCCGAAAGCACAACAAGTGCAATCACCACAGTCGCAATCCGACCCATCACTTTTTCCTGGCGCACCACAACCAAAGGAATTGCCAGAGTTGGCACCACCACCGCCAAGAAGCGAAGGGCCGACCTTCTAGTCTTAAATCTCCGCGCTGTACTCAGGGCGCTGCTTGATAGTTGTCTGATTGCAGAGCAGCAACTTGTTTCGCTTTTCTGCGTCTAAAAATTGCAAAAGTTCTTTCGTCAAAGAAGTTTGAGACTTGTGCAAATTCTTAGCTAGCTCAATCAACTTAATGCCGGCGCGCTCTGTTTCTTTTTTTCTAGTGTCTTCCAGTTCTGCTTCTGGCAAAGCTGGTTCGTAGCCGGTGCCAAGCAAATGCAAATCGTTTTCCAACGGATTGGACCAAGGCGCAAAGGGGATGTCAGAAATCAAACCAACAATTTCCGGAGCAAGTGGTAACAAGTCCTCTCCCGGCAGTGCGAGAGCAAAAATTGTTCGCTTATCGTCCAGTTCAACGAAGCTCTTATGCGGGCCAATAACTTCCGCAGCCCACGCCAGAACTAATAGTGCACGCCCCGTGCGATCGGGACCCTGATAGCTTTCCACCGGCAACGACATTACCTCGCCCAGACAGGCCGCTAACGGTTTGGCATCTTGATTGTAATATTCTACAGAAGCAAACTTTTCTTTAATCTCGGAAAGCAGTTGAGCAAGCGCGCAGAGTGTCTCGGCGATTTTGTCATAGTCACAAGCTTGAGGGTCGTGACTAGAAGAGTCGGCTGCAACAGTCTCAGCCGAAGACTTCTGGATCAACAGGCCGCCATACAATATATAGTACCAATCGCGTGCATCAAAGGTTTCCTTGTCTGCCAGCAGCTTGAAGCGCTCGATTACCAATTTTTGTTGTCCAAGTTGAATCAATTCATCTTCGCTTCGGGCAAGTTTTGACAATTCCGCAATTGCCTTATCCGCATTTTTAATTTGGCGGAGCATTGTATAACAAACAACTTGATTCAAAATCAAATCAAAATTTTTCTCTGCACTTGCCGCTCGTTCAAAGTATCCAACTGCCCGATCAAATTGCTTTTGCGACATGAGCGCAAAGCCAAGTTCATAGTTAACAGTTGCCTCATGCGGCACCAGTTTGGCACAACGTTCCAAAAGCATGACTGCCAAATCATTGGCCCTTTCATCGATCAAGTAAAAGGCTACTTCAAAAAGCGTTTGCGCGTCTTCGGCTAGATTGTTTCCCTCTGCCAATTTATTCAACAAGACAGCCAAATCTTTCTTATCCACCTTTTGCATCAGCTCAGCAAAAAGCTTCACGGCGTCTTCGTCGTCGGGATTCTCCAACCAATAAGATTGCAATTGAACAAAACAGCGATCGAAATGTCTCTCGTCTAAATGCGCTTTTGCTTTCGTCAATGCTTCCGCTACTTGTGTCATACCTTACAACTTTCCTGCCATTTCTTTAGCGTGGTAAGAACTACGCACAAGCGGCCCGGAATGCACCATCTTGAATCCCACCGACCATGCATAATCAGCCAGTTCTTCAAATTCTTGCGGAGTAACATAACGCTGCACCGGCAAATTATCACGAGTTGGGCGCAAGTATTGTCCCAGCGTCAAGAAATCACAATCAACCTTGCGCAAATCGCAAAGCACTGCTTTGATTTCTTCCTGAGTTTCACCCAAGCCCAACATCAATCCGGACTTCGTCTTAATCTCCGGATTGATTTCCTTTGCCATTGCTAATACTTTCAAAGATCGGTCGTATTTCGATCCCGGTCGAACGCGACGATACAATCTTGGCACTGTCTCGACATTATGATTGAAAACAGTCGGTCCGGCAGCTAAAACAATTTCGATGGATTCCTTACGTCCTTGGAAGTCCGGAGTCAAGATCTCCACTGCCACACCAGGTATGGTGTCATAAAGTGTTTGAATCGTTTTGGCAAAATGATTAGCACCTTGATCGGGTAATTCATCACGATTAACCGAAGTCAAAACCACATGATTGAGACCCATTTCTTTGGCAGCGCGCGCCACACGCAGAGGCTCATCTTCCTCAAGCGGTGGTGGCAGACCTTTGTTCACCGAACAAAATCGACAAGTGCGCGTGCAAATCGGGCCCATAAGCAAAAATGTCGCCGTCCCAGACGCATAACACTCACCTTTGTTAGGACAGCGTCCAGATTCGCAAATCGTGTTCAGCTTCTCTGCTTTTAAAATCTGCCTGACCTGGCGATTTTCCTCAGTATTCAATACCGAGCGTTTCACCCATTCCGGCAAGCGCAAAGGTAATTCCCGTTCAAGCGACAGATCTATTCGATTGGCGCTGGCTTCTTCTGACAATTTGATTTCCGACACTTTCGCAACCCACAATTTAAAAGCTGATTATCTAAGTATTTTATGACAAATAAAAGAAATGTAGCCGTGTCCTTGCCAGTCGGTTAAAATTTCCTAGTATCTACGAGGTGGGAGGAATTCGCGTGACTAACCCAGGCCGCAAGCCAGTGATTGCTGGCAATTGGAAGATGCACAAAACCAAACAAGAAGCAAAGCAGCTTGCTTCCGCGGTAGTCAATGCCGTCAAAGGTCAAAGCGACTTGCCACAGATAGTGCTTTGTCCGACCTTCACCGGACTGGAAACAGTACTTGCAGAGACCGCAGGCAGCCCCGTTGAGGTTGGCGCGCAGAACATGGACTGGCGCGAGCAAGGTGCTTTTACCGGTGAAATTTCACCACCCATGCTTGTCGATCTCGGCGTGAAATATGTGATCATCGGCCACTCCGAGCGCCGTCAGTTTTTCGGTGAGACAAACCAATCAGTCAATCAGAAATTGCAGGCTGCTATCAAACATCACTTGATACCTATTGTTTGCGTAGGCGAAACTCTGGATGAGCGCGAGAACAATCTCACCGATGCCGTGATTGCCAGACAAATTGCCGCAGCCCTGATTGATTTAACCGCCGAACAAATTAAAGGCATTCTCATTGCCTATGAGCCGGTTTGGGCAATTGGCACAGGTAAAGTCTGCGAAGCAACCGAAGCCAATCGCGTTGCCAAGCTGATTCGCAAGACTGTCGCCAACCTGCACAATATGCCAGACCTGGCCGACTCCATTCCCATTCTTTATGGTGGCTCGGTTAAGCCAAGCAACATCGAAGAGCAGCTTGAGCAATCCGATTTGGATGGTGCACTGGTTGGTGGCGCCAGCCTCAATGCTGAAGAATTTCTTGCCCTGATCACAGCCACACAAAAGAAGCTGCGCTTGGCACCAACCAAGTCCTAGCCCTCTGACGCGTTGCCAATATACCTATTCAAATAGCTCGCCTGGCTGTTAAATAGACCGCTAGCCATCAGCTATAATGATCGGTTCTGAAGTCCAGTAATACGGTTTGGATCAAACGGAACTGGGCGCATGGAGAGGTGTCAGAGTGGTCTATTGTGCAGTCCTGGAAAGACTGTCTGTGTGAAAGCGCAGCGAGGGTTCGAATCCCTCCCTCTCCGAATTTTAAAATGGCAAATTTTTAAGCACCACGACCAAGGACTTACATCCTCGAGGCTTACAACCTTGAGACTTACAAAGAGATTAAGGCTACCGCCTCCTCTTTACTTGTGGGTTATTATTGTTAGCGTATAGATGCGCCAAGCTTATTGAGCTGCGATTTTGATCCAGAAAAATTATCCTGAGACACTTATATGGACCACCTGATCACACGACTAGAAGAAATAGAAAAAAGCTACAAGGACCTTGAGATAAAGCTTTCAGATCCGGCTGTTTTGGCTGACCAAGCGGAGTTCCGTCGTCTAGCTAAGGCGCGACATCAATTAGAAACTACGATTGATGCCTATCATCATTGGCAGGAAGTGGGCAACGAATTGGCTGGCGCCCAGGAAATTTTGCGCACGGAATCCGACAAAGAGATTCGCGAAATTGCCGAGCATGAAGTTGATATGCTCAAGAAAAAAGGCGATGAGCTTGCAGACCAACTGAAAATAATGCTTTTGCCTAAAGACCCCAATGACGAAAAAGACATCATGGTGGAAATCAGAGCTGGTGCTGGTGGTGATGAAGCATCGATTTTTGCCGGCGATCTTTTGCGTCTTTACCTGAAGTATGCCGACAAGAAAGGATGGAAGCCGGAGATTGTCAGTTTCTCCGAAGCCGAACTTGGCGGCTACAAAGAAATTATCGTCAACATCAAAGGCGACAGCGTTTACAGCAAACTCAAATATGAATCAGGCGTACATCGTGTGCAACGTGTGCCAGAAACGGAAGCATCAGGACGAGTACATACATCCACTGCAACAGTTGCTGTTATGCCTGAAGTCGATGAAGTTGATGTGCAATTAAACGAAAACGATTTGGACATTTCCACAATGCGTTCCGGTGGTGCCGGCGGACAAAACGTCAACAAAGTGGAAACTGCAGTCCGCATTGTGCACAAGCCATCCGGAATCATGGTGGCCTGTTCGGAAGAACGCTCGCAGCTGCAGAACAAAGAGCGGGCCAAACAGATTCTTCGCGCCAAACTCTACAAGATCGAAATGGAAGCACAGCAACAAGCAATCATGAACGAGCGCCGTTCGCAAGTTGGTACAGGCGATCGTTCAGAAAAAATCCGCACTTACAATTACAAAGACAATCGCGTGACAGATCACAGACTAAATCAAAACTTCAGCCTCTTGCAAATTCTCGAAGGCGATTTGGACAAAATGATTGAAGCCAACATTCTTGAAAGTCAACGTCAATTGTTAGAAAAAGAAATTGAGCTTGCCTAGTCTCAAAGAAATCAAAAACAAACTGGCAGCACGACTCAATCAATTAGAAATTGAGCAAGCCGAGGCACAGGCTCAAGCCGATTTGATTATTGAGCACGTAACCGGTTGGTCAAAGACCGAACAATTCCTCAATGTCGATGAACATTTAAATGACGAACAATTACAAGCCATCGAAGCAATTGCCCAAGCGCGTGAGTTAAGAAAACCGCTGCAGTACTGCCTTGGATACGCCTACTTTTGTGGGCTCAAACTTGCTGTTGGTCCCGGTGTCTTCATTCCCAGAACAGACACAGAAACAATCGTCACGACAACAGTTGCTGCACTTAAGAACATTCAATCTCCACGCCTTTGCGAAATCGGTCCCGGCTCCGGTGCTATTTCCATTGCCTTGTTAAAAGCCCTGCCCCAAGCCGAAATAATTGCCATTGATCTTTCAGAAAAAGCAATTGCCCAAACCAAAGCCAATGCCATTGCCCATGGAGTTTTCGGCAGCCTGAAACTTGTTCACGACAATTGGTCAAACGCCTTAGAAGCTAATTGCAAACCAAATTCCTTAAGCGCAATTGTTTCCAATCCTCCTTATGTAGAACGCCAAGCCGTGCTAACTCCTGAAGTTCGCAATTGGGAGCCCGAGCTTGCCTTATTTGGAGAAAGTGACGACGAACTGGCCTTCTACAAACAAATCAGCACCGCGGCAAACAAGTATCTCGCGGCCGACGGCATCTTGGTTCTCGAATTCGGTGATGGGCAAAAGCCAGCTGTGGAGACAATTTTGCGCGACGCCGGCTGGAACAAAATCGAAACAAAATCCGACATAAATGGCCTAGCCCGGGTTGTTCTAGCTCAACGGAATTAAATCTAGTTTGAATATTTTTAGAATGCGCTAGAATGGAGAAATCAGGCTCCTCTATAAGGTGGTGCTTATGGAAGATGGCATATTAAGAGCGATTTCGACGGACGGTACAATACGCGCGTCAATCGCCACCACCACAAATTTAGTCGCTGAAGCCAGACGCAGACATAATCTGTCCTACACAGCAACGGCAACTTTAGGAAGAGCGCTCACTGGTGGGGCGCTTCTTGCTTCTATGGGAGCTAAAGATGGGCAAGTCACATTAAAGTTCCAGGGCAACGGGCCTCTGGGAAAGGTGATGGTTGACGCATCACCGAAAGGAACCGTAAGAGGCTTCGTTGAAAATCCCCAGATTGAATTGGCCCTCAATTCCCTGGGGAATTTTGATGTTGGCGGTGCCATTGGTTCGACAGGTTATTTGCACGTTACGATGGACAGCGGCATTGGCATGCCATGCTCATCTACCGTTGAGCTTGCGTCCGGCGAAGTAGGCGAAGACATCAATCACTTTCTGGTTAGTTCGGTGCAAAAAGGATCACTGATTATTGTCGGCACGCATATAACTTCGCGCGGCGTTGAAGCAGCCGGCGGTTTGCTTGTACAGTTGCTGCCCGATCACACCGAAGAAACCATTTGCCAAATCGAAAACAACATCACGACGTTCGGCACATTCACTTTCCTGATGCGTCGAGGCATGGGACTCGAGGACATGCTCAAACGCATTCTCAAAGGTTTTGATGTACACCCAATTGGCGAGGTCAAACCACTCAAGTTTCACTGTCAGTGTTCGCCAGAGAGATTTTTTGAAGCACTAAAAGTTTTGGATCAAGAAGAGATCATTTCCATGGCGGAAGAAGAGGGGCAAGCCGAAGGACGCTGCCAGTTTTGCAATGAGCCTTATTTGGTTGGCAAGGAGCGGCTCCTGGATCTAATTCAGGGAAGCGGCAGTTAAAAGCGCAAATGCAGGCCAATTACGACCTGCTTCTGCAAAATACTTCTTTGAAACTCTTATACAGCGCGGCGAACTTTGCCAGCCTTAATGCAGCTGACACATACCTTCATTCGCTTAACGGCTGCACCAACCAGAGCTCTTACAGGCTGCAGGTTTGGGAGCCAACGCCTCTTATTGTGAGGGTTGTAGTGTGAACGCAAAAAGGTGTAGTTGCGACCCGTCATTGGGCCCTTTCCACAAACATCACAGCGTTTTGCCATTTCTTAAATCCTTCTTAATCGCCTTTGTTCAAACCACTCAAGGTCGTTTGACTTTAATTGTCGGTCTTGCGGAGAGCCGCTTGGCTACCATCTCTGGCTACCAAATGATTGGCGGATTTGCCAACGACTCCGGAATTGCCGCACTTGCATTGCGCAAGAATCAGCCCAAGACTACTTCCGAACAGCTAATTGTAGCACGGGTGTATATAAATCCACTTGTCTTCGGCAAATTTTTCGATTTGCCTAGTAACAGAATGACAAATAACCGCTACACTATGAATTGGAAAATAAGACTTTGCTCGTGGTAGTCTTTTGGCGGAATTGTTTGTTTTACTTATGAGACGCATTCACTTTACTAAAAGAGCTGAAAAGCACACAAGGCAAGCAGTTGCGGAGTCAGGCGTAAGGGTGAGAATTTAGAAAATGGCATTAGTAAACTACGCGGCGAGAGAAATCAACTGCAAGATCGTCTACTATGGCACCGGCCTTGGTGGCAAAACCACTAACTTGAAATATATTCACAGCCAACTTGCCCCCACAACTCGCGGCGAGTTGATCAGCTTGGCTACCGAAACCGAACGGACTTTGTTCTTCGACTTCTTGCCATTGGATCTAGGTTCAGTCCAAGGATTCAAAACCAGATTTTCCCTTTACACGGTTCCTGGACAAGTCGAATATAATGCCAGCCGAAAGTTGATTCTGAACGGCGTGGATGGAATTATTTTTGTCGCCGACTCTGATGTAATGCGTTCGAAAGAAAATGTCGAGTCGTTGCAAAACATGGTGGAGAACTTGGCTGAGTACAGCCTGACTCTTGATAATGTGCCATGGGTTTTGCAGTACAACAAGCGCGACTTGGCTTCAGCCGTGCCAATCGAGCGTTTAGAAAAAGAGCTAAACCTCCGCGGAGTCCCGAGTTTCGAAGCCGTTGCTTCCGAAGGTCTCGGCGTATTTGCCACGCTTAAGGCAATCTCCAAGCTCATTCTCAACCGCTTGCAATAGATCTATTTAGATTTTCTCTCGTGAAAAAATCCTCGCTTTGTCCTACCATTTGTAAGGACGAGCCCGCGCATGCCCTGATCATCGTCGCCCGCAGGAGCGGAGACGAATGACGATATCGAAAACTCAGCGTAACGCAGCATTGCCAAATTCATTTTGGATCCGATGCGGAGTGAAGCGAGCAATCATGCGGAGGAGCCGCGAGGCGACGGAGCATATATATAATGACCGCTTCCGAAATAGCCAAGCAAGCCGCGACAAATCGCAAAGTGCAAATATCTGCACTCTTGCGCGCCATTGTCGTGGAACGAAAAGCTCGCTATCCTGATTTCCAAGGACGCAAATCAACATTTTCGCAATTCATGCGCCGCACTGCCGATACTCTTGCCCGCCAGTTTCCTTTGGATAGACGCTGGGTCACCATCCGCGGATTACTCAGTCAGTATCAAACCTTGGACACGGCTACGCGCATCTCTGTTTTACGCCGCGTGGAAGAGATACTCGTCCCCCCGGATGACAACAAAGAATCCGCTCCGGTGGCCAAACCAGAGACCAAGCCACAAGCGCCAATCACACCAGCACCAACAACAAAAGTTTCATCACAAACAATTGCGGCGAAGAAAACGCCTTCAGCATCAGGCAAAGAAGAAGGAGCGCCTCCATCGCCTGATGAGACTCCAGAATACAAAGCAAAACCAGAATCGAAAGCCATCAAGGACAAAGTCCTCAGCCTTCATCCAAGCCAAGTAGATGTGCAATACGTACGCGGTGTTGGACCGAAAGTCGGAGCACTGCTAAATAATCTCGGCATTTACACCGCCGAGGATTTGATCCGGCATTACCCGCGCAAGCATCTGGATTTCCAAAACCATCTCAAAATTGCCCAACTCCAAGCCGGACAAGAAGTAACAATTTTTGGCACCATTTCCTCTGTCTCTGCATTTCAGTCACGCAATGCCAATGTCTCGATTCTGACTATTTCCATTCGTGACGCAACTGGTGTAATTAGTATCACTCGCTTCATTGGTGGCAAATCGAACAAACATCTTTTAGATCGCTACAAGGCGCAATATCCTAAAGGTGCGCAAGTTCTTGCCTCCGGAATTGTCGAGCCGGATCGCTTTGGCAAAAAGTTCAAACTCAAAAATGCAGAAATAGAATTTCTTGGCGGACTGGGAGAAGCCAATGATGAGCTCGAGACAATTCACACCGGTCGCCTGGTCCCTGTTTATCCTTTAACGGAAGGTCTGAGCCTGCGTTATTTGCGCAACTTGATTCATAACGCACTGGAAGCCTACGAAAACAAAATTGAAGAACCGTTTCCAGAAGAATTTCGCAAGGAGTACGGCCTAATTGGTTTAACCCAGGCACTACGGTGGATCCATTTTCCGGAAGGTGTGGAAGCCAAAGACGAAGCTAGACAAAGAATTGTTTTTGATGAGTTATTCTCAATTCAATTGCAACTAGCTTGGAAGCGACATCACGAAGACGTAGAAAATTCCGCGCTGGCATTACATAAAACAGAAGGCGGACTTGTGGACAAGTTCGTCGCCGGCTTACCCTTCAAACTAACGGGTGCACAAGAACGCGTCTTCCGCGAAATTGCTCGAGACATGGCGTCAACCAAACCAATGCATCGTCTTGTGCAAGGAGATGTCGGATCCGGAAAGACCGTGGTGGCAATCATGGCGTTTCTCATCGCCATAGAAAACGGCTTCCAAGGTGCAATGATGGCACCAACGGAAATTCTTGCCGAACAACATTTCCGTCAATTCCAAATGCGTCTTTCTCCATTAGGAATTCGCACAGCACTTTTGCTTGGCAGACAAGGCAAGGCCGAGCGGCGCGAAGTCTATCAAGGATTAACCACCGGTCAAATCCACATTGCCGTCGGCACTCATGCTCTGATTCAAGAAGGCGTTGAATTCCAAAATCTAGGTTTGATCATCATCGACGAGCAACATCGCTTCGGTGTCAAACAAAGAGCCCAACTGAAAGCCAAAGGTCAATCACCACAACTTCTGACCATGACAGCAACGCCGATTCCAAGAACACTTGCGCTTACCATGCATGGCGATCTGGACGTATCAGAAATAGATGAGTTGCCACCAGGCCGCAAACCAATTGAAACGCGCACACTGACGACAGCACAAAAGCGTCAATTGTGGGAATTCATTCGCAGACAAGTTGAAGATGGCAGACAAGCGTACATTGTCTTCCCATTAATTGAGGAATCAGAAACACTTTCTGCCAAAGCTGCAACTGCCGAATTTGAGAAATTGAAACAGACGGTGTTTGCTGATTTGCGCATGGGCTTGATGCACGGCAAATTGAAGCCGCAAGAAAAAGAAGAAGTAATGGACGAGTTCCGCCAAGGCAAACTCGACATTCTCGTCTCCACCACAGTCATTGAAGTCGGCGTCGACGTACCAAATGCCACAGTCATGGTAATTGAAAACGCCGATCGTTTCGGTCTGGCGCAATTACACCAATTACGAGGTCGCGTTGGCCGGGGCGGCGAGAAATCATATTGCTTCTTGGTGGCAGATGCAAAATCAGAAACAACAAAACAAAAGTTGGGCGTTCTAGTTCAAACCACCGATGGCTTTGTGGTGGCAGAAAAAGATCTCGAGCTGCGCGGACCAGGAGAGTTTCTCGGTACGCGCCAAAGCGGTCTACCAGATTTATGTCTAACCGACTTAATTGCCGACGCCAAAATTTTGGAAGAAGCTCGACAAGCCGCAATCGACATGATCAAAAAAGATCCAGACCTCAACAATCACCCAATTCTAAAAACACAAATCAAAGCCAAACTAGATTCACAAGCCGCCGACTACATGGGTTCCGGCTAACAGGCTTGTTCTCGACCGATTCATCACTCAGGCGTGGGCTGATCGGGTGGATGTGACTTGGCGGTTAAGGCAATTATGGTTAGGGCTAATTGTTCTAGCGCTTTGACGGCGGCTTCTGATTTTTCATGCGACTTGTATTCGATTTTCAAGGTCTCTGGATCGACTACCAAACCAGAAATTTGTGGGTGGTGATCGCTTGCTTCCTGAAGGGCTTGCTTTAAAATCAAATTGGTCTTGTTCGATCCAAGAATGGCGCAAAGATTTGATACCAATCCATTGACCGCACCAACTGATTCTTCAATAAAGTTGATCACCTGTGAATTTTCTTGCGGCTTAGGACTTGCTTGTCTGGTGCGAATGTAACCTTTGCTCAACATCTCGGCGATGCAGGACAGTACTGCATAGCGGTCAAAAGGCAATTTCTCCGTCAATTGTTGGACAGTGACACCAACTTCCAGCATGAACCAGATCTTGCGTCCAATGATTTGATTTTCTTCCGACAAAGTCGACCATTCCGGCTGCGCCACTGCCTGTTTGTAAATAGCAGCCGGCCAGCTCAAATTCATCATCATCTTAGGCAATTCATCGGCACGCCTTGCTGCCTCAATCAACAAATGATATGGCTCTTTGCTGGCCATTGATTTGTCCATTGCCAACACGGCATCTTCCGGTAATTGTTCAAAAACAAAATCCATTGGCACGTTGTGCGAAAGCAATTCATAAAGCGCATGTTCGCCACTTAAATGCGCAAACGTACATTGCATGATTTTGCCGTTGCGTACGGATATCCTGGCGGTCAGTCGGCCGACACGCGAACGCAAAGAAAGCGTACCGACTTGGCGCGGTCCAACAATTGTTTGAATGACCGTCGGCAAATCAAACAAAGCCAGGTTGCCTTGCAAACCAGGTGTGCCGGTTGTTTGTTGTTGTTTAGGAGCTTGCGAAGCCATGCGTTGATCCATCAAACGGATCAATTCCGTGCGCACCTCTGGAAAATAAACTTGCAATTCATCAAAAGATTGCATCGGCAACTTCAAGACTGTCGCTTTTTCCGGCGCGCGCACCGAGGCTGTTCTTCTTTTTTCATTGAAGGCAGCCATTTCACCAAAACATTCACCCGTGCGCAAAATAGCAATTGGATCGGGAGAATCATTTTGCAAAACTTCTACACGGCCTTCCTTAACGATGTAAATTGCATCGGCTGTTTCACCCTGGCGGAAAATCACTTCGTTAGCCGGAATACTTTGTTCTTGAAATAGCTGGCTAAGAGCCGACAAGACGCGCTCATCGAGCACCTTAAAGATCGAATGCTCTTTGAGAAAGTCAACTAGCTGCTGTTTTGCTTGAACCATCAGATCCGTTCGGTTGTTTACTTCTTATTACTTTCTACCACTATCTGAAGTATTACATGCGCTGGCCTCTTCAGCTAGCGGGTCAGGCTTTCGTCCGGTCTGGAAACAGCCGCCCTGGCTGGATCCGCCGGATCGCCAGCTGGGCCTTGTCCCCCATTGGGGGCGGCGGAATTCAGGACGTTTGCCTGGCCAGTTGATTGTGGCGAAGCACTGCCATCACCTGGCTGCAGGTTAGCTTGACCAGAAATTGAAGCCAGGTGCTGCTTGGCTGTTTCACTGTAAGCACCATTTGGTTCAATAGCCAAATATTGCTGGAACGCTTCCGTCGCCTTGTCCGGATTGTTCTGAGCTAGATAAGCAAGCGCGATTGCATATTGGGCATTGCCATACTTAGGATCGAGCTTCAAAGCTTGCTGATACTCAGACATGGCTTGAACATTGTCGCCGGTTGCCGCCAACGACAAACCAAAGTTGTAGTGCGCCTGCACCGAGGACGGGTCATTTTGCAAGGCTTTGCGATATTGAACCGTTGCATCGGCAAAGTTCTTTTGCACCAAATAAACGTTACCTAAATTGATCAGGGCTTCGACAAAATTGGGATTAATCGCCAATGCCCGTCTGTACTGAGCGGCAGCCGAGGTCAAATCGTCATGCCTTTGCAAACAAAGACCAAGGTTATTGAAAGCATCAGGAGACTTGGGGTTAATTTGCACAAGCTGCTGATAAACTGCAATTGCTTTATCATCCTTATTTTGCGATTCAAGATTGTCCGCCAGCAAGGTAAGCACCGAAATATCTCCCGGCGTCATTTCTAAATAATGACGATAGATAGTTTCCGCATCAGCCAACTTGCCTTCAATTTGATCCAGCGCTGCTACTTGTAAGAGAGTTTGTTTGTCGTCCGGCATTAAGGTGAGTGCCGATTGCAGAGCCGAGCGTGCGCCAAAGTAATCCTTCATCTTCATTAATGCACTACCCAATTCGGCATATGCATTGCCATCGTTAGGCTCCAGCCCCAGTCCTTGGCGATAGCAAGTCACCGCCTCATTTAAATCACCCTTGAGGAAGTATGTCCGCCCCAGGTTAATGAAAGCCTGACCATCATTTGGATTGAGGGACAAAGCTGTTTTGAATTCCTGCACGGCTTGATTCAAATCACCAGTTTTTTGTTTGATGATACCAAGATTGTAGTGTGCGTTCTCATTATTGGGATTAACGCTCAGCACTCGTTCATAAGCACCACATGCGCCACCATTATCTCCTGTCACTTGCAGCAAATAACCAAGATTATAGGTAGTATCCAGGTCTTTCGGATTGATCCTCTGGGCTTGTCTGTATTCTTCGATGGCCGGCTGATAGTTCTTTTGTGCCGCCAACAAATCACCCAGTTGCGAATGCCATTCCGCTCTATCACCCTTCAGGGCAATTGCCTTTCTCAGTTCAGTAATTGCGGATTGCAGATCGCCATCTGCATTCAGAGCGGTTGCCAAATGCGCGTGTGGCTCCGGCACATTAGGCTCAAGTTTGATGGCTTGCGAAAATTCTTGTTTGGCACCAGCGTAATCTTTCAGCGCTAAATAACAAGTTCCCAAATTGTAGTGAATGGAAAAATTACCGGGCTCATGCATGAGAACCTTTTTGTACTCAGCACAAGCAAGTTGATATTGACCCTTGTCTTGATAGCAGGCCGCTAATTGCGCGCGCGCTTTCAAATTTTGCGGGTAAGCATTGAGCACTTGTTTGAATTCAATGACCGCTGCATCCTTGTTGCCGAGAACTCTTTGAGCAATGCCCACGTTCAAGTGCAAAAGCGGCACGTCTGGACGGGCACGCGACGCCTCATCGTATTCTTTGACTGCTTCGGCGAGCTGCCCTTGTGATTGCAAAAGCAATCCTAACGATACACGAGCAAAAGCATCATAAGGACGCAAAGCAATTGCTTGTTTGTATTCGGCAATTGCATCGTCAACGTCACCATGCTGTTGCAAAACCGCAGCTAAGGACAAATGCACAAGCGGATCGCCAGGCGCAGACATGACTACTTGTTGCAAGGCCGTCATCGCATGTTCAAGGTCGCCCGCCTTAAAATCGGCAATACCTTTATAGTAACGATCCAAAAGCGGCTTAGGCAGCGCCGGATCACGCACGATGCCGCCGGCCAAGGATTTCTCGCAAGACAGTGGCAGACTGATGGCACAGAATAGAACTGCTGAAAAAGATAGTAAGACGGTTCGCTTCACTCTTTTGCTCCTGCTTGTCAACTTATTTTTACAAAAGCCGTTTGCCAGGCCAGCTTGGCGATTCAATTATGCCTTATGTTCAAATTGAAAACGCCTTAAATCAGCCAATTGATATAGAAATTAGTGCATTTGCTAATCAAACCAGCCCTTGAAAAGCACCGTCCGATCTCGCCCGATGTCAAGCACGAGCCCGCCTGCCGCCCTGCCTGAGCCCTGGCAAAAAAGTATATATCGATTTCAAGCGTTTCCTTAGACAGTTTGGCTAATTTCCACAAGCAATTTTTGGACAAGTTGCACATTGCTTGCAATGCCGCATGCAGTGTAGATTTAGAGTAGATAGACCGAATCAAATGTGCATGAAATTGGCTCACCAACTGGGGTGCGCCTCCAAGCACATTGAAGTCTAGTGCCTCATATAACTCTAGATTGGGCGAGGCTAATTTATGTCAAAGAATCAAAAATATCAATTGAACTTTCTGTAGCAGTGGCAAGACTTGCTGCCTTCATTCGTAGTAATAAGGCTAGCTGCTTCATGCCAGAAACGTTCCCAAAAACGCATTATATAAGGTTAGGTCTTTATGACAGTCCATAAGAAAAGCAACGTAAACTACAACGGCTCTACGTTTGATCGTGCTTATGAGCGCGCCGATAATCATTATGAGAAAATCGCGAGCAAGGCACTGGAAAATTCAATCGAACACTTGAACCATGCATACGGACAAAAGCTTTGCGGAGCCGAGGGTGCCGTAGAGTTTCGTGATGGTGGCGTATACACATACGACAATCACGGCAAGCGTTACCTAGATTGCCTCGGTGGTTATGGCATATTCAACGTTGGTCACCGCCATCCAAAAGTAATTGCTGCAGTTCGCAATCAATTAGATCAAGTTTGCTTGCACAGCCAAGACTTGCTCAATCCCTGGGCTGCGCATCTTGCCGAGCAATTAGCAAAATTAGCACCAGGCAAGTTGAAATACAGCTTCTTCTGCAATTCCGGAACGGAAGCAGTGGAAGGTGCAATCAAGTTGGCTCGTCTGGCTACCGGCAAATCAGAGATTATCTCAACCAAGAATGCCTATCACGGTGTAACATTGGGAGCGCTTTCCGCCACCGGTCGTGCTGTATTTCGTGAGCCCTTTGAGCCGCTTTTGAATGGTTTCACCCATGTTCCATTCGGCGACATCAAAGCCTTGGAAGAAGCAATCACCAAGGATACTGCCGCTGTAATTCTTGAACCAATTCAAGGTGAGGGTGGTATCAATGTGCCACCAGTCGGTTATCTGAAGAAAGTCAGACAATTGACCAAGAAAAAAGGTGTGCTCTTGATTTTGGACGAAGTGCAAACCGGCTTAGGCCGTACCGGACGCATGTTTGCTTGTGAGCATGAAGGTGTTGAGCCAGACATTCTTTGTTTGGCAAAAGCTCTCGGTGGTGGCGTAATGCCGATTGGTTGTTTCATGTCCACGTCCAAGATTTGGCGTGCACTTGAATCAAACCCATCCATCCACAATTCCACTTTTGGTGGCAACCCGCTTGCTTGCTCGGCAGCATCGGCATGTTTGGATGTGCTCAAGGAAGAGCACTTGCCCGCACGTGCTGCTGTTATGGGCAACCACTTCATGCGCCGACTGAATCAACTGCGCAAACGCTATCCACAATACATTAGTGATGTGCGTGGTCGCGGACTATTGATTGGTTTGGAATTTACTTCCAAAGAATTGCGTGAAGCGGCTCAAGTCGAACTGTTCCACCGTGGTGTTCTGGTGGCTGCCACCATGAACGCAAACCGCACCGTGCGGATTGAGCCACCATTGATCATCACAGAATCCCAAATCAACTTTATGGTTGATACATTGGAATCAATTTTGGATGATGTGGATAACAAAAAAATCAAAGTAAAGAAACCTCGCAAACACTCAAAGAAAAGATAATTAGTGAGCGAAACTTCGATCTAATAAAAGGGGCACTCTTGGGTGCCCCTTTTGCTTTCAGTCGAAAAACCTAGGCAATGTTGTCCAAGGCCTTCTGGTAGCGGTTGGCGTGGAAGCCTTCTACCAGTTTAAGGGCAGCAAAGCGCTTAGCGGCATCTTGAAACACTTTGGCGTGCTCGGCTGATTCTTGACCTTGCTCAACAAACTCGGCTTGTGCAGCCGTGTTTCCTTCGGCAATGGCAATGCGCTCGAATTCGGGATACATCTGATTGGTTTCATAGAGCTCACCTTCAATGGCTAGCTGCAAAAGTTTTTCTACTGTCAGTTCTGCTTCCGGGTAAAGCAGGTTCAAGTGAGAAAATGCATGTCCGGTTTCTTGATGAGCGGTTTCTTCAAACAAGGAAGCCACAGCCTCATTGCCTAGTTTGCGAGCCACTTTAGCAAAGTACAAGTACTTGCGATTGGCCATGGACTCGCCGGCAAAGGCGGCGTGCAAATTCTTTTCCGTCTCAGTTTGATGCAAACCGTGCCCACTGTTTTTTTCTTTGCTAATTGGCTCTGAGTTGTTCATGATATTACCTCCTTTAGATAATTTCTACAGCTAGACTTTGTCTAACTTGATGGCCAAAAAAAATTTACGACTACTTGTTCTTCACTATTTCTCCGAAGAAAGTTATTTGGTAGCTGTGAACTTTGTAGTTGTCACCGATTGTCGGATGCAGGCGGGCGATTTCCTCGGCGGGAATGTCGAGAATCTTGCCAGTCTTCACATCAACAAAATGATGATGGTCAGACATATTGGCGTCATAACGCGTTCGGTCCGGCTCTGTCACCACTTCTCTAATGATGCCGGCGTTAACCAAACAATTCAATGTGTTGTAGACAGTGGCACGAGAAAGAGCAACAGGCAATTTGCGCGCCACGGCTTGCAATACATCGTCTGCAGTTGGATGAGACTTTGTGCCGATCATATATTCGCAAATCACTACACGTTGGGCGGTCGGTTTAACACCGTGCCTGAGTAATAATTCTTCGATATTCTCAGTTGTCATAATTGTCCCCCTTCTGCATTTAGAATAAGTCTAAACCAAGACATTGTCAACCCCTTTCGGATTAAGTTAATCAATCGGGGCTTATCGCATGCCTGACTTTGATTTACAGTCCTTTTTGCTCCAGGGTGATGGCCATGCCTATCTATATCCATCATTAATATACATCCGAATTACACCATCATTGAACTGGAAAGCCGTGGGCAAGATCACGGACAAAGTTATCAGCTTGTTGAATCTGGCAAAATCAATATGACACCACTGGTGGTATCGTAAGCATTTTTCAGAAGATCTGATTGTGGTATCATTTGGTCGTTGCTACTTCGGACTAGAAAGTCAGCCAAATCATGTCCCCCCATTCCAACAATCAGACAGACAATCAGGGTTCAGTCGATCTGATCTGGGCGGATACAAGCGATCACGTGCACGAAACTTTCTTTCCCGGCAAAGTCGGATTACCTCTAGGCAACCAGCAGCCAAGCAAGAAGAAACTGCAATCGGCAGAACAAAATTACAAACTTGCTTTGTCCAAGGCAGAAAAAGAGGGCAAGCAAGAAACCGATCTGATACCAATCTATACCAGCCTTGCCAAAATCTACAAAGTACAACGCAATTTCGATCAAGCCGAGTTGCTGCTCAAAAAACTTCTCAATATCAAAGAGCGCACTTGGGGCAATCGCTGTTTGCAATTAACTTCCGACTTAAATGATCTAGCAGAAATTTATTTGGTTAAGGGTCAGTACGCCTTTTCCGAAGCCTTGTACAAAAGAGCGCTGACTATTATTGAACAAATTCACGGCGCCAATCATCCACAAGTTGCCCATAGTTATTTGCGTTTGGCAAATTTCTACAAACAACAAGGCAAGTACGCCAACGCCGAAGAGTTTTACCTCAAAACCATTACAACGCTCGAAAAGACTGTGGGCAAAACACATACGGATCTTGCCACCGCTCATAATAGTCTCGGCTTATTTTACAAACAGCAAGCCCGCTTTAATGATGCTGAACAACACTATCGCAATTCATTGCACATCTTCCAAAGTTTATTTGGCGAATATCATCCGGACCTAATTCCCGTTTTAAAAAATCTGGCTCTCAATTATTGTGCGCAAACAAGATTGCTCGATGCCGAGCCGCACATGTGGCAAGTGCTTTCCATCAGCCAAAAGATTTACGGCGACGAACACCCAGAAACCGCACAAGCACTAAGCAATTTAGCTGGCATATTTTTTGCCCAAAAGAATTTTGCCAAAGCTGAGGAATATTACCAATCGGCATTAACCATAATCAGCAAATTGCCAAATCCAAATCCGGAACAAGCCGAGCGGGCGAGAGCCGGCTTGCAAAAGTGCCGCCAAGCAAAAGTGTAACCCGTGTGTTCGGAACGTTCTGTAACCTATGTGTCCGGTATGGACCCAAATAAAATTGGTGGGCGATGAGGGATTTGAACCCCCGACCTTCACGGTGTGATCGTGCTGCGCTACCACTGCGCTAATCGCCCATAACCGTAAAGAGATCTTACTACATCCGGCTTGTGAACACCCCTTGGCAACATTTATTGTTCGGGATTTCAGTTGCCAAAATTTACTTGCTGGCAATTTGAATTTTAAAAATTCTAAGCCAGTGGTCCAATGGCATTTTCAGCCGCCAACAAAACAGCACCGGAGGCTATCAGTTCTTCGGCTTTGGCAATATCGGAATATAACTGTCTGTCTTGATCAACGTGTTCGATGTCCTGGCGGACCAATTGCCAAACCGCATGGATAGCCGGTCCCGGCAGAGGCGCATTCTTATCGCTTAACCTAAAATCTAGTCCTTGAGCCGCACACATAAGCTCAATTGCCAACACTTTCCGCAAATTTCTCAAAATTGAGCGAGCCTTCAAAGCCGCGATTGAACCCATTGAAACATGATCTTCTTGATTGGCCGATGTAGGGATTGAATCCACAGAAGCCGGATGAGCCAGACTTTTATTTTCCGACACAAGAGCAGCAGCAGTGTACTGTGCCACCATCAAGCCGGAATTCAAACCACCATAAGCAGTCAAAAATGCCGGCAGTCCATTGGAAAGCGCTGGATTCACAAGTCTTTCTGTGCGCCGTTCGGAAATGTTGGCCAATTCCGCCAAGGCAATGCTCATGTAATCGGCAATCAGCGCCAGTGGTTGTCCGTGGAAATTACCACCGGAAAGCGTGCCGTCTTTAAATACGAGTGGATTATCGGTTGCCGAATTGATTTCAATTTCCAAAACTTGTCTGGCATGAACAAAGGCTTGTCTGGATGCACCATGCACTTGCGGCATGCACCGCAAACTATACGCGTCTTGCACCATCGTGCAGTCGGCATGTGATTCAACCAGCGCACTGTTTGCCAAAAGTTTCGTCAAATTAGCAGCCGAGGCTAATTGTCCGGGATGAGGGCGCGCTTGATGAATTTCTTTGCTGAATGCTTTAGCCGATCCCAATTGTGCTTCAAGCGACATCGCACCAATGATGTCGGCAACTTTGGCTAAACGCTCGGCCTCAAGCAAAACCAAACTTGAGACAGCCGCCATCATTTGCGTGCCATTGGTAAGCGCAATTGCTTCTTTCGCCTCAAAGCTGATCGCCTCTAAACCGGCCCGATTGAGGGCATGTTCGCCCGGCAAAATTTGCCTTTGATATTCCGCCGCGCCTTCACCCATAAGTACAAGCGCCAAATGTGCAAGCGGTGCCAGGTCGCCGGATGCTCCAAGCGATCCCTTTTCCGGAATTTGTGGATGTACACCGCGATTTAAGAACTGGCAAATCAAGTTAACCAGTTCCGGACGCACACCGGAATATCCCTTTGCCAAGGCATTGGCACGCAAAAGCAAAATCGTCCGACAGGTTTCTCGATCAAAAAAATCGCCCACACCACAGGCATGGCTGCGAACCAAATTTACTTGCAGGGCTTTGCCGTCCTCAGGCTTAATTGCTACGTCTTTAAATTTGCCAAAGCCTGTGGTGATGCCGTAAACAATTTTGTTTTCCTGCAAAATTGCCTCGACCACTTGGCGATTTTGGCTCAGTTTGGTCTGTGCTGCCGGCGCGAGCGCAACTTTGCGCCCATTGGCGACCGGCTCGAGATCGGCAAGCGCCAAGCTGTCGCCATCTATTAACAACGCCTTGGATTCTAGTAATGACTCGGATTCTTTTGCAGCCACGACGGCAATTATCTCACATTAAATCCGGGAACAATGATTCAAGTTGGTCGTCTGGGTAGCCTAAGGGGCAGGACTACCACTCATCCTGCCCTCACTTTTTGCAGCAGCCGATGGGGAGAAGGACAGCAAAAATCCAGGCGGGACAGCTTTGACTTGGCATGGATTTACCTATGGAAATGGCGTTATTACTCTTAAGCTGCGTGGTAAGATGACCTTGGGCGTGAGTGGCTTTGTTCAAAGGTCCGCCGATGTATTTGTTACGACGCAAAAAAATTGATTTCTTCTCACCGTCTCGGTTGCCAAAAATCGAATCCGGGATTTTGCCTCAGAGAATTTTGTTAACGGCTCTGACTTGCAGCCTGCTTACCGTGGGAATTTTTGCCGGCAATAGTCAGGCGGCTGCAAGCTCGCAAGAAGATACCATTGCCCAACTAGAAGTAAAGTACTTCAAGCACGACTACGACAAAGAAACACTCGATGCACGTCTCGATCGCTTAGAAAAGTTGGTTTTTGGCGAAGCAAAGGAAGGCGCTCCCTCTGACCGACTGGCCGCTTTGATGTCCATCGTTGCTACAAGCCAACCGGAAGCCACACCGGCAATTAAATCCACAGCTCCGTCTTCTGCATCCAGCGCTGATAATACAGAGAGAACTTCGCCGCGCAAATCAAAGCAACCAGCACGGCAAGAGCAAGCGCAAGAGCAAGATCAGATGGGTGATGGCAATTTACCTCCGGAAAAATCCAGTAAGTATCCGGCAGTCACTGCCATTGAAAACAAAATGTTTGGCAAGGATTTTGCCGAAGAACCAGTCAACAAGCGTTTGGAGCGCTTGGAAGTAAAAGTATTTGGTCATGTCTCCGGTGCCGACGATCTCAGCTATCGCGTTGATCGTTTGAAAGAGCGAACCGGCATCGACGTCGCGAAAGTAGCACCGCCAGGAAGCGATTGGTCGGAAGACGATTTAGACTTTCCGGAAATCGCCTCTGGTTCTCGCGCACCACTTAAGTACACAGATCCGGATGGTCGCAGTTTCAGTGGACGCAATGTACGTCGCGACATGCAGCAAGCATTTGGTGCGCCACCATCCACGAGTTATTCTTCCAGTTCTGGTGCCACCAGTCGGCCACAATTTGTGCCACAGACCGCTCCAAGCTATGGCAGTCCTGCACCAAGTTACAGCAGGCAACCAAGCAGCGCACCGCAATATGCACCGCCTATTGGACAAGCAAACGGCATGGGCTTGAATCAGCAAGTTAGTGCATTGGAAAGAGAAATTTTTGGCAAAATGTTCGCGAAAGAGCCGTTGCCTTCTCGACTTACACGTTTGGAAAGCACGGTGTTTCCTGAGCAGCCACCAGCATCGGACGTGCCTTTGCCGCAACGTGTCAAACGATTGATTTCCGTTGTGCCAATTTCCAACGACATGCAAATTTCTCAATCGGGAAATTCCAATCGCGCGGTCGATCCGGATTTTGGTAACATGCCGGACCCTTATTCTTCTCAAGTCCCTCAACCGGCGCCACAAAGACAAGGTGGCGGATTGGGCAAAATAATCAATTCAATCGGCAGCATGCTGGGTGGCGGTGGGTACACTAACGGATACACAACGCGCGGTTCGTTGGTTACCGATCCACAAACCGGACTTTTGTTCGATCAGCTTTCCGGAAACTTGATCGATCCTCTGACTGGAGCTATCGTAGGCCAACGTGTTAGCCCAATGTACGGCTCAGGCTTCAGCGGCTTCAACAGCGGCTTTTCACCTTATGGCACAAGCGGCTTCGGCTCAAGCGGTTTTGGTGGCAGTGGATTGCGTTTTGGTTTTGGCAGTGGCGGCTTCTATCCAGGTTTCGGGTTTTAACCATAATCCATGATTTTATTGACGGGCGGAACTGGTTTTGTGGGATCGAAAGTTTTGCCAAGACTGGTGGCAACCGGTCAGCCGATTCGCATGCTTTCGCGCGGCGAGTCTGATTGGAAAGATTCTGCCATTACTTCTTTGCGTCAGAAAGGCATTGACGTAATTTTTGGCGACCTACGCGACAAGCGCCACATTGAAAAAGCTTTGGATGGATGCACTTGCGTTGTGAATTGCGCTGGGTTGATGTACGAAACAAAAGACGTGACGTTTCGCGACGTCCATGTCGACGCCATGCGCGATTTTGTCGCGCGTTGTGATGAATCCGGCGTCAAGCGATTTATTCACCTCAGTTGTTTGGGCGCGCACGAATTTAGTGATTCGGAATATTTGCGCTCTCGCTGGGAAAGCGAGCAAATTGTCAAGAAAGGCAAGTTCTTTTGGACCATCTTTCGCCCCTCTTTTATTTTTGGCGACGACTGTCCTTTGCTTGCGGAGCTACAGAAGATTCTCAAGAAGACTCCGGTCCTGCCCGTGATTGGTACTGGTCTCAACCACATTCAGCCCATATGGGTGGAAGATGTTGCCGAATGCCTGGTCAAATCTATCTATCAAAGTTCAACCGCAGATAACACTTACGAACTGGTTGGCAAGCAGTCGTACCCCGTGACCGACTTCGTCCAAATGATCGCCTGCATGCCGGGAGAATCCAAGGCACAGGTCAACATTCCCTTTGGCATCGCCAAACAATTAGCGCGTCTTTCAAAAATGGTCATGCCTAATTCGGCAATGTCGGTGGACTTGCTCAGGCTTTTGACAACCGAGATGGAAGCAAGCCCGGAACCGATGCAAAGAGAATTTCAAATCAATCCGCAATCATTTGCCGAATTTCTCGATAAATCCATGTCGCTTGGCGATTTCAAGAAAGACACAGAGAGCGGCGAATCTTCCTAGACAACAGATGTCAACCTGAGTGCCAATTTAAGTGATCATGCGCGTCAATATGCTAACTTACCAGTAGTCTCAATTTTGGAAGGACCGAACATGATTAGGCTAAACAAGCCAGTGCAACTTCTCGAGTGGGGTGAGGGAACAACCACCCTCAATCAAATCTGGACACCAATTGGCGAAGGCAAAATTCTTTCCGCCAAACAAAAAGATGGTGCCACCACTATTGTCGTGGAAGTAAGCGGTTTTTTCCAAAAGAAAAATACAACTGACGATACTATCAAGCTCGCTCAAGTTGGTGAGGCAATGACACCACGCTCTGATGCTTGGGGCGAAGTTGCATTAGGCAAACTCAAAGACGTGAAAGCCAATGGTGGCAAGTCGCAAGTTTCAATCGCGATTGATTACGCCGCCAAGATTGGCAAAGCTCGCTAATTCTTAACTAGGGCTCTGAGCTAGAATCCGGAATCGCGCATGTATGGCTGTTGCTGCGGTTGTTCTTGCTGTTGCGGCTGACGGCCAGGAATTCTATCGATTAAAGGAAAGTTCATCGGCACGGTAATGTTAGTACCCCAATATCGCTGTGGGATTGATTGATCTTTCAGGTATGTATGTTGTACAGTACCATCAAAATGCGGATAGCCGTCTTCATCCGTGTAAATTCTACCTTTGACCACATCGCCTGTCGGCTGCACGCTTCCGTCGGACATGATATTTTCAACCCGATAGCTAATTCGTGCGTCTTCAGGCAATGGGTATGGTATCGCTAGATTTTGTGTAAACGAACCCTTAATCGTGTCTACCTGTCTTCCGGCACTATCATAGAGCGGCATATTCTGATACGAAATTGTGTTGCTTCCCGCAGCTAAGTCACCGCCGTAGTTGCGAAGCATTTGATTGATATCGACCGAGCCATCTTGCGTATAAGGAATTTGCGGTTGCGTCACTTCCTGAACACGATCGGTCCTAGGTGCTTGTTGGACCTGTTCAGCCGGTGGCTGATTCATGTCAGCACCACCTTGTATAGGCGGCGCAGCAAGATCCTGATGCTGCACACCACCTTCTAGTTTTTTAGAAGCTGGAGTCCAAGTATCCGTCGGATATGGATTTGAGCAGATCAGCTCATTGCCTAGAACCATAGCCTTGCCCGGCTCCTCAGGCAATCTAATATTAGAATTCTGATTCTCAGTCAGGACTTTATGGGCAATCTGGTCAACCGCGCTCGAGCCATCTGTCTGCCTTTTTATTGCGTCGGACTCGCTTGTGTTATCAACCATTTGCTGTCCCCGATTGTGTTTTACTACAAACATACTAGACTTGATCCCGCAAATGTGCCAAGCTCGATCAGATTAATTCTCGTCCCTGCTGTATCATTTTTATATGAAACGTTCGCGTTTTAAAGGATGGATGAATCCGTGAACCACTCAAGTCTCAGAAAAGTCACATTGCTGCTCGCTCTAGTACTTGTCGTCACTATTGGCCTTTCACAGCTGGCGATTGCTTATCAGAGCCGGTGGAAGGCGCTACAAGGAATAAAATCTATTTCGATTGCTGCCTACATTAGCAACAACCCTGAAATCAAGCATCCGTCCCAAACAGAACTCATCGACTGCATGAAACATGCACTCGGTGATATCAAAATAGAATCAAAGAAGGAAGGGGTACCGGAACTTAGACTGTACATACGCTATTGCACAGACGATAAGAAACAGTGGGTTGCCTGCATTACAGAGCTACAACTTTCTAAGGTAGTTGAAACCACACATGGATTACAGCAAGGAACATTTTGGCACGACTCCGACCTTGCATCACGCAAAATCGATCCAAAGTTCAACGACTATCTTTTACATCGCGTCGAGGCTGAAGTTAAAGAGTTTGTTGAGGACTATAAACTTGCGAACAGCACTAAGCCTTAACCGATTACTTGTTGGCTTCTTTTTGTCTCTCAAGAAGTTTGCGCTTACGGCCGATCCTTTCTATTCAAGCCGACCATCCAGGTCTGCTAGAATCTAAACGACCTTCGAGGGCAAGTGTATGGATGTAGTTTACTTTGTAGCCGTGTTGACGATTGCCTCTTGCGGCGGCGCTTATGCCATTACGCGCTTGGTGCCAATGGCGACACGCATTGCGCTCAGACCGGTTATGCAACCAACGCTAACTGTACTCGGTGTGCAATTTGCGTTATTGCTTGGGTTCTTTATCACGCAATCTGCAACAGACTTTACC
Organism: Candidatus Obscuribacterales bacterium; assembly: GCA_020050685.1. Classification (GTDB taxonomy): domain Bacteria; phylum Cyanobacteriota; class Vampirovibrionia; order Obscuribacterales; family Obscuribacteraceae; genus JAGVKG01. The sequence goes on along the minus strand of JAGVKG010000021.1, from coordinate 31,774 downwards.
GCAGACAAAGTAAACGTAAACCGCGAAGCAATTTCGCTTGGTACGGTGTTCAGACTAGCACGCAACTTGGACGATACCGACCGAAGGAAGATACGCGGCTTATGTCGTCGCTATGCCGACGTGTTAATGGACGAAGAGTGGCCGCTCCTGGCTTTCAGTAAATATAGTCCAAATACCACTTCGACAATGATGCAGCTTTCAGATGCTGTATTTGCGGTCAACCCAAATTCACTACGCCAACAAATTATTCTGCCCAAACTGATTGATGCAACGGACGAGCTGACAGCTGCCAGAAGAATGCGTCTAGGAACAAATTCCGAGGGATTGCCGCTTACTTCTTGGCTCATTATTGGTTTCGGCGCAACGTCCATATTGTGGGCAACCTTCTTACTGGCGCCGGAAAACAAAATGTTGCACCTCCTACAACTAGTGTGCTTGTTGGTACCGATCACATTGAATGCTCATTTGCTTTCCGAGTTTGCACATCCATATGCCGGTGTGTTCCAAATTGAGCCGAAAATGCTCAGGTTCCTGAAAGAGAACATTTTTATCCAGTCTGATGATGCGCCGAGGTTTTCAAAGGACGGCCATGGTGCTATCACGGATTAGCGTCGGACAAGATTTGCACGTTTGAACTATTTGTCTAGTTTCAAGAGGGCCATGAAAGCTTCTTGCGGGATTTCTACTTTGCCCACGTTCTTCATGCGCTTTTTGCCTTCTTTTTGTTTGTCTAGAAGTTTGCGCTTACGGCTGATGTCGCCGCCGTAGCATTTTGCCAGAACGTTTTTGCGTTGAGCGGAAATTGTTTCACGAGCCACAATCTTGCCACCGATAGCTGCCTGAATTGGCACTTCAAACATTTGGCGTGGAATTAATTTGCGCAATTTCTCTGCCAGCATTCTACCAAGTGAGGCGGCACGATCATAATGCACAATTGCAGAAAGTGCATCAACCGGTTCGCCACCAATGAGAATATCCAGCTTCACCAAACGCTCTTCGCGATATTCGTGGAAATGATAATCAAGGCTAGCATAACCGCGCGATCTCGATTTCAATTCATCATAAAAATCGGTGATGATTTCCGCCAGTGGAATCTCATAGTGCAACATGACGCGGCGCTTGTCCAGATACTTCATGTCCTTAAATATAGACCGGCGCCCCTGACACAACTCCATGAGCGCGCCAACATAATCGTTAGGCACCATAATGGAGGCGAGCACAAATGGTTCTTCCATTTTCTCGCGATGGTTTGGGTCGGGCAAATGTGATGGGTTATCGACCATGATCACTTCACCACCAGATTTCGTCACGCGATAAATAACGGATGGAGCGGTTGTAATCAGCGTCAAATTATATTCACGCTCAAGACGCTCTTGAATGATTTCCATATGCAGCAAGCCAAGGAAGCCGCAACGGAAACCGAAACCCAAAGCATCTGATGATTCAGGCTCGAAGAACAACGACGCGTCATTGAGCTTGAGCTTATCTAACGCCTCACGTAATTCCGGATATTGCTCATTGTCTACAGGATAAATTCCGGCGAACACCATTGGTTTTGCCGGCTGATAGCCAGGCAACGCCGTAGTTGCTTGTCTTGCCAGGTGCGTGATCGTATCACCAACAAGAACGGACACATCCTTGATGGAGGCAGCAAGATATCCCACTTCTCCAGGACCAAGCTCATTGACTCTAACTTGGTGCGGGCGCAAAACGCCAAGCTCTAAAACTTCGAAGTCCTTTTTATTGTTCATGAAGCGGATGCGATCGCCAAGCTTTATTGATCCATCTTTCACGCGGAAATAAACAATGATGCCACGATAACTCTCATAGAAACTATCAAACACCAAAGCACGCAAAGGCTCGCTTGATGTATCTTGTGGCGGCGGAACATATTTGACGATTGCTTCCAACGTCTCAATGATACCAATGTTGTTTTTGGCAGAAGCTAAGACAGCCGTGCTGGAATCGAGACCAATGATTTCTTCTATCTCCTGTGCAATTCGCTCAGGATCTGCAGACGGCAAATCAATCTTGTTGATTACCGGAACAATTTCCAAATTGTTATCAACCGCCAAATGTACATTTGCCAATGTCTGCGCTTCCACGCCCTGAGTTGAGTCAACAACCAAGAGAGCGCCCTCGCATGCGGCAAGACTGCGCGACACTTCATAGCCAAAATCTACGTGACCAGGCGTGTCGATTAAATTCAAGATATAGGTCTGCCCGTCCATTGCCTTGTACTCCATGCGCGCTGGCTGGGCTTTGATGGTGATGCCACGCTCACGCTCCAAATCCATGGTATCCAGAACCTGGGCTTGCATTTCTCGCTTGGAAAGTGTCGCGGTCGCCTCAAGCAAACGGTCAGCAAGAGTCGACTTGCCGTGATCGATGTGGGCAATAATTGAGAAGTTACGAATTAATGCAGGGTTGGTCACGCGAACCTGAGATCCCTCTTATGAAGGTACTTGTGGAGTTTACAATTTGAGGGGTAAACAAGAATATAAGCAGCTATATTAGCAGGAACTTGTGTAAGATCTGTGATGCTGGGGCTTACACGTAATTCATAGCCGCAAAAATATTGGATAACAGAGTGCAGGGCAGTTGACCGAATGAACGAAAATACTGAGGCTAGGCACCCATTTCTCGCGCAGTTGAAGGCAAGGCCGCTTTTGTGTGACGGCGCTATGGGGACACTGCTCTATGCGCGTGGGGCATCGTCCGAATCGAGCTTCGAACAGCTCAATTTGACCAAGCAAGATTTGGTCCAGCAAGTACACATTGACTACATAAACGCTGGCGCGGATGTCATTGAAACCAATTCCTTTTCCGGCACGCACTTTCGCTTGGCTGCCTTTGGCTTGGAAGATCAGGTTTGGAATGTGAATTTGTGGGCGGCAAAAGTGGCGCGTAACGCTCGGGAAATTGCCGGGCAAGCGACTTTCGTTGCTGGCTCCGTCGGACCAACAGGAAAAATGTTGGCGCCGCTTGGTGATACCAAACCGCAAGATATTGAAGATGCCTTCGCCAAGCAAATGGAAGCGTTGCTTGCTGGTGGCGTTGACTTGTTCATGATCGAAACGATGGCAAGTCTCGAGGAGATGGAAATTGCTGTGCGTGCGGCGCGCAAGGTGGCGAAACTACCTGTGGTGGCACAGATTTCTTTTTCGCCGGAAGGTCACACGCTAATGGGCGTGAATCCAGAAGATGTAAAAGCATTGTTGGAAAAGCTCGGCGGTGATATGCCGGACGTCGTCGGTATAAATTGTGGTGCCGGTCCCGGACCAGTCATGGATTACATGACGCGCATGATTGCTTCAATCGAAGAATTGAAATTGCCTGCGGACAGACTGACATTTTCTTGTTTGCCAAACGCTGGATTGCCGGCGATGGTTGGCGGACGCTACATGTACATGAGCCGTCCGGATTATTGCGCGTCATTTGTCAAACCATTAGCTCAAGAAGGCGTGAAATTATTTGGCGGTTGTTGTGGAACAACACCGGATCACATTCGCGCTATGCGGCAGGCTATTGATGCATTCCTGAATTTGGAAAAATCCCTTCAGGCAAAGGGCAGTGTCAGAAATCCCGTAGAAGTTTCATCCGTCTCAAATGCTGGACTGGATCAAGATGAGTCAGCAACGAAAGTTGCCAAAGGCGCATTGCCCACATCTGGATTTGCTGAAAGATTGCAGAATAAAGCCAAAGATGATTTCTTTGTTTCCGTCGAATTAGATCCGCCCAAAGGATCTGTAGCGAAAAAGATCATTCAAGCCGCAATTAAATTGCAAGAAGCTGGTGCAGATGCCATCAACGTTGGTGATAGTCCGATGGCTCGCGTGCGTATGTCGTCGCTTGCAACTTGCCATTTGATTCAACAGCAAGTGGGCATTCCTTGCATCATTCACTTCACCACTCGCGATCGCAACCTTATGGGCATTCAAGCAGATTTGCTCGGCTGCCAGGCACTCGGTATCAATAACATTCTTGCCCTGACTGGCGATCCGCCTTCAGTTGGTGCTTATGCGCACGCGACAGCTGTGTACGATGTTGATTCTGTTGGCTTGATTAAGATCATCAACAAATTGAATCAAGGTGAAGACATTGCTGGTAACTCAATTGGATCGCCAACGCATCTTTCCATTGCTTGTGCGCTCAATCCAACCGCCGAAGATCGCGCTCTCGAAAAGGAGCGTTTCGGCAACAAGATAGCAGCAGGCGCGCACTTTGCTATGACTCAACCGATTTATCAATTGAGTGACTTAACAGATTTCCTCGACGATTTTGGTCCGTGCCCAATTCCAATTCTCGTTGGTATCATGCCGCTGCACAGCCACAAGCACGCTGAATATTTGCACAACGAAGTGCCTGGCATCACAATTCCAGATCACATTCGCAGCGCTTTAGAAAAGGCCGGCGAAGAAGGTGCCAAAGTTGGTCTCGAACTCGCCGAAGAATTACTAGACGAAGTGCGCACCATCGCCCGCGGCGTTTACGTCGTCCCTTCCTTCGGCCGCTACGACGACATGTGCACGCTTGTCCGTAACATCAAGTCCAAAGTTCGCGCATGAATCGGCAATCATTGTTGATTGCTTGATAAGCTGACATAAAAATCAAGGCACAGCCGATCAGGTGGATACTGGCTTGGATACCAGCGTACTGTCTGGTTCATATGGAGAATCAATTGATTCCTCGTGCGTCCATACAACAAGCCCTAGCGCTTTCATGATCCTGATCATTATCCACGATGGATCAATTTCGAAACGCTTGAAACCGCTTCGCGCAGAGCCAGGGAACGCATGATGATTGTTGTGCCAGCCTTCTCCTCCAGTTAACAACGCAACCCACCAGACATTTACACTATCGTCGCCTGTTTGGTAATTCTTGTAACCAAGTTTGGGCAGGTGACATACAACATTTAAGAGCAACGGAACTTGCTGTACTACAATTGCTGCCAAAAGGCTAGCAAGCGCAACAGGCCAGCCAAAGCAGATTAACAGTATGATTCTGAATCCTATCCCGAGGACGACAGCAAGCGTGTGAGCCCTTTCCCAGTTACCACCTTGCTCAAGAAATTGATAAAGCGGATCTTTGACCAAGTCTTTCGCTTGCACCGGCGGATCTATGTAGTCCGGATAGCGCGAGTGAAAGATCCAACCGTAATACGCATTGATCCAACCATCGCGCGGAGCATGCGGATCAAGCGGCTGATCTGTGTAGCGGTGATGAGCGCGATGAATCGTTGCCCACCAAATTGGCGATCCCTCGAAAGCAAGGTATCCACCCATTACCCAAAAGTACTCGACTATTTTCAAACAGCGAAAGGAACGGTGTGAAAGCAAGCGATGATATCCGATGGTCACACCCATCATGTGCCACACATAAGAGAGGATGAAAGCTATGACAAACGCAAATACCATAAATCACCTACGCCGCTGGGTCGTTGGCCTCTTGAATCCCGAACCATAGCGAAACACCAATCATGATTGGAAATATCAATGCGGCGGCAACAGTAACTACCAAGGCAAGCCCCGTGATGATCAATTCAGTTTGCATGACTATTCCTTCCGGTCGAAAAAATTCGTCGGAATTATCTCGCCGCACGCATTAACAGCATTTCCTATCCCCATCATAACAGTTGCGGGATGGCGTTTTTCGGCGATACGAGCGGGCGAACGGCAAGACAGGCGCGTACACCGCGTTGCCACGATAATAAATTCTCGCAACAAATCTTGTGATTTGCGACTATTACCGAAAACGCGAGCCGATACTTAAAAAATAGTCAGTTGTTCGGCTTCCGGAGCTTCACTTTGTTTCAAGTCATTCTCTGTCTGAATTATCCCATTGGCGCGAATGTGTTTAACTTCCAATCCCTTATCCTCCAGCACGCGACCGAGCAAGAGTCGACGATGACAGTTCGAAGGATTTTCTTCACCACACATAAGTGCAATCTGAAAACCTTTGTCTACACCAATGCGCACTCGCTCAATCCCGGTCTGAAATGGCGCAGACTTTTCAATCTTCGCATGAGAAACATTCCCTTCCTCATCACGAAACTCTTGTCCGCGCGGCATGCCACCAAGTTGATCGCCCATGAACAAATATTTGAGATTTTCCTGCGGCAAAGATGCCTTGATCTGATCAATACAAAAATGCTGTGCATATTTTGAAATCGGATAAGACCGCACATCCACAACCACGTCAATCGAATTCATCCGCAACTGCTCCACAAATGAAGCAAGCGTTTGATTAGAATGCCCGATAGTGAAAATCCCCTTGCTCATTTTGCACTAATGGCTGCCGTTTTTCTTTTGGGCAAGACTAGAGGAAGTTCCTAACTCGTCGGCAAGTGACTTTGCATCGTAGAGCTTTTCGAGTGTTTCCTTAATCGCACTTGAATGAACGGAAATTGCTCTTGCTTGTTTTTCGGTGTAGGCGAAATCCAAGGCAAGCGACTGGATGTTTCCGTCGAAGATGATTCCAACTAGTTCGCCTTTGCGATTGACGACAGGGCTGCCGGAATTACCGCCAATGATATCTGCCGTCGACACAAAGTTAAGTGGCGTGCTGGCAGTAAGTTTATCCTTGCCCTCAATCCAGCGCTTCGGTAAGTTGAACGGTTCCACATTGTTGTGAGCAGCAGCGTGCTCAAATGCACCGCCAAGAGTTGTCCATGGCGGCATAGGCTTGCCGTCCTCCTCGTAGCCTTTTACGACGCCATAAGCAAGACGCAAAGTAAATGTTGCATCAGGATATGCATCTGGACCGGAAACTGCAAAATGCGCACGAGCCAATTTTGCATACGATTGGCGCAACGGCTCTTCCACTTTCTCTTCGTAGGTCTTTCTTACTTCGCGAGCCTGAGGATCAACGAGTATCGCCAATTGAATTAGGGGATCGGTCGAAGCTTTAATCGCACCCTGACCACCTTCTGCCAATTGTTTGCGTAATGCAACAGCCTTGAGCTTGCTTCCGGAAACAAGTTCTACTGCGCGATCATGCGGCGACTTGCCTGCCAATACCTTTTTCACAAATTCATTGTCTGCGCCTTTTGCTTGTTCGAGCCAACTGAGAGAATCTGCAAGCTCGGCGACTTCCAACGTGTCATAAATTGGCGCATCGGAGAACAATTCCAGTTTTAGTGAATCAAGATTTGATTCACGGTATTCTCTCAATCGATCTGTGTTTGGTTTGGCATTTTCATCGGCAAGTCTAACCAAAGTGCGAGCGATATCAAACAGCTGGCTATGGAACGCTGTGCCTCTTTCCAGCAAAACATAATCAGGATAAACCGTCCTATACAGAGCGATCGTGGTATCAATGTTGTTCCATGCATCGCCACACTCGGCTTTGAGTTTGGCATCTTTCATTACCTGATCGCGAAATGCTTTTTCCGCTTCGACTTTCTCGTTTACAAGCGTGGGATCTTGCAATGCTGCCAACATTCCAAGACGTGCTTTGCGGCTATTTTGCACGCCAGCCAATTCGTCCTTTGCTTGTCTGGTATTTTCCTGACTACGTTCGCTATAAGCCTTGAGCATGACTTCCATGCGGTACAAATCTCTCAATTTGCCCGGCAAGGCCACATCGCGGAGGAAATCGAGATGAGAAATCGTGTCCAAGCGATCTGTATTGCCTGGGTGACCGGATACAAATATCAATTCATCATTGCCGGCTCCGGCTTTGCTCCAGGTTAAGAAGTGCTCTGGCTGTACTGCTTTTCCGTTTTCATACACGCGAAAGAAACAAATATCTAAGTCATAACGAGGATATTCAAAGTTATCCGGATCGCCACCAAACGAGGCAATGTCCTTTTCTGGCGCAAACACCAAGCGAACATCGGTGTATTTTTTGAATTTGTAGAGGTGATATTGCCCGCCCTGATAAAGCGTGACCACGTCGCTTCGCAAACCTGTTTTATCGAGCGATTCTTTTTCGATAGTGTTCATGATCGCGCGTCTTGCCTTGAACGCTTCTTCCGACGACATGCCCGGCTTGACTGCCGCATTCACCTTGTCCGTAACATCTTCAATGTCCATGAGAACATTTAACTCAAGATCAGGACACTTCAGTTCCTCGCTGGCGTTCTTCGCGAAGAAACCGGACATAATGTAGTCTTTTCCGGGAGGGCTGAGTTTTTGCAGCGAATCTTGCCCGACGTGGTGATTGGTCATCACCAGACCATTAGAAGACACAAACGATCCGGAACCACCGCTGTTGAATCGCACCGATGATTTTTGCAAATGCTCAAGCCATTGCTTGTTAGCATCAAACTGATATTTCTGCTTGAGAATCTTGTCCGGCGGATGATTGAACAACCACATTCCCTCATCTGCATAAGCAGCCGAGCTACCCATCAACATTGAGAGAGCCAAAGTCACCGTCGCCGCCAGTTTTACATTTCTCATAACACTTATTCCTTTTAACTCCAATTCCTACTTGTCTCTAAATTTCTACCAATTGTTCATTGTTTTCACATCATGCCAATATGGGCTCTTTGCGAGTTGTCCTTTTACCTCAGCAATAAACTGTTGTTTGTTGACGCTTCGCCTTGGCAGGGTCGATTCCCATGTAACGTCTTGATTTGGCCAAACCTGATCCACAAATTCCATAGCTGATTCGCCATTGCCACTGTAGATCAGTTCAAGCATGTTTGTCACAAGTTCAAATGGCGCAATTATCTCGTTGGTATCATTTCCTTTTTCATCCTTCGCCAGCACCAGCTTTGCTTTTGTTTCAGCAACAATCTTATTCATGTACGCAGCAGATGGTGGTGGCGTCTTCATCAAATCCGTTGCCAATCGCACTTTGCCATTTTTCACACGCAAGGCAACCGTAAAACGCGGAGAGCTGGCGGAAGAATAATTCCAGCAATCGAAGGTGTTTTCAATTCCAATTCCTTCAATTGTTCCGTCGCCGCCAATATCGATGAAGTTGATTGGATCGTTTCCGCTCTCAAGCTTGGTCACTTGCTTGAAATTCTTGCCGAGCGAAAAAATGAAGTATTCGTAGAGACACTTGGCACCACAATTAGCACGCTCAACGATCATTTCCGGACTGCCGCTGCCGCACACGTTATAGCCGGGCACAACTACTTTCAATGGTGCCTTCACATTGTCGACAAAGAATCCAGGGTTGCTGCCAAGCTTCCGCGGCAGCACCTTCGCAGAGGGAACTATTAGTGGCGTTATCACAGTGAAGTAAGTAGAGTTCGGCCACCACTTGTCCGGTACACCGTGAGCCAACACCTGAGTGCCGCGACGCAATTTGTAGTGGCCGACATTCCAACACTTACCAACCTTCGGCACAAATACATATTCACCAACGGTTATCGGTTTGTGCGACATCTTCACATCGTACGTGTTAACAATAGCAATTGGTGAATTGTCACTCGTCGGCTTGCCAGGAACAACCATCGTGTTTATTGCCTCTGCCGGCAAAGACATAAATCCGACTACCGCCGCCAACCAAAGCCGTACTACAAATTTTGAAACTCTTTTCTGTCTTGTTGTCATTATTATTGAACTCTACTTGTAATCAGACGCGCCACTCATTGATCAGATATAAGACTAGCAAGAATCCTATTTGGTGGAAAGTGTAATGCGCTCAATTGTCTTGACTAGGTCGTGCTCACCTTCATAAGTGGCTACGTCGAGAGCATCAATAACTCCGCGAATTGCAAAGTCAGTTGCATTCAGACGGTCAGCAAGTTTTTTACAAGACTGCGCATCAGTAGAATTTGCAATTCCCACATGCGGAATGTAGGCAATATCCAATCGCAGTTCTTTTTCAAGCATGCCGGTATAAAGATTGTCGTGCAATTTGACAATGTTGCTGTGACCTTCATCCGGCACCAAGAACACGTGTGTGTACTCATTGAATGAATCTTTCACAACGGTGGCGCATCTCAAAGTAAAATCAAATGCCGATGCTTGTCCAACACGGCTCCGAACATGCGGAATCAACAACGAAGGCTCCATAACAATGGGAAAAACAAAAGTGAAATGCGGTCCCAGAGCCTTTCCATTTAGCTCATCGTGCTCATCTCGCACAGATTGAATCCAAGAAGAGTCCTCATCTGAAATCTTCGGATAGGCGAGTACAACCAATGGCATTTTTCAGCTCCCAATTCAACTACCGACGCGGATGGAGCTTAAATTATCACACGCCTAGAACAAACATATAAAAGTCGTTCTAAAATATTAGTAGAGGTTACAAGCGTCTCTTTGAAGACGGAACAAATTGAGAAAAGATGAATTTGAAGTGGGCGAAACGTTTTTCACGGCTACTGGGCTATGGCTTTGCATGGCGAAAAGCGACTTAGAGATTAGGGCAAAGCAAGTCTGGCATTATACGTCCTCCGGCAAGAAGGCAATTAAGAATCCTCCGGAATTGACTTTTAATAATCGGCATTGGCCTGCATGTCGCAAAATAAGTCGGGTTGAGCCAGGGCAAAAGAGAATTCCGTGTTTCCGTTGCTACGATGATAATCCTGATGTACCTTGTATTCTACTCGGCTTGGGCGATGAGAAAATAAATGGCAAACGGATAACTCGAGGAACAAGCATAATCGTTTGCGAGCGTTGCCGCCTGTCCAACGAAAAGAGCTGCCTATCCTTTGGTAAATTCAAATGGATTTGCCCATGCGGCGCCAATATCTGGCAGGATGATTTGAATACAGATTACAAGTGCATAAACTGCGGTCGCGAACGTGGTTTCTGGACACCGGTGGAAAATGATTAGTTCCTTTTAGAATTTAATCCAAAAATTTTGAACTTTTTTGGGGGGGGTTCGAGCGTCTTAGTAATTAGACGTGTATTCACTTGCCACTTGATTTCTCAAGGCGAAGCGCAAGCAACAAGTGAATCCGATTAAAAGGATTGCCTTGTGACAAAAAACTTGCCAGAGACATCACATAGCTATACTGAGTTTCTCAACGAACTGAAGGATCGTATCCGAACAGCGCAGATTCGTGCAGCGCTTTCCGTTAACAAAGAGTTGGTCGTGCTTTATTGGCAAATTGGGCGGGATATTCTTGAGCGCCAAGATGCTCTGGGTTGGGGTGCTAAGGTCATCGACAAGCTTGCCCTAGATCTAAGGTCCAGCTTCCCGGAAATGAAAGGGTTTTCGTCCCGGAACCTAAAATACATGAGGGCTTTCGCCGGGGCGTACCCTGAATTTGAATTTGTGCAACAGGCTGTTGCACAAATTCCCTGGGGCCACAATGTCCGCATTCTTGACTATGTTAACGACGACACCGAGCGCCGTTGGTACATACAACAAACCCTACAGCATGGATGGAGCCGAAATGTACTAGTGCTACAAATAGAATCACGTTTGTACCAACGCCAAGGTAAAGCAATTACCAATTTCGACAAAACATTGCTAAGCCCACAATCTGACCTAGCTGATCAAATCTTGAAAGATCCATATTCATTTGATTTCTTAAGTCTGGACTCCGAAGCTCATGAACGAGATATAGAGAATTCATTAGTCAATCACATTCAGCACTTCTTGCTAGAGCTTAGCGTTGGATTCGCTTTTGTTGGGCGGCAGTACCACATGGAGATCGGCAATCAAGACTTTTTCATCGACTTGCTCTTTTACCATTTGAAGTTGCGTTGCTATTTTGTCATCGAGCTGAAGGCAACCAAGTTTAAACCAGAGTATGCCGGCAAGTTGAACTTCTACCTTTCGGCGATTGATGATCTGCTTCGGCATCCGGATGACCAGCCAAGCATAGGACTGATCCTGTGCAAGCAACAAGACAAGCTCGTCGCCGAGTATGCCCTGCGTGATGTTAACAAGCCAATTGGTGTATCGGCATATCAACTAACTGAGGCATTGCCTGAGGAGTTGAGGGGGCAGCTTCCGACAATTGAAGAGTTGGAAACAGGACTCTCAACGTTTGAGATCATAGACGAGCCCGCATCCGTAGAGTAACTGTGGGTTGGCGGCGGTTGGATGTTACCGCGGTCTATGATGTTGAAGTATTTGGCTATTCCTTTATGCATACGCTTGTATGTGGCTTAACAAGGTAGTTTTAATTTGCTGACTGCAAAAATAATGCAGTCAGTTGATATATGTTGGGTATATAAAAGGTAGGGTATAAAACTGGCGAATAACTGGGTTGGGCTGCAAGCTTGCAGCTCAAGGGTTTGCGCTTCTCTGTTGCATGGTTAACGGGCGAGGAAAAGCCTATGCCGAATCGTCTCGAGAGACTAGTAGGGATTTTCAACGAGATCAGAAAAGGGCGTTATCCGGACGTTGTCACTTTGTGCCGCATGTTTGAAATTAAAGAACGCACTCTTTACGACGATGTGCGGGCGTTGCGCGAAGAAATGGGCATGGAAATTGTTTACGATCGGTATCGCAATGGTTACTTCAATGCCAACCCCGAAAAGACTTTACCCATGTTCGAGCTTACGGAGACGGAGCTTTGTGCGCTCAGGTTGAGCAAAACTATGCTTGCCGAATATAGTGGCGCCACTGTTCAACCGTATCTGGATAGCGCCATGGAAAAAATCGAAGAGCGTCTTTCTGAAAAGAAGAACACGAATGGCGATGCCAACACCAGCGAAGTGAAATTTGATCCGGTGGCATTGATACCGTTGAGCTGGAATATGTTCAGCACGCTTAACGAAGCCTGCCATAAGCGCAAACGTATGCGGCTTGTCTATTACGCTGCAAGCAAAGGCGAAGTTTCCGCGAGACAAGTTGATCCTTATAAACTCCTAGAAAATCGAGGCACCTGGTATTTGCTTGCTTATTGCCAAATGCGCCAGGACTTTCGCCTGTTTGCTCTGCACCGCATTAAAGAATATGAAATGCTAAGCGAACATTTTGAGCGACGCAAGGATTTTGACATTGATGCCTGGCTCAATTCTGCGTTCTTACTCGAGCATGGCGACGATACGCAAACAGTAAAAATTCACTTCCAGCCGACTGCCGCCAGATACATTCGCGAAAGAAGTTGGCATCCGACGCAAATGCTCGTCGAGCATGCAGACGGATCTTGCATAATGGAATTTCGCACAAGCAGCCTTGATGAAACAAAACGCTGGGTGCTAACCTATGGCAGCGAAGCCGAAGTAATAGAGCCCGCGCTCTTACGCGATCTTGTGCGGCGCGAACTACAAGCAGCCATAAAACAATACACGTAATTCGTACGATTTAATATAAACCGCGTTTCGCTGCACTCCTTATGCAGTGACGCCGTATATCATCGATACTAAGACTAGCCAAACGCCGGTGTTAACTCTCAAACATCGCAAGGAGGTCATCCATGATGACTGGGCATTGCTTTGGCAAAGCAAAATCGAGAATACTGCTCACCAGTACCACCCTACTCCTGTTATTTTTCCTTTGTGCCAAACCGTTATCAGTATGTGCGCAGCAATACACGGCCACAGTCGTTGGTATCGCCGATGGTGACACACTTCACGTTCTGTTCAATGGCAAACCGGCCCGCGTGCGTCTTGCTGGAATTGATTGCCCGGAAAAATCCCAGCCATTTGGATCGAAAGCCAAACAATTCACTTCTGATCTTGTATTCGGCAAAGAGGTGACTATCAGCGTGGAAGGCAAGGACAAATATGGTCGCATGCTGGGCAACGTCATCTTGCCTGACGGAACATCTCTTAATCACAATCTAGTTCGAGCCGGCTATGCCTGGTGGTATCGAAGATTTTCTCACGATAAGGAGCTAGCCGCCTTGGAAGCAGAAGCTCAATATCACAATCGCGGGCTCTGGGCAGATTCCACGAGCATCGCTCCTTGGCAATTTCGAAAAGAAAACAAGGAGCGACACAAATAATGTCTAACCTGATGTTAGCGATCATGATCATACTTTTCCTGGGGCAACCTGCGCATGCCCAGATGGTGCTCCACGGGCGCATCGAACACAGCGACAGCCTGCCGCCTGTTGATGCATCTTTGCGCCCTGGTGTCGCCATCGACACAACAAAACTGAAGGCTCTCACGCCAAACAATCTCTGGTATCGCATTCCGGCTTGGGCTGCCGGCACGTGGCACTTTGAGAAGCAGACGAATTATTTTCATTACACGTATCAAACAAACGACAAGCTATATTTGCAGGATACATTTATGGCGCGCTCCGATGAAACGCGTGGCTGGCAAAAAGATTTTCAAGGACAGATATGGGAATACTGTTATAACAATTACATAACAGAAACTGAGCGTAACGACGCCTGGTCCTATCATTTGGTCAAATATTTCGAACCGCTCGATGTGTCGGAACAGAGCATGACGCTCAAGTTTGTCAGCACCGGCATTCTGGTGGATAAAACCTATCAAATCATCAGATGCAGCTCTCAAACCGAGGCAATACAGGTATACACTCCTTGCGCTCCGGGACTAATCAAAGTGCAACTCTCCATCAAATCATTTGATGAGGAAGGCAAGCCAATTCGCATGGCCAAAGGCCTTTGCTATCAAATGCGAGTCGCGCCATTTTCACCCTGGAATGTTTATCGCGGGAAAAATATGCGCGCACTGTTTGCCGAATATTTGCAAACTCATGGCATGACCAACCTAATTCCCGCCGATAGTCGCTTAGCAACAAGTCCCTAATTGCAGAGGTGCAACAATGTTTACACAATCAAGCATCTTCGATCAAAGTCGCTACTGGTTTATAGTATTGCTGATTATCGGCACCGGCAATCTTGCCACGATCAATTCCGCGCATGGAGAAAATGCAGAAGACAATTTTTGGCAATTCTCAACTGAAAGCGGCTCGGCAGCAGAAGTAGCAATGACTCCTCAGGCAGACGACGTCGCGTTCATAATCAATAACAGACCGGCAACCGTCCATCCTCCAACCAAGCACCGCGAAATAAAGAAACTAAAAGAACTCGAAACCAAGCTTAAACAAGCGCTCGATATTGCTCGCACACATCAAGCGGAAGAGCCAAAACAACTGGCCTCCTGTTTGGAAAACCTGGGAGCTTATTATTACAAACAGGGGCTGTTCACTGATTCGCTCAAATATCTCAATGAAGCATTGGAAACAAGACAGTCTTGCAATGGAGATCACAGCCTGGAAGTTGCCACTACTCAGGATATCCTCGGCCACGTCTATCGCATCGATCATCAGTATGAGAAAGCAATTGCTTTATACAGAAATTCCGCCGACATTCGCCGCAAACTCCTGGGGCCTAATCACAAGCAGGTTGCCGCCAGTCTGATGCATGTCGCCTGCGCCTACTATGACAATCTTGATACCGTCCACGGCAAACAATACGAAAGCCAGGCCTATTCGATAATACGAAAGACAGGCGCAACATCGCGACAAATTCCAGTTTCGATCTTTGCACCACCTAGAAATGCACTTCGTCCACTTCTTCTGGCTTCCGAAAACATCATCGACCAGGAAAACATCGAAGCTGCGCGCAAGCTAGCCGAACAACAAGCATTGGCCGATGCCCTGGCCCAATTGAGGGCGATGAACGAAAAGGTGTGCACCATATACGGTACCATGCAAGTGCCAATAGATCGCGTCGAACTCAAAAGCATAAACAAGTCAATTAGCGGCGAGAAGGCGGAAACTCACACCGAGAGCAAAATCAAAGACGAGGCCAAGGTAAATGATGTCAAAGAGGTGCAAATTGCTCTGTGCAGAGAATCCGTTGAACCAAGAATGATCGAAGCCATTCATAAATTCGCCGGCAAATTCGGGCTAAAAACAGAGAATTTCATAGGCAAATGGCCAGGCATCAAGGCCCAGGCGCGCGATCTCTTATTGGAAATAAATCGTGTGGTCAGCCAGGATGCGGTCACAATTGTCGAGACAGACAAGGGCGGAGAATTTCAGATAAAAAACGTTCCCGAAGGCAAGTACTATCTCTACGCTTACTTGCTTGCCGATGAAGAAGCGATGTTCTGGCTATTGCCAGTGACTGTCAAAGGTAAAGAATCTGTCCGTCTGGATTTTCTGGCTGACAATATAACGGCACCACTCTGGCGTAAAAACAAAGTGGCACCGGTAAATACAGCTATGCAAACATCAAAATTATGATCTGATATCGAGGAGGTCACAATGTTTAAGAAACAAGTTTTGCTCGCGACAACAATCTTACTGGCGACGCTGCCGGCACAGGCACAAAGTTTTGGTCATTACAATCGCCATTCAAACAATATGTTTATGCAATATGCTCGGCGTTATCCGGCACGCGATTTCGCAGCACCGGGGATCATAAACGTCACACCATTTGGCAATGGCTATACCGTTTGGGGCGGATCAATAAACGGCATCATAAACGTAACACCATTTGGCAATGGATACACCGTCTGGGGTGGTCCGGTCAATGGCATCGTAAATGTAACACCGTTCGGCAATGGCTATACAATTTGGGGACCCGGAATAGAAGAATAAACATTTTGCGCCGAATGTCCACTCCTATAACACGCGATGCCTCTTTCGAGTTCGTTTCTCTGAAACACAAATTTCGAGCTCCTCTTGCAGTGCGTCCAAAACGCGCTGAGCCCGCTCAAGGGTGATACCGTGATATTCATTCTTCTCGTCCCGTGATATTTGCGATTCTTTTACACCCAAACGTCTAGCCAACTCGGACTGGCTGATAGCATTAGCAATACGTAGCGCAATAAGCCACTGCCCTAGATCTGTCAATTGTGTTAACGCACCGAAATCACGTCGTTTCACTCTTTCGTACCACTGGACATCCTCAACCATCCGCTCGTGAAAAGACAAAGATGGCTGCAGCGCTCGTTGAACAGTCTCCTTAGATAAGCCTTCGGCCACCAACGCCTTCTTCTGCTTGGAAATGAAATCCTTATCCTGTTTCAAGCGCTTTAGGCACTCATTGTATTCAGCTTCTGTCCTTATCATGCGATCAGCCTTCCTTGATGATTTGGATTATTGGTTCATAATTTAGCTTCCTTGTTAATATTAACATTTAAGTTAAGTCCACGCCAAGTGGACGCGCTGGACTTCCCATATATAAAGACGAATAACCCGCAAAAAAGTTCAAAGGAATCCGGTTGTCAGTTGTTAAAATCTGTGACGAAGCGCGGAATCGATGTCCGTGTTGCGATTGTGGCTGCGACATCAGCGCACTGCAAACTTAATGCAGTGACTCGCTGTATCATCGAAGAAGGGAAGCCAAAGGGAACTCGGACAGCTAGCCATGAAGAAACA
The DNA here is from genome assembly GCA_020050685.1 of Candidatus Obscuribacterales bacterium. Taxonomy (GTDB): domain Bacteria; phylum Cyanobacteriota; class Vampirovibrionia; order Obscuribacterales; family Obscuribacteraceae; genus JAGVKG01. Next base: position 14,601 of record JAGVKG010000021.1, on the reverse strand, counting down.
AAACGGCACATTAGTCTATTCGCCATCGGACCTAATCACATTCATGGAATCGCCGTTCGCGTCTTACATGGACCGCTTCTATCTAGAGTTTCCCGATCAGGTTAAGCCCGATGAAGCAGGCGAGGAAATGCGCATCTTACGCGAGCACGGGCTCAAGCACGAAGCTGCCTATCTCGATCGACTGAAACAAACTCATAAGAACGTATGCGAGATCGCCAGCAACAAAGGGGACGCGCAAGCTCTCACCCTGGAAGCAATGAAGAGCGGCGCCGATGTCATCTATCAAGCGGCATTACGCAGCGACGGCTTCGCCGGCTTTGCGGATTTCCTCACCAGAGCAGAAGGCAAATCCAACCTGGGCGATTTCCATTATTTGGTGTCAGATACCAAGCTTGCGCTCAAACCAAAACCTTACTTCATCATTCAACTTTGCTGCTACGCGGAAATGCTCGAGACCATTCAGGGCGTGACGCCCAGCGTATTACAAATTGTACTAGGGAATGGAGACTTGCGCTCATTCCGCACCGCAGATTATTTCTACTTTTACAAAAGCCTAAAGGAATCTTTTCTTAAGGCTCAAGCCACGTTCGATCCGAACAAAGCTCCAGAGGTGTCTGCGTTAGAAAAATTGGGACGCTGGCAAAGTCACGCAGAACAATTGATGGAGGAATGCGATCACCTAAGTCGCGTGGCAAACATTCGCGCAACGCAAATTAAGAAGCTCAAGAGCGCTGGCATCAACACGCTCACAGAGCTTGCTCAATCACAGTTGTCTTATATCCCGGACATGCAGTCCGACACTCTTGCCACACTCAAGCAACAAGCGCGCCTGCAATTGGAATCTCTCGGTTTACCCAAACCAAAATACGAGTTGATAGCACAAAATCCACAGAACCCTCGCCGCGGTCTAACGCTCTTACCTCCCGCATCCGCCAATGATGTGTTCTTCGACATGGAGGGTTATCCCCACGTACAAGGCGGATTGGAATATTTGTTTGGCGCAACTTACATACAAGACGGCGAGCCGGAATTCCGAGACTGGTGGGCACACAATCGCGAGGAAGAAAGACAAGCATTTGAAGAATTTGTTGATTGGGTACACGAACGCTGGTTGAATGACAAGACCATGCACATTTACCATTACAACGTATATGAAGTTGCTGCTCTGCGTAAGTTGATGGGGCGCTATGGCACACGCGAGCAGGAAGTAGATGACCTCTTGCGCAACGAGGTGTTCGTTGATTTATACACTGTAGTTCGCCAGGGTCTGCGCATTGGTGAACCAAGCTATTCAATTAAGAACGTCGAACATCTTTATCGCGAAAAACGCAAAGGTGAAGTGGCCAAAGCCACTGATTCAATTGTCTTTTATGAACGCTGGCTGGAAAAGCGGGATGGTGATACTTGGCAGACCTCCAAAACACTCAAGGACATTCGCGATTACAACCAAGACGATTGTGATTCAACCTGGCAACTTGCGCGTTGGCTGCGCGATGTGCAAAAGTCAAATGGAATTACATGGGTACCACCGGAAGAAAAGAAGGCAATTGATTCGGAAAAGGTCGATCGCAGAAACGATGCTGCCCAATTGGCAGCAATGTTGTTGTCCGATTTGCCTGAGCCCGATGAGTTTTCGCAAGACTGCGAGCTACAAGAACTGCTTGCGCACTTATTGGAATTTCACTGGCGGGAAGCAAAGCCAGTTTTCTGGGCAAGGTACGACCGGCATGCGATGACGGAGCAACAACTTATAGATAATATTGATTGCCTAGGCGGATTGGAAAGAACAGGCACGCCACCTGTCCAAGTAAAACGATCCTTTGCATACGAATATAGTTATGATCCCGTGCAGGACACAAAGCTTGCCACGGGTGATAAATGCATTTATGCGCACGATCTCAGCTCGGGAACTTCAATTTACAGTCTTGATGAAGAAGCCGGCTTGGCTTCAATCAAACTTGGCGTCAAGGTGCTACCACCTCCACAGCGTTTGAGTCTTATCCCACAAGACTTTGTGGGCGCGGAAAAAATCGCTGCATCAATTTATCGAACTGTTTTGCATTGGCACGACGAAGGTGAATTGCCTCAGGCAATTGAGGACTTTCTTCTGCGCAAACGTCCTAGAATTGTTGGCAAAACCGCAGGTAAAATCATTCCAGATGGTGTTGATTTAAGGCAATCCGCAATTGATGTTGTGCGCAATATGGACAACACGACATTGTGCATTCAAGGTCCACCTGGTGGTGGCAAAACCACAACCGCAGCCGCAATTATTGTTGAGCTCCTCAAGGCAGGAAAGAAAATAGGCATCACTTCCCATTCCCATCAAGCGATTTGCAATTTGCTGCTTGCTACTGCCAAGAAAGCAAAAGAAGCCGGGCTCGCACTGAACGCCGCTAAACTTGCCGGTGAATCAGACCACGAATTATTTAATACCGGTCTGGTGCGTCATGTGAAAGATGCAAAAGCTGGTTTTGCTTCCGGTGCATGTATATTTGATTTAGTAGGCGGCACCGCCTGGGCTTTTAGCGACGAAGGTGCTACTGGCACGCTTGATTATCTATTTGTGGATGAAGCTGGTCAGGTAGCTGTCGCCAACATCGTCGGCATGGCACCAAGCACAACCAATATTGTTTTGATTGGCGATCAAATGCAATTGAGCCAGCCGATGAAAGGTGCACATCCTGGAGAAAGTGGAAAGTCTGCACTTGAATATTTTCTTGGCGAACATCAAGTCATACCAGAAGATCTTGGCATATTCCTTGGTCTTACATATCGACTGCATCCAGAAATTTGTAAATTCACCTCCGGCGCAATTTATCAAGACAGATTGCATTCACACCCGGACGCCGCCGCGCGCATACTCACCATTCCCGAAAGTGGTATCAAACACATTTCCAAAACGGCCGGATTGTTGTTCGTGCCGGTTCAACATGAAGGCAACACCCAAGGCAGCGACGAAGAAGCAGACATGATCGCACAATTAGTAGAAGAGCTACTGCATTGCAGCGTGTATAATAAAGAAGCCAAGGTTAACCGCCCATTAAAATTAGACGACATCCTAATCGTTGCGCCCTACAACATGCAGGTGCGCAAGATCAAGAGTCGATTGCCTAACGCACTCGTTGCCTCCGTGGACAAATTCCAAGGCCGCGAAAAGCCCGTCGTGATCGTATCGATGTGCGCAAGCAACGCCACCGACTCCCCCCGCGGATTAGACTTTCTCTTCAGCAAAAACAGACTAAACGTCGCCATCTCTCGCGCCGAAACGCTTGCGATTGTTGTCGCAAATCCCGCACTATCAAACGCAAATTGCACAAGCGTCGAGCAGATGCAACTTGTGAATTTGTTCTGCCGAATTGTTGATCAACAAAATACTTAATTTGTGACGAGCCGTGCACGATTCGACTTCACTGCCTTCTCAATTAGCTTCAGTGTTTCGGCTCTGATCGGTAAAGCACTGGCAAAGTCACTGAAGCCTTCCGCCACAGTAGCAATTCGCTCGATGATTTCCGCAGCCGCTCGTTCCGCGATACCACTCTTATTTGCCAGTTGCAGCAAATGTTTGCGTGCAGGAGCGCGTGCTTCGCCGCAAATATCCATTTGATGTTCACCGTTCGGTCCTTGGCTGAATGTCAGATCATAGGCGGGCGAAAGTTGCCATCTGCCATCCTTCCCCATTAAGAAGGAAAAGTTTTTCGAATGGTCGTCCCGGTTGTTGAACATTACATTGAACACGCATCGCTTGAACGCTTGCAGCACCTCCCGTGCATCGCGGGTCATGAACTGCGTCAATCGCAACAAAGCAATGTAGTCGAGCTGCGGAATCCGAAAATCCACATGCGCCGCTCCGGCCGCCGTGTGCATTGGTATGCGCATGCTCTCGAAGCGATCGAAGCGTTCGATACCAAACGCTGAAAGCTCCGTGTCGAGATCAAAGTATTCCATTACAGGAACTCGAATCCCACTCGCACTAGCGATCCGGTTGTACATTGCTTCCACCGCGCATACATCCTTGTGCTCATGCTGTGCTGGAAATTTCACCAAAATAGGGCTTCCTTCACCACTCTCCGAACTGTACATGCGATTGCTTTTGCGATCAAAATTCACCAAGACCTTCGGACGCACACCGTGAGGCGAACCGCCCATCAGAGCAAGTTTACGCAATAGAACCTCGCTCTCATCATCCATTACGTGGCGAACATCGCGTGCGAGATCCAGCAATTGCACATCTGTTAGTGTGAGTGACTCGCGCTCGGCTGGCTCGAAGGCGAGTGCTCCCATCGCTTTGTCGCCAATGAACGCCAGTCGATCCAAAGGAGAGATCTGAGCCAGATCCCTTCCCTGCTTACGAAAGAGCCTGTCCATCAACAACATGCCCCAGCCATCTGGCAAGGCATCACTCACCAGTCCGGGCAATCGAAACTGATGTTCCGGAAAATCACCAAACGATTTCGAACTTAACGGTAGTTTGAGAGGCGAAAGTTCAAGGCCGCGGTTTATCGCTTGAGGTGAGTACTCGAAAAGAAGCTCTCTGCCGTCGTCCGCCAGCACTCCCAACTCGAATCGCTCCCCCCAGCCCATGTAGATCACGCTCAACTTCTTCATTCGGATTGTCTCCGCGATGCTCGTTGGCGCTTTTGATTAGCTCGCTCCATAGCCTTGATGGATTTTGGCTTTAGCTCAAATAAGTTCGACATGGACTCGACGAGGCCGAGCGCCGTTGCTATGCGCAAGAACACATCGAAAGAGGCGCGCCCGCTGCGCTCGAAGTTGACCAGTGTCCTTCGAGATATACCGGCGCGGGCGGCTAGCTCACTTTGCTGGAGGTTTTCAGCCAGCCTGTGAGCCCGAAGTCGATTGCCGAACTCCCGGGCGATCTCGTCAGTAGCCGCTAACTCAAAGTGCAAAATATTGCCTCTTATTTCCAATTTAAGGATCTAATGAGCAATATTTTACCACTTATTATCAACTCGAGCAACCCGGGCAATGCAGCCCTGTAGCAAGACCAGCATTTAGCTCAACCATTACAGCCCTAATCCTAATAGCCGATTTACGGGGTCGCTAATAGCTAATTCGCGAGCTTTCTAATAGCCTTTTTGTAGTATTTGTGATAGCATTTTGCCCTCGGTATTTTTCCTATATCCAGAGGAACCAAATTGAAAGTACTAACGCGTCATCTGGCAATAAGGGTAGAGCGCGCTCTGGGCACAAGCAGGGTCGTCAATATCGTTGGGCCACGGCAAGCAGGCAAGACAACTCTGGTCAAGGAGCTTATCCTGACAAGCCGCTATGTGAGTCTCGACGATGATCGCATGCGGGCAGCACTAGCAGCAGACCCATATGGACAGCTTGAGCTTCTTTGCGAAGAGGCGCAAGGGTCGAGACGTCCTATCGTGCTTGACGAGGTACAGCGACTGCCCGAAATTACCCTGGCGTTAAAACGAATTGTTGATGCCGATCGCCGACCGGGACAATTTATTCTGACTGGTTCATCGGACATTTTTACGACCGGCAACGCATATGACTCACTGGCCGGCCGGGTAATGACACTGACGCTGCGCCCGCTGAGTGCACCGGAAATAGCCAAGCAGGGTCCTTGCCGGTTGCTCGACATTGTGTTTGAGTATCCTAAAGATTGCCTGGGCGCATTGCCCAAAGCGCTGTCATTTACGCGGGCGCAAGCTCGCGATCTAATCGTGCGCGGCGGGTTCCCTGAAATCCGTAAGCTTGGTGATCAAGATCGCACTCATAGATACATAAGCTACCTGGATAGCATCATTGAACGTGATGTAGCTCCTATTGCCGAGGTTCGCAAGCCTGACATTTTGCGCCGCCTCATCGACCAGTTAGCGGCACGAACGGCTGAGGAACTCAGCGTTGCTGCACTCTGTAAAGCGTTGCAGGCGCGCAAAGAAACCGTAGACAGTTATATAGATATTCTTTGCAGACTGGGTGTCATACACCGCCTTGGTGCCTGGACTTCTTCTGGCGCCAAGCGTGAAATTAAGGCATCAAAGCTTCATTTTCTTGACACTGGTTGCGCTACGGCACTACGCGGAGAGGACAGCAGCAGCTTCGGCCTTGGAGCCGATCCTGTAGCTTTTGGGCACGTTCTTGAAAGCTTTGTCTTCGCGGAACTGGAGAAGTCATTGCCGCACTTGGGCAAGCGCTGGCGCCTTTATCATTGGAGGCAAGATGCGCGCGAAGTCGACATCGTTGCTGAAGCACCTGGCAGGTTGCTAGCGCTTTTTGAAATGAAAGCCTCTGGCAAGGTGGGAGCTGATGACTTTCGCCATATCAACTGGTTCATGAGCGAAGGTCCCGGGAAAAGCTATAAAGGTATAGGTTTCGTCGTTTATCTGGGCAGCGATCTGCTGTCATTCGGTGCCGGCCGGATTGCCTTGCCGTTGTCGATGCTCTGGTCGTTCCCCTTATGACCACAACGTGCATAATCAAACGTTTCCACGCATATCACCTTTACATACAATTGCTTGCCGGCGGGCAATCACAGACGACTGCCACTAAACCCCAAGACGCTCCGCGTCAATCCAGAATCTTTGGTAGACAGTTCATCGAGCGCTTGCTTTAGGTGCTCATCGTTGACTCGCAAAAGCTCGCCATCTTCATCGGCGAGTAGCGACGCTCTGCGCATTAACTCTCGTATGAACGCAGCACTTGCGCCACTGGTGCGCTTAACATAATGATCAAGCTCAGCCACATTCAAATTAAGACCTTCGCCATACAATTCAAACAATCGCCGACGGCAATTGTCATCCGGCAACGGTATTTTCACAGCCAAGTCCACGCGTCCCGGTCGCTGAGACAATGCCGCCTCCAAAACTTCCGGACGATTCGTTGTAAGAACAAACAATATATCGGCATCCTCAGCCAGCCCATCCATTTCATTTAACAACTCAAATAGCAAACTATTGGAAGTGCTTCGACTTCGGTCCTCCGCAATCAGATCGATATCTTCCAATATCAATGTTGCCGGTTGCAGCTCTCGCGCAAAGCGACAAGCACCGGAAAGCACCGACATACTTGATCCGGAAAGCAATACGGTAGTGCGACCTTCCATTGCCTGCGCAAGATACATTGCCGTAAGTGTCTTGCCCGTGCCCGGCTCGCCGTGCAGCAACAAGCCACGTTTTAGATGGCGTCGCGCTTTCAACAAACGCGCGCTTCTTCTTGAAAAAGTAATCGTGTGTCTCTCGATTAAATCAAGAACTCCCTCCGGCAGAATCAAAGCTTCGCGCGTCAAGCTCGGCAGCTCCTGAAACTTGAGCTCCATTGCACCCGAATCGTTTTGAACTGCGGAAACTATCTTGCCTTTGTAAATATTCACATCCGGCATAACGGCAAGAATTGAGCTGATGAACTCATCCGCCACCTCTCTGGTGCTGGAAGTAACTTCGAGCTTGAAGCCATTGCGAGATTCACTAATCAAAGCAGCCAAACGAAGATTGCCGGCACAAATCATGTACAAGCCCTGCGAAACGCAAGCAATTTTCTGCTTGCCAGGAAGTTCCACGTGAGCATATTGAAGCGAACCTTCGCAGTACATTGCAGCACTAGCGTCATTTTCATCGCGCAGCAAATCGCTCATGTCCGTATTGCCATATTCACTGCGAACACCAATCAACTTAGCAGAACGTGCATCTGCTTCCAGATATTTATCCACCGCACGCGAAAGATTGGGCACATCATATGGTGGCACACCAATTTCTACAATCGGAAACAAATTAGGATCGCAGCCAAAATGCTCCCTGAGCATACTATTAATAGATACGCGCGCCGAATCACCACCGCGAAATAGTTCAAGCCGTATCGACTTTTTGCCAGCAGTGAGAATGTAGTCCGTTTCAGAATGTGATTTGTCTTTGCTATTAGTTTTCATAGATTTATTTCTGAGCAAAATTGCTCTCGCTCACGGATGAGTGGGGAGAAGAGGAAAGAAACGCGAAGTAAATAAGTTGCTCTTATTATAATCTGCCAGACCGCGAAATACTTGCAGTCACGTCACTTGGCAAACTGGGTGTCCTTGGCTAATCGGCTATCGCCGAGGCAGCCCTTCGGAGAATTCCCGGATGCCGGTGGATTCGTTCAGCCAGGTCAGGATCGGCGGTCAGAAGCTCGGGCGCCACTTTGCCCTGGTCCCGCAAAAGCGCGATGAATTGGACTTCCTGTTCGCGCAGGGGAAACAAGTGAGAAACAAATTGCCGACACTGATCGATTAAGTTTTGGATCAGTGTTTCATCATCGCGCTTTGCGCCAAGATCCTTTGTGCGCAGTACCGGAATAAGTTTGCGTTTCAGTTCTTTCAAGTCGGCGGAGATGTTATCAATGCCGACTTGCCGCCAGTCTGCGCGCGGGTTCATCGCACCATACAATACATGCATCACTCGGAAGTCTTCGCTGTCCACGTCAACAAATTTACTCAACTTGGCTGTATCAAACAGGTCGCGGCTGGCATTGCGCGTGAGCAACGCCGACAGTTTTCCGGCTGCTAATTCCATGGTGTCCAACACCGGAATCTTTGATGCCTGATATGTGCCGAGGATTTTGGAATCCAGCAACTTCACCGGATGGAAGGTGACGCGATGCATAAAGTTCAGGTCCAGCTCCAGATTAGATGCAGAGCCGAACGCGGTCTGATATGAAAGCCTCCACTTGCCACCGGCATGATCATCAGATGGAATCTCATTCACAGTGAAGTCCGCGAGCCGACAGATGCTCAGCAACTCAGCTTCAACGTCTGGTCTTTCCGCCTGCATGGTTTTAAGATCGGCAGCGCCGATGTAATTGAGATCGATATCCACGGATAGGCGTGGAACGTCGAAGACGAACAAATTGAGCCCGGTTCCACCCTTTAAGACGAGTTTGTCTTTGAGAGACTCGGTTTCAAAAATTTGATTGAGCAGGTCCAGGAGCCGAATGACTTTCTCCAGAGCGTCAGGCCGGAAGCCTGTCTCGGCAGCGATTTCGTTGAGGCGATTGCTTGAAATTTTCAAAGCGGTTCCTCCCAATTGCGTTCAAGAACGGCCTGAGGAACTATCAAATTCCAATCGGAAACAAGCTTGCCACCATGCTCACCGGGAAACATGTAACAGCGGTGAAGCGGTTTGCGGCCGCGCAAAGTGGCAAGGTCTTCGTCCTTAACTCGCAAGTGCTCTTTATAAGTTTCGAAGAAGAGGCCAACTTTGGCTGTTGTCACCGCATTATCCAGCAGCGCCAAATAATCCAGGATGCGCTGCATGCGCAGGTACGGCACGAGCTGCAATGAGCGCCATACTTCCTCGATGCCGCCGGACAGATCGATGCGATCGAAACAATCAACAAGCGTGCGCTCGATGCAAGTGACGCGGATGTCCATGCCCAGCTGGTCGACGATGTCGACGCCAAAATTTTGCTGCTCCTTGCGCATGAGGATCTTCGGTTGCGTCACGCCGATGTATTCGGTACCTTGAAACGTGAATTTCTTCGACTCCTTCTGGCTAGTCAGATAGGTCACGGTATTGAAGTGGCTGTAGGCATAACCATGGAATTGCAAGGCTGCATGATAAGCAAGTACCGCGTCCACAGTCGCCTTGCCGGCCACCAGAAACGGATTGACCATGTAAGATTCCGATTCCATGCCATCCGGCACCACTGCGTACAGACCGCGCCGGATATTCAACAACCGACCGGACCGGCGGTTGTAAGCCAGCAGCGAGTGCTTTGACTCGCGCTTGGTGCGCTGATTGGCAGCAGCAAACTCATCGGTAGTAAATACCGGGTGCCTGGCGAAGAACCGCGCATTTGTAAATGTTGACCGGCTAAACATATCAGAATCTTACATATTTATCCGGTCATCGTCAACACACGGATGGGCATTTGTAACAGTTGACCCGCTATCCCTACAAAGATCTTGACCATTTAGCCGGTCACTTGCAACTAGAACCCGTCCCGTTGCCGTTCAGCTTGTCTGGCTAGAATTTTTCATGCGCGCTTTGCAGCAGCACATGCGGCGACTGGCCGTTAAAGTCGAGCGCGAAAAAATCGTACTTGCCGACTTGCCGGAATTGGCTGTCAAAATTCTGGACTATGCCCGCGATCAAGGCCGCGTGACCATGCGCGACATTGTGCGCGCCACCGGTGCAAGCGGCAATACGCTCAAAGAGCATTTCCGCAGCTTGGTCGAGAAAAAGCTATTGGTGCGACACGGTGCCGGACGCGCAACCTGATACGGGTTGCTTTGAACCTTTGCAGTACATTGCAGCGCTCGCGTCATTTTCATCGCGCAGCAAATCGCTCATGTCCGTATTGCCGTATTCACTGCGAACACCAATCAACTTAGCAGAGCATGCATCCGCTTCCAGATATTTATCCACCGCACGTGAAAGATTGGGCACGTCATATGGTGGCACAGCAATTTCTACAATCGGAAACAGATTAGGATCGCAGCCAAAATGCTCCCTGAGCATACTATTAATAGAAGCACGCGCCGAGTCACCACCGCGGAATAGTTCAAGCCGTATCGACTTTTTGCCGGCGGTGAGAATGTAGTCCGTTTCAGAATGTAATTTGTCTTTGTTATTATTTTTCATAGATTTACTTCTGAGCAAAATTGCTCTCACTCACGGATGAGTGGGGAGAAGAGGGAAGAAATGCGGAGTTAATAAGTTGCTTTTATTGTAGTCGATCAGACTGCGAAATACGTGCAGTAAAATCACCCAGCAAATTTTATTTCCGCACCTGTTGCGCTTTCGCCCACCATACCTTGTAACAAAACTTTGAGACACATCGTTACTTCATCAATAAGTGGTACAGATCGTATATACGAATCTGCACTCAACTTCCAACCAGGAGAAAAATGGCAAACTGGAGCTTTCCAAATTTCAAGGAGCAATTTCTTGGCAATTCCAAAATACCACGAGTTTATGCTGCCACTTCTAAACTTGGCAGAGAGCCAGCAGGAACTAAACTTTAGAGATGCAGTCAATCGCTTAGCGGCACAATTTCAATTGTCCGAAGCTGAACTTAAAGAGCGTTTACCCAGCGGGCAACAAGCAATTGTCGACAACAGGGTTGGCTGGGCAAAGACTTATCTTGTCAAGGCAGGGTTGCTTCAGAGTACTGGAAGAGGCACATTCAAGATCACGCCACAGGGAATTGATTTTCTCAAGACCGCACCTCCCGCGATAGACGTGAGTGCGTTGCAGAGCTTTTCGAAATTCACAGACTTCTATGGGCGAGGAAGCAGCGAAGAAGCTGGTATACCAAATACAACAAGCCAACTCGACTTAGAAAGTACTCCAGAGGAATCAATCGAATCCGGCTATCACAAAATTCGGTCAGCTCTTGAGCTTGAACTTTTGCAAAAGATCAAGAACTGTTCTCCGCAATTTTTTGAGAACCTGGTTGTAGAGCTATTGCTCAAAATGGGATACGGCGGATCACGCAAAGATGCCGGGCAAGCAATTGGGAGATCCGGTGATGGTGGCATCGACGGCATTATCAAAGAAGATCGCCTGGGACTCGACTCTGTTTATGTACAAGCAAAACGCTGGGATGGAACGACCGTAGGCAGACCAGAAATTCAGAAATTTGCAGGCGCACTACAAATGCACCGCGCCCGTAAGGGCGTATTCATTACCACGTCCCGATTCTCAGATGAAGCGCAAGACTACACATCGAGGATTGACAGCAAAATCGTTTTGATCGACGGCGTGGAACTCATGCAGTTGTTGGTTGATCACAACATCGGCGTGGCGACAGAGAAGGTCTACGAGCTAAAAAGAATTGATTCGGATTATTTTGTTGAGGATTGAGGATCGTGTAAAAGTCAGACAAGCGCTTGGCGCACATCACGCTTATAGCCGATCAGTTAATCAAACAAACAGTTGTATTTGCTATCGCTTGTCAAGCGCCACGCGTGCTTTTGGCGGGAATTCACCCGCTAGACCCAATGTACTGTAAATTGGGGAGTGGAGCACGATCACATACCAAATGATTTACTCAGACCAATGAACCGCTTGGCGTTATTTGCTAGGATTTTTGAATTGCGGGATGCCAATGTTTCCGGAAATGGTTGCTGTTGAGTTAAATCTAGGACAGACATGATGCTTGGAACTAATTTGAAAAAGCCATTCTGGCGGAAGATATTTAGAAAGGGTCGAACGAATTTGTCTGCTTTTATTTGCAAGGTAAAGAAGAATGAAAAGTGCAATTGAGTGGATCTGGCAAATAGCAATATTTGGCTTGCTTCAGTTAGCCTGCTTGGCATGGTCTTGTTTGCCAAGCCTTGCTTCAAATAAGCTTGTAATTCCTATCTTTTACGCAACAGATCGAGTCTTAAACAGCAGCTATACCGCAAACATTGCCTTTACAGATGATCAGGCTAAGCCTGTTGCGGTAAGTTGCGGAATCAAAAATATTGTTCTCGTTGATCAGCCTGACATTTCAGATTTTGATCGGATTCATGGACTGGGCTGGTGGAATGTTTTACCTGGTACCGATCCGGGAAAACCATTGGTTAACAACACAACTTTGAATAGCGAACAGCTCATCTCACAGATAAAAAAGATCATAGATGATGGACCAGAAAACAGACCGCTAATAGTTTACGTAAATGGATGCTGCATTGGCTTCGACAAAAGTCTTGAAGACGGGGCGAAGATTGCAAGCAGCTTAGATGCGCCTGTATTGGTGTACGCCTGGGCAGCAAAACCGCCAACGATGGAGCAATATCGGGAAAATGAGATCCGGCAGCGAAATGGGGCAAAGGCATTTACTGAATTTTTGGAAAGTCTGGAACAAGGCGTTGGAAGTGATCGCATAGTGCTGTTGGCACATAGCATGGGAAATCGGTTCTTGCATGAAACATTGAAGTACAGATACTGGAACCATGGTAGCAATCCTGCTTATCCTAAGTTTAGAGCTGTAGGATTTGGCTGCGCTGATGTTAATGTCGACGATTTTGCCAGCGACGAGCCTGGTATAGCCTTTAATAGCGAGCACATCATAGTTACAAAAAATAATACCGATCCGGCGTTACTAGGGTCACAGGTACAAAGAGGGTTCTATGGAAGATTGGGTGCACCACTGAATGCGTTAAACAAACTCATCAAAACAGAAGGGGCAGATTTGTATGGAATAGAGGGGCTCTATTTTAAAACGCATGCTTTTCCATTGCCGATATTCATAGACCTAATTCGGCAACAGGAAGGTGGTTACTCCAACAAGTATTTGTTTTTGCAGGAGAAGCAGCATTTGTTTAGAGTGACCAAGTAAGGACAAAATAAATTCAACGAAGGAAACAATGGCAAAGAACCAGAAGAAGAACAGTAATAACGGTGCCAATCTTGGCTTTGAAGAAAAGCTCTGGGCAGCGGCTGACAAAATGCGCGGGCACATGGACCCGAGTGAGTATAAGCATGTTGCGCTTGGGCTGATATTCCTGAAATACATTTCGGATGCTTACGAAGAAAGAGTCAAGAAAATCATTGAGCAAGCATCAGATCCAAAAAATTCATTGTATGTGCAAGAGCCAACGGCTCGATATAAATTGGCAGAAGATCGTGACGAGTTCACGGCAGACAACGTGTTCTGGGTACCCAAGGAAGCGCGTTGGTCTTTCTTGCAAGCAAACGCGAAGCAGCCAAACATAGGCAAACTGCTCGATGAGGCAATGATTGCCATAGAGCGAGAGAATCCATCGCTGAAAGGTGTTCTTTCCAAAGATTATGCGCGGCCAACTCTGGACAAGCAGAGACTTGGCGAGCTAATAGATTTAATCGGTACAATCGCACTTGGCGATGACGAAAGCCGCTCCAAAGATGTCCTGGGCCGCGTGTACGAATATTTCTTAGCCAAGTTTGCCGGAGCAGAAGGAAAAGGCGGCGGGGAATTTTATACGCCTCGGTGCGTGGTAAGGCTTTTAGTAGAAATGATCGAGCCTTACAAGGGACGGGTGTATGATCCCTGCTGCGGCTCAAGCGGCATGTTTGTTCAGAGCGAAGAATTTATTGAACAACACGGTGGCAGGCTTGGTGACATTTCAATATTCGGACAAGAATCGAATCCAACCACATGGCGGCTGGCCAAAATGAATCTTGCCATTCGTGGCATTGATGCAAACCTCGGACCGCATCACGCTGACAGCTTTCATAATGACCTTCATAAAGATCTAAAAGCAGATTATATTCTGGCAAATCCCCCATTCAATGTAAGTGACTGGGGCGGTGACAGATTGCGCGAAGACGTTAGATGGAAATATGGAACGCCACCAGTTGGCAATGCCAACTTTGGTTGGGTACAACATATGATTCACCATTTGGCACCAAATGGAGTAGCGGGCTTTGTTCTGGCAAATGGTTCCATGTCTTCTAACACTTCAGGGGAGGGGGAAATCAGGAAGCGGATTATCGAAGCAGATCTAGTTGACTGCATGATTGCTTTACCTGGTCAACTCTTTTACGGAACGCAAATTCCGGCTTGCCTTTGGTTTTTGTCTCGTAATAAAAAAGGCGGCAAGTTCAGAGATAGGCGAGGGCAAACTCTTTTCATAGACGCGAGGAAGTTAGGTTATTTGGTTGATAGAACACACAGAGAGTTTAG
>JAGVKG010000036.1 GCA_020050685.1 Candidatus Obscuribacterales bacterium | reverse complement strand
GCACCAACTCAGCCTGGCGATCAGCAAGGTAAGACTCCCGCACCAACCCAGCCTGGCGATCAGCAAGGTAAGACTCCCGCACCAACTCAGCCTGGCGATACAAAGTCTGGAGGTGATGGCGGACATGGTGGTGGTACACAAAATCCTACACAGGATCGTGGCCAAAATTCTCCCGGTGACAAGTCTGCTCCTACTGGTGATAAACCAACTGGTGATCGACCCACTGGTGACAGACCGGGTAATAAACAATCTGATTCGACTACCTCGGAATCTAGAGTGCCACCACCAAGCAGTCAACACGGTGAAAGCAGAAATGACAGACCTGCTCCTGAAGATTCACGTTCCCGACAGGAGACGAAACAATCAGATCAGGTTTCTGATAAGCGCCCATCAGATAATCAGCCGGTGCAACCTTCCCGTCAAGTAGAGAGAGAACAGCCGGCACAGGTTTATCCTCGCGGCAGTGTCGAAATTCCAAAGGAAGATCCGCAGCAATCAAAGACTGCTCCTCTTCCTGCAGGTGGATTTGGCGCTTCCGGAAGCATGAATCGAGCAAGTATTTCTGATCACGAAGTGAAAAATATTTTGGGACAGGTTTCAATTGAACCTGCATCCGGCACAGGCAAAGGGCAAGGTGCTCAGGCAGAAGCCGGTCTTTCAAACTTCCACCAAAAGGTTGCAGCAAGTGCTCCGGAAGGCGGGCAAAAGGGCGAGCAACAACGCTTGCAAGATCAAGTAAAGGAATTGCGTGATCTGCAACAGAAAGATTTGCTGCCAAAAGACATCCAACAAAAAGACGCTCAGCTTAAGGACTTAGCACAACGGCAATTGGATCGCGCGCTGCAAGAGCAAGTGATCGGCGCAATTAGGCCGGAACTCGCCCAGAAACTTGGCGATCTTGCTGGTCAAAAAGCTGACGCGCACGGATTTCGTTATGATGGTGAGAAAGGACACGATGCTGCTGCAAAATCTTTGGGACTGATTGGTCAGCCTGGACAAGGTATGCAGGCGGCAGATGCCGGCAACAGACCGAATATTCCTGGAAAAGAAATTCAAGCCGGCAAAGATCAGATAAAAGATATCGATCACAACATTCGTCCTGAAATCACCGGCAAGACTTCTACAATTAAAACGTCTTCCAACCAGAACATTGAAGATTTCGGAATACAACCATTTATCTTGCCTCCACGCGCGATTCACCCGGGAACACCAAGCGGTGGATCGAGCATGGTGGATGTGAGAGTCGATGCCACCACTAAGTCACACAACACATCCGGTCAAGATTTCACTGGTGACCGTCGTATCAGAATTCCGGTTCGCGAAGGTGAGACACTCGAACAAATAGCTGAAAGACGATTTGGTGATTCGAGATTCGTTGGTCTTTTGGCAACAATAAATCCGACCGGCGTAAAAATGATTACAGAAGGCAATCGCCAAGTTGCCGTGATTGTCGGCAATGAAATTATTCTGCCTTCGAGAGCGGAGTTGGAACTGTATGTGAAGACATCAATCGGACGCAAACCTCAAGACTCTACCGAAGTCGCTAGCGGGCCCTTGGCGGCAAATGGAAAAGTTGGTGAATTCAAACCATCAGACGTTAAGGCGATGATTGAAAAAGACAATGCCAGCAAAGGCATTGCTGGTGGTCAGACACCGCGTCGAGTGGTTGGTGCTGAGTCAAAAGCAGACGAAAGCAAAACAGCTTTAGGTAAAGCCGAATCAACTGATCAAAAGAACGAACAACACTTGCGCACAGGGGCAGGAAAAGATCCGTTGATTAGCGACTGGATGCAAGTCCGTTACATAAACTCGACTTGCAGAATTGTGGTTGCCGATCCGGGACCGCATGCCACCGTTTTTAGTATCAAGCTTCAGTTGCGTGTTGATAATCGTTGGTTGAACATTGCCACTTATGAATTCTCCAGAGCAAGAGTCGGTGCGACGTTGCCGGCAAGCAATGGTCACAGCGTCCGTTATCTTTATTTCCGTGACGGTTCGAGAAGAGCATTCCAATTAGACTTGCCGGAAACCACAATCAGAGAAATGGCATTGGAAGATTTTTCCAAACATTGGCACGCTTATCAAAAGGCATATCTTCTCGACGATACTAAGTATTTATAGCTTTTGTCTCTTGGGTAATTTGATTTATCTTCTGCAAGACTTCCTCGACTCGAGTTTCTTGCATGCACCTACCTGGTCCGGTCTGCTTCGTCAGTTTGCAAATTTTTGCGTAATGGCATTGACACTCACTGGAATGATCAATTGCGTATTGATCAAATCCATATGGTCCATTGCGCCTCGAATAAGTTGGGCCGTACAAGCCAACTACCGGAGTGCCGCAAGCCACTGCTATATGTGCCGGTCCCGTGTCGCAAGATACAACATAAGCACATTGCCTGAGCAAGGCTGCAGTTTCCGAAAGCGAGAGTCTGCCTGCAAGCGAAACACAGTCTGCGCCAATTTCTTCTGCTAAAGTTTCGCAAAGATCCAGATCGTCTTTGCCACCGACAAGAACAAGTTTGATTTTCTTTTCTGCTTGCAGCTTGCGTGCAAGTTCTTTCCAATTGTTTTTATCCCAAGCTCGATTGGGTCGAATTGAACCGACTGCCGGCACCAGCGCCACCAACTTCTTTCCTGGTGCTTGAGCATCTTTGATAATTGTCTGGGCTTGCTGCGGCAAAGTCTTGTTAGTTGCGCTATTGAGCGAAAGCGTGGGAAACGGTTTTGCCTGTCGCGCCAAATTCAAAGGTGCAAGGGTGTGCAAAAGATTGTCGACGATGTGCTTAAGCTCTTTGCTCTTCAAAGACTGTTTCTTCAAATGCAAAACTTTGGTTTTGGAAAAAATCGTCAAAAGCTTAGCGCGTGTCGAGCCAACCAAGTCGACAACCAAATCATAGTCCTGCTGCTTGATGATCTTTCGCTGTTTCAAAATCCCGTCGGATCTTTTGTAATCGATAACCGTATCGATGTAAGGACAAAGTTGCAAAAGATCTTTGGTGCTCGCATGTGTCCACCAAGTGATTTGAGCACTTGGAAAATTGGCCTTAAGTGTCTTGGCCACCGGTGTTGCGAACATGACATCCCCGATAGCGGCAGGCTGAAAAACAAGAATATTTCTAAAATGGCTCAAATTTAACTAACTCCATTTGCACCACACGCTGCAAGCCCTCATTTTAAGCCTCTTTTGCGGGCGCGGGCTATAGCGATATACAGCAATCTGCACTAGACTTATAGGACATATGGCTTATGATAATGAATGATATTAGTTCGTTGCCCATTTGTGATCACAAATTACTTCACCAATTAGTTGACCGGCATTATGCCAGATGATGGATATTACATTTTAGGTTGGCCCCAACCCTCGGGGAAAGTAGCGATACTGTGCCGTTCGCGTGGTATCAATCCTGGGCCCGCTTATTGCTGGACCAAACGGGAAGCAATTCAGTTACGAACTAAATTGGCTAATGACAAGCGCGGTGAACAGAATCCTGCCGCACGCAGAATCATTCGACAACTGCTTGTCTTCCGCTATTTACTGAGACAGCCACTTTCCTGGCGTCCAGGCGATCTCTGGGTTTATGCAGAGGCGGATTACCTGGAAGCTGTTGAAGCTCGTCCAGCCTGATCTGATTTTTTTCAATGATTTTTGTTTTGCGGAATGTTGCGCAGACTTTTAGTGTCGCGGCGAAATAGACTCTGCCATATATCTAGCGATTGTTGTCTAGACGAATGAGTCGCCAGTCAGGTAGCACGGCTTTCATGTCGCTATTCTCTTATGTGTTATTCGGGATATGTATTTTGATCCGATGTATTGTTGATGATTCCAAGAGTGTTGATTAAGCAAATCAAATCTAACTCAGCAATTTCGGTGGACTAGAACTTTTGGTTTAGTGCGGGAGACCGGGGGCAATTAAATGAATTGGGAGACAGCCATTGCTATCTTTTCAATCGCACTTGCGCTCGGCTTTGACTTCGTCAATGGCTTTCACGATACGGCAAACGCCGTAGCTACTGTTATATACACAAAAGCTATGCGACCGGCCACCGCTATTGTCATGAGTGGCATCCTCAATTTCCTTGGTGCGGTCATGGTTGGCACTGCCGTGGCTAAATCAATTACCAAAATAATTCCGCAAGACAAAGTGACGCTAACAATTGTGGTGGCAGTTCTTTCGGCGGCAGTAGTTTGGAATTTGATTACTTGGTGGTACGGAATTCCTGTGTCCTCATCGCATTGCTTGATAGGCAGTCTGTTTGGCGCTGGTGTCGCCGCTGGTGGCATGCAAGGCGTCGCCTGGCATGAACTGGACAAAGTTATCCTGGCGCTTTTGATTTCGCCTTTGGTGGGATTCTTTGCTGGTTGGTTTTTAACTTGGCTTTCCCTCAGGTTGTCGGGGGAGAAGGCCGAGCCCAATGGCAAAAAGGCTTTGGACCCGAAAACAGAGCGGATGAAAAAAATCATGAGCCGCTTGCACATTCTCTCAAGTGCCTCTGTGAGTTTTAGTCATGGCTCAAACGATGGACAAAAAACTATGGGCATCATCACGCTCATTCTTGCGTCGCACTTTGCTCAGTACGGTTACACCTTCAACCAGGTTCCTTTCTGGGTGATGGCGGCAGCTGCCGCTGCCATTGCCGCCGGCACCATTATTGGTGGCTGGCGCGTGATTAGAACTGTCGGTACAAAAATAAGCAAAGAAAGACTGGCTCATTCCCAAGGTTTCGGAGCGTCCATGGCGACGTCTCTAATTATTTTGACAGCATCAGCCATCGGTGCACCAATCAGCACCACCCATACTCTTAGTTCTGCTGTTGCTGGTGGCACCATTCCTGCTCATGGTCGCGAAAATCTCAATTTGAAGACCATGAATCTGATTTTGTTGGCTTGGGTCTTAACCCTGCCGGTGGCGGCGACATTGTCTGCCGTTAGCTACTTTATTCTTCATGCGCTTTGGCGTTAGTGTTGGGGGTTTTATGCTTGTGTTGGCTCGGAGGTGTGTATGAAATTGATGGTGGCGTTTGCCAGCCCCAAGCGTAGTGCTAAGGTAGTTGAGCTTGCTGCTCAACATGCGCGCGTGCAAGATGCGGAAGTGATTTTAGTGCGAGTCGTGCCGGACCCTGAGACGCTCGGCGTAGTTGCTCAGCTCGTAGCAAGCAAGAGACCGCAAGACAAAGCAGAAACACAAATTGAGGAAGTGGTTGGTCAACTGAAAGCACAAGGCATTAACGCTTCAGGCATGGTTAAGGTTGGCGCAGTGGCAAAGACAATCGTCAAAACGTCTCAGGAATTGGGCGCTGATTTGTTGTATGTCGGTAGCAGTACTGTAGAAAGTAAGCCATTTTATTTGACGGTAAATGATCCAATAGTGCATTATTTAGTGGACCATTGCCCAATTTCGCTGTGTATCGTTCGGCACTCCGCGGGCAAGGAGCAAGATCTAGAAAGTTAAGATATCTCCAGTTGATATACGTTAGGCGAGCAATTGTTGGTCTATTGTTGATTTGCTTGCAGATTGGATCGATATCGCCTGTCTTTTCGCAGCAATCGCCTGAAGATCTAAATCAGGAGCTCACTGCTAAGACCAAGGCGATTCTACTCAAAGAACTTGATCTGGAAAGATTGAATACGAACTTTCGCATTGCCTCTATGCATGACGATAAGTGGAGAGGCTGGCGTCAGTTCGCTTACTCGATGAGCAACGCTGGTTTAACGGAAGCCGGTCTTTTGACCTCGATGATTGAGCGCTATAAGTTTTTGCGCCAACCACCATTAATCGCCGTCAGAGGGCGCGGCAGAGACAGTAGTCGAATTGAAATCAGGCGCGCTCCACGAAAACCGATGGATCCCGATACATTGCGAGCCAGCGCGATTTTGCAAATGGTTGGTAACTGTATTGGTGCCACAGGTGATGTGGTTGAACTTGGTGTCAATTGTGCAAAGTACAGGCGGAACAAGAAGGCAGGATTGTTGGCCGGTGAGGTACGAAAACAGGTACAGCAGTGGTTGGTCGATGTCGATCGCATGATTGCCGAACGAGAGACATTTTTAGATTCGGCGACCGGTTTTACTCCCGAGCAGCGGGAAATTTATCGCACTGAAGGTAAGGTTCTTAAGGATATTCGTGATCTGGGTTTATTGCAAAATGAACGTTACTATTTGTCCGCCAAAGGATTCTCCACATTTCAAATAAGTGTTTATCTCATTGATTTTGTGCGAAATATGACTGGTGCCACAACTGGTGTGATTGGCCTCTATGCCATCGGTGCAGACAGTCCTCGGGCAGGCGGGACTGCTAGTTTGTTTACGACAATTTCCGGTGCCTGCCTATTGGCTATTCCAACGGGCTCAAGACTAGCATCGTACATGGTGCAGGCAATGGCAAGGCGCAGGCTGTCTCCTGATTTAAAAACGGCTCGCAGTGTCGGAGAAGTTGAGCAGAGTTTGATGGATGTCTATGAAAAGGATTTGGAGCGTCTGACAAAGCTGGCTTCGCAGTCTGGCGCAGGCAGTGGACATTTTTCCGGAATGGATCACCGTCTTTATGCTTATGCTCATCAGGCAGTTCTGTATTCGAATCAGGAAAATCTTATGGTACGACAAATTCGACAAGACTTGGATACGACGCTGCAGTCGTTTGCGGTGGCCGGCACTGGCGGTTCTACGAAAATCACAAATGGTGTTACCGGCATGATTGCAGGCTGGCAGTATCCCACTCAGCAAGTTAAGTCCACCAAGATTGCTGTTGCTGGTAATACCACTTATGCTGCCGGTACGGCTGCCCAGATGTTGGAAGTCGTGCGCGAAAAGTATCTTCAACAAGTCAAAGAACGTCAACTGAGGAAACAAGGGCTATTGCCACATCAAATGAGAGTTGAGCGCCTGAAACTTTTGGATACGATGGAAAAGCTGATTAACGACTGACACGCTCTGCAATTATATTGACCTTAGGTAAGGATCCTAGTCTCAACTGCAACGATCTCATGACATCTTGTTGCGGTTGTGATTTATTGGTAACGATGCTGAAGTATAATAGGTTGATCAAACGTAATGAGGAAAGCCAGACGCTGTGGGAAGTCTTGCGAGGACAATGTTGTGAAAAATCTTCCTGGTAATGCCCTGCTATCCCTCGTTCTAATAACTAACTTTCTCTTACCTGCCGTAGCGGTCCAGAACGTACCTCTGTACACTCTGCCAAAATTGCGCAGAACCCCAGATCAAAAGCCGCTCAAAATTGATTATCCGGATAAGTACCCATTCCCGCTTGTAAGCATCCAGTTTCCCGCCGACCATTCAGAAACATTTGTCGACGATGTGGCAAAACTCAAGCTGCTTAAAAATGAAAAGAAAGAAGTGGTTAGTCAATTTGTCGAAGAAGAAGTGCTCAAGTCAACTTATCTCGCCTGTCAGTTATACGAATATCTGAAGACCTGCTTGCCCGAGAAGAGTATTGTTCTCGTGCCGACCGATTTGCAAATGGATGGTACAGGCAAGGTAATAAACTTTCCCGTCAACAAACCGGTTCCTGCTGCGGTGCAAATTGATTTGTTTTCACACATCAATCTTCTGCGTATAAGAAGACCAGAAGTTACCATTTGCCAACCGGACACATTTGCGGAAAAGGCATTGACTAGCATATCGATGTCGACACTAATAGATGGAAAGCGCGAATTATTTGCGCAAGACAAATCAAAACGAAATATTGAATCGTTCTATAACTATGAGCTAAGCGGTAAACGAGAGAAGCCTTTAAAATCCGCTAGCAAAGTAAGGAAATGTGTTATTCGGCAAGACTTTAGATTCCAGCCAAAAGACATTGAGGCAGACATAAAAGAAACAACAAAGCTGACCGACCCCGCCTCAAAAGATCAATTGCGTTGCTATGCGAATTTAATTGTGGAAGCACTCAACAAGCAAGACTTGGAAAAGATTAGACCTGCCCTACTGGCTGAATATGTGGATGACATTGCACCGGACTTTGCCCAGTCACTAACATCAGATGCTAATTTGCCGGCAGCCGATCTTCAACGTAAAGAACAGTTCTTCAATTACTGTTTGGCCGCCATGCGTGTGCAGTTGTTTACCAAAGAATCAGATTCTCTGGCTAGTGTTATCTATGTCGGTGACTTCGGCAAGCAGTTCCGCACAGCAGTAAACTCTGAGTATCAATATGAAAAGAAGACACTTAATTCCCAAAGGCGCCAGGCTCTAGCCATGGCGCTTTGTGGTGCCACCGCTGGAGTTGGACTTGTCGCCATGGCGGCAGCTGCTCCAATTGCCGCATTTCATATGGCTATCGCTGGTGCTGCCGTTACTGTAGCTGGGCGTGAAGCGACATTGCAAAACAAGATGCGCGCAGATTTCAAAAAGACTTGGGACGATAGTCACCAGACTCAAGTTTCTTGTCTTTTGACGATTGACAATGATACCGTTGAAGTTCGTGGCGATGGAGCAGAAGGTTTTCGCAAGAGCATGAAGGAAGCGTACGAGAAGCGCTTCTCCAATTCCGCCACTGCTACGGTTACTGGAACGTTATAGGATGGATCACAAAATTAGGTTAGCAAAATGCCTTCAAAACATTTGAAACTCAGATTACTGGCAACAATTGTCGCACTCTCTCAACTTTGTTTGTTCTTTCCGTCAGCATATGCGGATGCTTCTGATATGACTGTCTCGAAGCGATATATTGAAGCCGGCTACGACACTGGCGATATGGTTATCGATGCCATCATAGAGAAAAAACTTGATGGTGCAAATTTGACATTCGCCCAGCGTGAGTTGTTCGCTCTGGTTGTTAAAACAGCGATGCGACGAGACCTGGAACATCCAATGGAATATCCAAAGGAATATGTTCGAGAAGATCTTTTACAAAACATTCTTAAGGAGGCGATGAAAAACCGCGCCAATCCCTATAGCCGGCATTTGGATGCTGCACAGACTCTATTTGAACTTCACAATATTATTCTCCAAATACAGCTTGCTCGGATTTCTAAGCAGGTCTTAACGCTTGATTCATTCGTGTGGGAAACACCGCAACAGATGGCAGAAAAAATTGCGGTGATAATCCGAACGCAAAAACAACTAGGCTCAATTAACAAGGCCACACGCTTGGTGGGGCGCATCGATGCACCGCCAAGTCATCTGTTTAAGCTGGGTCCGGCATATCAGCAACTCGTCGACATCAACCGTAACGGCTGGGACCGCTCTCTTAACTGGGATGAGGATGTACTGAAAAGACCGGGAATCATGACCGGGCTCAACAAGTATGAGATTGATACTCCGGATGTGGCGGAAGATTTTAGCGACATCAATGACAGCCTGCATCAGGCGATAAGCGCAAGCGACCAGGCAATGGATCAATTCAACCAGGACATGGAATCAAACGGCACCACAAAAATGCTGCAGGCAACAGCTCAACAAAATGTGCGGTTGACTGACAAAATGCAAAAGATGGAAGACGAGACAATCAAGGCCAACATAAAGACTCTTGCTACTGGAGTGATGATAGGAGTTGCCGGCACCGCCCTTGGTATGGCACTGCAGTCCGCACCAGCTATGCGGTCATCATATGGTTATGGACATTCATCACCAAGCGGCTCCGGGTCCTTTTCAAGCGCATCGCGTGTGATACGAGCACCGAGTTTCGGCGGCAGCTTCGATGGAGCAGCTGGACAAACGCTATACACGCGCTTCTAACGCGCGCTTGCTGCAGATTCAAGGTGTTTCAAATGCTACGTTCTGACAAAACTGTTTTGCTAGTGATCTGAACCTGAAAAATACGCCGCCTACTGAAAACAATGCGAATTGAGACTTTGATGGCAACCTTAGTCCTTTAAAATGGACTTGCTACAGGAGCCAAGCAGCCAAAATGACAGAAATGTGGCTAACACATACGGTGTTCGAATTGGGCCCAAGAGACCGACCTGGCAGCAGAGACCGATGCAGGTGGATATTAGAATTGCGAAGATAAGTGCTTGGAACTTTCGTCGTTCCCAATCCTGGATACTCCATAACAGAGCCGCTATTGATATTGCCAAAAGGCAGGCAAAGTATATAGCGGATCCTCTAGCATAATCTAAGTACATCATTAGCGCGGTCAGGCAACCGAAGCCTTCCGGCGGCGATATCCAACCTGCGCAGAAATTGTCAATTAGTCCACATAAAGGCCACATCGCCGTCAAAAGGCATATAGCAAGAATGCGAGTATGGCGGGATGAAGGAAAGGGAAAGCTGGTTGGGATTTTTAACAAGAGAGCAGGCATACCAAATACTCCCAGAATCTACGTGTATACAATATCAATTGTCGTAACAACGGAGAATGGTACAAACCGCAACTGGGCACTAATATCGCTGGACATTCGCTGGGGGACACAACACTATCTTCCATTTCTTAGTCATTGCTACTTGGACTTATTGGTTCGCTGTTCAAGCTGGGGTATTTCGCGTATCAGTTTGCCATCACGGACGACAACGATTTCTGTGCCGGTTTGTGCTGCAAGTGTCCTTGCGCGTTTGGCTGCCCTTATTAGAGCTGCTGTCGCATTCTTCATGTCGGGGTCAATCTTACGCAGCTTTTTTTCTTTCATTGATTCTCTCCCTCGTCAACCAAAATGGCTGTGTCGCCACTATTATCATACAAGCGCCATACATCAACCTCATGCTTATACACTTCCTGAAAATGTTTCCAACCAGAGTGGAACCTGCGTCTAACGACTTCGTCAGAAATGTGATGACCTCCTTGTTTACACCGGGCAGCTACTCGTGCGATGGCTTCCTCAGGACTTGTTAGAGATAAAAAGATTAGCTTCGCCTGATACCCATTATTGCGCCATTCCCTAATCATTCTTACATAACCTCGTCCGGATAAGGTAGTTTCAAAGGCGAAACTGTTACCTTTGTGGATGTGCTCCTTAATTTCCTCCAGCATTAAGCGACCGGCCTTGATTGCGGCCACTTCTGGTTTAAACGGTGACAATCCAGCTGCAATCAAATCCGCATTAATAAATATTGGACAGTCGGCTTCATTCGGCAAAAACTCTCTTGCAAAGGTAGTTTTTCCAGCGCCATTTGGTCCGGCGATAATCACAATTTTCTTTGCTTTCATGTATGTCCTGATATACCTGCATTACTCGGTAGTTGTGTTTACAGAGAGTCCATGATGTTGGCGAATGTTTGATTGTGGTCGAGTTTACGGCTGATCGTCATTGGTGGGAGACACGACAGAATTGTTTGGCCGTATTGTTTTTTTGTCAGGCGGGGATCGAGAATAGCGACGATGCCGCGGTCTTGCTTGGTGCGGATTAGGCGGCCGACGCCTTGTTTTAGGCGCATGATGGCATGAGGTAAGGCAAGCTCGGCAAACCAACTGCGTTCATTATCTTGTTGCAGGACTTCGCAGCGGGCTTCGTAAACTGGATCGTCGGGAACTTGGAAGGGGATGCGATCGATGACGACGAGACTC
Source organism: Candidatus Obscuribacterales bacterium (assembly GCA_020050685.1). Classification (GTDB taxonomy): domain Bacteria; phylum Cyanobacteriota; class Vampirovibrionia; order Obscuribacterales; family Obscuribacteraceae; genus JAGVKG01. The sequence goes on along the minus strand of JAGVKG010000036.1, from coordinate 49,593 downwards.
AATTGCTCGCCGTCGATGGAAACACCTTCCCAAAAACTTGATGTGCCAAAGAGTACTGCTTGTGGTGTTGCCTTGAACCAATCAATCAGTTTCTTTCTGGGCATTTCGCCTTGGCGCTTGCAATCGAAGGGCAATCTTTGGGTGAGGATTGTGTAAGCAGAATTCATCGCTGTATAACTTGTGAACAGCAAAAATGCGCGTCCTTCGGAAAGCAAAACCAAACGCTCAATTTCGTTTGCTGCCGCCTCGAGAAACTCCGGACGATTTGGCTCGGGAAGATCTTTTGGTAAGTAGAGAATTGACTGCCGTGGATAATCAAAGGGGCTGGCAATTTTTGCTTGAATCACTTTGCCTTCAATACCAACTTGTTTTTTGAAATAGGAGAACGGATCGCTGCCACCAGTTGCCAGCGTTGCGGACATCCAGACCGAAGACGTGAGCCCGGGGCGCTCTACCAACAATTGTTTAAGAGATTCCGATACATCAAGCGGTGCTGCCACCACTTCTAGCCTCTGTGCATCGGCTTGTAATGCCTTGCCGCTTCGTTCCGCCCAAATTACAGACGATGGATCCGGCTCGACGAGTGTTTCTAGGCAGTGCTTGTAACCTTCAAGAGTGGTGGCAACTGCTTTGGCTTTTAGTTTGATTTTTTCTCTGGCCATATCAACATCGAGGATATGACTAAAATCTTGTTCTTCAATCCATTTGCTGAGCATATCAATGTGATTGTGCAAAAATCTTGCTTGCTCAATTGGGTTACGCAGGCGCGTCCGACTGCCGGAAAATGTTGAGCCCAGTCGTTGGAAAAATTCTCCGGCTTCCATTTCGATTTCGCGAATTAAGTCGCCTGGTGCGTTTAGTTTATTCTGCGCGCGGGCCGCTGTCATGCGAATACCACGCATGCTTATGCCAGCAGAAAATGCATCAGTGGCGATGTCCGGCAAATGCTGCGCTTCGTCAATAATCAAATTCTCGTATGGTGGCAAGATGCTGCCGCCCGATGCTGCATCAGCTAAGAGCAAGGCGTGATTGACGACAAGAATGTCGGCTTGCTGTGCGTATTCACGCGCTTGAAAGTAAAAGCATTCTTTGAAGTTAGGACACTTATTTCGCAAGCAATCATCGGCATCAGAATTTACTTCGTACCAAAGTTCACCTGGCGGAATAAAATCCAGCTCGGAAATATCACCGGCTGCCGTGTCATTCACCCAATCGCTAATTCGCTCGTCAACTTCGTGCTCTAAAACATGATCGCGATAGCGCCGCCGGCTCAAGTAATTACCGCGCCCTTTGATCAAGGCAGCCTCAAAAGTAAAAGGCAAAATAGCCTGCAAGGAAGGTATATCCTTGTGGATATATTGTTCCTGCAGCGCAATGGTGGCAGTCGAAACAACAGTCTTCTTGCCGGAAATCACAGCTGGTATGAGAGCCGCCAAGCTCTTGCCAATTCCCGTGCCAGCTTCAAAGATGCCGACGCTTTGTCTTGAGAAGCATTTGTGGATTAAGGTCGCCAGTTCAACTTGTTGCGGCCGGTGTTCGTACGAGGAAAGCTTTTCGCTTACCAAGTCGAAAACATCTTCTAAAGTGAGCTTAGCTCCGTCAACCAGCACGTGCGCAATCCAGTGAGTATCAGCAAGTCACTGGCGCAGACTTCTACGCAGTTACTTCAGCTTACTGAATTCTACCGGAGCCAGCGGAAATTTGTGTTGGTTGTGTACGGTACTGTGGCATGTTTAACTTTTGACCGAGCGAGAGATGGTCAGCATTGGCCATACCGTTGGCGCGGCAAATTGCATCCATCAAGCGCGGACTGACACGCTTGTATTCATGCAAAGCAATGCCAGCCAGTGTGTCGCCATCTTTTACTTCGTACACACTATCAATTGGAGTGATTAGCTCAGAGCCTGTGCCTTGTACTGTCAATGTTTGCGGAGCTGCAGATGTAAGCTTGGCGGAAGTCTGTGCTCCATGAGCAACAACTATTGGCTTGGCATCGGTTTGTGGTGCTTGCGCTTGTGTTGGGCTTGATGGATGGAATGCCATCGAATAAACCCAAGCAACGATCAGAGAAACCACTGCACCGGCCATGAAACCGACGGTGAGATAAAAACTTGGTGACTTGCGCGAAGTCTGGTAGAAATCATGATTGACACCCGGCCATAACGCTTCTAATTCTGCAGACTTCGGTAAATCTCCTTCTTCAGCAGAATAAGTATTGCGCTCATGATGCTCGGCCATGAACTCCGCCATTCTTTCGGCAACGCTTGGTCCTTTACGTCTGTACGGAGCTGGCTGCGGAATGGCCTGTTGAATGGAAGATATTGTTGGCGGTACTTGAGGCTGCTGTGTGAACTGTGGAAGAGACTGAGATGTCGCTTGTGTACGGGGAACCGATGTTTGCCCGTAAGAAGATGTGTATGATTCCTTCGGTGCAGAATAAGGCTCGCGCACAAATTCTGGCATGGCTTCAAATTCCAATTTTTCGTCGTCGCAATTGGTTACCATCTAATCGCTCCCTCAAAATCCCTAAAGAAGATCGAATACTGCGCACGATTTTTTGTCTGGCTCTTGCGCCTGCCCGTGGTTAATTCAAGTGAGCATCTTATATGAATTGCCATTAGAAAGTCAAATGAGGTTTGCGTTGCCCAAAGCCTTATCTCTGGTTGGGTTTTGGTGTGCTTTGCAACCGTCATGCGCGCTTGCTGATACAGCCATAATACTGATAACCGCTTGGTTGTGTCCGAATGAGATTAATTTATTGGCAAACTCTGAGCACCGGCACGGTTGTCAATAGGGTAAAAATCTAGTCTGGCTCGTCTGCCTGTGAATCCTCGTGACCATTCTTTTGTACAGGATTTTGCATGGGTTGTGAAGAACGTGAGGTTGGAGCGGAATTGCCAGAAGGCTGTAAATCCTCTTTGGTGCCACTGGCTTTGGTGGCACTTGATGTTGAAGTGCGAATGGCATCCGGGTTGGATGCAACTACCATTGATGACTGTTCAGGTTTGAAGTTCGAATGAATAAATTTGTTGACGCTGTCCAAATCGGCTTGCCTAATTCCCGCCAGACGCTTGGCCAAAAAGTTTGGATCTTCGTCGGCCATGGCAGCAGCCAATACCGATCGGCTGCATGCATGCAGGTTGGACATGGAGCTGACAACGGTTGAGCCGAGAAGATAACGTTTAGCTTCCGCCATTTCTTGTGGCTCAATTCCGAATTGCTCAAACTTTTTCATTTCGGTGGAAATGGTATCACTAGCCATTTTCAATAGTTCATCGTCTACAGGCAGAGAAAGTGACCAGCAAGTTTCATATGCCAGTGGCACCATGCGTGATGAAACAGCGTCTGCGGTGCCGGCTTTCGATAATTCCGGAACTTTAGCGAAGGCGCGATCAATGCGCGAATAAATTGGGTGCTTGCCCAAAATGCAATCGGCAATTAAAAGGTCTGCATAGCGCAAATGATTCGGAGCAATGCCAATCAGTTTGCCAAAGCTTACATAGGCTTGCGACTTATCCTTAAGTGGCAATGATGTCTTCAGCACTTTGCGTGCCACCACTCGGGCAGTCGGTCTTTGCGCGCGCGATTTACCGGATGTCCATTCGGCAAAAGCCTTTTCTGCCATTTGGGCAGCTGCTTCGATTGTTACATCACCGGCAACAGAAATAGTTGTTGCTTGTGGAAATACATGCTGACCATGAAACTCTTTCAGATCTAGAAGTTTGAGATTGGTGATGGACTTGGCTCGATCAAAAGGCTCGCCAGGATAATAAGGCGACTGGGGCGAAAGCAAATTGCGCAAAAGCACACGCTCCACTTTTTCTGCCGTCGAGCCTTCTTGCGCTTTAATTGCGGCAATTGCATCTTGCTTGGATCTTTCCAAATCATCTTCTGCTAAAGCCGGTGACATCAGGCATTCGGCAATGGTGACAAACTGGGAAAACAAATCGCGGCTCAAACACCTGGTGCTGAAATTTATTGTGTCCGAATCACAACTAAAGTTGATCATGGCATCCGGTGCTAAGCCCATGTCTTCCTGAGCTTGTGCCAGTTGGGCGTGCGCGTGTTTTATAGATCCTTGATTGCAAGCTTGGCTGAGAAGCTGAGCAATACCTCTTTTAGCTGGAGGATCAAAGGCATCACCAGCTAAGACAGATCCGGAAACTTGCACAATCGGGCTGATATGGCTTTCATAGACGAGCAAACGCACGCCATTTTTCAAAATTCTTTCCTGGACGCGCTTAATTTCCGGTATCTTTTGCTCATTGGCAGCAGATTCCGAATTTGCATCATCAGAATCGGACTTTGGCTTTGTAGTTGCTGCTTGCTCTTGCATGCCGTGAATCAGTTGGGGAATAACTTGCGGACCATCGCTTGGCTTTTCTGCCAGTTTCGCATCGTCGACTTTGTAGCCGGTTAAGTGCAGGTGTTCAAATTGTTTGGAACGCACCGGTGATTTGGCAGGACCTTGTTGGGGAGTTTGGCGATCGTCGTCAGCCTCCAAAGGTTTTGGCATTTGAAAACGTGATGACGTTGAAGATGCAAGAAAGCCGACTGTACGTTCGTCCGGATTTAAATATTCTTTTGCTACGCGCGTTAGGTCTTGCGCGGTCACGGAGCGAATTTTGTCCGGCCAAGTTTTGGCTTGTTGCCAGTTGCTCAAACAATCAAAATAACCAAGATGGAAAGCTTGATGGTATGGGCTTCCTGCTTCAGATGCAAAAGCAAATTCTGCTAGATTTTTGGCGCGTTTTAGCTCGGCTTCAGTTGGTGGCTGCTGCCTAATCAAATTAATTTGCGCATCCAGTGCTTCCAATGCCTTTTGCTGACCGGTGCCTGCTGGTGCAATCAAGGTAATTAAAAATAAGCCGGGATCACGACGGGCTTCAAAAGAAACCGAGCAGGAGGAAACAATTTTTGTGTTTACTAATTTTGGTTTTAATCGGCCCGCAAAATTTGCATCCAGAAGCTTTTCCAGAACCACCATGGCTTGCGCATTTTGGTTGCACAAAGCTGGTGCATGGTAAGCCACTTGAATCACTTCTTGCTTAGCTTGCGGCATGCGTACGCTGACGCGCCGCTCACCTTTTTGTATGAGCTCACGAGCCTTAACCGGTGGTATTGCCTGTGGTGCCTTATCAATATCTTCAAAATACTTTTTGACTAAGGCTTGTGCTTGTACTTCCTTGAAGTCGCCGACAATTACCAGCGTGGCATTGTCCGGCCAAAAATAGGTGTTGTAAAACGCTTTTGCATCTTGCACGGTGAGGGCTTGCACTTCGTTTTGCCAACCCATTGTCGGATGGTGATAAGGATGTTCTTCAAAGGCCGATGCCCGCACTTCTTGCGCTAACACATCTTGCGGGTCTTTCGATTGCGACTCGAATTCTTTATTGATCTGGGCAATCTCGGTCTCAACATCGCCTTGCCCGAATGAGGCTTGTCTCATTCTCTCGGCTTCAATCTTTATGGCAAGCTCAAGTTTGGCTGGTGGCAGAGTTTCAAAAAAGGTCATGAAATCATCGGATGTAAATCCATTGAATTGACCACCAGAGCGCACAATCGCTTGGCCAATTTCACCTTTTTTGAAGCTGCCGACTTGACCAAATAAAAGATGCTCGGTTAGGTGAGCCAGTCCAGTCGTACCAGGAACTTCATTACGTGCTCCCACGTGATACCACATTAGGCATGAGACGACTGGGAAAGAGTGGTCTTCCAGCATGATTAGCTTCAGTCCATTTTCGAGTGTCAGTTCAATGGCGCTTGGTTTTTCGTGCGGTAAGGCGCAAACAGCCGGTTGAATCGTCTGGCAGAAGGCAAGCATAAAGGCAAGCCAAGTCCAGCAAATCGAAAGAACGAATGATTTTGTGCGTGTGGACATTTTGCTCCTGGCGTTAAATCAGGTTAATGCCAATGTTACATATATTAGCTTTGAAACTTGAATATTATATCTATACTGATAGACTTCACAACAAATTATGACGAAGGTGTATTTGCTCGGCGATGCAAACCATAGCTTCCGAGATCAAACAAAGCCAGGCAACTAAGGTTAACCGCTTTAGGAAAGTTGTGCTTGCCGGCAATCCTAATGTTGGCAAATCTGTAATATTTAACGCCCTTACCGGCATGGCCGCTGATGTTTCTAATTATCCCGGCACAACCATTGATATTGCCAGAGGAAAAGCGGGAAATTATGAGCTGGTAGACACGCCTGGAGCTTATGGCGTCTCGAGTTTCAACGATGAGGAGCGCGCCGCCAGACGCTTGATCTTGGAAGCTGACGCGATTGTAAATGTTGTTTCAGCCCTCAGTCTCGATCGTGATTTGTTTCTCACTCTTCAACTCATTGATATGGGCAAGCCACTTTTACTTGTGATTAACCAATGGGATGAAGCTGCCCGCCGCGGGCTGAAGATTGACGTTGACCAGATAAGCCAGCTTTTAGATATTCACGTGCTGACTTGCGTGGCTGTGGCGCGCCAGGGAATTGATCGAATTATGCTGGAAGTCGAACAAGCCCGCATCGGCAATGTCGACAAAAGCATTTACGAAATCATCAAGCCGCTTCGTGAAAAGGAAATTCCTCAAGCCTATGCGCTATTGATTGCAGAAGGCGATGAAGCATCCGCAAAAGAGTTTGATTGTCAGATACTTGCCGAACGCGGCAATATCTACAGACTTAGACGTACACGAGCAAATGAAATTGTTGGGCAAGTAATAAGCCAAGAAGTGCGCAAGCAAAGTTTTTCTGTCAAACTTGGGCGATGGCTCTTGCATCCGTTTTACGGATCTGTTATTGCCGTTGCGGTTTGCTATTTTCTTTTCTATCAAGTTCTCGGTGTTTTGATTGCCGGTAACCTTGTCGATCTGACTGAGAAAAAAGGCATGCGCGTTTTCTGGGAACCACTTGTACGCAAGACTTGTGCCACCATCTTGCCTGCCGATGTCGTAGTCGGTGATACCAAGTTTGTTTTTCCTGCCGGCACACTTGCCGATGCTAATCAAAATCAACAATTTGAACAAGCGCTGGCAAAAAGTCAGCCAGATGAAGTTGAATACAACTTTTGGCCGCGTGCCGGCATAAAGGAATTTATTGGTACAAGCATTGCTGGTGACTATGGTGTTTTGACATTGACAGTCACATATTTGCTTGGGCTTTTGATGCCACTTGTTTTGGGATTTTATTTAGGTTTGTCTTTATTGGAAGACTCGGGTTATCTGCCAAGACTGGCAGTGCTTGTTGATCGTGTAATGATGAAAATGGGTTTGAATGGCCGCGCCATCATTCCTTTGATTTTGGGACTTGGTTGTGTAACCATGGCGACAATCACCACGCGCTTGCTGACAACAAAAAGAGAAAAGTTGATTGCCACTGCACTCTTAGGTGTAGCCATTCCTTGTTCGGCACAATTAGGCGTTGTCTCCGGCACTCTGGCACGCTGTGGTGGCATGGTTGCCTGGAGCGTTTATGGTTTGGTTGTCGCTACTATTCTTGGCGTCACCGGTCTTTTGCTCAATATGGTTTTGCCGGGACAATCCGGAAGCTTGGTAATTGATCTGCCACCAATGCGCATGCCCCGCTTGGATAATGTTTTGAAGAAGACCTGGTCGAAGTCCTGGAATTTCTTGATGGAATCAATTCCTATGTTCGCTTTAGCCGGCTTTGTCGTGACTATTGCCCAAGTCACCGGTATTTTGGATTTCTTTATTGCTTGTCTCAGACCAATTACGGTTAATTGGCTTAATTTACCAAGCGATCCGAGAGTTGCCACCACATTTATTTTGGGAATTGTTCGACGCGATTTTGCTGCCTTTGGTTTGACGGATGTAGCGATGACTACTGCTCAAGCAGTAGTAGCCATGGTTGTAATTACATTATTCGTACCATGCATTGCCACTGTTGGTGTGATGATTAAAGAGCGCGGCATGAAAGTAGCAATGACAATTTGGCTAGGCTCATGGATGGCTGCTTTTGCCATTGGTGGTGCCTTGGCGCATGCATTACCACCAATTCTTTCAAGCCTAGGACACTTAGGCATTTCTTAGTTGGCAATATTATCGATGTGAAAGGAGATCAGGGGGCTTGTGTTTGGTTGATCATTTGCATGCAAATCTTCACAAGCTTGACTGCCTTGTCCATTCTGCCCATCTGTTTGTAATTGAGTGCTTGTTCGATGAGTAATTCCATGTCCTCATTATATTTCTCTCGGGCTTTGGAAAAAATCTTTTCGGCTCTGAAGAAATCACCTTGCCAGCTTGTGCATTGTCCTAGTCCAATCAAAGCATCACGATTATAGGGATCGCCTTTTAAGACTTGACGATATTCTTTCATGGCCTTGCCGATGTGTCCGGTCCAACTCAAGACCTGAGCGTGGCGTATGAGCAATAGTCGGTCGTTAGGAAATTCATGTAACATGTCGTCGTACATTTTTAATGACATACGGCGCTTCTTTGTCCAACTTAGTACTTGGGCGTAATAAGCTTTTGCCTCCTTGTCGTCCGGCTTCATTGCTACATATTTTTCTAAATTGCTTAGCGCCTGGCTACGGCTCTCATCGTCCCACGATTGAATTTTGCCAAGCAACAAAAGTGCGTCGGCGTCCTGGGGATTTTCCTTGAGCATTTGCTCGCAAACTTTGATTGCCAGCGAGCGATGTTTTAGTTGCCCAGTCAGCTCTTGAGCCAGACGAATTCTGTCTTCCGTTTTAATTGCACTGGACAAACCTTTTTGCAAATATTCCAGTGCCTGATCGTTCTTGTCCTGACTGGCTAAGATTTGTGCCATGCCGAAATTTAAATCCGGATCGGAGGGTGACTTTTGCAAGAGAGCTTGCAAGCTGGTTTCTGCTTCGCCAATGCGTTTCGCTTTTAGTAAACAAAGCGCTTGCCATTTTTGAATTTCAAAATCATTTGGCTTGAGCTGAGAGGCTTTCTGTAAATGAATCATAGCTTCGCTGGGATTTTGTTGATCGTATAAGGTTAGACCAAGCGCCTTTTCAATTTCGGCATCGTTAGGTGAATCTTGCAGAAGCGTGCGAAATTCCGAGATTGCCTCTTCGTGTTTGGCAATCCATCTGAGAGTATGAGCGCGATTAAGACGGATTATTTTATCGCGAGGATTTAGCTCAAGTGCTTTATCAAACAAGGCAAGTGCTTCAATGCGCCTTGCTGGTTGATAGCTCAAAATGGCCGCCAGCTCGGCCAGTGCTCCCCAGTCATTCGTCTGTCTATCTAAATAAGTTTGGTAAGCAGATTCAGCTTCAGGAAAATTTTTGGACCAGGAAAGCACTTGCGCTAGCGCTAAAATTGCCGGTACGTTGTTTCGTGATGGATCGATGGAGGGCAAAGACACTTCAAATGGTGACTTTGTGGCCATACTGCGCAGCTCGGGCAAGGCCTTTTTGTAGTCGCCTGTCCAAGCAAGTGTCATGGCGCGTGCCAAACGAGTAGTTAGATCGTTGGGATTTTTGGCAATGTAAATGTCGAATTGTTTTATAGCCTCTTGCCGACTCTCGGGTTGATAACTGAGAATTTTGGCTAATTCCAAGCGAGTGGTAGAGTCGTCGGCTTTTTTTGCCAGGTAGAGGCGATAAAGTCTTTCCGCCTCCGGATAATTAGCACGCCAATTATTTATTTGTGCCAGGGTGAGCAAGGACTGCACGTCATTGGGATTATGTTCGACAACAATGCCCAGATGCTTTATGGCATCGTCGTGAGTCTCGCGTGTCCAGCTGGCAATTTTACCCAGGAACAAATGTCCTTGCATATGTTCAGGATGATTCTCTAAAAGCTTTCTCAAAAGGTAGATTGCTTCTCCCCTTTTGTTTTGATCCCAGCTCAAAATCTCGGCCAATTCAAATAAAGCTTGGGGGTTATTTGGATCTGATTCAATTACTTGGCGAAATAAGGGAATTGATTTAGCTGCTTCCCCATTTTTCTTCAACGCTAGTGCCAGACCTAATGAACTTGCCGGATCATTCGGATGCAATTTGAGACAAGTAGTGAAGCCGGTTATTGCACTGCGTGCATATCCTTTAGCCAAGTCTTGGCTGGCATTTTGATAGACTTTGTCGAAGCTATCTATGGCAAAGGCTACTGGGGCAAATGTTGCCGGCTGAAGCAATAAACTAAAACAAAGCAACGATGCAGACAGTAATTTGCCGCGCGCTGCATGCAAATTAGGTAGCGATGGATTGTAATTACTTAGCAAGTCAGGCACCTAGAGACTCGGTGCAATGATAGCACCCTTAACCAAAGCAATGCCAAACCAGCACCAGTTCTGTGCGTAGTAATCATTATTTGGCATCCATAATCCATCTTCATACTTGGCAAGTATGCGCTCGCGCAACACTTGCTTAACTAAGGGCGGTGCAGTTATTTGAAAGGATGCCATGGCACAGGCAAAACCAGCCAGTGGCTCGTCAAAGCTTCGCATCACGCCTTGGGCGGTATAGGCACCACGGATGGTGCGCATCGTATTCCAGGTGTCTTCTAGGAACGAGAGCGTACCTAAATATTTTTTGGCTCGCGGATCTTGATTCCAAATATAGTCCAGCGAAATTCTCCAGGGTACGCGCATGGCATCATAAGAATAGTCTGAGCTTGGATTTGCCGGATCGAAAGAGACAATGCCGGTTGCCTGATCCAGGTCGCACCAATCCGGAGGCAAACCAAGTTTGCTTATTTTGCCGCATTGTTCAAGCACATCATAAGAGGTATCTACGAGACTTTGCCAATCGCGACTGCTGTCAACTTTGGCAAAAACCCTGTACTCATATGGAGCAAAGTAAGAAGGATTGAGACGAATTTTTGGTGTTGATTTTGCCCACTGTCCAGGTAGCAAATATGGCTTGCTGTTGACTAAGACTACTTCTTGATCCCAAATATTCTTCAAAATATTTTTGGCCGGATCTAATAGATCAGTTCTTTTCCATTGTTTGCTGGCGCAAATTAAAGCAAATGCGATGTCTTGATCGGCGTCTGTTGCTGCTTGCTTATCCAAAATGCTCCAAGTGCCGTCGCATTGCTTTCCCCACTTCCAAGCAAAGAGTCCCGACTTTTCATAGTCTAAGTTTGCTTTGGCCCAAGTCCAGACCAGATCAAAGGTCGCTTGATCATTTATCCACAGTGCTTTGAGCATGGCATAGGCCTGACCCTCAGATGTGGTTATGTCGGCATTTGAATGATCGACAACACGACCATCAGCTTGAATAAAGTGGGTTTTATAAGCTTGCCAGGATTCTTGCAGAATATTTTCTGAGGCTTGTGGCAATGGCGCAGAAAAGGCAGGGCACGCAATACTCATGAAGGTGATCAAGCTATACGCTAGAGAAAAACAAAACCGGGAGAATCTCATACTTAATACAATTACCTTATAGTCGTCTTATAATACTGCCTTGATAGCGTATATGCAAAGGGCGAGCTAAGCGCAGGTAGCAGCACAGAAATAGAGAATTAAGTGGTATCTCTGAAAAAACTTCTGCACTACGGATTTTGGGCAATCGCTCTATCTTTAGTGACCGCAAGCACACTCCCCACCCTCGCCCAAGTCCCTGGCACTTTTCTGCCCAGTGTCTATGGTGACGTGCCTGTTTCACCCTTGCCCTCGCCTGTGCGCACACCTCAGAAACTTCCTTTCTTGCATAAAAAGATCTTGCAATTGGATCAGGACTTGCAGGAAGCACACAGGCCATATATAGGGCATATATTCTCTTATTCAAATGAGCCGCTCGATACTTTCGATAATAAGCTGGCAACTGTAACCGAAGGGGCGGAATTGGGATTCTATCCAAATCGTCAAACGCAAGTGCAGTTGGATTTTCTGCCTACGATTGCCGGACTTTCGCAGCCGCAAATGTATATGAATCAATATCGTGCCACCATTCGTAATCAACCGACAAATAGATTGCGACTTTTGGGAAGTTTGGCCTTGGTACATACTTTCCATAATGTCAAACCAGGCGTGGCGCTTATTGGTGGTGCTGGTATCAACTATGCCTTGAGCGATCGCATTAGAGTAGTCGGCGGGTTCAATCGCGACATCGTTGGTGATTCTCGTTTGTCGGCAGTCGGTATAAATTTGCCGGGCAGCAATTTTTTGGTGGGTAGAGTCAAGCGTAACCGTTTTACGATGGGTACAAGTATTCGTCTTGATCCGCGGACTGATGTTGACTTTCGCTACAGCCTTGGCGTTGATATTGGGCACCACATGCAAAAAAATCCCTTTCAGGAATTTAGTCTGCGCGTGGGCAGAACTTTGGTGGCACATGAGCCCGGTGCTCACTTGCAACTTCTGCAGCCCAGCTTTCAATTTTTGGCTACAGGCTTCAAGTACGATTTAAGTAACTTCGGTAATGTTTCGCTTAAGCCGCAAGACAATATTTATGCCAATGCTGCCAGTCTTTATCAAGCGTTTGCCGGACTAACGGCTAATCCCATTCCGGATTTGTCTGCTCCCTTACCGGCAGGAGTGGGTGGCTATTTCAGTCCGCAAAAATTCTTTTTGACGCAGACACGTTTAGATGTCTCTGGTCGTGTAATTGGTAGATTGTTCTATAAATTGGGCGGCAGTCTCGGTACGCAGAATTTCAAAAACACGACAACCAGCCTTGGTCAAACCGGAATAGTCGGAACAGCCAACGCTGCTTTGACGATGCGTATAGGCAAGCACATCACCGTCGAGCAAGGCTGGTATTTCCTGCAAGCAGCAAACAATTACCAGCGCAATGTAATTTATAACGAGGGGCGCTATTACTTCTAAGAAGTAGCCTATCGGCCCTCTATGAGTTTGCTATAAGCATTGGATTCGCACCCATGTTACAATTTTTGCAGTAGTGGGTCATTATGGCAGGTGTCGCCAAGCGGTTAAGGCCCCGGTTTGTGGTACCGGTATCCGGGGGTTCGAATCCCCTCATCTGCCCCATTTTTCTATTGTTCTATAGACGTATCGTTGCCTTGGGACGATCTGACTCCCTTGGCATCGCACTGGCTTTTCGATTGTTGAACTTTCAATTTCGCTCTGTCGCGAGCGTTATGCACTAAGTTTGCTCCGAAAGTGACAGGCGATTTTTTGATTGCAGATATATCGCTGGTCACATAGAAAAAGAGCCAGGAAAAATCCCAGCTCTTTCAATTGCAATTTCAATTGTTCGTTGTCGAACTATTTGAGGTGCTTGCTTACCAGCTTGGTCATCTCAAACATTGATACTTGCTTCTTACCGCCAAATACGCATTTCAGCTTTTCATCGGCATTGATCATGCGCTTGTTCTTGCTGTCTTGCAGTTTGTGCTTCTTGATGTATTCCCAAATTTTCTTGGTGACTTGTGTGCGTGGTTGCGCAGAAGTACCGATTACAGCACCGAGATCCGCTGACGGTGTCATTGGCTTCATGAAGGCTGCATTTGGTTTACGTTTTGTTTTTGCCTTTGTCTTTGTTGCTGCCTGCTTAGGTGTGCGCTTCGCTACGGACTTTTTGGCTGGCGCTTTTTTAGCCTTTGTGGCTGCTTTCTTGACAGGCTTCTTGGCAGCTGATTTCTTAGCTGCTGGTTTAGCTTTGGACTTCTTACCTTTTACTACCATTTCAAGGCTCCTTGAGAGAGAGTAATCATCATTGGTGTCATGCACCATATATAGTGATTCAATAATTATGCGAGTGCAAATGTTTTTTACATCCGATAATTACCTTGCATATTCTGCCATAGATTTTCCAAAATGGATCGTTTATCTAGAGAAAATGGGTATAGATCTTGTGAATTTTCTTCGAATTTTCACTCTAAATCGCAAATTTCTCCTCTGAAATGCGATTTTTTACCTCGAAGACCAGAGTTTTTCTCTCGGAAAAAACATGTTTGGAGACTGATGAACGAACTAATTAGAAAGCAATATGCGGCAAAAGATGCTGTCGAGGCCTATCAAAAGTTCTTATTAGTGAATGGTCAAATGCCGATATTGGAAGACGATTCTATTGAGGCATGGCTTTGCCAAAAGCTTGCCGAGCACGTGCAGGCAGAAAGTTTGATTGGCGATTTTGGCTGCGGCATGGGCAGATTGAGACCGGTCTTGCGTACACTTGCCCGGCAGGTTTTGGGTGTCGATCAATCGCGTGAAATGCTTTCTAGGATACCAGTTCAGTCAGCCGAGGACATTTCCCTGCAATTCGCCCCTCTGCAAATCGGTGCCATAAAAGATGCACTGGCCTCTGGCAAGGATGTTTTTCTGGAAGCAAGCTTGGAAGAATTTTTGCCCCAAATCGCCCAACAAGGAATTTTTGTCGACGCAGCGCTCAATTGCTATAACGCCGTTTGCTTTCCCCACCCCAGCATAGTGGTATCTGCTATAGGTCAATGCCTCAAATCCGGGGGCCAGTTATTTTTTGTCAGCAATGTCTTTGTCCCGGCAAGCCGTGTACCGAGAGGCAAGGGCGATCACCATATAACGCTTTCTCAATCTGAATATTTTGCTACTGATAATTGTGAGGGCATGATGTTCCGGCAATTATTCCCTATGCCAAAGGGCGATTTGACCTTCCAGGACTATGTACATGATATGGGAATGATCAAACAAGCATTTAATTCTGAGGATTGGCAAATCGAGGAGATAGTCCTCTATGACTCGGAAGGCAGGCACTTAAAATCAGATGACCCGGAATTTGCCGAGCGCTTTGCTGGCTTGGATAATGCCAGTTTTCTTGAGCCAGATTCCGGTTTGAATTTTTGCCGGCTGGGAGTCTTGGCTCGGAAAGCCTAGGCAAAATTTCCCATCATATAGATCTATTCACTAGATCTATATGGATCTAGTGAATTATCAAAGGCGAGTCGAGGTGAAGCTGAATTGATTCTTGGGCATTGTCCAACTTGTTGCCGAGAATCTCGACAGCTCTCTTCAGTTGTATATCCTTTAGATCCTCTGGCTTGCGCTTTGCCGTCGGTCCATTTGGATCTGCCCACCAAGGACCTTTGGCCTTCTTATAATCATCCAGGGAGATTGGCACCAAGTAGTCCGGAGTAATTCCCTTTTTGTGGATATCGGTGCCGGAAGGTGTTAAATAACGGGCAATCGTCAGATTGATGCCGCAATCTCCTTGTAAACGGTTGACGGACTGCACAAGCCCCTTGCCGAAGCTTTTTTCCCCGATCAGTTGGGCGCGATTATTGTCCTTCAGAGCACCAGAGGTAATTTCGGAAGCCGAAGCAGATCCGGCATTAATTAGCACAACAACTGGCTTGCTATAAAAAGGTTTCTTCTTGGCATATGCGGCTTGCAGATGGCTTTGGCGGTCGACGGTCGAGACGATGATGCCACCATCAAGAAAGATATTGCAAATTTCAAGAGCATTGGTTACCAGTCCACCTGGATTGCCTCTGAGATCCAAAATTATCCCTCGGGCCGGCGATAATTTGGACAGAGCATCGCGCACTTCGTCGCCTGCTGTTTGAGACATAAAAGTGCTGAGGCGCAGATAACCGATTTCCGGCGTGAGCATTTTTACATCTGAAACCGATTTGATGTGAATTTCCGCGCGCACCATTTTGAAGGCTTTGGTTTCTTTGCCGCGCAGTATCTTTATGGTTACGGGGGTATTGATGTCGCCCTTAATCATGCGCGAGACTGCATCCACTGCCAAGCCTTTGGTTGACTTGCCATCCACTTCCAAAATTATGTCCATGGGCATCAGACCGGCTCTTGCCGCTGGACTATTTTCAATTGGGGCAATGACGACGATATTGTGACTTTGATCCGGCGCCATTTGAATGCCGATGCCATAAAGTTTTGCCGAAATGGCATTGTTCTCCTGGGCAAACGCTTCCGGATTGAGAAAACGAGTATAAGGATCGCTGAGGCTAGCCAGCATGGTTTCGATGGCTTTATAGGAATCTGCCAGCGTGTTGAGCTTGCCGTCATAGCGATTGCGCCAACGGTTCCAATCTTGCTCGTGAAAGGTCTGGTCGTAGTAGTTCGTGTCTACCAGTGTCCAGACCTGACTATAAAGACCGTCAGGTGTCGCTTTCTCTGAGGTGTCCTGAGATTGACCGAGAGCAGAGGCGGATAATCCGGAAAGAAGATTTGTACCTGCAATGCAGGTTGTAAAGAGGATTGCGGCTAACAGAAAAACTCTTTTTCGCATAGCTAGGAAATGATACCAGGTTCAGGCTTTCCAGCTTCCAAAAAAATTTTTGATTTTAAGCAGGCACATTTTTGAAAGGCCGGCGTCTCAGCTTTTAGCGGTGAGTGGTTCGCCTCAAATGTCAGCGGGTTTACTTAAAATTGAAATATTGGAGGATATAGATATGAAACGTTTCGCGGCAATGGCTCTTGCAAGCGCCTTGCTCCTGGGGGCACTGACTTTAGATGCACCTGCCGAGGCGCGCCGTAAGCATAAGTGGAAGAAGTGGCAAAAACAGTACATGACTCAACAGTACTTGAACCAAGCGAATTCATGTGGTTCGAATCAGGCATTGATGAATCCTTACGTCAATCCATATTTAAATACAAATGCAAACTGGAATTCGGCTTACGCCAATCAATATAATGCAAACCCATATTATTCCAATGCTTATTATGGAAATTACGGTAATCCCTATTTGAATAATTCCAGTTCGCTTCTACAGCAAATCAGGTGGAAGCTCGGCATATAGTTTGTTGCTTTCAATGTTTTTTCACTACTTATATTAGGTTTTTTGACTGGAGGTTTCTTATGAAATTCAATCGCCAAGTGTTATGCAATCTACTTCTTTCGAGTGCACTGGTTGGGTTGCCGGCACTGGCTGCAGACCCAAGCCAAGCCGGAGGGACACCATCGGGAGTGGTATCACTTTCGGATAAGAAAGGAGCATGTACGAGAGGTGCGAGCCCCTGTGGCATGAAGTCCACTTTAACGGACGAGCAATTGGAAAAAATTGCCGCTCTGAAAGACAATTTTTTAAGCAAGACTGCCGGCAAGAAAGTGGAACTGAAAGGCCTTGGACGCCAATTGCGTGGTCTGCTGACGAAGAAAGAAGTGAATCGGCAAGAAGCATTTGTTTTGCAGGAAAAAATCAGTACTCTCAGAGCAGATTTGGCTAAGGAAAAACTGGCATTCCGCTTGGACATGATGTCTGTTCTTACTGATGAACAGAGAGAAAAAATTCGGCACCGCATGTTGATGAAACAAGCCTTTGGTGGACACAAACACCACGGACGTCACTTTGCTTTTGCCGGACATAGAGGTGGATTTAATCGCAAAGGATAAGCCCAAGTAATTTGCGATGCTTGCAGGTCGGTTGTCTTTAGATGACCGATCTTCATTGCCAAATTAGAATGGAATATTTTGTGCTTCTTTTCTGATATTGGAGAATGGATGATTCTTCGCACTAGCATCGCTATCTGCAGTGGATTTAGCAGCCAGTCCATAAGAAGGACTGTTTTGCAAAGCACCGGCTGCTTGCTTGCATTCTAGTTGAATTACGCGTGAGTCATCGATCAGACGTTCGGCGTTGCGCACAATCATATTGGTATTTAAGTCGTAGGCGTTAACCAGACCAGCTAAATTGGCTTTATGCTGGACAAGATCGCCCATGATTTGTTTGATGTCTCGGCCAATTGGATTGACATTGGCCAAAGTATCAGTAGGAAGTGCTAAATCGGCGACGTGTTCTTCCAAGGTGTCAGTTAATTTCTGAATGCTTGCCACAAAGCTTGCCACCTTATTTTCATTGGGCGGAAGATAGCCTGGCTCGTAAGAAAAATCCGGCTTATCCACAATCACGAAACCAAAGCCGCCAGTAATCGTGGGCGACTGTGCCTCAATATAGTTTTGCCGAGTGCACTCTTTGAATAATGATTTTGCTTCGTGCTTTAATTTGCCGGCAGCATCATTAATAGCCTTGAGTACTTCCGTTGGTGTGCGATCGCCTTTAACGACGCCGCCTTTTAAATTAAAGGGACCTTTTTTTGTTTCTGTTGGTGTGCTGGCATCTGTCTTTGGCGTTTGAGCGCCAGTTTGGCCAGGCTGAGTATCGCTCGGTGTTGAAGTATCTTCTTTGGGAAACTGAGCGCCAGTCTGAGCCCAGGCTGGGAGCAGATTATCAGGCGTTGCAATCAAGGCAGCCAAGAAAATTGCCAGTTGAAACGACTTGAACAAAATGGAGCGTGCTTTCAAGATTCCCATCCCCAATGCCCTACCTATCTACATTCCACAATACTCCATTTTTCAAGCAAAAACTTAAGCAGGGATGGCGGTCCCTGCCCAAGTTTTCCAGCTTCGTCCCTCAACTTGGCTGAAAACACAATTAGTCATCTACATCTATTTCAAGGAATGGTAGTCTGACCCGTACATTGTCATCGTCATGAAACCATCTATGATGTTTCTTTTTAATGATTAATGGTTTTGTATAGGCCCGTCTTTCGATGATCATTGGTCTATCATCAATCCGTTGAATTACCATGGGTCTAACTGGCCTTTCTAAGATCATCACATCATCCAAATCATCCGCCTTGGCTGTATCTGGCAGAGCAATCGTCTGCGCTCCAATGATGAAACTTGCTAATAACAGGTATTTTGCAAGGTTACATTTCATAACTTCCTCCTTCTACTTGCCCGATTTCCTCTATGCGGGCAAGGGCGGTCTTTTGTTCGGCACCACTTATGGTGCCTATTTAAGATTGTGTTGGTAGCATTATGAATGCTTAGCCCCTTTGATGGGACGTGTTGGGGGACGCGTAGGCCTTGCAAATGGTTCCCTGAACCTGGCTGATTTAAGATAATTGCTGGATTTATATGGGGCTTAATTTTTAACGCTAGTGGCTTTTTCAGCTGCAAGTGCAGCAATTATTTGATCGAGCGGATCTTGGATTTTTTCTGCAGCGTCATAAATAGCCAGGATATCTTTACCCGCGGCTTTGCAGTCCGGCTTCTCCTCGTCACAAAGTAATTTGAGGTGATTGTAATGCTCGACCATATCCCGTTTCAAACTTGTAACCGTGTACCAATCATCAATCAGCTTAGGATGTGCGGAGAGTTGCACTTTTAGTGATTGTTGTTGATCATGGATTTCGTTGACGATTTTGTTGATTTCGTAAACCATTGCCCTGAGCATTTTTGTACGCGGTGGCAAGGTGCCCAGTTGCATTTCGCCGGTCGGCAGCGGCATTGCAGGCGTTACTGTTGAGCCAATCACATTCACCGGTCCAGTAGTGACCATATTTGGACGCTTCAATTCGCTCATAAAGACAAGCGACATTTTGTGCAATTTCTTGGCATTGGCCTTGATGACGGAAAGTTTTTCCTCTGCTTTCAAGGCATTGAATTTGATCACGCCTTTGATCACAGGCTTTTTCTGAATTTGATTACCCTGGCTCTCGGCATTTTCCTTGGCCAAAATGCTTGAATTTGGATCACAGGGTTGCAGCAAGAGAAGCAGAAGAAGCAGGGTAGATTTTTTCATCGGAAAGCGGCCTCATGGCGTCTGATTTATCTTACCAAAATAATCTTAGCATTTCAGGTCTGCGAATTCGTTTCCAGCTCTTCAATTTCCCCTTGTAAGTCCTCTAGGTGCTGACCGACTTCTGCCAAAGTCAGAGTTGTTTGTCTCCACTTTGAAAACAGAGAGTCTAAATTGCTGATTTGCAAATTGCTGTATTTTTGCTCTAGGTGTGACTGCAGCGAATCGCGATTGGCGAGAACGGAATTGAGCTCAGACATAACTTGATCATGAGTGTTTTGCAAATGCGATTGTGCTTCGCGCAATTCTTGAATTTCGCCTGTAGTGCTGGCATTTTTCAATTTGTCTTTTAAGCTCTTATATTGGTTGCGCAGGCGTTCGCCTTTATTTGTGAGCGGTGACATTTGCTTGTCCAACTCTTTCATCTCTTTGATGATATTGAAACAAGCTTGCAATTCATGACCGTCTTTGGTCAATTCATCCAATTGGGCAAGCACGGCCTCGTATTCTTCCAGCAAAGAAGCCAAACAGGCGGCTAGCAATATTTGTGGCTCGTTCGTCATCTTAGCCAATGTCCTCTACGAAATTGTGCGCTTGGATGGGGTGGGAAATCTATCGTTTTAAGTATAGTCATAGTTTTTTCATTTGAGAGAAAAAGGTGGAAAACGCTTGCCGGGATTGTGATAGCGGCAAATTCTCCTTGTCAAGAATCGTTTGACAGGGTCAGACATT
The DNA here is from genome assembly GCA_020050685.1 of Candidatus Obscuribacterales bacterium. GTDB lineage: Bacteria > Cyanobacteriota > Vampirovibrionia > Obscuribacterales > Obscuribacteraceae > JAGVKG01. Next base: position 29,442 of record JAGVKG010000036.1, on the reverse strand, counting down.
TGTGTTACTTTGTCATACAAATGGGCGAAAACGAACCGCAAAAAGCGGTTGCTTTTATCTTCAAAAGAGGAACGAATTATGAGTAAGGGAGCAAAGAAATCACACGCTAAAGGGCATTCTGCAAGCAAGAAGGTTGAAAGTTCAGAAACATCGACTACAGCCACTAAGGGCGCACGCCAAACTAAAGACAGCACAGTCCAGTTTCGCTTAGATTCGGACAAAATGGAACTTTTGTCGACCGTGGCAAAAGAAAGACGTACAGGTGCCGGAGTCTTGGCCAGGATGTGGGTATTGGAAAGATTGGAAAAAGAAACTTCCTCAAAAGAAGGTCAATTCGATCCAATGGTTGTAATGGCTGATTCAATTAAAGCACTTGCATCGGCTCTTGGTGTCAATGATCTTTCATCCGAAGTAAAGGCACGCATTGGTGAAGTTGAGCAGAAAGTCAAAGACAAGGCCACTAAGGTGTTGCCAAGCTCGCAGGAAATTTCCAAACAAATTAATAGCCGCCTTGATGAGCTCGAACAGCAAATTAAGCAGAAGACCGATATTACTTTGCCGCGTGTGAACGAAATATCGGACGAGCTTAGCCGCCGCCTCGATGCATTGGAAGAAAAGTTGCAAGAGAAAACTGGTGTCAATCTGCCACGCTCCGGAGATATTTCTGTGGAAGTGAACAAAAGGCTAGACCAAGTTGAGAAACAATTGAAAGAGAAGATGGGTTTGAATATCCCCTCGGTCGATGAAATCTCGCAAGGCATCGATAAGCGTATCGAACAAATTGAATCGCAATTGAAGCAGTCTGGTTCTGTATCATTTCCGCGGGTCGACGATATTTCGCGTGAGATAAACAAGCGCATTGATCAAATCGAAGCGCAATTGAAACCACGCACCGGCGTTAGTTTGCCGAGAGTAACTGTGGCTAATGGCAAAAAGAAATTGCCCAAAGTCGCAGTTGCCAAGGTTGTTGGTGGTGAAGATGGCGAGAGCAGAAAGAAAAAGAGCACAGACGTTGAATAATCGAAGCTGAGCTAAAAACCATTGAGAGAGTGAGAAAATCCACTTGCCCAATCTAGTGGGCAGGCGGATTTCTCTTTGTTAACTTGTTAGAATTGTTGAGCCGCGAATTCGGAGGGTGTAGTCGTGAAAAAATTTACTGCTCAGGTCTTTTATCTCGTTGCTGTTTTGTTTTGCTTTACATGCCTCAGTGCCAATGCTCAGCTTAACGTTGTAAATTCAATTTCGTTTGATGCAAGCAGTTGCCGATCATCTGCCGACAATACGACCTTAGTTCCTCCCGATGGTGCGCGCTCGATTGTTGTTAGCCCCAATGGCCAATGTTTTGTCACTGCTTACGGCAATATGGCTTACTTATGGAACATGAAAACCGGCGCGGCAATTCAAGGCATGCCGCATGGTGCCGTGATTCGGGTGATTGCTTTTAGCCCCGATGGCAATTACATTCTTCTTGGTGGTGGCAATACGGCGGCAATTTGGGATGCGCCTGGCGGACACTTCAAAGCGCTTCTCTCACAAAATGCCGATGTGACTACAGCGGCTTTTAGCGCTCAGAGCAATTATGTCGCCACGGCTACAGCAGGTGGCTGGCGCTTATGGTCAGTTCCTGGTGGTTTGCCGCTCTTAACTGTCTCTCTGCCATTTGCACCACGGGCGGTGCTCTTCAATCCGGACGGAACGAAATTGCTCACCACAGGATCGGAAAGAGCCAGGTTGTGGACTATTCCAGATGGGCAAGAAGTAGGCTCGTTGGCGCATGAATCAACCGTCATGGGTGCAAGCTTTAGTCCTGATGGCAGATTTTTGATCACAGGTACTGCTAGCTATGCCCACTTGTGGGACGTAAATGGTTATGTGGAAGTCGGCCTGGTCCAGTATGGTGGCGGCTACAAATAATCAAATCATCCTGAGCGAAATAATATCGTGTCATCCTGAGCCAATTAACAGTGTGTCATCCTGAGCAGTGCGAAGGATCTCTCAGGTCAATGTTTAAACTCGTGCCTTATAACTTGCCTTGGAATTGGAAAGGTAATTCGTAAACTGTGTTGCCAATCGAGACTTCTACTTTTGCTTGGTTCCAAGGTTGGTATTGATAAAACAAAATACTTGAGCGAGAAGAATTAGGCTCAATGTAAATGCCATTCAAGTTCAAACAGTGAGCTTGGCTTGCTCCTTTTGCTAATGGATCCAAGATTGATTGAGCATTGGCAAGCAAGGCATGAGTTGGCACTATATGTGGTGCGCCGGCTCTCGCTCTCGGCCATTTGCCCCAATCACCAAAAACATTGGACTGAGGAATATCTCCTAAATTGGGATTCTTGGGCAAAGGGGGAATGAAAGTTGCTTGCAGGAAACGTAGCGACTCCTGTCTCCAAGTTTGTCCCCAAAAAGTTTCTTCTTCCAAAGTTTCATCAATAAATTTGTGATCAAGCGCTTTCAAGACGTTCGTGCCTGGTTTTGTGATCTTAAATTGTGCTGGACCGACACCAACGGTCATTGGGCTAGGTGTAACGTTTTCCAGAGATACCAGTACACCGATAATATTTCTCAGATCAACAGTACAAGCAGAAACTTTTAGACCGTTTACCGTAATTGATTTGAGGGGAAATTTGCCATCAACAATCTGTGAGCATCCAGGCATGCCATCGTCCCAAGGGAAATTTATCAAACCACGCAAGCAAGCTGGTTGTGTGAAGCGAACCGCCTTTTCTTTCAGGGCAAACGATTCTTCATAGTCTTTGGTGGCATCATCCAAGTGATCCATTTCTTTGTTGAATAAAGCATAGTCTCGCAGCGCATCAGCCAGATCTAATTCTTGCGGTCCTGGGTCCTTTCTCAATATCTCAATTGCTTTGACAAATGACTCGCGGGCTTGCTCTTCTGCCCCAAGCGCAAAAGAAATGTTTGCCGACAATGTATATGTTGTGCCGAGAGCGCGACTGCTCTCGTTTAAGTACTTCCTTTTTATTGCTAAGGCTTGGTCACAAAGCATTGCTGCTTTTTTGGCATCGCCTTTAACTAAAGCAATTTGGGCCAAGCCGGCTAAACAATCGGCATGCACAAGTGAGTCCGGACCAGAATAATTCTTGGACAGCTGCGAACATTTGGCATAAGTTTGTGCTGCTAAGTCAAGCTTGCCTTCGGCATAATATACTTTGGCTTGCAAGACGCGAGCCTTGATGTAATGAATGTTTGAACCAGCCAGGCCGCTCTGTAACTTATTCAGTACGGATAACTTTCGTTGGGCTTCATCATAAATGCGAAAGTTGTAGGCTTTGACTGCCAGTTCGAATCGCTTATTCCATTCATTGGCTTGTGGCGATGCTTGAGCCAGCAACTGAGCTTTGCCCTGAGTACTGGTCTGAGCATTAGCCTCAGCACTAGCCTGCATACAAGTAAAATCGCCTAAAGCGATTATGCTCAATGCCAATCCTGTAAGACTGGCTCTCAGCCAATCATTTGCTTTGCCCAAGTTCGTCTTCAGTAATTTCATAAGGACCTAATTGCATTCATAAGTTCAAGCAAGTCGCTATCCATTTGCGAGACTTGGGCTCTGATATCGGCAAGCAAATCTTTGCGATCTTCCAAGAGATCAATTGTTACTACATTTTGTTTTGGCATAGTAGAAGTAAGACGTTCGATCTGTATTTTGCCTCTGGACGTCGCGGGATTGTCGATGGCATGCAAGTTAACCCATTGATTGATTACATATTGACGGCGTGTGTCAGGAACACCACTGCCGGCAGGAATTTTGTTTAAGTACTGCCAAATCAAGGGAGGATATTCTGTTTGGCTTTCAGTCGGCCTGCCAAAAATTTGGGCAAGCATGTTGGGGTGGCCTGAGGTCATGTGCCTGCCACCATTTTGTTGCCTGAGTGCCAAGGCTCCCAGGATCATGTTGATGCCGCCACCGACGACCTGAGCAATTTCACCTGGGACTTCGTTTGATTGCACCAATTCTCCGGCAGCGCCACCTGTGTTTAAGGCACCAGCACCAATCACGTTTGCCCAAGCGTTGTAGCTGATTGCTCTATCGCGCTTGTCCTCTAAAAGGTTTTGCACCTGATTGTAGGTGGAAATTTCCGTGTCGATTTTGGCTATCACATCGTGCACCTGTAGCATTGTTGTCAGGATGGCTTCTGTCAATTCTTGTCTCAGAGAGAGACATTCAACCGACATTACCTTGCCGTGAAGACGCCGATCGTTTGCTTGCAGAACAATCAAGCGCTCAATCAGACCGGTTACGCCAAGTAGTTCGGCAATATCCCAAGCTCGTGGTGAAAGAAAAGAAACCTTTTTCAAGTCGGCATCTAGTTTTTGACCAGCATCCGATATGCCAGGCAATTCGGCCAAATTAGTTGCCGGTTTTTCTTCTCTTTCTGGCAAGATGGCGCTTGCCGCCACCATAGCCGGGTAGGTAATGGCAAAAATCAACATGCATAAAGTAGCTTGGACCTGAGTCCAGATATATCTGTTCACCGAGTTTCTTCTTGAGAAGTTTTTGGTTGGTAAGGTTTTGTCAGATAGCTTTCAAATTATAGCGAGAATAATTACGGCACGTGATCTGTTGACAGCCGTTTGAAGAGTGAATTGCTGCCTGAATCAAGGCGCCCTGGCAACATCAACTGACGGTGGTAAGACAGATGTGTTTAGTTTTAGCTTTCGATAGCAAGATATATCTAGCGCTATGATGGTGGTGTGGAGTTTTGAGGAGAGAAAGTTGTCTACCAGTTGCGAAGAAAGTCTTGCCAAACTTTCAGGAAAAACAATTGCCTTTGCGCAATCCAGTTTGAACACATTTGCCATTTATTTGGAGTCGCAAGATCAGCAAAATCAAAAGGATCAAGAAGAGCCGTCTGTAGTTGTGATTGAAGCTGCCGGCACGGTAAATTTGCCGCTCGTATCGCTTTCTCTTAAGCAAGCGAATCAACAGGAGAAATTGTCGGATGCCGTCTGTGCAGTTGATTGGGGCTGGATTTCCGGATCAAAGATAGATGAGATGTTTCTCGAGGGAAAAATTCTGCGCTTGATACTTTCTCCTGCCGGACCGTTGACAGTCACAGCTGCCTTCTGGCAAAGCAAACCGTTTCTTGGATTTCAACCCTATCGTCCAGCAAAATGAGTATTCGCGTTCTCTACTTTGGCAATACGCTCAAACTCAAGGACTTAGTAAAGGCCACCTTGGTGCCACTCAATTGTGACATTATTACGGCAAGCTCAATTGCTTTGGCTGTTTATTTGGCGCACAAAAACTTTCCGGAACTGATATTGTGTGAAGCCGGCATGCCTGACGACAGTGGTTTGAACTTGCTGAAAGAAATTCGTGCAGATGCTGCACTTGCTGAACTTCCTTTTGTTTTCTTGGCGGCAAAGCCGGTTGATACCATGCATCATGCGGAAGCATTTGCTATGGGTGCCAGCAAATGCATTTCGCCTGTTTATGGCCCGGAAGATTTTTTGCCGCAGATTGAAGAGTATCTGCATGAGCGCATGAGAATACGACCGCCTGAATCCTCAGAATAAATTTGTTTTACTGGGCCGAGGCTAACTATTTTTTTGTGAAGACAAGAAAGCATGCCTCGACTTTGAATATGTGCGCCAGAGGATCGGCCTCTACAGTTTCTTGAATGCGGCCATAAAAATCGTCAATCATGCGAAAAGCATCCGACTCAGAAGAAGCACTGCGTGAAAAAATTCCTTTGGCTAAGATTGGCTCGCTCCAGGCTCTTAACCACGATACGTAAGCATTAGCATAGACCGCTTTGTCTTTCGTGCGCAGATATTCGGCAAACATCGGGCAAGGAATTGCTTGCACTAAAGATGAGTCTAAAGATACCTTTTGGGAAAGAGGTGAAGTCTTGCTAATTAGCGGCTCAAGCGCTTCATCAAGCGTGCGGAAATAATAGGGGAAGATAAAGTTCTCATAGACGTCTCTATCAATAAGACCTTCGGCTACCATTTCTTGCAGCTTATTGTTCATGGTTTCCGGGGTTGACCGTACTTGCTCAAGCAGTGCGTTTGGATCGCTAACCTGACTAGGCAAAGTCATGACAAATTTGCCACCGCTGACCAGTTCATTTGTACGCATTGTCAAAAACTGCAACCAATCTTTTGCTGCTTGCTCGGCAAAGCGCTGGCGATTTTCGCCTTCAGCTCCAGCATAGTAAATATGATTCATGCGAATTGCCGGAGATTGCGAAAGCCATTGGGCTGCCCAAGCAGATATGCCCAAATGCACAGTTGATGACGGCATGACTTGTTCGTAAAACGAGGTTCCGGATGCAGTCACAAATACATTTTTTTGTCGCTGTCCCGATATAGCGGAGGAGTCGGAAGACGACGGAGCGGATCTAAATAGATAGCTGGCCTCGGGATTTTGATAAATGTTGTAGAAGAGACGGTTGAAGTCATTGGTAAATAGATCGTTATGAACGATACTGATTGGTTCGTCGCCACGGATCTTTTGCAAGGAAGATATTGCCGACGCCACGGCTTCGGCGGAATTTTTCCCCTCAGAAGAGCCATAGTCAACTAAGGTGAAGGCTTGGCCTGCCGCCGGCATATCCATTTCCTCAATTGCTTTTTGAATTAGCGGGATCGCAGTGGCATTAGTCGAGGCTTGAATAGATGAGTTCCGGTCATAATAACCGCCACCCTTCATTGACGTTGCTTGCAAAGACATTTTTTGCTCCCTATAGTTTTACTTGATTGGATGCTTGTCGAGATATTTCTTGGCCGAATCGGATAATAGATCGCGATGCATACGATCGGGATTATTGAAGAAAGCCTTGCCGATTTGTCTGTCCAGAAGATGTGTGGCAAGAGAATCAAGAGCGCTAGCTTCGTCCGGGCAAACTTCCAAATAAATCCAACGATTGCCTTCATGTTCTTCATGTAAGACCTTTGAGAAATATTGAATGTTGCGGTCTTGATCATGCGGCATGTGTCCGCCCATGATTACGACATGTATGTTATCCCAATCGGTAGAAGACATGGAATTCTTCCAGTTTTGCACTTGTGTGTTCAAGTTGCTCATCTCAATTACTTCGGCATCGTCGGCATTAGCCATTACCAATGGTGTCATCCTGCGGCAAAAGTCGATCAGGGTTTGGGTCGGCATTTGCTTATCTGAGAGTGCCGAATCAATAAATGTTTGTGTCGCATCGACAATTTGTTTTTGGCGGACTAGCAAAGCATCGCTCGTGATGTAATCTTTCAAATTAGCATCAGACCAGCTGAGCTGGTTTAGGTTGGCACGTACAGCTTGGACAGCTTTTCTGTACTCGGTAAGTGTCTGAATAGTCTGGTTGTCCAAACTCGTATCACAATGATTGACCAGCATGACATAGGCAGCCAGGGCAATGTGATCAACTTCTTTCAGGGCATGCCAAATATCTGGCACGAATTTTGTTTGTTGGCGTTCGCCATTGAGAAACAATACTAAATTGTCGCCTTCGACAATCATAATTGGATTGGCTTTAGCGATAATCTCTTTTTTCGCTTTCACATAGTCGTTGTGAAAATCGTAATTTGCTTTCAGTAAAGAGGAGCGTGCACTTTCAGTGGCCGGATCTGTCACTGCTGAGACTGGGGCGGTAGTAGAAATACTTTGATTCGTCTGAGCCAGCGCTGGCACTTGAGCTTGTCCTAGTAAAGCAAGAATAGCCAAGCTGGCTTTGTAATTGTTAGCCATTTGCCACTGCATTGTTTGAATTCTCCTCATAAGTTTTGGTCAAAAGTTCAAATGCTGGATCGTCAAGAAATCGTACCGGCATGATTGGATCAAATATTGTACTGCCTAATCCTAATAGGCCTGTACCGTAAGGACGGGTTGTAATACCAACACGTTTATATAATTCCAGGCAGGCAGCAATACAGGTCCAATGATCTTGGGTAAGCCTGCCCATGAATAAACCGACATAGTCGTATCCGGTTTGTTTCAGGTAGTCGTAAAGCCTTGCTTGCAAAGCGGATGACAACGGCAAGAGATTTAGACCTTTCTTGATTCTTTGGTTAACCATGTCTCGCCATGCCATATTCTCCTTTTGCATTTGGCTGGCAACTTGGGCAGCCTTTCTGACTTGTTCTTCCGTCATTGGCTTAGCGAGCCTCAGTACGATATAATGTCCGTCGCGCAAAGTCGCTGAGGCAACTGCCGCAAGTGGATTGAGGACTATGCCCTTTGTCATATAAGAGCTAAATGCGTCCATCCTGCCATCGGTCATCTTGATTGCCAATTCCGCATGACCAACACATTCGTGCAAATTAGCAGCAACGCGTCCGGAGGTAAGTAATAGATCGCCAGGTAATAAAACTTTGGCTGGCGGACTTACCCAAGTGCCAATTGGCATCGGACCATGTCCTTGCTTAACAAATTTTTTGCGATTTGCCCGATAGGCACCATAAACAATTGCCCAGGCACCCAGTTCAGCCACTGCCACAAATCTCACTTCCTGGTGAATTGCCGAGTGTAAACTGATAATTGAAAGAAGTACACCCAAGGTGATTGGTATTGTAATTTCCAGACGAGACAGAATGTCAAAGTAAGTCTTTAGCAAATGGTTGATTTGCAAACTGGTGACAATCAGCCAGCAAAAATTGAGTACAGCCGCGGCAATACCAATGCGCCAATAAAGTTCGCCGGCAAAAAATCGCCAGGTTAAAACCAACAGCGCAATGTAAGCAATGCTAGTTGCCGTTTTCAGCAAGCGATAGTAATGAATCGATTTTACTTCAGCCAACGTTTCAACTGACCTGCTAAATCACTCTTGGCAGAATGAATCTTTTGCTCAAGAGTTTTGGCGTCCAAATTTTTCGGATTGATCTTAAGAGCAACTTCGGCTTGCACAATTGCCTCTGCATATTTGTGTTGTTCGGCAAGTAAATTGGCGAAGTCCACCCGCATGCGATCGTTATTTGGCTCATTTTCAATCGCCAATTTATAAGCACGTTCGGCCACCTGCCACCACAACATTGCCTTTTGTAATCCGCTAGTTTTCTTATTGGCTAAGTCACCTTGATTGCGAAAGTAAGTAGCTAACGTAGAATAAAGTTGTCCATCATGAGGCAATGCTTTGGTTGCTTGATCAAGAACTGCGATTTCTTTTGCCGCATCATTATCTGCTTCGAAATAGCTGCGAGCCAGCGTAATGTAGCCGGCTCTGTTTTGTGGATCTACGGCAATCATTTTGTTGGCTAGTTGTCTGGCCGCATCACCATCTTGTCTTTGCAGTTGCAAATCCGCCAGGATGGAAAGTGCTTCCATCGATTTGGGATTGATTGATAACATTTTTTCGGCTGCTTGCTCTGCCCGAATAAAATCGCCTGAGCGAACGGAAAGCTGGGAAAGAGCCCTCCAAAGGGCAATATTGTTCGGCTCGGATTTACAAGCGCGCTCAAGCACAAGTGCTGCTTCTTCGGTTTCCTTCATGCCTTCCAAACAAGCTGCCAGTCCAATTGGCACACTTGCGTCTTTGGCATTGAGCTTGCCTGCCACGATGTACAATTCATAAGCCTCGACAAAGCTTTCTTTCGATTCTGCATCTTCGGCTGATTTAAGAGCGCTGGCAAAATTCGGGCTGCTTGACTGCTTGGCTTCTTTGCCGGCTACCCCACAAAGCAAATTGGCAAGCAGGCAAAGTAATATGCCAAAATTAGTAGGGTGATATCGCAAAATTTATTAGGCTCCGACCGCGAGGATTTCCAGTTGAGGAATTTATCTCTTATTATAGTCGCCATTGTTTTTCTTGCCATTTGGGCAAATTTGTCTGGTAATACCTTGGCGCAAGTCAAGCACCAAAGTCAAGCAAAGCCAGCCGTACAAAGCGCAGGTATTCGTCACGCGCAAATAAAAGTGATGGGGGCAAGTTGCATGGCTTGCATCATGACTCTTGCCAAAAAATTCAACTCAACACCGGGCGTGATTGAAAGCAAGCTTTCCAGCCGCACTCCGGTAAAAGCCGTAATAATTTACGACAGCAAAAAAATCAAACTGAGCGAACTGATGCAAATAATCGGCCAGCGTGATTTAGTGCCTAAACTTATTTTTGATATTCCAGAATCGGAATTCTCAGCCAAGAAATTAGCAGAACTACAAAGAGGATAGGAATCTCATTGATGTTTTTAAAGCCACTGGAACACGGTGATGTACATGACTGCGGCCAGAAGTCCAGAACAAGGAATGGTAAGAAACCAAGCAAGCAGCATGTCCTTTGCCACAAGCCAGTGCACTCCTTTTATACGCTCGCTTGTGCCAATACCCATAACGCTTGAACTTATTACTTGCGAAGCTGAAACCGGACCACCGGTGATTGATCCGGTTAAGACGACGCTTGCAGATGCTAATTGGGTTACGAATCCATGCAGAGGCCGAAGTTTGTAAATGCCCATGCCGACTTTGCGTACAATGCTTGGCGCCAAACTAATGATGCCACAAGCCATGGCGGCTCCTGACAAAACGCGGACCCAGAGGGGAATCATATGATTGTGAGATAAACCGGATGCATTGAGCGCCAGTAAAATCACGCCCATGGCCTTTTGCGTATCGTTGGCACCATGTGCAAATGCTAAAAGAGAAACCGTGAACCATTGAAATTGTTTGAGTAAGCGATTGACGTGACTTGATGCTCTCATGAGCAAAAGAATCATCAAATTGAGCATGAGATAGCCGGCAACAAAACCAATAAGCGGTGAGATCAATAGTGACTCGACGACTTTGCAAACGCCAAATGCATTCCAGGTTTGATTGACATGGCCCCAGACAACGTATTGAAAGCCCCGACCGGCAGCAATTACTGAACCAAGGATGCCACCAACTAGCGCGTGCGTCGAGCTTGATGGTAAGCCAATGCGCTTGGTGACAAAATTCCAGGTGATTGCTGCCAACAAGCCATCAATCAAGATGGGTAACATGCTAGGTGTGTCTGGATAACTGCATACGGAGCGAATTGTGTTTGCCACCGCTGAGCCACCAAGCAAGGCACCACAAAATTCCATGCCTGCCACCAAACAAACGGCTTGCATTTCGCTTAAGGCACGCGAGGCTATTGCTGATGCGCAAACCGAACTGCCGTCTTGAAAGCCATTGGTAAAAGTAAATAAAAGGCTTAAGGCAATTACCAAAACTAATAGTGCTTCTGTTGTCACAAATCACCAATCATAATTTGCTAAGTGATTTTGACGATGACGTGCAAAAGTTTTTCACCCACGACATCCATAGCATTGGCGGCGTGGGACATACAACGATAAACTTCGCGCGTCTTGAGAATTGTTTTGAGGTCGTCAAGGGAATAAAGTTGCCGAAGGGCTTGTCGATAAACTTTGGTAAAACGGTTTTCGCATTTGCGAGCCAGAAAGGCTTGATTGGAAGCTTCTTTACCATTGCTTTTTAAGTTGTTGAAAGAAAGTTTGAGGCAATGTGTGCCCTCGACCAAGAGCTGAGCCAGCTCGCGTAGAAAAGCATTGTTTGCCGAGACTTCCAATATTTCTACTTCACGGACAGTGGCTTTGGCTTGGTTAATGATTTCATCCATCAGCAGGCACAAGTCGTAAATATCTTCTCGATCGAAGGGTGTGACGAAAGTCTCGTCTAGCTTACTCATTAAATCGAGCTTGATTTCATCTGCCTCGCGCTCAAGCTCACGCACCTTCTGAAATTTTTCTTCTTCGCCCGTATCTAGCCAATCAGCTAGTGCCTCTATGCCTTCCATCGTCTTGGAAGCTTGGCGATTGAGCAATTCATAGAAGTTGACTGGCGGCTCAAAAGCCCGCCAGAGCCAGAATTTCTTCTTTTCCGTTTTCGTGTTCATTACATTAAAGCCAAATTTTAAGCCAAATTATCAGTCGGGGAAAAGTTTTAAAAGCATAGCTTGCCGGGTATGAAGGAGCAAGCAGTCAATCGAACTGCAATTAGTGGATTTGGATCAAAGGTGACCCTTTTTAGGTTTTAGCTATGGATAAAAGTGCTTTAAAAACAGTCTGGTTGGCAGTAATGCTTGGCGTCTTAATTGCTACGTCCCCAACCTGGCTCAATCGCAGCCCCAAAGATTTGCCGGGCTACGACGCTCCCTGGGTTTATCCCAGCTACAATCCCGAAGTACAAAAGCAATTATCAGCAGTTTCCCACACAAACGTTGTGGCCGATCTGAACAATTAACGGTTGTCTTGGCAAAGATACCGTCTATGGTGGCATTCTCGTTTGCCCAGTGACCCAGCCGAAGTGACGTTTGATGTTGCAGAGGATAGTGCTTAACGCTTATACCAGTCGCCGGACACCCGATGTACAATTCCGGAAAGCTCCAGCATAGTTAGCGTGGCCGACAATTCTCCTGCCGCTAAACCTGTGCGTTCAGCCAGCACATCAAAATGTACTGGCTCGCTCGTAATATGCTCGTAGACGTTTTTATCCCTCTCACCCAATTCTAACCAGGGATCTTGGGCATGGGGAGAACAGTCTAACTGCTCATCAGAAGATGATCCATATAGATTCCTTGTCAGATGTTTCTGAATGGGCAGGTGCATGGACTGATGCATGGCCCGATGCATGGACTGATTTTGGGGCTGAATCTGCGCTGCAAGTCTACTGATTCCCAATGCCAGTTCAGATATGAGTGCTTGATTCGGATCTTTCCTGAACCCCTGTTCGACAATCAAAATGTCGTTTGGGGTGCAGCCAAAATAATCACAAAGCCTAGCTAAAGTAGTGAAGTCAATGCCGCTAGTCTGACCAGACTCCAATGCACTAAGTGTCTTCTGGGCAATGCCAGTTGCTCGTGCCAACTGGCGCTGAGTAACTTTACCTTGCCACGTTCTCAAGTAGGTGAGATTGGTTCGAACTCGATGATTCATGGGTATGTCTCGATTTTGAGTGATAACGTATACGCCGTCAAATATAACCTATACACCGTCATTGATAACCTATACGCCGTAAATGATAACCTATAGGTTATCACTCAAAACGGAGCCCCCCCTCTTGGGGTCGACATTCTGCCGGAAAAGTCACCCGTCGACTTGCAAAGAGGGATGATGCTAGACGTATCTGGGTATGCGCAAGCGCAGGCTCCAGTGCATGCGCTTTTAATGATCGCAAACCGATCTTTTGAGACCAGAAATTGTGATCTCGAGTTTGGGGTGGTAGGTGATGTCTGTTGTGGCAGTATCAGAAGGATACATATGGGGCGTTAGCAATAGCTAGTACCCCAAAGTATAAGCAGAAGCGGAGGACTAGGCGCGTTGCTAAGCTTTTTCTAGGACTTTGAGTTGTGCCATGACTGATGCCATTTGGGATTCCATGTCGGTGAGTTGGGTCTGCATGGCTTCCACTTTTTCTTTTGGTGCACGGGCTTTGAAGTCGGGCTTGGAGAAAACTTCGTTTACCTTGGCCAATTCCTTTTCCAAAGCTTGTTTTCTTTGATCTAATTTTGTGCGCGATTTTTCTACGTCAATCAGACCAGCAAGCGGCAAGTAAATCGTTGAGTGTGAGACTTTCTCATAGGCAGCCATTGGTGGTGCTGGGATTTTGTTTGCAATTTGCAAATGAACTCGGCCAAGACGTTTGATGTAGTCTTGTCCATTTATTAGGGTATTTAGTTCATCGGCATTCGTCACTTCGATCAAAACATCAGCCTCTGACGATGCAGGCACGTTGTAGGTTTGACGGATGTTGCGAATGCCGCGAATGATGCGCATGAGAAGATCAAATTGACTTTCTGCTTCGTCATCATAATATTGCTCATCCGGCCTAGGGAATGGAGCAAACATGATAGTGTCATATTCAGCCAAGTATGCCGATCTGGGAACGTGGCTCCAAAGTTCTTCTGTGATGAAAGGCATAATTGGATGCAGAGCGCGCATCAAGCCCTCAAATACAAGTGCAAGAACGGCCTTGGTTTGACCATCTGGTCCTTCTTGACCTAATTGCACTTTGGCAATTTCCAAATACCAATCGCAGAAATAATCCCAACTAAAGTTATAGAGTTCGCGCGCCACATGATCAAAATCCCAGTTGCGCAAACCATTGTGTACATCATCTAATAGATGATGGAAGCGATGGAGAATAAATCTGTCGGCTAAAGTCAATTTGCTCTTATCAATGACTTGCGGCTTGTAACCTTCAAGACAGGTAAGAACAAAACGACCAGCGTTCCACAATTTATTGGCAAACCGTTTGTATTCTTCCAAACGATCTTCGCGGAAGCGCACGTCTTGATCGCCTTTCACACCCATTGAACAGAACAAAAAGCGATTAGCATCGGCGCCGTATTTATCGATCATATCCAAAGGATCAATTGCATTGCCCTTGGATTTGGACATGCGCTTACCGTCGGCTGTTTGGATAACCGGATGGATCAGAACTTGTTTAAAAGGAATCGTGCCTTTTAGTTTCAAGCTCATAAAAATCATCCGTGCCACCCACAAGTTGATTATTTCGCGGGCTGTGGACAAAACAGTTGTCGGGTAGAAGACCTTTTGTTCTATGGTTTTATCCGGCCAACCAAGCGTGGCGAAAGGAAACAGTGCCGATGAGAACCAAGTGTCGAGAACATCGGGGTCTTGTTCGAGAACTTTTGATTGGCATTTGCCGCAAGCTTCTGGTGCTTCTTCAAAAGAATCAAAATGACCGCAAGCCTTGCAAGTCCATATGGGAATGCGGTGTCCCCACCATAGTTGTCTGGATACACACCAATCACGAATGTTGCGCATCCAATCTAAGTATGTGGCCGTGTAACGATCAGGAATGAAGACTATGCGATCTTCTTCCACGACTTTGATGGCCGGTTCTGCTAATTCCTTCATGCGCACGTACCACTGTTCGGATAAACGTGGCTCAATAACTGTGTGGCAGCGCTCGCAAACGCCGACACCGTGCGTGTAGTCTTTTATTTCGGCAAGCAAAGCTTGTGTTTCTAATGCCTCGACAATTTGTTTGCGGGCGGCAAAGCGTTCCACGTTGTGCAAGTTCGCTGGCACCAAGTCACAAGCAATCAATTTGCCGTGCTCATTGATCACGATTGGTTGATCCAGTTTGTGGCGTTGACCAACTTCCCAGTCATTTGCATCGTGTGCGGGTGTGATTTTCAAGGCTCCGGTGCCAAACTCACGATCGACATATTCGTCGGCAATTATAGGAATGGCTTTGCCGCTTAATGGAATGATTACAGACTTGCCAATTAAGGCTTGATAGCGCGGATCTTGAGGATGCACAGCAACGGCCACGTCGCCAAACATTGATTCTGGACGCGTGGTGGCAACCACAAGCTCGCCAATGCCCTCTGCTAACTTATATTTGATGCAATAAAGATGCCCTTTGGTTTCTTCGTGTTCGACTTCCAAATCGGACAAACTTGTATGGCAACGCGGACACCAATTGGTGACGCGATTACCACGATAAATGTATCCTTCGGAAAAGAGTGTGACGAATGCCCTGTTAATAGCGCGGCAATATCCCTCATCCATGGTGAACGCTACGCGATCCCAAGCAAAGCTCACACCCAGACGCTTGTACTGCTCAAGAATTTGCGCGCCACATTTGTTGCGCCATTGCCAAACCAGCTCTAAAAATGCTTCGCGCCCCAATTGATGGCGATTCTTGCCTTCCTTCTTTAATTCGCGCTCAACTACCATTTGCGTAGAAATGCCAGCGTGGTCGGTGCCTGGTTGCCAGAGTACATTGAAACCTTGCATGCGCTTCCAGCGAATCAGCAAATCCTGCAAGGTGCCGTTCAAGGCGTGCCCCATGTGTAAATTGCCCGTGATGTTTGGTGGCGGCAAGGCAATGGCAAAACTTGGTTTGTCTTCTTCGATATATAGGTCAAAGCAATGCTCGTCGAACCAATATTTGGTCCACTTTGCTTCGACGTCTTTGGGGCTGTAAGCAGTTTTAGTTTCTATCATAAAGTTTATCTTGGCAGTGCGATAGGCGAATCCCTAATTATATCAGGCGTAGAGCCAGGCTTTGGGCGCAGGCAAAGGAGATATCCCAATTTGTAAATGCCTCTTCATGCGCAAGTACAATGCCAGATTTCGCTTGAGGCAAGATGTTAAAATCACTTGTTTGAGAGTATTTGGCTTGTCTGATGACAACCTGTCGCAGATTTTGTCATACAGTCTCCGAGTTCACAACGTAAAAGGTCACTATTCATGATTTCCAGTAATGATTTTCGTCCGGGCGTGACAATTGAGTACAACAACGGTCTTTGGCAAATTGTCGAAGCCATGCACGTTAAACCTGGCAAAGGTTCGGCATTTGTTCGCACCAAGCTCAAAAATATCGAAACCGGCAACACCAACGAAATAACTTTTCGTGCAGGCGAAAAAGTTCCGCAAGCTGTAGTGGAAAAGTCGCAAATGCAATTCCTCTTCAAGAGCGGCGATAAGTTCACCATGATGTGTGCAGAAACTTTTGACCAGATTGAACTTGGTGCCGATGAAATCGGATCAGAAGTGGAGTTTTTGAAAGAAGGCTTGGAAAACATTCAAGTTATGCGTTACGACGGCCGCGTGATTGGCGTCGAACTGCCAAATACAGTGGAGTTGGATGTGACGGAAACTGCACCTGATGAGCGTGGCGACACATCATCCGGTGGTGGCAAGCCAGCAGTTTTGGAAACTGGCGCCACGATTACTGTGCCTTTCCACGTTAAGGTTGGCGACAAAATTCGTGTCGATACACGTTCAAGAAAGTATCTAACGCGTGTATAGGACACACAGTTCCAGCTCATCAAACCAGCACAACAAAAAAGGTCAAGTGAGGAATGTCGGTGAAAATTGATTTTGAGCAAATTCGCGAGTTGTTGGCAGTCTTCAGCCAAACTGATGTGACTGAAATAACTATCGAATCTGGCGAAGAAAAAATTACCTTGAAGAAAGCGCCGCCGCCCAGTGCAGTGCCGCCCGGTGAGGCTTCTGAGTATTCCATTTCCCATGTATCGCGCGAACAGACGCGGGATATCGTTTTGGAACCGCAAGTGGAATTTGCTCCCGAGCCGGAAGTTAAATCTAAGCCTGTAGATAACGGACTTGTGCCGATTGCCTCACCAATGGTTGGTACATTCTATGCTTCACCATCGCCGACCGCACCTGCCTTTGTCAAAGTTGGCGACCAAGTGACAATTGGTCAAACAGTTTGCATTATCGAAGCCATGAAACTAATGAACGATCTGCCGTCGGAAGTATCCGGTCGCGTCGTCAAAATTTGTGTCGATAATGGCACGACAGTCGAGTATGGTCAGGCCCTGTTCTTAGTTGATCCTAAAGGTTAATCGTGTTTGAAAAGGTACTAATTGCTAACCGAGGAGAAATTGCTCTCAGAGTTCTCCGTGCCTGCCGCGAATTGGGAATTCGGACAGTTTGCGTTTATTCGCAAGCCGATGCCGAATCGTTGCATGTGAAGTTGGCAGATGAAGCCTATTGCATTGGACCGGCTGTGTCGACACGTTCTTATTTGCACATTCCGGCTTTAATCTCGACTGCGGTTGTCACCGGAGCCGATGCCATTCATCCTGGCTATGGTTTCTTGTCGGAAAATGCCAATTTTGCTGAAATTTGTCGCGACCACCGGATCAAATTCATCGGACCGTCACCCGAATCAATTTCCGTCATGGGCGATAAGTCGACGGCTCGCGAAACCGCCAAGAAAATCGGCGTGCCTTGTGTGCCAGGATCCGATGGACTAATTCAAAGCGAAACGGAAGCATACAAGATAGCCGAGAAGGTTGGTTTCCCGGTAATTGTTAAAGCCACCGCCGGTGGTTGCGGCAAGGGAATGCGTGTTGCTAACGATTCCGTGCAACTGGGTCGGGCCCTTGCCTCGGCTCGCAGCGAAGCTCAAGCATCTTTTGGCGATGGTGGCGTTTATATCGAAAAGTATTTGCGTTCAATTCGCCACGTAGAAATTCAAATCATGGCCGATGGACGCGGCAATTGCATTTACCTGGGAGAACGTGATTGTTCGATTCAGCGCCGCCACCAAAAACTGATTGAAGAAGCTCCGAGTACTGCCATTTCAGAAAAAATGCGCGAACAAATGGGTAAAGCCGCTTGCTCGCTGGCACTAGCGATTAACTATGAAGGTGCGGGCACAATTGAATTTATTGTTTCTGATGACAAGTTCTACTTCATGGAAATGAACACGCGTATCCAAGTCGAACATCCAGTGACGGAAATGATCACGCAAGTTGATTTGATCAAAGAACAAATTCGCGTTGCTGCCGGAGAACAACTATCAATCAGCCAAGATCAGATTACCTTGTCCGGACACTCAATAGAGTGCCGGATCAATGCAGAAGATCCGGACAGAAACTTCTTGCCTTGTCCTGGACGCATAGATGCCTATATCGCGCCGGGCGGTCCTGGTGTTCGAGTGGATAGCCATTGCTATCCAGGTTACGTGATACCACCGTATTACGATTCTTTGGTGAGCAAATTAATTGTCTGGGGCAGCAATCGAGCTGAGGCAATTCAACGCATGCAGAGAGCCTTAGATGAATATGCGATTACCGGCATCAAAACCACAATTCCTTTCCATCAAAAAGTTTTGTCATCGCAGGCCTTTCAAAGAGGCGACGTGACAACCGACTTTATTGAAAAGCACATGACCCCGCAACTGACTAAATAGATTGCCGTTCGGACTTGGCGTTAACCCCGGAGGTAATATAGAATTGAATTTTAGTTTGCCTTCATGGCTCCGTAGCTCAATGGTGGAGCAAGCGACTCATAATCGCCAGGTTACAGGTTCGAATCCTGTCGGAGCCATTTTTTCTTTTCTGATCTTGCTTTGTCTTGGGCTAACTTCTCCTCTGGCATTGGCGCAACAAACGAGTTCGCCTCCAAGTGATCAGCTGGAGCGGCTTTCGCCTGAGAGCTTGAGGGCAGAATTTGGTAGTCAAATGGTGCCGGACGCACCAGCTCTAGGTGGTGTCAAACAAGTTTCTCCCCAAGTACCGAAAGACACTGGTATTACAGAAACTACATTGGATGTTCCGCAACTGAAAGGACTTTCTGGTTCTGCCGAATTCAGCTTGATTGATGTGAAGGCAGAACCGATTGGCACAAAGATATTTTCTGATTGCCGCGGCAGCAAGTTTGAATGTATTCGCGTCAAGATTGTTAACAATGGCACTTCTGGCTTAATTGTGGAAGCGATGGAAACAATTTTGGTTTTGAATTCAGCTAAAGGTGAGGCGCGCTTGCAAGCTGTGCCACTTTCGACCGTCTTGAAAGGTTCAGGATGCGGTGTGTCCATAGCCAAGAAAATGTTGGAGGCCACAGTTGGTATTACCAGCATTGGCTTGGCAAATACAATTTTTCAAGAAATCATGGAGCCGCACAAAAATCTTGGTGTGCCATTGGGGCCGGATGCCATTCGTTGGCGGCTAGAAGATGTTGCCTTGGAGCGTCGGCTGATTATGCCGAAGGATGAAACGCTGGGTCTTTTGTTTTTTGCTAAGCGCGATATTCAGGCTGCCAAAGTTTCTCAGGCCTTTAAAACTTCTCAAGATGACCTGGCACAGGCTAAATTACTTTTGCCCGTGCAGTCGCTTGCGCCTCAGCCCGCTTCCGGACAGATTCAAATCGATCTTGGTAAAATTGCTCAGTAGTTTTTAAAGGAGATATCAAGTAGATGCATGCGTTTAACAGATATTTGAAGTTGGTGACCGCATTTTTGGCACTGGCAATTCTTGCCGGTGGAATCATTAGCACGACTGCGTTTGCTGCTGAAAAACAAAGGCGTCTAATTGGTAAAAATGAAAAGATGGCAGAAAATCCAATTGTTATTTTGAATACCAGTAAAGGGGAAATCAAGATAGAAGTGTTTCAATCCGAAGCACCAATTACCTCCGGTAATTTTCTCGATCTGGTGAACCGTGGTTTTTATAACGGTTTGTCTTTCCACCGTTATGAGCCTGGTTTTGTAATCCAAGGCGGCGACCCGAAAGGCAATGGTACTGGCGGCTTTATTGATCCGGACACCAAGCGTGAACGCACAATCAAGTTGGAAGTTAAGTCTGACCTCAAGCATGACAAAGCTGGCATGGTGGCTATGGCTCGTTCCAACGATCCAGATTCTGCTTCTTGCCAGTTTTATATCACTCTGGCACCAGCAACGTTTCTCGATATGAAGTATGCCGTGTTTGGTAAGGTGATTTCTGGTCTGGATGTTGTCCAGCAACTGCGCCAAGGTGACAAGATGACCAAGGTGGCTGAGGCTGCTCAAACCAAACAATAATCCGGCGATATTGATCGTTGATTTATTAGTCATGAAAGAGGCGGTGAAAACCGCCTCTTTTTTCCATAATCGTGCGAGAATTCGATGAGGACTGGGAGAAATCGATAAAGTGTTGGGCTCAAAGCAATATCTACTTTCTCGTCAGGCAAGAACAATTGGTCTTGCCGCCGGTTTTGCTTTGCTTATGCTTGGCGGTCCTGTAATAGCTGATACGACCGGCGGCAAGGCGCCGTGTACTAAGTGTCATCAAAATTTCAAAGGCAAATTATCGCCGGAGCAAGTTGCTTCTTTGGATTCATTGAAAGGGCAAGCCGAGTCTACTTTGTTGCAAGGCTCAGCTGGCAGCACGCTTTTGCAATCTGGTACCAGCACCACTACTTTGCAGACCGGCACAAGTTCGACGAAATTGAATTTAGGTACCGAACAAGTAAATTTACAAGGCGGTACGGATAGCACTGTTTTGCAGGCTAATTTGGCAGAAGATGCTTTCACCAATGTTTTGATCTTGCTTGATTCTTCACAGACGATGAAGGAAGGTCTGCATGGTGCTGTTACCGATCAGGAAGAAGACAAACTGACTGTGGCCAAACGCGTGATTGCCGATGTACTAAAAGAGATACCAGATGATGTAAATGTTGGTTTGCGGGTGTTTGGCAATGCTTTTAAAAACGATGCCAATTGGGATTGCCGGCAAAGTTTTTTGCTGGTGCCAATTGGTCAGCACAACCGCCGGCATATTGCTGAATCAGTGGAAGACCTGCAACCAAGAGGGATGACGCCACTGGCTTACACGCTTGTGCAGGCTGCACAAGACTTTCGCGGACATCAAGGTGTTAGGCGAATTATTCTCGTGTCGGATGGCTTTGAGACTTGCGGCGGTGATCCTTGTCTTTACATTAAGCGTTTGTCGCAAATGGGATACGACATGAAGATTGACATTGTCGGTGTCGGTCTGAAGCGCGACAAAATTGCCAAAGCCCATTTGAGTTGTTTGAGCGATTCATCCGGTGGTCATTATTATGAGGCCGAGACAACCGGCGAGCTGACAGAAGGCCTGAAGAATAGCTTCAGGGAAGCAATTGCCGATGCCAAAGTCAATGCACGGATCATCGAAGGACCAAAAGGACTTTCGGCCGGACAAGCACGCCGACTTATCGATCAATTGACGCCGAAAAAATGACACTAAGAAATTTGCTAGTCTAATATATGGACAATGCAGAATTATTTTTTGTCCTTGGCAGACGGTTCAGGAACTTCGAGTATGCGTCTAACTTTCAGTGTGTCGCCAATTAATTCGCCAATCAGGCTGACGCGCACACCTCTAGGGTTCGAGCTCAAAGCAATAGTTTCGCGCGCAAGCTTGTTTCCCTTTTTGTCTAGAGGTAGCCAGCGGCCATCTACGGTGTAGAGCACATAGCCATCTAGCAAAGCATCACTACTGAGCGCGCAGTCTTTGCTGTGATCAATTACTTGCTTAATTGCGCCTTTCGACTTTTGCCAAGTTGTGGAACATTTCTTGTCTACTAAATAACCAACAAAATTGTGGTCGATAGCTAGGCTCGCCAATGGTTGGATCAAGAAGGTAACTAGAATCACCAGGGCAGCAAATGTTCGTTTCATAGCTTGTCTACCTTATCAGTTCACGAATTCCATTATATCTGGCAGGCAAGTTATTAAATTGATTGAGATGTTTGGAAAGCTAGTTCTAGATCTTGATATAGCGACCTGAGGTCCAAGCAGAGCCACCAGCGCCGACAACTATTCCCAAAACTAACAAAGCAAAGAAGGTCGGCTGCATGCCGTACTCTAAGTTTTGGGAAAACAGCGGCATGAATCCCACTAATTGTTCTCTGAGGAAACTATCGAAGTAAAGGCGCACGGCACCGAGGTTGAGAATGGCCAGCAGTGCTGACAAGCTGCCATAAAGTGCTCCTTGTAAAACAAGGGGCGAGCGTATGTACCAAGGGCTGACACCCATTAAGGAAAGAATTTCAATTTCGCGATGACGGGCTTGAATGACGAGGTGAATCGTATTACCGATCACGATTAGTGTGGCAGCAGTTAAACTGGCTGTGAGAACTAGTCCGGCAATTTCGAGAAAATGGCGGAAGCGATTAATTGAATTTGCCACCTTGAGTGGATAGCGAACATGTTCCACGCCATTTACTTTTCTAATTGCATTAGCAGTCGATTCAACAGCATCGGCTCGCATCAATCTGACATGCAGAGTGTCGGGCAAAGGATTTTTCAAAGAAGCAACGCGGAAACGCGATTGCATGTCTTGCCAAGCCACATCTTTAGGAACGATTTCAACCAGGCTAATGTTTGGTAGTTGGCTTAAGCGTTTTGCCACCATGCGTGCTTCGTAACCATCTTTCAAATAGGCCGATATTTCTAATTGTGATCCCCATGAATCAACCACATTTTTCAATGTCATGGTCAATTGCAGGATGCCACCAAATATGGTCAGTGCCATGGCTAAGATGCCGATCACCAGCCAGTTGGACCAACCGGAGCGCTTCATACCGCTAAATGTTTCCCTGGCTACTTGAGTCAGGATGCGTATTTGTCGCATAGCCTATGCTCGAGCCTCCATCTCGTAGACGCCTGAATCTACATCTGAGATCAACTGACCGCCCTTAAGGCTTACCACGCGGCGGCGCAAGGAATTAACAATAAATTGATCGTGCGTGGAAATTAAGACTGTTGTACCTCGTTGAGAAATTCTCTCAAGCAATTGCACAATTTCCAAAGATGTTTGTGGATCAAGATTGCCGGTTGGTTCATCAGCCAATAATACCGGTGGTCCATTGACGATTGCCCGGGCAATGCCGACACGTTGTTGTTCGCCACCGGATAATTCATCCGGATAGGCATCGGCCTTGTCTTCCAAATTAACTACGCATAGTGCAGACGTAACGCGACGAATTACTTGGTCGCCTTCCACACCCAGTGCTCGTAGGATATATGAGACGTTCTCGAAAACTGTTTGTCGGGGCAAAAGTTTGTAGTCTTGGAAGACGATACCCAGGCGCCTGCGCAAAAGTGGAATTTGGCGAGGCTCAAGGCGCGTGATATCCACACCGCCAATTAGCACTTTGCCTGATGTTGGTACTTCTTCGCGATAAAGAAGACGCATTAGCGTCGATTTACCTGCGCCAGACGGGCCAACCAAAAAGGCAAATTCGCCGAGACCAATTTGCAAATTGATGTTCGCCAAAGCTGGGCGACCAACGTAATCTTTGTTGACGTTTTGTAAGCGAATCACAGGTCAATTATATTGGGAAATCTAATTGGGAAGGCGATAATATCACGGAAGTCATTAGGAAGCCTTGAAATGATCAAATGTAATTGTCCAAATGGCTAGTTGATTTGCTGCCCGACTTCTTGGCATTTATTTCCTCCAAAAAACAGCTTGAGCAGAGGCGTGATGAACCATGCAGGTGGGTAGAGGTGGAGTTGCAAAGGGGGCATATCGGATATCCATTGGATTTTTGCCAAGACCTAAGCCTAATCTTGTTCTCATATAGAGAAACCATACGCTGACTTAAATTTACATCGATGCCCCGCTTGACAAGGGAGCCTCTTAATTCAGCAATTCGACCGAGCTCGTCTTGGGTAAGCGCAACTTGATCTAAATCGTTTTGCTCAGGTTCTGGCAACGTCGGCTCGGCAGTAAATTGAAGTTCTGATTTGGGCGCTACTTGATAGTAAGCCTTCATATCAAACCGCAAGCCTTTAACCACCAGATTGAGCCCTTGTGCACAAGCCTTAAGGCGCAAGAGGATGTCTCGCTTACGCAGACTCAACTCCTGACCGACAGAGGCGTCCTTGACCGCTACAACCAGCTGATTTTCGCTATCGATAAACAGCGGGCGAGTCCTCTGGTCAAAGAAATCTCCCACCAGGCTGGGCCAGAGATCCATTAAGCAACGCTCGCGCAAACGCTTATCAAGACCCAGCTTGTTAAGCAGTGAGTCGAGAACGGTATTAACGCGCGACAAGGAATTTTTCATTTGGGCAGAGCGGTCCAAACTTGCTCAGGGACTAAGCGGATCTTAAATGGATGAGTAGCATTTGATCAACAAAAGTTTCCTCATGTTTCCAATAGCCCGCCAATTGCGATATAATCCGTTTTCAAAAGATTTTTTCCCGTTGAATTTTTCAATTATGAGGATGTTCTCAGTGCTTGCAAACAAAACTATTGAAGAACTCAGCCGCCGGTTCAAGCCTGAGGCAGCAAAAGACTTTAACGCCACCTTCTTGTTCAACATTGAAGGCGAAAATGGCGGCTCCTGGTTAGCCAAGATCAACGATGGCAAATGCGAGTTTGAGCCTGAGAATGGTCAATCCACAGTTGAGCCTGATTGCAAAATAACTGTCACAGCCGAAGATCTGGAATTGATTATGTCCGGACGCATGTCCGCAATGACCGCTGCACTTTCCGGCATTCTTTCCATCGAAGGCGAGCTCGGTCTGGCTATGCAGCTCGTGCCAATCTTCTTTGACGGACAAGTGCCATTTATTTAAATATCAATTGTCATCCTGAGGAGGCGCAGCCGACGAAGGATCTCTCATGAAACAATCTCTTATGAGAGGTTCTTGCTATTGGTCTGATTGACCTTCACTGTCTTCTTTTTTCTCTTTGACAGTGGAGAAATCTAGTTTGAAGCTTGGCGGACTTTCTGACACCACATATTTTGCAATTGGTGAGGCGAGCAAGGAAAGTGCTACGTTTTGATAGGTGGGCAGTAAGTACAAAGCTGATTCAGTTTCAGCGCTGAATGGCACAATCAGACCGGAGCGATCTGGTGGCGGTGAAGGAATTTTGATTGGCACAGATGTGGCCATCAAAGGTAGTACCACTATGACTGAGCCTTTTAGCAACCCATAACCCAATCCGGCAATTTGATCAATGAGGATTGGTGCCCCACCTGATTTGCGTCTGACCATGTTATTCAAGATCAGTTCGCAGACGCCTTCTGTTACTAACCAAATGATTACATAGCCGACCAGCACCGATGTTTGTGGGCTTGTGCGTAGTCTAGAAAGGACCCAAGCCGAGAAATCTATATAGTAATGTTGGACAATCACGGTAGCAATTGCCATGGCCAGCAAACCCACCCAACTTCCAGTTAAGCCGCGCTTAAAGCCTGCGAAGGCCAATATGATAATTAGGAGCGCGCAAATCCCATCCCAAAACATCAGCTTTTCCTTTTTAGATCTTTTCTCAAAGAGCTACCATTCTAAGAGTACACTGCTTATGAGAAAGCGCAAGATGTTGTTAGCCGAGGGCCCGCACAAGCGCGTCCTGCATCACTTCTTTGGGACAGGTGAGATTTGTCCAGAATGAGAACGATGCGATTGCCTGATTAATCAGCATGTCTTTCCCATCGAGGGTGCTGAGATTTTTGTCGTGCGCCAATTGCATAAGCGCGGTAGAGTGACCATCTTTGTGATAAACCATATCGTAAAAGAATGTTTGGACCGGTAAGCGTTCGAAAAAACTGGCGGCCCAATCAGGTGGGGGCAAATTGTTTAAACCAATCGTGGTGGCATTAACCAGCAAGTCGCAATTTTTTAGCGGTATTAGATCCTGACAGTCAATCATTTGAAATTTAACTGAGGGATAAAGTTTGCTGAAATAAGAGCGGACGGTTGTGGCTTTATGTCTATTACGAAAGACAATGGCAATTTGCTTGTAACCAAGTCGAGTCAGACCAATTACGGCAGCCTTGGCGGCTCCGCCTGTACCGAGTACGCAAGCGGCCTGATTTGGTGAGCCGGGAAATGCCTCTTGCACCGATTTAGTGAAGCCTTCCAGGTCTGTATTGTGTCCGATGATTTGGCCTTGGGTTTCTTCGCTTATCTTGAGGCAGTTGATTGCATTAACTAACTTTGCCTCTGCGGTCAACTTGTCTGCAAATTGCAAAGCAATTTCCTTATGAGGAACGGTGACGTTCAAACCACAAAGCGTATCCGACTTGTTTAGAGCGCTGGCAATGATTCTCTTGACCGCATCTTCAACTGGAGGCTTGTCGGATGCCGATTGAGAGTTATTTGGGGCTATGTCAAAAAGCTGATAGTCACCAGCAAGCCCAAAATGTTGGAGGGCAGCTTTGTGCATGTAAGGCGACAAAGAATGAGCTGTCGGGTGCCCAATCAGACCAAGAAAGTAATACATATAAATTCAATTCAGAGCTAGTACTGAGCTTCTTGCAGAGTAGCAATACGCATGCGTTTGATACCAGCCGCCGCTGCGGCGGTCATGATTGCCACCACATCGCGCTGCTTAGCGTCGCCATCTGCATTGACAGTAACCGGCACGTCGTCTCGTCCGGCTCGCATTTGTAGCTCTTTGATTTTGGCTTGCAAGGTCTCTGAGTCGGCGCCTTTTTCAATCAGCTTGGAATTAATCGCGATCTGTCCGTCCTTATCGATATCTATAAAGATGGCCTTACTGGAATCGTCCTTCTTGGCATTGCGGGTATCCGGAGGCTTGATCTTCAAATCAGACTTGTCGATAAGAGGAGCGATCAGGATCATGATCACGAGAAGCACAAGAAATACATCTGTAAGCGGCGTGACGTTGATTTCCTCAAACGTATCACCCACGGCTCCCATGGACATAGCCTAATCACCTCCTTTTAAGATTGTAGCGCTATTTGCGTAAGCGAGTTATCGTGATGCTCTGGCTTGTTCTGTGCCGACAAAGCTCAGGAACAAAAGTTTCAAGAGCAAGAAGTCATCATCAAAACGCTTGACCGTATTAGTGTAAGTGTTGTTGAAGATAACCGCCATAATGGCGACAACCAGACCGTAGCCTGTAGCAATAAGGGCTTTAGCAACGCCTGTCACCACAACCGGTGTACCACCACCACCAACACCGAGTTGGTCAAGGGTGAACACAACGCCTACCACTGTTCCGAACAAACCAATAAATGGGCAGGTGGCACCAATAGTGCCGAGAATTGCCAAGTTCTTTTCCAGTTTGCGGGTGACAAGACCGACTGTGATATCAAATGCCTTGGAGAAATCTTCTTTTTGTTCAGCCATGAGGCGAACGCCTTCTTCAGCAACTTCGCCAACCACACCACCTAAACGGCTACATGTAGCTTGAGCTGCTTGCAACTGCCCACGCTCCAATTCGCGTTGTAGTTGGTGGATGAAGGCAGAAACGTCCCGGCGATTTTTTTGATAATAGAGATATCTTTCAATCACAACTGCGACCGTCAAAATTGAACAAATCGTAATCGGAATGGACGCAAACCAGTCCTTAATCATGAACTCCATGAAAAACGTGAAGAATTTACTTTCCATTATTTCTCCTGCAATGCCAAGGACGTTACAAAAATACCATGCATGAGTGTATCAGAGTTGGCGGAATGTGCCACGTCCCCCCCCACCAAAAACGTTGTAATCAAAGGTAAATTGAATATCGACATCCGGTGGTGCACCTTGAGGTAGAGGTCTGAAGGGGGCGGCGTTTTCCACGGCACGCAAGGCTGCCTGGTCGGCAGAAGCATTTCCGGACGAACGCTCCAGACGTAGATGAGATAATTCACCACCACTATGTATCTTGAAAACAACCGTCACTCTTCTTGACTCTTGTCCTCTCGGTGGGAACCAGGCCTTCTTAATTCTTCTTTGCAAGTCCTGCATGTAAGGACCAAAGTCAACGTCTGGTTGAGCAGCAAGACTTGGTCTGCCAGTTGGGTTATTGTTTCTATCTGGATTGCCTTCGGCACCTTCGCCACCGCCACCACCGGGCGAGGCACCAGCACCTGGACTACCGCCACCACCACGTGGCACTGATGGTGCAACACCTACACCAGCACCAGAACCTGTGGATCCGGGACGTCCGCCGCCGCCACCGGCGCGAACCGGAGCCGGTGCGCCAGCACCACCGCCGCCACCACCTGATGATGATCGACTGCCACCACCACCCATTGATGGAACTGGCATCGGTGCGCCTCGACTGCCGCCACCACCGCCGGTGGCAGAGACTGGACCGGGGGCACCGGTTGGAACGTTACTGCCTGGGGCAGATCCGCCACCACCTGCTTTAGGGGCAGGGGCAAAGAAACCACCAAAACCACCGGTTGGAGCAAAGGCAATTGGTGAAGGAGCGCTTGTCGCACCACCGCCACCACGTGAAGCCGGTGCATGAGCCGACGGCATCGGTGCGCCACCACCCATGGTTCTTGTCATAGTGGTTGGTGAAGGCGAGGGACTTGGTGCACCAGGCGAAAACGATCTCGGCGTCGGCATGGGCGAAGGACTCGGGCTTGGTGAATGTGATGCTGTCGGAGTTGGTCGCGGAGATGGTGATGGCGAAGGACTCGGCGACGGACTCGGCGATGGCGATGGATGGGCCATCGGCATAGGAGTTGGTCTGGCCATTGGTGAGGGTGTTGGATGCGGCGATGGGCTCGGTGATGGTGATGGGTGAGGAGCCGGAGATGGCGCCGGTGACTGGTGCGCAGTTGGATGCGGAGTTGGTGCGTGCGTCGGACTCGGCGTTGGTGCCGGAGCTTGCGATTGATGTGACGGGCGCGGCGATGGCGCATGAGATTGACTGGCGGCCTTCGGTTGAGGCGACGGTGCAACAACCGGTTTATTAGGATTATGACGACCGGCCGATTCAGATGCATGCTCGGCGTGTCTTTGCGAGCGAATTTTCTTTTGTGTCGGCGGTTGATTTTGAATGAATTCAATATCCGTGACTTGGGTTTTTGGTGGCGGTGGTATCAAGAAGAAAAACGCCAGAATGAAACACAAGATCATCAACGAATAATGGAATATATAAGAACCAGAAGTTGCTTCCGGCATGTCAATTACGTATTCGGGATATATATGACGGCGATGCACCATGGCGGCATGATCGTAAGCATCGCGCATGGCGTAAAAAGTAAAGGTAAGGCAGAGTCCTATAAATATGATCGAAACCATACTGCCCATATGTGACTCAAGCAGCACGTGAACAAGTATGCGATTTGGTTTAACGTGGAAGGCACCACCAAAATCAAGTAAGCCGCGCAAAATTGGATCGGTAAAGCAAAGGCAAAGGAAAATCAAGAAATTGATGGCAGTAACGCCAAGGAAGAGAAAACCTTTGCGTGTCTCGCCGTTTGCCAACTGCCCTAATCCTGGAATTATGGATAAGAGGGCCGTCGTCGTGGGGTCACGAGGCGGTTGCT
>JAGVKG010000019.1 GCA_020050685.1 Candidatus Obscuribacterales bacterium | reverse complement strand
TTCTTTTGATTGCTTGACATTTGTACGCCTCCTATCTGCGACATCATATCCGGAGGCTTCGTACAATTTCATCTGTCTATTTTTAGGGGGATAGCTCAGTGTTACCTCTAGAACGTAAATTACAATCGAACCATTATTCATCTGACTATATATAGCTCGCCACTGTCTACTCAACCTAATTGATCGCTCTCCAAACCTCTGCCCCTTAAGCGGCTCATCATGATATCCCTTGTGTTCGCGCACAGCCTGAATGCCGAAGATTTCAACTTCTTGCGCCCAATTCAATAGCTTTCGAGTAATGTAGTCAGGAGCCTGCCTCATTTGCCCAGAGGCCTTTTTTGTAAAAATGACTTTGGCAATCATGAACTTTACCATTGTACACTTATTTAGTGTACCCAGTGCGGATAGCTGCTTATCCTGATTGTGATTATTCAAAAGGGAAGAGTTTGCAAACTCTTCCCTTTTATTGTTTCCTCAACACTTTGGTGTGGTGTGTGGAGGGTTTTTAAATATGATTATCCGTATTTATATGCAATGTTCTATGCTGACTTGCTCCTTCTAGGTTCTGCTCTTATTCTTGTGCCTGGCGCTATCTCATCATCACCTCTTTCTAGTTCTTTATCGTTGTCTTCATAGTCGTCTTCGTCCTCGTCATCATCTGAGGATGCGACGACTATCTCGCCAGATATGGGATTGGCGGAAAATTCCGGGTCGAAAGATTCTTCTTGTCCATCAGAAAGTACTTTCATTCTTTGCGGAAAAGCTAATTGCTGAGCTTCCACAATTGGTGTCACTCTGTCCTTGCCATGCTTGTCCGTCCAGTGATCCAAAACCAATCGGCCGGTCACAGTAACTTGATTGCCTTTAGACAGATATTTATTTGTAAGTTCGGCAAGCTTTCCCCAAGCTTCTACTTTATAGAAGTCTGCATTCCCTGGAGTGCGGCCAGCCTTGCCACGATTGTTGACAGCAACAACCATAGTTGTCTTTACAGAACCCGAGGAAAAACACATTTGCTCAGGTGGGCGAACAAGATTCCCAACGATTGAAATATTGGCAAGACTCATAAACACCTCCAAGTCTAGGCCCCCAAGACGTGGAGTCAGTCCACCTCTCAAGAATTGGCGAGGGCAATTTGTAATCATTCAATTGGGGAGATGACTCTAAATTAGCATGCCATACATGCGTATGTCAACAAAAATCTTTTTCCTGGCCTGGCTTGGGTTTCCGAAACCGAGCCATCCATATATGCAATAAATTCAACCCATACATACAAAAGAAATCGGGCGCAAAATCGGAGCAATTTGAAAGACCTCACTACTCTAATAAGAAGAGTAATAATCCTCGTCTATTGATTGGTTTGGGCGCCAATCCACCTCACGGTTTTTTGCCGCGAATTGTTCTAGCCTTTCTGCCGTAATCATCTGGTCGTTCTCAGCAAGGATATGCAAAATATCTGATCTGTGTGGATCACCACGAAAGAGAATGCCTTTAGCTGGCTCTACTTGCTCAATAGTTTGCGAGTTTATTGAGTAAGTGAATTTAGTCCCGTCTGCTTTGGAAATTTCAATTCGACTTCCACTGTCGTTAAGATTTAGTTTGGTGCCATCTGGCAACTTGATTGTCCCGTTTTCACTCACGGCACCAGTGCCTGCTCGCTCCATTTCAAGGAGAGCGCTTCCATGTTTTGAGTCACCCTCACTTTGAGAAAGCAATTTGTGAATTTCTTGTCGTTCTTCCGCAGTTGCCGGCGTAGTCTTGCCTGTTGCCGCTTCATAGCGTTCAAGCTTATTGCCATGTTGATCGTATTTGTAAACCCGACCATCAGCGCGAGTAATTTCTCCGCCTTTGGCGCCCACCTTGAGCGTCGCTCCATGCTCACTTAGTGGCAGAGTCAATTCTTTACTTGGGTGAGGCTGAGCTGCTTCTTTAACCAAGCTCTCTTCAGTCACTTTTGCAACAGTCACCGCTTCCTTGGCACCAGTGCCAACGACCTCAGCATCTTTTACAATTTCACCAGCGAGATTTGCCGCTTTGGCTTGTTTGCCTGGCAGTGCCAAAAACATAGTAGCGAGGTTGGTGGCAAATTTTGCCTGATCGTAAATAGTTGAGTGAGTTATGCTATCACCAATTTTATTTGCCATGTCTTGTGTAACCGGCAACACGCCTCGCTTTTGCACATCTTGCACAAAAGGTACGAGTGACTGTGCATAAGCAACTCGCGGATCGAGTTTGGCCGTAACCTTGGGATCAAAGCCGGATTCGGCGATGCCGTGCCAGACCACCGCATTCTTTAAAAACTGCGTTTGATCTTTATAGGGTGCCAACATCATTTGCGATGCCATGGAAATAATCGCTTCAGAGGCACCACCGCCAATCGCGCGGGCTTGCGCATCCGGTGTGTTTTTTCCAGATAACGCCCTGCCTTGTTTATCAAACTCTTTGGAAATATTGCTTGCTAAATTACAAGGAAGATCAAGCATCGAAATTACCAGTTGATGGTTATCGATCAGCTTTTCCCTGGCATTGTCTTTGGACTCTTTTGCACCGACAACACCACGATTTGCATCAGGTTTAGAAAGGTCAACCAAAGCCGGTTTGTCGTGCTTAGCATCGCCTGCGTGGCGAACACTTTCCACTGGTTGTTTCGATTTGCCGCTGTCTGTGCCAATATCTGCCATTACTAACTTTCCCGGATGGCCAAATTAATGCTGGGGCGCCTGGGCACCCGGTCATGAATTAAATTGCCAATAGTAAGAAACCCGCCTTGAATGCCTGTAATATAAGCTCTAAATTGATAGTTGTCAAGTAGATTTAAGGCAAGGTCTTTCTCAATATACTCCTTGCTGTCTAGTGTTAACTGCCCGGCAATCGGGTATGAAAATATTGCCTAGAGAATTTCTGCAATTGGTTTCAGATGACTGAATCAACGGATTGGTTTGCTCGCTATAAATTTTGCCAGCCGCTTGGACAAGGCGGCATGGGCACTGTTTATCTGGCTGAGGACAAAGAGAACAACAATCACACTTGTGTGATCAAGCAGCTAACCAACAAATACGACAATCCTCAAAAGCACGCCGAAGCAGTGCGTCTTTTCAAACGCGAAGCAAAGATTCTCGGCCAATTGAATCATCCAGGAATTGTCCGCGTCTTCGACAGTCATGCATCGGACGACGGTCGCTACTTTTTAGTGATGGACTATGTGCCCGGCAAGAATTTAGATGTGATGGTGCGCACCGGTGGACCATTCACTTCCGATCATGCAACATGGATTGCTATTCAATGCTGCGAAGTTCTTGAATATCTGCACAACATGACACCACCAATTATTTATCGCGATCTCAAACCAAGTAATTTGATGCTGACACCTGAGGGAAAAGTTGTCTTCATCGATTTCGGCATTGCTAGAACTTTCATGCCGGAAGAAGCAGCCACTCGTGTGATTACCGCCGGTTACTCACCACCAGAACAATATTTTGGCAAGCCAGAAACGCGCTCCGACATTTATTCGCTCGGTGCCACCATTAGTCATCTGGTCACCGGCATTCGTCCCAAACCTCTGGCATCAGTTTCGCCGCGTTTAGTTGATCCAAAAGCCGATGATCAGTTGGATGAATTGATCAAACTAATGACCTCGCACAATCCCAATCACCGTCCGGAAACAGCAAAAACAGTCAAATTTGCACTCTACAAAATTTACAAGAAATACAATCCGGACTTTCGCTTTCCAGATGAAGATCAAGCAGTCGCAGAACCGAAACCAACTGAGACATCTAAACACAGAGCCTTTGCTCGCTTGTCCTCAAAAGTTGTCGAGTCTGAAGGCTTTGCAGATCAGCTGAGGATAAGAGGAATTCTCGACGGCATTGCCAACACTTTCTCGGCACTCTGGCACCGCATTCGCCAGTGTTTCGGGGGCGGCCAAGACTAATCAGCCAAGTACGGTACTGCCGTATGCTGATACTCGCTTAAATTCGTCACTCAATTGTTTATACACGTCGTGAGCCTTTGACCAATCTTCTATGCGCGCTGCATTTTCCAAATCTAACGAGAGTGTCGCCATCTTGTCGATCCCGAGCGACACTGTCGATCCCTTGAGCTCATGAGCAATTGATTTGACTTCGTTGGCATCTTGCTTAGCCATAGCTTGCTCCATCTGATCAATCAGCGTGTAAGCAGACGACAAGAAAAGTTCAATCAATTTCACCGCGCCATCCTCAGAATACATTTCCTTGAGTGCTGAAAAATCAATCGGAGAAGTAGCACTGTGGGCGACACCATTGCCATTCTTAGCTGCCACAGCAGAATCATGGGCAGAGGATTCAATTGGTTGAGATAACCAGCGTTGAATTATCGCCTTCAGACGCAAGCTTGTAATTGGTTTACTAAGATAATCATCCATGCCGGCTGCTAGACATTGTTCTCGATCGCCTTGAAGGGCTTGCGCCGTCAAGGCAATAATTGGTATGCGACGCCCAGTCATCGGTTCAAGACGACGAATTTGTCGTGTTGCTTCAAAGCCATCCATGTCCGGCATCTGGCAATCCATCAAGATCAGAGCATAGTTATTATGGATAACTGCTTCAATTGCCTGCTTACCACTATCAACAATCGAGGCTTCATAGCCAAGTTCTTTCAAGAGAATTAGAGCAACTTGTTGATTGACTACATTGTCTTCCACAATCAAAATTCGCGGTTGAGCATCCGGCAATATAGCCTTACGGGAAGTAACAGATTCAATCATCGGAGGAACAAAATCCGTCGAGACAAGATGTTTTCCAACCAGCATGGCGATGCAATCAAACAAACGCGATTGACGGAATGGTTTGATCAAATAAGCATCAACACCTTGGGTCAAGAGATTCTCACCTTGCCCATACTTATCGTCAGCCGTACAAACAATTAGCTTAATTTTGGCAAACTCAGGAAACTTGCGCATTGATTCACAGAAAGCTAATAGATCCGTTCCTTCTGCTGTCAGTTCGGTAATTAACACATCAAATGGATCATTTTCCGCGGAAGCCTTGCGCATTACAGCCAGTGCCTTGGTGATGTCGGCGACAGGCAAGCTGCGCATTCCCCAGGAAGTTACATAGGCAGCAAGTGTTTCACCGGCTCCGGTCGGTCCGCCAATGATCAACACCCTCAAGTCCGCCAATTCTGATCCGGCGCCCAGCAACTGCTTTGTTTTCGCAGAGCAAGCGAGCGGCACGCAAAATGAGAATGTTGCTCCGCGCTCTCGCCTTTCTACGTTAATTTCTCCATTCATCAGTTCAACCAACTGCTTACAAATGGTCAGACCTAAGCCGCTGCCACCAAAGCGGCGGCTAATTGAAGTGTCGGCTTGAGTGAAAGGCTGGAACAACGATTGCAATGCTTGCTCCGATAATCCAATGCCAGTATCGGAAACGGTGAAGCGAATGCAACAGACACCCTGATCGGATTTGTCACTTTTGTCCACCACAACCTTAACGACCACCTCACCTTGATCGGTAAATTTGACAGCATTACTCAATAAATTAAGAAGAACTTGCCTTAAGCGCACTTGATCTCCCCGTACTAATTGAGGTACATCAGGTGCAATGTATGTCGACAAAGAGAGCTTCTTTTGCCTGGCGCGATTAGCAACTATTTCGGCACTTTCTTCCACAAGCTCCAATAAATCAATTTCGACAATTTCCAGCTCCGTCTTGCCGGCTTCAATTCTCGCCAAATCAAGAACATCACTGACAATTGCCAACAAAGCGTCAGCCGATTTGTGCACGATTTCGGCTACGTCCTTTTGCTCCCGATTCAAATTGGTTCGCAAAAGATAATCGCTCATACTGATGACCGCATTGAGCGGCGTGCGAATTTCGTGACTCATATTGGCAAGAAATCGCGTCTTCAATTGCGATGCTTGCAATGCCTGGTTGCGCGCGCGTTCAAGCTCATTTGCTAAAGAACTAAGCTTGCGATTATTCAATGCCAATTCCATAACGCGCTCTTCCAGCGATTCTTTCAAGCTTTCAACTTCTTTCATTGCCTGTTTGCGCTGAGCCACTTCCGCTTCCAGCTCGGATGTGCGCTCAATAATTTTAGATTCCACCTGTGCATTTGTGCTTTCCAGTTCCGCCTGGCGTCCGGCTATCTTTTTCATTTCCTCAAGGCTGAGGCGAATTGAAATAATCAGCCAAGTATCGATGAACAGCACCCAACCTGTGTGCTCAAGCCAGCGCCATGGCTCAACTTGCAAAACACCATAAACAGACTGGGGAAAGTAAATACCACGCAAAGCATGATCCATTGCCACCACTGCCGATGCCGTGAGCAAGACCCGCCAATCTCTGTAAAATGAAAGAAAGGCCAAGGAACCGAAGACGTGAAAGTGCGTCTCAATTCTGCCGCCGGTAAGGTGAATTAGGAGGGCAGACATTAGTATTTGGCCAATTGCAATTACTTGCCGAGTGTATGCCATGCCCGGTTTTTTCAGCGCCAAATAAACAGGAAAGGCTGTGATTATGCCACCAAGCCAAATAGCTGCCCAGACGTGAATATGAGTCTCACTTTCTGTGCCATGCCATGCCAAAGGTGAAATTAGGAATGCGGCAATAATTGCACCAAGCCACTGGCAGATCATCAAACCGGCAAACAACTTGTCTGTGCGAACGTGCACTCGTTCAAGCTGCATCTGAAAGAGCTTTTCCGTGCGTGCCTTCACAGAATCTTCATTTGGAGACAATTGCACTTTTACCATAGTCCACCCCTTAACGTGGCTTGGGCAGTGGATCATGCAAGGGGCAACCAAATACCAATGTTGCCTGCCCAGCATTTGGCTCGATTGCCGGGGACTCTTGGTTAACCAACGATGTAATAATCTTTACTCCCTGACTATTGCCAATTCGACCACGTGCCGAAGTGATACCACCGGCAAAAATCAACTTTCCTTGCTTATCATAAAGAGCCGCTTGTCCAGATGTGGGCGCATTGAATTGCCGCGCCCTCATCCCATCAAGATCAGGTATGACTTGGACGCCAGGAATTCCAGCAGCCTTTTCCCATATGTCGGTTCGCTCCCAGCCCTTGGGCATTGAGCGTGGGCTGAGAACACAGACAATCGACTCAAGCTTGTTGTGGCAGCGAGTCATAAGCCCCGCCAATTCGCTCACGCTAGCGCGCGTGCAGGGGCAGCGCGGGTGAGCAAACATTACCAATGTAAACTTGCCGGCGCTTCGATAAGACGCAAGCTCTTGAGGCAAGTCCGCAGGCGGCATGCCGGATATTCCCGGAGACGCCTCATACTTGGCCATAACAATGAGCCCAAAGCCAACCACGGCTAGCCAGAGCGCTCCGATGAGAATTGGGGATCTGATAATCGTCATCATAAGACCTCTCCCACATTCATCCTAGCACCGCATGCCAGGAAGAGGACCTCTGTCTTAAGCCCTGTGGATGAAAGATGTTTGTGCTATTGCTTGGTTAGACGGAAGTCTTGTCTCTAGACTTTGCCCGCACCAGAACTTCAGGCGATGATTGCGATTTGCTAACATTTTCTGCAACTTTATCTAAGAATTCCGGAATTGTCTCTGCCGGGGAAGCAAATGTGGTTTGCAATTTTTGCTCGCGTTTAAATCTGGCAATGGCGCAGTCAATAAGTTTGTCCAAAAGCTCGGGGTACGGCAGACCTGTAGCTTCCCAGAGTTTCGGATACTGGCTTATGCTGGTGAAGCCCGGAATGGTATTAATTTCGTTGATAATCAACTTGTTGTCCTTGGTCAAGAACATATCCACGCGGGACATTCCTTCACAGCAAAGAACTTTGAAAGTCTTGAGCGCAAGTTCTTGTATTGCTTTGATTGTCTGAGAATCGACCTTTGCCGGAATAGCAAATGTCGCGCCATTTTTATCGATGTACTTTGCTTCGTACGAATAAAACTCATGCTGTGGTATCACTTCACCAGGAAGCGATGCGGCAGGTTCTTCATTACCCAAAACAGCACATTCGATTTCGCGCCCGGAGATATTTTCTTCAATCAGGATTTTGCTGTCATAACGAAAAGCATCTTCAATGGCTGGTGCCAACTCGACTTTACTGGTCACCTTATGAACACCAACGGATGAACCCAGATTTGCCGGTTTGACAAACAAAGGCAATCCTAGTTCTTTGATCACCGTATCAAGATTGATTTTTTCATGACGCTGATAGGCAAAACCGCGGGCAACCGGAATGCCGGCATCGCGCAGCAAACGCTTAACCACGTCTTTGTCCATGCCAATTGCCGAGCCCAGCACAGATGGTCCAACAAAAGGTACGTTGGCCAACTTCAAGAGCCCTTGCATTGTACCGTCTTCGCCATATGTTCCGTGAAGCACAGGGAAAACAACGTCAATCGAAATGGCTTTCTTCTCGCCATTTAGGCTAATCAATTGATTGCTGCCATGACCAGGTAGAAGAACAACTGGCTGATTCGAGCCATTCAATTTAATAAGCTTGGGGTTTTCCGAGTCAAGCAAAAATTGCGATGCATCATTGAGATACCACTGGCCATTCTTGCCGATGCCAACCAAAGTCACTTCATACTTATTCTTATCCAGAGCATTAACCACGCTCTTTGCAGATTGCAGCGATATTTCGTGCTCGGCCGAGCGTCCACCAAAAAGCACCGCGACTCGAATCTTTTTAGAGTTTACTTCGTGAGACATTAAACAGGCATCTCCTTTTATCCGTCCCCATTCCATATCTTACACTCACTCTCGCTAAAAGAGCCGAGTCTCTTCCACTCCGGATGTAAAAGAACTTGAAAGTTTTGGTAGACCGCGTCCTGCATTTTAGCCAGGAGCCCGGTTACCTCAGAAGATGTTGCCCCGCCTACATTAATTACAAAATTTGCATGCACCGCTGAAACCTGGGCATTACCTTCTTTGAGCTGCTTTGCTCCCGACTTGTCAAGAAGCAATCCAGCCCCTTTATCGGGGAAAGGGTTTTTGAAAGTACTACCCGCGTTAGGCCAATTGAGCGGCTGAGTTTGCCAGCGGTAATCTTCATTATGCTTGGTTTGCGCCTTAATTTCCTCAGCATCAGCAGGCGTCAGTCGGAAACGGGCTTCAAGAACAATATGCCGGGCAGGATCAATTGCCGAATGACGATATTGAAAGGCAAGATCAGAATGAGAATAAGTAACCAGGTCCCACGATTTAGTATCAAATACCGTAACACTTTCCACAACGTTGGCAATGCAACTGCCATGAGCACCAGCGTTCATAACCACGCCACCACCGACGGTGCCAGGTATGCCGACAGAAAATTCCAAACCAGAGAGCCCGCGCTCTGCAGCAAAGCGAGCCAAGTGCGGTAAACGCGTGCCGGCTCCGGCGACAATTACATCCGGCTCGGCTTGAGAAATTTGCTTCATCTCACAAGTACGAATGACAGTGCCGGAAAAGCCGGACGAGGCAACGAGCAAATTCGATCCGCCCCCTAAAACATACCAAGGCTCAGTTGCCGCGCGCACGGATTCCATTACGGCAAGCAATTCGGCTACAGTCGCAGGATTACAAAGACGCTTTGCCTCGCCCCCAATCTTGAGGGTTGTGTAGCGAGCTAAAGAAGCGTTGGCAATCTCTTCCATTGTCATCCTGTAGGGGCGGGGTTTCCCTGCCCGACTGCCACTAAGGAACACTCACTGCTTCTGGTGCTTAAGCTGATCCAAAAGCGGTAAACCTAATTTAGTTATATCACCTGCACCTATGGTCAGCACAAGATCGCCTGGCTGAAGATAAGCACAAACCTTAGCTGGTAACTCGCAGACCGGTCCCGGTAAATGTTTAGCATTAGCATGCTTCATTGCCGCAACAAATTTGTCTGCAGTGATACCTTCGATAGCGCTACCTCGCGCTACGTAAATGTCCGTCACCAAAACAAGGTCTGCCTGTTCAAAGCTTGAGCAAAACTCTTCCCATAAATCGCGAAGCCTGCCCGGTTGATGCGGCTGAAAAATTGCCACAACTCGCTTTGCCTTAAAGACACCATTGCCATTGATTGCGGATTTGAATTGGTTGGCAGCATTTAAAGTTGCCTGAACTTCGGTTGGGTGATGAGCATAATCATCAACAACCATGACACCTTCGCTCTGACCAATTACTTGGAAGCGACGATTGACTCCAGCAAACGCTGAGAGGCCGGAGGCAATCTGAGCAAAGCTCAGTCCAAGCTCAAGCCCGACAACCAGCGCACAAAGCGCATTGAGTTTGTTATGCACACCAGGAACTTTCAGGTCAATAGTGCCAAGTTCAGTTTCACCCTGGCAAACTTTCATGCCACCATTTGGCGCATCACTGTAAACATAGTCGGCATTGGATCCGCGAGAGCCGTAAGTAACTACGGATCCTTGCAAGCGTGGGCGAATTAAACGGCAGCCAGCATCATCCAAACAAATTACGGTCGACTTCTGCGCACCACTGGCAAAGGACACCATGTTGTCGCGAATCTGCTCAAGCCCGCCTGGATAATTCTCCAAATGCTCGGCTTCAATATTAGTAATCACAGCTATGTGAGATTGAACACGAGAATGTGTGCCGTCCGACTCATCCGTCTCAGCCACAAAAATATCGCCGCCGCCCAAATAACCATTGGCTTTGATGCGGCCAAATATGCCACCAACTACTATCGAAGGATCAAGTTCTGCATCGAGGAGAACCTCGGAAATAATTCCTGTTGTTGTTGTTTTGCCGTGCGTTCCGGAGACGGCAACGAGCTTGGAGCCCTTGGACAAGTAAGCTAAAAGTTGTGAGCGGTGCCAAACCGGAATTGCGCGTTTGAGTGCTTGCGCGTACTCAGGATTGCTATCAGTAATTGCGGTTGAAACGATGATTAACCCGGCATCATCACAGTTGGCGTCCTTGTGCCCAATCATGATTTTGGCACCAAGACTAGAAAGCTCTTTGGTGATTGACGTTTCTTCTCTGTCCGAGCCAGAAACGGAAATGCCTTTGGCCAGCAAAAGCCTAGCCAAAGCCGACATGCCTATGCCACCGATACCGATTAAGTGAACTGAACCAGAAAGGCTATTTAAATCTACTTTCGCCGGTTCTCTTTGGATGTGCTCTTTTCCAGCCACGCTGGTCATATCCAATTCCAAAGTACTTTCCTACCTTACTAGTTCAGCGCTACTCTTCCGACGACATCTTGCCAAGTGCTTTTGCAAGAATCATATGGACATTTAGAAGGGGCAATTGCCTCCCCTTCTCTTGCATTAATATAGCTTAAATTTGGAACTTAAATCAAATGCAATGAAACTATTTTGTGTGCGCAAACAAGAGCGCCAATCGAGATTTTTTTCTGGCAGCAGTATTCTTATGCAGAACACCCTTTGCCACGGCTCGATCAATCACAGAATAAGCAGCTTCCAATGCAGACTTGCCTTGCTTGGCATCGGCAGCCTTGGCTGCACTGACGACTTCGTTCTTAGCGCTTTTAACAGCGGACTTCCAGGAACGATTACGATCACGGTTGCGCTCGGCAACTTCAACGCGCTTAATAGCAGACTTAATTTTCGGCACGACTTACCTTCTCATATATATATAAACGACGGAATGGTTATTTTAGCATATAAATAGAAAAACGCCGGGCTAAAAGCGCCCGGCGTTCGCGGTTTTGAGGATTCTCATCTAGCTGAATTGACCGTTAAGAACCTTGTATAGATGTTCGACAGCTCTTTGGGCTGTAGCGTCCTTCAGTTGGAATTCAGGGGACTGCGGTCCCATAGCCTTGAGCAAATTGTCGGCTTGTTGCGAATAGTAGTTTTCGGGATTTCTCGTCAACCGTTGTTGCAGTTCGGCGATACGAGCGGCTGACTCAAGAATGTTTTGGGCGAGAACCTTGTTAGCATCGGTAACCTTAGCTACATCGATAACGTCCTTATTCTGGGTCGCATCGTTTGTACGCTGAGCAACCTTTGACTGACCTTCGAGAGGATGCTTGTTCGCTTCAAGTCCAGCTCTGGCTGAAGCGTCGTTCTGAGCGACATTAAACTCGCTGGTCTTGTCCGTATTCCCGGTTAATGCTTGCTTTTCAGGTGTACCACTATTAGCCATGATATGCCTTCTCCGTTGACTCCGATTGGGTTAGGGCTTTTGCCCTCCATCTGTTGTCAGATTACTTTCTGGGCAGGCGATCGTCAATGTGGTTTTTACGTAGTTAACCGCAATTATTGGTTAGCAAAGGTTTGGGCGGCTCCAATCCAGGGACCGATGATTAGCACTAGGACAAACATGGTCAAACCGGTCAAGGTAATGGGCAGTCCGACCGCGGCCAGTGCCGCATTTGGGTCCATTTTGAACTGCCGCACAAGACCCCGATAATTCCAATAACCAGACAACAATAAAGCCATAGGCAAGCCATATTGAGGAATACAACCAAGGATTAAAGCTGGTGCGGTTGTGCAAATTAGGTCAGCCGTTTCCTCAAAGCTCCGCTTCTCGCCAAAAAACATAATAATGTAACGTTCAATTACTGTTAAAAGAGCCAGCCCAAGGTAAGCACTGGCAAAATGTGCCAGACCCATGACCCAATTACGCTGAATCAGTCCGGCAGCAAGAGCCAGCACGATGGCAGACGGCAAAACATACATAGACATGACTTTCCATTCAGTTTGAGGCTTGCGATTAGCGTAAAACCGCTCCGGATGCATAGTCAGCTCTTTGAGCAAGAGCCAATACTTTTTGACGGATTGAATTGCAGCCGAGTCTTTCGAATGCGAGCCTGCGCCAGGCTTCTTTTGATTTGGCATTTAAACCCTATCTTCTATAAATAACTTACGCTCGGCCCAGTTATACCCAGACACCAATACCGCAAACCGCAATTACGGTTTACTTTTGACTAACGGTTACTCAATTCGGCTAACTTACTGACGCTTCACATGCCATTGAAACTGATAACGCATTTGCACAGACTTTGGTGCGCCGGCAGGCAGCGGTGCTAATGGAGAGGCCTTTTGCAATGCCTCCAAAGCAGACTTATCGACTGCATCTTTGCCGCTGCCTTGCGTGATTTGCGGATCGACAATGGTGCCATCGCGCTTGATCGTGAAAACTGTGGTCACTTGCTCGTCTTCAAAGCCTTTTGGTGGCTGCCATTTCGATTGGATGTCCTGTTTCATTTTAGTGATATAGCCACTGAAGTCAGCATGCCCAGAACCGGCATCATCATCGTCGTCATCAACTTCTGTTTTTGACGGAGTCTTTTTTGTTGGCGCTTGGGCTAGCAATCTTCTTGAGACAACTAAATCCGGTCTGTCCACCATCAAGTGATTCATTGGATGTCCCATAGAAAAACTCTTTTTCAAAATAGTCGGTACACCCAAAACACAAGCAGTCATCTGCTTATTCGCATCCGGGCAAGCAAGCACTGCCACCTGCTTATAATCACCAACCGGTTTGGTCTGTTCTTCAATTTTTGCCGCCACATACTTTGCCACCGCCGATAGTGGCATCTGTCCAGCGCTGTTTGAAAGTGCCTCAGAAATGTAATAGGTGAAAAGTGAATTATGCGTAGCAGTCGTTCCCAATGATGAACCGAGTGAACGCGATGCAGCAAAAATAGTTACTCCTGATTTTTTGGAGATTTCTTCCACCAGGCTTTGAGTGGCTTGCATTTCACTAGAATTGGCCGGTGCCGTGTCTAAAACACAAACAATATTGGGAGCCACATTTGGTGTTTGAATTCTGCGGCGAACATCAGTCAAAAGTTCTTCCAAATCTATACCCGACAGCGCCGGCTCTGACGACAAAGTATCGAAGGCGCAAAGCGATACGCCTTTGCCATCGGTATCAATAATTAGTTTTGTCGAGAAGTAGAGTAAAACCAAATCGGATGGAAGGGCCTTTTTTGCAAGCCAGTTCTTGGCAATAATATTTTCGATACTGGATTTGGTGGCACGTGCTCCAAGGAGAGAGGCAACATGATCAGTTGGAAATTTGCCAATATCAGGATTTTTCAAAACACGAGCAAACTCAAGAGCATTTTTTACGCCAACCTCCATCGAGCCGATGGATGAATCTTGA
Organism: Candidatus Obscuribacterales bacterium; assembly: GCA_020050685.1. Lineage (GTDB taxonomy): Bacteria > Cyanobacteriota > Vampirovibrionia > Obscuribacterales > Obscuribacteraceae > JAGVKG01. Next base: position 25,201 of record JAGVKG010000019.1, on the reverse strand, counting down.
AAATGACCGACCCCGACAACCAAGGCCCACTTATCACGAATTTGATTTGCGGCACTATCGGCTTTCGCTTTGGCATCGCCGCCCAGTCCGCCAATAACCGGAAGGGCTCGCGCCGGTCCAACTGCATTGAGACAAAATGCCATACAAGCTACGAACAAAATCGATAGTGGTCTGGAATTCATACGTTCACTTTCCTAAGAAGAAAAGATTCTGCCAGTTTCAAGGCTTCCGATCGAGTAGGCAGTTTACCCGAATATGCTAATTTTGGCAGGCAGCTGCTTTCAATGTGCAGCACCTGTTGATTATTCAAATTGTACAGGTCATAGACGAGACGATCTATTGCTCTTTCAATTAAAAATGAGCTCATGTCATCCTTTATTTTGTTTTTGTCATGTAATCGAGCCACCAAACTGACAATTGCCTGAGCTTGTTCAGCCTTGTCCATCTTAGGTATTGGCATGGACTCGAGCATCTCAATGTCAATTTGCGCCAGCGCTCGCTCGGACTCACGGCTTTTGAGCTGATAGAGATACAACCAAAAACTGGAATTCATCAGACCTTCAAAGTATTGAAGACCGGCATAGTCTTGGAGGCTACCATGCTGTTGAAGGCTTTTGCTTTCACTATTGTTCGCAAACGTTGACTGGTTACTCGGTAACTTTACTGATTGCCGCAAGTTAAACGCATGAACATTGTTGAGGTGATACAGAGAGTCCAAATCCAAAGCTGCCACCACGCGATCTGCTGTTTGGCGCACCAAAATTTTGGCTTTCTCAACTATGTGCGGATCGTGACCGCCTGCAAACAAGAGCTGACTATCAATATTTAGCCAATCACCTTTCCAATCAACTTGGTGGCGACTAACCTGACCTCCAGACGTTATTCCTTTTTTCCAATTGATACCACGCTTGCGATCGGCAATTATTCCAAGTTGTCCAATTTTTGCTCGAATACCTGTGTGACCACAAAGCACAGAACCGAGTGGTTCAAGCTCGTCTACCGTCTGCCAAATTCCATGATCAATTTCATTGAAAGTTAAACGGAATCGACTTCTGTCTTTTGATACCAAATGATTAATCGGCAACTGATACTTTCTCGCCGGATTGAGAGAAAGAACATCAACTGAATAATCTAAATCCTCATTTTGCGCAGAAGATCTATTGCCGTTCTTATTTTCTTTTTTTCGATAGTTTGCCACGCACCATCGTCCAACTACAGCTTCTGCCATTGTTGCTTCCGGCAACTCTGTCAAACTTTCAATTCGACATTCGCGCAATAGCAACTGGCGCAATTTTTCATAGTATCTTCCAGTCAAAAATGCATCCGGCAAAAACAAGACAACGTTGCCGTCCGGTTTCACATAGCGCACGGCAATTTCTTGAAATATTGAGTGCAGTCGAATTTTGTATTCAGCGGAATTTGGAAACACCGCCTTCAAACATTTTTGCCAATCGTCATTTAGGCGAATCTGATTTCGCGATCCATAACTTATATAAGGAGGATTGGTAACAACGAGATCAAACGACTCGCCGGATAACAACCACGAATGATTCTCGTCGCGCTGATCACAATCTCCAAGTGAATCTAATGAATTAATAACGAATCCGGTTATCAGACTATCGCCAACCACAATGTGTCGATTCAAACTTTGCACAAGTTCAAAAACCAACTTACTTGCAACTTGATCGCCGTCAACACGAGCTACTTGCTTTATATATTTTGCGGCGGATAGCACCAAAGCAATTCGACAAAGAACGGCCGCGGCTCCATCAATTTCAATTCCGAACAACGAGTCTTTGATCAATGTATATAGATCAGCATGATTCAAATTTTTGGCAAACCAACTTGCAGCACCAATTAAAAAATTGCCACCACCGCATGCCGGATCCAAAATCTTAAGCGGTTCACAAAAAGTGCTTTTGCCACCTAGTGAGTCTTTCGAGCCGGATTTATTCGCGCTAATGAATTTGTTTAAGTCTTTTTTGAACGCTATGTCATAGCAATAGTGAACCACCCATGGTGGTGTATAGAACTGGCCCAAAAGCTTCCTCTTGGAACTCTTTTGTATATAGATCTCGCCTGCCAAGCTTATATTTAAAGGTGCGCTGCTAAAGACTTCATAAAGAGTGCCGAGCAATTCCAGACTGACCGGCAGTGCACCAAAACTGCCGGATTCTAAGCACTCGAATGCCTCTTTGCGTATGCTGTTTCGCTGATTGTCACTAGCGATTTGCTCAAGCTCTGATCCAATCGGATATGCATTCGTTAATTGAATCCATGTCTGGCTGATCCCTGGTGCCTGCGCGCTCGATAATTCCACTTTGGGATCATCATGATCAATAAGTTCCGCATATACAGGAAAGTCATGTTTGATGGCCAACCATTCGATCAATACCTTGAGTGCATATTGATCACATAATTCGCCAATATGATCCGCATGGTGCATATTCGCAGATAGGTGATCTATATGATCTATGTTACGCAGTATTGCAGAAGCAGTAACAAAGCGAAAGCTTTGCAAGCTTTTGATAATTCGTTGTCTTTCGGAAAAGTGCGACATGTGCCTGCTTTCGGGGATCGTCTTTAAATTGGATTTGTTAAAATCAGCCTGCAATGCGACTTTTAATCAATTAAGAGGACGCCCGGTTGTCAAATCACCCATTTTGGGGAGGTTGTAGGACTTCCCTATTAAATGCAATACCCACCTGCTAAACTCTCGAATTAAATTCTCTACAACTGTGCAAAACCTGTAGAAAACTCACCGTAGTAAAGTAGTACCCAGAGCGATGACTAGATTAAACGCCTTCTCAAATATCAGAACCAGACAGGCTTTACAGCGTCGCTTATTTCTTGGCAAGGAAGAGTAGGTTGTCAGCAAGACTGTTCATAATCGCGACACCAATCGGCAACCTTGGCGACCTGACACCTAGGGCAAAAGAGGCTCTTGAGGAGTCGGAGGTAGTACTTGCGGAGGATACGCGTGTCACTATTAAGTTACTCAACCATTTTGGTATCAAGAAAAGGCAAGTGAGCTGCCACGAGTTCAACGAAGCTTCTCGCCTGGCGCTCCTGCAAGAGATGGCTGCAAGTGGTGCCGCAGTTGCGCTGGTATCAGATGCCGGCACACCACTGGTATCAGATCCTGGACATCAGATCGTGACGCAGGCAATTGAATGCGGCATGCAAGTGATACCAATCCCCGGACCGAGTGCCTTTCTCTTAGCACTTGTCGGCTCGGGGTTACCTTGCGATCGTTTTGTCTTCGAAGGCTTTTTGCCGGACCGTGCAAAAGATCGTACTAAACGTCTAGAGGATCTAAAAGACGAAGAAAGAACTTTGGTCTTCTACATTGCACCACATGATCTCAGCAAGACCATCGAAGCAATTCTCTCCGTATTCGGCGATCGCAAAGCTTGCCTTGCTCGCGAGATCACGAAGAAATTCGAAGAATTCATTCGCGGCGACTTGTCTGACATATTAGACAAAGCCAAAACATCTTCACTCAAAGGCGAATTTGTCTTAGTCATAAACGGTGCCCCACCCAAAGCTGTAGAAAAAGCCGACGAATCAACCGTTATCGCCGAACTATCCCAACGCCTAAAAAACGGCGACCACCTAAAAGAGGCCTCCGTCGCCCTTGCCCGCGAATTCAACTGGAATCAAAAAGAAATTTACAAGCTCGGTATTGCTCTACAAAACCAGCAGTAATCATACGGATTGAGTATCTTGTCTAATGTGAGTTTCTTTTCGTTAGAAAACTCACTTTCAGGGTAGAAATCTAACTAGGTATTGGCGGGAAATGGTTTTGTTTCGGGGAAGGCACTATGGGATGGGATAAGCACCTAAAGCCTACGGTACAAGGTAAGTTTGATCAGGAAGGCAACGATCTTGGTAGTAAGTTAATTGCAGATGGATTGCTTAGTAATCCTATGGGCATGTTGGGTCAGATGCTCAACGGATATCAGCGCCCAGGCTCGATTGATGTGTTCAAGGGAACATCGAGTGAGCTTCTAGATCATCTTCAGAAAGGTGATTATGGGGCGGTTGACCCTAACCTTGCAAAAGTATTGCTTGAACATCAAATTGTCGAGGATTTGAGTAAGAATCCGGCCGCAGTAGCTGTAGTTGCCCAAAGATTCGGACAGCCTCTCAAACCACCTGCCGCAAACGGTCTGGATATCAACAACAAGAAAGCCTGCGAAGATTTTCTCGCTACCAACTTGTCACCAGAATTGGCAGACATGAGCGATAAAGACTTTCTCCGATGGGCCAAGGATCCAGTGAGAATGTGTCAAGAAATAGACATCGTAGATAAGATAGGCTCAAATCCGGCAAAGATACTAGCGCTAGCATTGAAGATGAATGATCCTCCGCCTCACAGTCAAGATCCAGCAGTGCTAAAAAAATGGGTATGGGACCATGTAAATAACCCACTCGGTGACATGGACAAGAGCAGATTGAACGAATGGTCAACATTTGCAAATAATCCTTTCTATCTTGCCCCACCTTCGTTTTAGTTTCGACTGAAAAAATACCAGACTGACAATCTCAACATCTCTCAATCCATCGGTTATAGAAATGACGTCGTGGTAAGAATCAACTATTGGGTTCGTTCTTGAGGAGTTGTCTAATGAGTCTCTCAAAACTTCAATTGGCTGCACTGGCATTATGTCTAGCCATTCATGCAGGTCCGGCATTTGCTGAGGATGCGCCGAAAAATGATGACAAAAAGACGACTGATAATGTTACGGGCGAAGATCCGCTGAAAGGTGGCATAACAATTGAAGATAGTCCTTGGGGGCGCAATTACAAAGCTGGTTTGAAGGCGCTACAAGATCGCAATTTTGATCTAGCAGAAAAAAAACTGCAAGCCGCAATTGAAGAATCAAAGAAAAATGGGCGTGAAGACAAACGTTTGTATCAAGCGCGATTAGCGATGGCGGAAGTCTACATCAAGAAACTCAAGTACGATGATGCCGAATGGCTCTACAACAAAGTTTTGACGCAAGGCTCACAATTTTTTGGCAAAGACTCTGCAGAAAGCGCACAAGCCGCCGATGGTTTGGCTCGCATTTATACAGATGAGCAGAAGTGGAAAAAAGCAGAAGCAATATGCAAGCAATCGCTCGACCTGCGACAAAAACTTCTTGGACCAAATCACGCCGATACAGCAAAAAGTATTTATACAAAAGCACGGCTTTTAGATAAGCAAGGATTTTATGATGATGCAGAGCCATTGTACAAACAAGCAATGACGACAATGGTGGCAAGTCCGGATAGAGACGATTTAGTTGTGGCCGATTTGCTCAGAGATGAAGCTGTTCTCTATCAAAAATTGGGCAAGCCCGATCAAGCAGCCGGTTTGCTTGCTCGGTCCATGGCTCTGAAAGAACTAGCCGTTAACTATGATCCGAATAAACCAATTACTGGTGGTGTAACTTTTCAGTGGGATAAAGGATCACCGCGATGCAAACAAACATTTGATGATGTTTACACAGTTAAATACATGAACATCGGCGGCTTACAAATTGCCTCGTCAGTACAAAATGAAGGTCCAAGAATTAGTTGCACCGTAATTATGACAAACCAAACAGACAGACCAATCACCATTGGTTTGGGACCAATTCACCTTTTCGCCATGAAACCAAAATACAAAGACTTATTTCGACTGACACCAGAAGCAATTGCGCAAAAAATTGAAGACAAAGCGATTTCGCAAGCCAATTGGAAACGCTTCATGGGCAATATGCAAAGGATGAATATCATCAGTAGCTACTCAGAAGTTGGTACACTAAATTGGGCACCATCACCTTATGGTTTATTGCCGTACGAAACTTACACAAGTTACGGTGTCGTTAACACAAGCATTCCCGACATTGTTGCCCGCGAGCGCTTGTACCGCCAAGCTGACGCTATCGAAGCAGTCGGTGCCGCACGCGCAAACGACATGCGTCAAACAGCCATGCAACCAACGACCTTGGCACCAGGAGAATCAAAAGCAGGCAAGATTTACTTTGAACCATTTACAATCGATGATTCAGTTTTGCAAGTAATGGTCGGCAACGCCTCATTTGAATTCCCATTCACTTCCGGCGGACGTCTCTAGTCCTAGAACTAAATATTCGGTGAACCCGGCTACTTACGGCCACTCAAGTGGTTGTGGGGTTTCGAAGCCGCGCGGGTAAGTCGGAGTTTCGTAGATCTTCCGCAGCGTGTTTATATCGCGTGGCGTGATGTTGCCGTATTTAATCGTCTCTTGTGTCGTCAATGAAGGCATGGAGATTGCCGGTAATCTATTGAGTGATAATCCGCCAACTGGCAGACCACCAATTGGTAAACGTCCAGGCACTTTCAATTTCTTTGGCGGTGCAGCTTCCTTTTTCATTGGCACTTCGGTGGCAAACATAATGTCACCTTTGACTTTGCTATGTCCGAAAATACCGAGTCCGTGTCCGAACTCATGCAAAAATGCTCCTTGCAAAGTGCGCTCCGGTACTTCCGGCAAATAATAAGTTGGTCTGAGCAGAGAAATTGTTACTTGCAATTTGCCATGGGTTACTTGCAATCGTGTCATTCCCAATATGCGCGGCGGCAAATGATTTACCCATGTAACTTCAATATCGGCAGGTTCACCTTGGGCAACTGCACGCAAGGGAATGTATTGTCCCCATTTTTGCATTGAGGATTTGAGACTTTGTTGCCAGGATTCCGGAGATTGATCTGGCAAGTGAATAAAAATAGGGAACGTCTCCCAGCGGGCAACCGTTTCGCCTGGAAATTTTGTTATGGCATCAAAATAATCGCCGGCTTTTGCATTTACCGGAATTGCTTTCACTACCATTTCAAAATCAGACGCAGAGCCAGTTGTAGATTTGTATTTATTTTCAGCTTCAACTTCCGAACGACTTTCAGGATTAACTTTCGATTCAGAAGCCTTGCCACCACTTGTGGCGACAGCTTTGGTTTGATCTGCTCCAAAAGCACCTTTGCCTTCAATTGCCGATTCAAGCATTGCCAAACGTTCGCTTGTGGCAGCTTGACTCAGCTTTCCAATAATTTCCTTTTCCAAATGATCAATGCGATCGGACAATTCATGCTCCGGATATGTAGAACCAAAAGCCAAATATTCCAAACGCATAATCTTTTGTTCTTCCGGACTATTTGCCTGACCAAATCCTGTTGGCGTAGGCGTAACTAAAGGAGCCTGATTGGCCAATTGAGGAGGCTGCGACTGCTGATATTGAGGTTGCCCTTGCTGCGCATAACCAGATTGTCCCCAACCTTGCCCTTGATATTGCTGTGGATATTGTGATTGTGGGGGCGCTTGTTGGCCCCAGCCTTGACGAAATTGTTGTTGACCATATTGCGGTTGCGCATATTGTGGTTGTTGCCCAAAACCAGATTGCCCTTGTCCCCACCCTTGCTGTGCATACTGCTGGTTGTATTGAGGCTGTGTATATTGCTGTTGATACTGTTGCGGATATTGCGCTTGTGGTGGCATTTGTGCAGGCGCTTGTCCCCAACCTTGTTGTCCGAATTGTTGTTGGTTATATTGAGGCTGGGCATATTGTGGTTGCTGCCCAAAACCAGATTGCCCTTGTCCCCATGTTTGCTGCGGAGTTTGCTGTTGATACTGCTGCGGGTATGGCGATTGTGGTGGCATTTGCCCCCAACCTTGTTGCCCATATTGTTGTTGGTTATATTGAGGCTGCCCGTATTGCGCTTGCGGCGCATATGCCGGTTGCGCCTGTCCCCAACCTTGTTGCGGATATTGCCCTTGATATTGTTGTGGTGGCATTTGCGGTGCTTGCCCCCAAGCTTGTCCTTGTGGTGCAGCATGCTGAGCTTGAGGCGCTTGCACTTGTTGCCCTTGCGAATCGGAAAATGGTTGTTTCGGTGGAGCAATCGGCGCACCAGATATTTTGCTCAGGGGATTGGGTGGTGGTGCCGGTGGCAGGTCCAATTTCGCTTTCGATACATCAATTGCTTTTAAAACCGGCTTCTTCTGTCCAGCACTTTGCGTGGTATTTTTTGTCGATTGAGAAAGGACATTTGGCGACCAGATCAACAAACCAGCCACCAAGAGAAAAGTGGTGGCAAATGCAATTCGACTATGATTATTATGCATTGAGCAAATCATCCGTAATTTCGCCACCAATTCGCAAACTGGCTTGCAAAGCCAGAATGGTATCAACAAACACTGGTCTTATCACGCTCTCCGGTTCCATCACAACAGTACGCAAAAGATCATAAAGTTCAGGATCAATTTGCTTCAACAGTTGCCGACTTTCTTTCACGGCAAAGGCTGCCACGGCTTCGGCCCAATATTCGTGTTCGCTTGCACGCGAATATCCAGAGATGAAAACTCTTTTCTCTACTTGTTGCGGCGTGACAAGCTCAGACGCTCCTTCGTAACCCTTCGGCAAAGGATGCAATTTATTGGCGAGCGCCAAACGCTTTTCGTACAATTCCACAATGCGCTTTTGCGCTGCATTGGAAAGAATAAACTCCAACTGATGGCCAAACTCATGGGTAACAACCAAGTTGATCCGCACTTCCAAATGCGAACGCAAAGGCGATGGCCCGGTGAAGACTGCGCCAAATTTTTTGAAGAGGACAATTTCCTTTTCAAATTCCTCTCTGTCCAAAGTAGCCATGCCGGTGCGCACACCAGTGACACCAGCCGCGCCATGTTTTACATTTCCTAACGCCGCATTGCCCTCGCTCTTGCGCACAATTTGCAAAAGTCCGGAGCAAGACCACAACCGCAAGCAATCAAGCACATATTTTTTCTGCGAGCCGGACAGCGCATCATAATCCTGAAAGTAGCGAATGATCTCATTTTCCGAATAAGGTTTGTCCTTGCGATAAAGCGGCCGAACAAATTCGTGGTGCCAGGGCAAACCGTGGCTCGACTTGCCTTTGAATATCGAAACCAGTTGGCTATGCTCGTCCAAGCGGATATCTTCCCCCGGCTTTCGCTCATCCCGCAAGATCATGTTGCCTTCGTCGTCATAAAAACCAAGCAGCCGGTGGTCGGAATTGGCAATGCGCCCGCACACCACATTTAGTGGCACGTTGTTATAAGAAAGTGTACCGGTCGGTCCGGGAATCGGTCCGGGCAATTCCAAAGCCGTGCCCTTAGTGTCGATGCCACGGAAGCGACAACCGGGAACTTCATCAATCGGCTTCATGCCATGCGACTTAGCCAAAGGTCCGGCGCTTGCTTGCAACAAACCATCCTCATAGAGGAAACCGACTGGCGTGCCGTCCAAAAAAACCTTGCCAAAGTCGACAAGCAACATCTGCCCATTGAGTTCAATGAAGCCGCTTGGTCCGGTGCTTTTGCTTTGGTCTTTGCTAGCCAATTTCTTTACTATTACAAGACCCTTGACGTCTTCCCTGACATCTCAAGAATGCTTGCAGTCCTCAACCGAATTATTTACCTTAATTTGTCTCCGAAACGCCAAATGATGTTCAGTATAGCTAAAAATGGGGCATTATAAGATTGAGATACTCGGTTTGTTTTGTAGGTAAAAGTTGGTCAGCAGCGGATCATATTATTCGACGCCAATTTTCTTCTGGCAGGCAATCACGTCGGTTTTCGTCGGCGTTGCCGTCGGCATGTCCAGCTACCTTTTCACTATGAAATTTTCCACGGCGCGCTCGCAGCCGCCACAAGCCCAAGTGGCAACCTTCCAAGCGCCGAAGTCCTCCCTGCCCATTCTTCCCAACCTGACAAAACCAATCACCATTCTTGTCATGGGCGTAGATTCCAACGGCCCTGACTGCAAACGCTTTATCGGCACCCGATCTGACGTGATGATTGTCGTACATCTCGATCCCTATGCCAACAAAGTTAGCTTAATCAGCATTCCGCGCGACAGCCGCGTAGAAGTCGGCAGCCACGGTCTGACAAAAATCAATTCCGCCCACGCCATGGGCGGGCCGGAACTTTCTGTCGCTACCGTTGCCCAATCTTTTTCCACACAAGTTGACCGACACATCGTCATTGATACTGCCGGACTAAAAAAGCTCTGCGAGTTTCTCGGCCCGGTGGAAGTGCTGGTGGAAAAGGAAATGCACTATCACGATCGCACCGCACGCTTGAATATCGATTTGGAACCAGGCTTGCAAGTTCTCGATCCGGCGCAAACCGAAGGCTACGTTCGTTTCCGCCATGATGCTCGCGGCGACATCGGACGCATCGAGCGTCAGCAATGGTTTTTGCGCCAAGTCGCTCATAAATTGAAGGAGCCGCAGGTGCTGCTCAAGTTGCCTCAGCTTTACAGCTTTGTGCACGACAACATCGTTACCGACTTGACCGTCGATGAAATGGCTCAGGTGCTTTCCTTCGTCAAAGACATCGAACCGAGCCAAGTGCAAACCGCCATGCTTCCCGGACAAGGGGACATGATAGGCGGCGTCAGTTATTGGGTGCCAGATTTGGATGGCTGCCGAATTGTTTTCGACCGTTTAATGGACACGGAAATTCCTCTTGCCACCTCGCCGCTCGAGCCAAGTGCCTTGGCTGCCGACGGCAGGCCGGTGCGCGTTTCAATTAGATATCCGCGCGGGCAGGAAGAATCTGTCAAACAATTGGAATTGCTTTTGGAAAATGCCGGTTACAAGGTGCGCTACAAATGGCAAGCCGGCATGGCTGATTGCCAACACGAGGAAATTATCGACATCAGTGCCAGAGCCGATCAGCAAACCACGGAGAATTTGCGCAAGAACATTCCCTTGCTTGCACGCTGGCCTTTGGTCGTCTCGCCTGAGCGCGCGTCATACGATTTCACGCTCGTGCTTTCGCCAAACACCGTAGTTCCTCAAGTACAATTGCCAAAGCAAAGCGCGAGCCAACAGGTTCCCGTCATTCCGCAATGAATGACATCTAAAATTGGATTCGGTATGTTAATCTGGACAATTCAATGACTAACTTAGCGACCAAACCTATAACCACAATGATTCTGCGCCATGCCTGGTGATGTTCGAGTAACAGTTGATGCCGTTGTCTTTGCGATTCACGAAGACTCGCTGGAAGTGCTCTTGATTAAGCGCAAGTACGAACCTTTCAAATCTTGCTGGGCATTGCCGGGTGGATTTTTGGAAGAGCGCGACAAGAATTTGGACAAGGCTGCGGCACGTGAACTTTCGGAAGAAACCAATGTGCGCGATGTTTATTTAGAACAGCTTTACACCTTTGGCGAGGTTGGTCGCGATCCCAGAGGTCGCGTCGTGACGGTGGCATACATGGCGCTTTTGGCGCAAGAAGAATTTGAATTGCACGCAAGCTCGGATGCAAGTGGTGTGGCTTGGTGGCCGGTGAAAGAATTGCCGCGCCTGGCTTTCGATCACGAGAACATCATTGGTTATGCCAAGCAACGATTGAAATACAAAATTGAATACTCGCCGGCGGCATTTGAGCTTCTGCCAGAAAAATTCACGCTGCGCGAATTGCAGACAGTATATGAAGCGGTGCTGGGAAAAGACGTGGACAATCGCAACTTCCGCAAGAAGTTCTTGAATACCGGTGTGTTACGCGAACTAGATGAAGTGACACAAGGAACCGCATCGCGTCCGGCTCGTTTGTACTCATTCAATAAAGAAGAATTCGAGCGCTTGCCGGATCGTCCAGTATTTGTATTTTGAACTGACTAAAACGCAAGCCAGAGCTTAGTTTTCGACGCCTAACAGCGTCAATCTTACACAATTGGCATTGAATTTCTTCCTGTCACACATACACCTCCGCTTGAAAAGCGATTGCGTTAAAACAACGCCGTGCGCCTACCAAATTAGCGGTTATTAAGTTAAATTTTGGGCTTTTTGCCTACATGTCATGATATCATATAACGTAAAATAGACGCTAAGTCAAAAACCGAACCAACGTATCTCGGTAGACAAGCAGAACGATCCGGCTCATATCTCAAACATATATAAAAGGATCGAAAAGCGAGGCAACTCAAATGACATTCTTAGCCAGCCAAACCCAAAACAAGACAGCCCCACCAATTAATGGTCAGGACTACTGGCTTTCCGGTTCAGCACCTGTGGCTCTGGTCAATCAACTAATTGATGACTGCATCGACCTTGCCCTGCTAGAAGATCTCGGTCCGACGCGAGACCGCGATCTAACCAGCGACCTTTTGATTCCGTCCACCAAGGACATCAAGGCGACGCTTATCTTTAAGGAAGCCGGAATTGTTGCTGGCGCAAATATCTTTGCTCGAGTGTTTGCCAAAATTGATCCTAACGTTGCCGTTCAATTCAATATAAAGGATGGGGATCTCATTCAATCCGTCCCAACCCAGGTTGCCACTGTCGAAGGTCCGGCTGTATCCATATTAAAAGCCGAACGCACAGCCCTGAACTTTTTGCAAAGACTTTCCGGCATCGCCACAATGACAAATCAATTTGTGGAAGTCACTAAGCCGTACGGAATCAAAATACTCGATACACGCAAGACCACTCCCGGAATGCGCGCATTAGAAAAATATGCCACACAAGTTGGTGGTGCTTCTAATCATCGCTTTGGATTATTTGATGGCGTGATGATTAAGGACAACCACATTACTGCAGCCGGCGGCATCACAAACGCAGTGTCGCGCGCCAAGCAAGCTTATCCGGACAAGCGCATCGAAGTAGAAACAAAAACAATTGCCCAAGTCGAAGAAGCACTTAAAGTCGGTGTCGACATAATCATGCTCGACAACATGCCACCAGATATGGTGCGCAAGGCAATAAGCACCATCAACAAACAGAGCTTGATTGAGGTATCAGGCGGTATGAATCTGACAACGATTAGAGACTATCTAATTGAAGGCGTAGATGCAATTTCAGTTGGCGCGCTAACTCACTCAGCACGCAATATCGACATAAGTTTGAAAGTAGCCGATGAACCTACCTGCGCGTAGGCAGCAAGCGAACTAGAGGTATTTATCATGACCACAGTTGTAAGCCCACAAGCGGCTCAAGAAAAACTAACACCAACAAATCTTACAAAAGATGAATTGATTGACGAGATCAATATTCTTCGCAAGAAGAAAAATGCTGTAATCCTCGCTCACAATTATCAAATTCCCGAAATTCAAGACATCGCCGATTTCACTGGTGATTCGCTGGGACTTTCACAGCAAGCAGCTAAAACCCAAGCTGACGTCATCGCCTTTTGCGGCGTGCACTTCATGGCGGAAACTGCAGCTATTCTTTGCCCAAACAAAAAGGTACTGATACCAGATTTGAAAGCCGGTTGCTCACTTGCTGATTCAATTAACCTTGAACAATTAATAGAATGGAAGAAAGAATATCCCGGTGCTGTCGTTGTTTCTTACGTTAACACCACGGCAGAAATCAAAGCGGAATCCGATTACTGCTGCACATCGGGTAACGCCCTCAAGATTGTGCAATCAATTCCGGAAGACAAAGAAATTCTTTTCCTCCCGGATCAGTTTCTCGGTTCTTGGGTACAAAAAATGACCGGACGCAAGAACATGCACATTTGGATGGGCGAATGCCACGTGCACGCAGCCGTGCCACCATCGCGCATCGACGAACAGCGCGCCAAACATCCTGATGCGGAACTTTTAATTCACCCTGAATGTGGTTGCCTCACACCTTATTTAGATCGTGTGGTGCGCGAGAACGGCACTTGTCCTTTGAAAGTCGCATCGACTGAACAAATGATCCGCCAAGCCGGCACATCCACTGCTAAAAAGTTTGTGGTCGCCACCGAAATTGGCATTCTGCACAGACTGAAAAAGGAAAATCCCGATAAGGAATTTCTGCCCATCGACACTGAGATGAGCTGCAAGTACATGAAGATGATCACTCTGGAAAAACTTTACTTGTCCTTAAAAAATGATCTTTATCCAGTCACAGTTCCAAAAGAAACTGCAGACAAAGCACGACTGGCAATCGAGAGAATGATTTCCATCGTCTAAGCAATCGGCCAAGTGTTCAACCCTGAGGCAAAGCCATGAGTCAAGCAAACACACATATCAACTTAGACCAACTGAATAACACAAGGCCTACACATGTGCTGATTATTGGTTCAGGATTAGCTGGCATGTTGTCCGCACTTAACTTATCCAAGTTTGGTCTCAAAGTTGTGATTGCCTGCAAAGGCAAGTTGATTGAATCAAATACAGCCTGGGCTCAAGGTGGTTTGGCTGCTGTACTTTCCAATAATGTTTTTGATTCGCCAGATAGACATTTGGAAGATACACTGAATGCCGGTGCCGGATTAGTTGACAGAACAACCGCTCGCGACATCCTGCAAGATGGCAAGGTTTTGATCGAACAGCTAAATGAATTTGGCATTCAATTTGATATCACCAAGGATGGTGGCTTTGACTTAGCGCGCGAAGGCGGTCACTCGCAAGCCCGCGTTTTGCACTGCAAGGACACCACCGGCAAATCAATTGCCGAGACTTTAGCCAATCGTGTTCAAGCAGACCCAAACATTTCTGTTATCGAGAACCTCTGGGCAGAAGAACTAATTATCAAAAACGGAAAATGCGTAGGTGCATACTTCCGCAAGGGAAGTGATAGCTCGGCAATTCTTGCCAGCTATGTAATTTTAGCAACCGGTGGATTAGGGCAAGCGTTCAAACGCACAACCAATCCTTGGACAGCAACCGGCGATGGCATTGCCATAGCTTATCGCGCTGGTGCAAAATTAGCCGACATGGAATTTGTGCAATTCCATCCAACCGCATTATCTTTAGCAGGTGCTCCGGCAGCGTTGATAACAGAAGCCGTGCGTGGTGCCGGTGCAATTATGTTGGACGGTAACGGCGAACGTTTTATGAATCGCTTTCACAAAGATGGCGAGCTTGCCACGCGCGATGTGGTGGCACGTGCCATCAACCAAGTCATGCAAGAACAAAATCTTGATTCCGTATTTCTTGATTTGCGGCCAATTGGCAAAGACAAATTGGAAAGCCATTTTCCTAACGTTCTCAATTTGTGCAAACACTACGGCATTGATCCGCTCACCCAACCAATTCCCATTGCACCGGCAGCGCATTATTTCATGGGTGGAATTTTGGCAACAAGCGACGGCAAGACTTCAATCGATAACCTCTACGCCATCGGCGAATGTGCCACCACCGGTTTGCACGGTGCAAACAGACTGGCAAGCAACTCGCTACTGGAAGCTGGTGTCATGGCATGCCGTGCAGCAAAATGCCTCGCCTCAGAAGCAGTCACAGAGTTACCACAAGTCACACTCGAGACAAAACCTGCCAAGGCAGTCGAGATGATCAATGATACCGAACTCTTGCGCAACGAACTTTACAAACGCGCAGGACTCTTGCGCAACGAAGAAGGATTGAAGCAGCTCTTACAAACACTTTCACAAAACACCGTACTTGGCCCTGCCGACACAGAAGAAAAAATGGTGGCAGCAAATTTACTGACAGTCGCCAAACTAATTACCAAAGCGGCCTTGATCAGACAAGAATCACGTGGCGCTCACTATCGCCTCGATTACCCAGCACAAAACGATCTACGCTTCCGCAACCGAATCTGGCTATCACAAAACGGCTACGGCTTCATCCGCGAACCTAAACCAAGCAAATCCCAACCAGCTGCCACTGCAAAGTTAGCCGCAGCTAGACGATAGATTAGGCTTCGCCTCTGCGTATTTTTCGGTTTTCGGACATCGGTATCAGACATTATAATTGAATGATAGACGAGGTGACTTCAGATGAGAATACCAATTGTCCTTGCACTCTTAACCCTGCTTTCGCTACCGGCCCTAGCACAGGACAGCGGCATGAATAGCTATGGCGGATATCTGATATATCGAGATTGTGCACAGATCATCAACGATAAGCTAGATCAAGACAAAACCTTGGCAAATTATGATTCCAAAAGAGCGCTACAGTGCAAATCAGGCTATGGACTAATTACTAATGGACTATTCTACGTGCTAGACAAACGTGGTAATCAACTCGCAAAATCTCTTATAGCTTCATGGAATTCATCTCGTCCTTTAATGGTAATAATTCATGGAAAAATGACGGGCAAGAAAATCGATGTACACGATATGTCAAATACATCCGTCCAAACCTTTTGACTTAAAATTGTCAAATACGACAAATTATTCTTCACCAGTTCTACCTGGATTACAAGTCCTCGGTTGACATTGTGCATCAGGGCGACATGAAATGTCTGGATTACAGCGCTGATCCGGATTACACGGCGAAGGTCTATCAGGATTGCAATAATCAGAGTTTTCCTCATCAGGAGCACATCCGCTCACTTCGCAACGATGGCTATTAAGGGCTGTTTGAAATTTCTCCAATTGGCTGCCATCAAGTGCTGCCCTTAGACCTTCCTTAGCATCACCAACTTTATAGAATCTTGAAAAGACACAGGGGAAGATATCACCAGCAGAAGTGACGCACAATTTGCCAGGTGTGCATTTGCCGCACAATTCACTCATAAGTGCTTCTTCATCACAAGAGAGTTGAGTCCTGCCGATCAATCTCGTTCGATCTACTCCAACATTTTTCACCCCTATTGCCTTTAACATCCGCACGGCACTGTCGGTATGAGAGCTATTAATTCCTGTATCTATTACGCCTACTCGCGTCATAAGGGAGTTGTTTACTGACCACTCTATAGCTTCCAATGTCTTTTTCTGGCTACCGGAAACCTGGGTTACCTGGTCATGCACATCAGCACAATCGGCATAAACAGAAAAAGCAAGGTCAACCCTATTTTCAATGAAGCATGTCCTTAATTCGTTGGTAAAGCATGTGCCGTTTGTATAGACCTCAACGACCGGAATATTCTTTGCTTTAGCAGCAGTAATCAATCTTGGCAAATCCGGATGAACGGTTGGTTCTCCCCCAATGAATTGAATCATCTGACACTTTAATTTTGCAGCCTCTTCAATGAGTCGATACCAATCTGACAATTGCATTCCTGCCGATAGTGGCTTGTAAGGATTCGATTCTGCGTAACAATGTACACAACTCAGATTACATTTCTGCGTAATTTCTAGCCAAAGCAGGCTCAAAAGAGCCTTGCTCTCTCTTGTGCCAGCCTCAAGTTCGAGAAAATTCTGCATCGCGCAAACCTCCGTCAATTTAGCTATGGTACTTATTCCCCCGCAGAGTCTTTTTGATCACCCGATTGTCAAGAGAATTTAACCTTTGACACCTGATGAAGTGTAAAGACTCATGTTATTCTCTGCAGTTCCAGCCATACCAAGCTGGGATAATGGATGAGCAGTTTTGGTCAAGTGCGGGGGAATGCAAACGTGATTTACGACGACGACGAACAACAAAAAAGTGGTGGTTCCTTCGAAGATAAATGGGCCCCCCTCGATAAACGCCAGCATGAAGAATATAGTCCACCTCCGTCGGACACGGCCGCATTGTCTCAACAAATTCTTGCTCAACTTCAGCCTCGTCGTCAGGCAGAAACCATGAGTTGGTTGAATAGCTTGAGCGAAGATGTGCTTGGTGCATCAAGTTCGCAGACTCAAAAGCAAAAAGACGATGCCAAACGCCAATTACACAAATGGGTGGATGCACTATTTGATTGCTTCGCTGAGTGCGCAAAAACTTTCAACCAAAGTGCTATGGGCACAGACTTAGTTGTGAGCTGCGAGCCGCCAAATTGGCCGGATGCTTATTCACAACATACAGCCGTTCCTAATCGTGAAGACATTGTTTTTCGCGGCCACTTAGCCACACGATATTGGGCATTGATCTTGCGCGGTTACCATGGCAAGGTTTCCGTTTTCCTCATGCCGGCAGCCAACATCTTAGGTTTTCGAAACAACGTGATGAAGGAACAAGACTTTCCGCCATTCATGGACATCACCACATCGTATAGCGATGACAAAGTGGTTTGGCAAAGTTCCGGTCAAGAAATTGGCTACGAAATGTTGCCATCTTTAGCACGCGAACTGTTCGGCGATTTGGTTCGCGTCGCTTCCGGCAAGATGACCGAAGACGAATTGTTCGGTCATCATCACGAAGAGTTAAAGCTTGGCGAAAATGTAGCTGTCGGATTTAACGTACAAACAGCATAGCTTCTACCAACGACTAAATTGAAAAATGCATTGGGCTCAGACTTAATGCATCTACCTAGCTCGCTTATCCAAGGCATATATCCAGACGTCTGTTAAGACCGGAATTTGCGAACATAATTTGGCCCTCAACCGCTCAAAAGCCCCACGGGGAGCCATTTATTTCATTAGATTAAGTTGTCTGATAAATCGGCAACAAAATACGAGGTTTGGACTTCCTTCTGGGTTGGTATAGGTCTAATGGACTTGCCAAGCGGAAGCCGAGGTCAACGGAATAAGTAGAAGGGGGAAACCCAGAGCTTATGGATAGAACCAAGCGCACAGTTGCCGTTTCAATAATTGCTAGCATTTTTATCAGCCTGGCTTGCATACCCGCCAGTTTGGCTGAGGTTATTGAGGACACTAATCCCAAAGCCGTCCAGAGTTTAATGCTGCCCGTTCGGCAGTGGCAGGACACCCAGATTGCCACGAAGGCAATAGTTATAGCTGTTCATGGGGCGACCTTGCATAGCGGCAGCTTTAGCCCGTTGGCGAATCGTCTTGCAAGCGAAGGTTTTGTTGTCTATTCCTTGGATATGCGTGGATTTGGTCGATGGCTGGCTGGCGACTTTAAAGACAAACCTGAGAGCAAGATGAACTACAAGCAAAGTCAGGATGATATCGAGAAGCTACTTGTCGCCCTGCACGAAGCTAATCCCAATTTGCCAATTTACATTATGGGAGAAAGCCTGGGGGCAAATCTGGCAATCGCCATTGCCAATACAAGCTCACAGAAATATGCACAATTGATTGATGGACTGGTACTTTCCAGCCCATGCATCACGCCGTATTTGCATATAACTCCGAAGGCGATATTTGATGTGGCTCGCGGCATTACTAATCCATTTAAGGAAGTGTCCCTTGAGCCGTACATTGGAAGGTACCTATCAGAAGACCAGCGCGTGATCGACGATTACCTCAAAGATCCATTGGTACGCAAAGGCATGACCATTGTTGAGGCTTTAGCGAGTCTGAAAACAAATTCAAAATCACTGAAGAACCTCAAGCGATTCCCGCGCAATTTGCCAGTCCTGATTATTGCCGGATCGGAAGACAAAATTTACAAAGCAAATGCGATTCCAAAATTCATGACCAAACTTGGCTCAGACAAAAAAACATTTTGTCTCTTGAACGGCAACGGTCACTTGCTTTTAGAATCGGCTTACACTCCAGCGCCAGCGCTTCAGGCGATGGATACATTTCTATCCGAGAGCGTGGCATATCGAGGTCAGCTTGCGCAGGAGAATACTGCAAGTGGATCAAGCATAATTCCCTCTTCCGAATCGAACCTCGATCCAGCACCGTAAAGTTCTTTCAAAAGCCGCCTGTCATCTGATCAAGCCGTAACTCCAACATGAGCTATGACACCAAATGCACTCTCTTAGCAGTTTGTGCGACTCTTTATCCAAACATGTTTTACAAATCTTCATTGCATTAGAATTCACTTACAGAGTTTTATTAAGTCCCTGTGTGTCCACCGAACGGTTGCTTCCAGCAATGTTACATAATGTACATTCAAAAGTGCTGTTGACCGAAATTGGTTGTCGAGCTATAACGGTAGAAGTAGGGTAATTGATGGGCGAAGTTAATGTCTCTTCCTTTATACGGCGGGGGAGCGAGGGATTCCTGTGTCAAAAATCCGCACTCACTTGTGGGCAATTCTAGTTTTATTAGTTGGGATTGGCATTTTTGCCAGTCCTGCTTATGCACAAACTTTTACACAGGCAGAAATTGGAAGCCCTGGCGCCTCACAAAATTTTACTGTTAGTTCAGGTACTTATACTATTTATGGAGCTGGTTCCGGCGTTGGCGGGACGAGCGATAGTTTCTGTTTTGTCAATACGCCAACAACAGGCAACGTTGAAATGGTGGGACGCGTTGCCACACAAACAAATACAAATGCGTTCGCTCCCAGTGGCTTGATGATGCGAGCGTCTCTTGATGCCAATGCTGCTCAGGCAACAATCGCAGTCACTCCACAAAACGGCGTGATATTTACCACACGTACAGAAGCTGGCGCTCTGGCTACAACTACACTGGGCGCATCTGTTGCAGCTCCTGTGTATTTACGCTTAGTTAGAAGTGGTAATAGTTTTGCAGGTTATTATTCAACAGATTCAATTTCCTGGACTTTAGTAGGAAGTTCAGAAATTACTACATTCTCCACTGTTTATTACACAGGGTTTGCAGTAAGCAGTAATGTCATTGGAACCCTAAGCACAGCGACATTCGATCATGTGGTCTTAATGACGAGCGTTCCCCAAAGAGCCAGCAATCTCTTGCTTTGGTTACGCTCCGATGTCGGAGTAGTATCAAGCGCTGGAAGTGTCAGTCAGTGGACAGACCAATCTCAGAATGGAAATAATGCATTTCAAACAACCGGCGCAAGTCAGCCGACAGTTTCTGCCGATGTTTTGAATGGACTTCCAGCCATTAGTTTTAATGGAACAAATCAATGGCTAAAGCTTGCATCTGGGTTTGCAAACTTCACCTCTGGAGCAAGCATTTTTGTGGTGACAAAACCTACATCAATTACTACTGGAGTTCGGTTCATCGATTTTGGTAACGGACAAACGAGCAATAACATTAGCTTCCGCGAGCAGGCGACAACTGGGTTCAGTCTTTACTCTTATAACAACACAACTGCCAGCAATGTTACATCGTCTACTGGATTAGGTACGGGTTCTTACCAAGTTCTCGAAGCAATTCATAGCGGTGCCGGCAATGCCACTTTGTATTCTAATGGTACGCAAGCAGCAACAGGGAACCTTAGCAATATCAACAACGTAACTCGAACTGGTAATTTCATTGGCAAGGATTTCAACGGCACACTTTTCCTCAATGGGCAGATAGTCGAAATCCTGGTCTACAATTCGGCACTTTCAAGCGATGCGCGAGCCGCAATAGAAGGTTACTTTAAGAGCAAATATGACATCGGCACAGCTCCAACATTAGCAGCACCCGTAATTACGCCCGGAGATAGTGTCTTCTCAACAAGCCCACAAGGAGTAAGCATATCTGCTACTTCAGGTGCACTAATTTACTACACGGATGATGATTCAGATCCAATAATAAGTCCAACCAAAAAACTATACGAAGGGTCATTTTCAATATCATCAACGAAGACGATAAAGGCAGTTGCTACTGGTGCATCTTACACAACAAGTCCTATCGCTATTGCCAAAATTCAGATTGACACACAGACACAAAATGTTCCTCGAACTGACATGACAATTTGGCTCAAGTCGGATAATGGCGTGATCATGAATGGATCCACTGTTAGTCAGTGGACCGATCTATCCGGCAGTGGCAACAATGCAACCCAAGCAACCAGTGCAAATCAACCCACAGTCAACACAAGCACGGGTTTTCCCAACAGTTTACCAGCAATCGTATTTGACGGCTCGAGCGATTATATGCAGTTCCCAAATGGCTTTGCCGATTGGAATGGCTGTAGCATCTTCTTGGTGACAAAGCCATCTGTGATTACAACAAACCTTCGTTTCTTTGATTTTGCTACTGGACTAAATTCAAACAACATCAAGATTGAGGAGATTAACCCTTCTGGACTAGAGTTTGATGTAAACGGTGTTGCTACCCCAAGCGCGATTACCTCAAGCACTGGTTTAGGTACTACAAGCTTTCAGCTAATTGAAGCAATTCATTCTGGAAATGCCAGCGGACAAATCTTTTCTAATTCAACTCAAGTAGGACAAGGTTCGCTTATAAATATTCCAAGCGTGACTCGTACTGGCTGCTTTATTGGCAAGGGCTATAGTGCAGGTAATCTATTTAATGGACAAATCGCAGAATTTATTGTGTACAACCGTGCTTTGAGTGCGCAAGAGCGTGCCTCTGTTGAAGGTTATCTTTATAGTCGCTATGCCATTTTTATTAGTCCACCGACAATTACACCAGGAAACAGTGTCCAATCATCTTCCTCGGTGCTGGTAAGCATAACGGCCGATCCAGGTGTTTCTATCTACTACACGGACAATGGTAATCCGCCAGATAGTATGTCAACCCCCTACAATGGCCCATTCCCAATCACATCCACAAAGACAATAAAAGCGATTGCCTATAGAGGAACAGCATTCAGTGGTGTTACAACGGCCAATATTCAGATTGATCCATTGACCGCAAATGTGAGCCGGAGCGGAATGATGATGTGGCTGAAGTCAGACAATAGTGTCACATCAGGAGGTGTCGGTACCGGAGTAAGTGCATGGGGAGACGTGTCTGGCAATGGAAACAACGCTACGCAAGCAACTGGCACAAATCAGCCCACCCTACAAAATGGGCCAAATAGTCTACCGACGGTACGCTTTGATGGAACAAATGATTTTATGCAATTGCCGCAAGGACTGTCCAACTTTACTGCAGGTGCGAGCATATTTGTGGTTACCAACCCTACCACCATTGGGAGCGGGAAACGCTTCTTCGAGTTTGCTACCTCTCCCAGCCACGACAATATTGCAATATCTGAAAGCGCGCCCAACGGAGCCCAGTTCAATGTAAATCTTAGTAGTGGTACAGCAAGTACTGTACTTTCAACAAATGCCCTTACAGCATCAACCTATCAGCTTATCGAAGCCATGCATAATGGTGCTGGGATTGGCACATTTTTAACAAATGGTACCCAGGGTGCGCAAAACACCATGAACAATATTCCGAACGTTACTAGAACTAATAACTACCTTGCTCGCGATTACAGCGGCACTAGTACTAATTATCTGACCGGTGAGATTGCAGAAATCATCATGTATAACCGCAATTTGAGCACCTCGGAACGACAAGCAGTAGAGGGTTATTTATTCACTAGGTACGCACTACCAGTTAGCCCTCCTTTCATCACACCGGGTACGAGCATTCAATCAGGCTCTCTCAATGTGACAATTACCGCAGACCCAATTGTTTCCCCAGCAACGATGACAATTTATTACACAACAGATGGCACAGATCCTAATGATCCGATGGGTTCACGACAAACGTATAGCACACCATTTCCAATCACAATTTCAACAACAGTCAAGGCAATAGCCGTTCGTTCATCTCCGTCTGCTACGAGTCCGATTGCTAGTGTAAGGATTACGATTGATAGCTTAACTGCCAACGTAAGCCGCGATCAAGTAACGCTTTGGTTGAGACCAGACACTGGCTTGACTTACGACGGAAGCAACAAGATTAGTCAATGGCTCGATCTCTCTGGCCTGGGTTACAACGCAGTTCAAGCGACTGGTGCAGATCAACCAGGCTATGTTAGCTCAGATTCGCAGATCTTGAACAAGCCAACCGTGACATTCACTTCGAGTAATACGGAGTTTATGAAACTTCCGATAGGTCTTTCCAATTTTAGCGCTGGTGCCAGTGTATTTGTAGTCACAAAACCGACCAGCATTATCAGTGGTGCGAGTTTCTTTGATCTTGCAACTGCAGCAGCACACGACAATCTTAAGTTGGCAGAGCGTAGCAATAGCACATTTGAATTGGACGTGAACACATCAGCTGGGGGAACAAGCAGTGTGACATCCAATACTGCACTTTCCACTGGTGGATACCAATTGCTGGAGGCCATCCACAATGGAGATGGTTCTGCCACGGTTTACAAGTCGGGTGTTCAAGACGGACAAGGTAGCGTCAATAACATTACCAATGTAGTAAGAACGGGTAATTATCTGGGAAGTGCTTACAACGCTCAGAACTTCTTTAACGGGCGCATTGCTGAGGTGCTTGTATATAATACCGCTCTTACAACTGCACAGAGACAAGCAGTAGAGGGATACATGAACGCCAGATATGGAGTTGCAATTGCTACTCCCGTCATATCACCAACGACAAGTGTCTACGCCACTTCGCAACAGATAACTATAACATCAACCGATCCAGATGTAACGATCTACTATACTGACGATAATACTGATCCGGTGACAAGCGGGACTCGACACCTGTACGCTGGTCAATTCACCATTACTAGCACAAAAACGATAAAGGCAGCTGCTTTTCGCGGATCGCAGAACAGTACAGTTGCTAGTGAAACAATTCAAATTGATTCAACAACGGCAAATGTATCTCGTACCAACCTCATTACTTGGCTTAAGTCCGATATCGGTGTGACATTGAATGGTTCAACCGTTAGCAATTGGTTGGATTTATCGGGGAGCAGCAATTCTGCAACACAATTGACCGCGTTAAACCAACCAATATTCAATACAAACGTAATCAATAATTTGCCAGCCTTGACATTTGATGGCACAAATAGCTATATGCAGTTTCCAAATGGATTCTCAGATTGGAATCAGGGCTGCAGCATTTTTATAGTTGCTAATCCAACGACGGTTACTACAGGACGGCGTTTCTTTGACTACGCAACGGGACTCAACGCAAACAACCTGAAAATTGAAGAGATCTCTCCCAACGGATTAGAGTTCGATGTTAATGGTGTGTCTAGTCCAAGCAACATTATTTCAACCACTGGAATCGCACAAAATTCATTTAAGCTGATTGAAGTCGTTCATAACGGTGCAGGATTTGCGACGCTTTACTCGAATGGAGATATCGTTGCAAAAGGAACATTAAACAATATTTCCAATGTTACGCGGACAGGATGCTTCATTGGCAAAGGCTACAGCGGTGGTAACACATTTACCGGGCATATTGCTGAATATCTTGTTTACAATCGCGCCCTATCTACTGCTGAAAGAGTAAATGTAGAAAACTATCTCCTGAATAGGTATCAAGCGGGGACGAACCCGCCTACGATCTCGCCAGGTACTGGAGTTTATCCGGGAACCCAAACAGTTACATTAACAGCCCAACCTGGCACAACAATTCGATATACACTTGATGGTTCCACTCCGAGCGGAAGCTCAACTTTATATAGTGCGCCATTTACCGTCACTCAGTCAACGGTTGTTAAAGCAATAGCAATCGGAACTCAGACAAGTAGTGTCGCAACAGCATATATTCAGATAAATGCTGATGCAACTTCTGTAACCTTCAATGGTTTACAGGTATGGTGTCATTTTTCACGCAAAGTGGCAGAAGATTTCTCAGAGATGGTGGCATAAGAATGGTCGCGTAAGTTTTGCAGCAAAGGAAAGCCTGGCTTGTTAG
>JAGVKG010000002.1 GCA_020050685.1 Candidatus Obscuribacterales bacterium | reverse complement strand
TCCAGTTGTCAACTCCAGGCTAACGAAGTTTCATCCGCGCGCGATTGTATAAGCTGGGTTTCTTGACAACCGGTTGGGCTGGCTGGCAGGAATGCTGTGGCGATTGGCCGCGTAGTGATACCACCTGGTGACACCATGGGTGGTGCGTGTTTTCAGCGAGAATTTAAATTTCTAAAATGCAATCTAGAATTGGCGAATACCACTGGAATTGGTAGTCGGATTGTTGTTGCCATAGGTAAATGTGCCGTTGTTCCGCGGCTGGCTGGACTGACCCAAATCCGAGCGGTACTGGTGCTGATAGCTACTGGCGTTTTGCCCCGGCACATAGTAGTTTTGCCCCTGCCTTTGGTAGCCCTGCGGGTACTGGCGATAACCGCCGCGTTTTTGATGCTTGATAGTGCCAGGCTTGTAGACATTGTCGCCCGGTGTGCGGATATTGGCTCCCATATTCACTGCTGGCAGCCCTGGGGCTGCGCCATTGGGGTTTTCGCCACGTGCGGTGGCAGACATGGTGCCTGCGCCGATATATGTAGCTGAAGGCGTCTGAAGCCCGTTTTGCCTTTGATTTACGACGCGAGTCCCACCATAGTTTGAATGGTAGCCCTGAGCTAGGCAAGGCAAGCTCATAGCAAATGACATCGCCGCTATCAGGGGGAGTCGATAAAATGAGGAACGATTGATTTTCATAGTAAAAAACACCTACTGGCAACCCTAATCCTTAGTTTACCGCTTGTTGGCACGCTTGGCAAAGCTTTTTAATCCGTGAACCTAAACCGCACAAGTGCCCAAATGGCGCCAAACCCGTCCAGCCAGGTAATCTTTTTCCCTTCGGAATAGTCTCGCCCGAAATATGAAATTGGTAATTCATAAATTCGCACTTTTTGCTTGAGGATTTTGGCGGTAATTTCCGGCTCAAAGTCGAAGCGGTTGGATTTGATCTGTACTTTTTTGAAGACATCTGCCTTGAAGACTTTGTAGCAAGTTTCCATGTCGGTAATTGTGCAGTTGTACAAAACATTAGTAAGCAGGGTCAAAAACTTGTTGCCCAAATAATGGTAAAAGTGGAAGGCGCGCGTTACTTTGCCGCCTGAAAGTCTTGAACCATAAACAACATCAGCTTTACCATCAAGAATTGGTCTGAGCAGTTCCGGATATTCTTTTGGGCTATATTCAAGATCGGCATCTTGAATCAAAACGATCTCCCCTGTTGCATAACCTTGCGCAGTTCTCAGGGCTGCACCTTTGCCTTGATTATGTTCGTGAAAATAGATTTTGGCATTGTATTTGGCACCATCAAGCGTCTCCATAATCGCTCTTGTGCCATCCGTCGAGCCATCGTCGACAACAATCAATTCTTTTTCTAATCCGCAAGAATCCGCTTGTGACACCGTCTCCAAAACTGGAATGAGAGTGTTGAGTTCGTTGTAGACAGGGATGAGAATCGAAAGTTTTTTCACGAATGCTGCTTGATCCTTATCTAGGCTTGTAAACTCAATGCCCGTTTGTGAGCCAAGTTTTCCAATTGATCATCGAGTGGTGGCAATTTTTGATCACCGTGGCGGCGACGCAATGCCAGCTCAATGAGTGTATCAGCAAAACTGGGATTTTTGGGAAGCAACGATCCATGTAAATAGGTGCCAAAGATCGTGCCTGCCGCCGCACCTTCTTTTCCGTCTTCGCCGTTGTTGCCATTGCCAACGACAATATCTCCCAGAGCAGGCACTCCTTTGCCGAGGAAAGTCTTGCCGGAATGATTTTCAAAACCAACCAAAGTCGATCCATCTTTGCGTTTGATTACCACATTGCCGATCATGCGTTTGTTTCCCGCCAATGTATATGCATCGATCAGAGAAACACCTTTGAGCTCCGGGCCTTAGTGCGGTTTGTAATAATGGCCAAGCAATTGATAACCGCCACAAATCGCGAGAATCACCGCGCCGGATGCAGTAGCTTCTGCCAAGACATTCTTATGGCGAACCAAGTCTTCTGCAATCACTTGTTGTTGTTTGTCTTGTCCGCCACCAACAAAATACAAATCAAAATAATCAGGATCGATTTTGTCTGCTAGGCCAACTGGTGTAACTTCAACATCAATGCCGCGCCACTTTGATCTTTGACTAAGCGCAAGTATATTGCCTCTGTCCCCATAGATATTGAGGAAGTGTGCATACAAGTGAGCAATGCGCAAATTCTGTTGGCTGGACATTCCGGTAATTGAACTATTGTGGTGTGCCCCAAGCTGAAGGCAACTGGCTTCTGTGATCGGTTGTTAGACCATCACTCTTTATACCACTTTCAATGTACTTAAAGTTGTTGAGCGGGGGCGGTCCTTCGGTACCTTCGTCTCCATAAATATCATCAGCATAACCAGATTCTTTTACGAAACTATCAAGACGGGTTGGTGGCAAGTTTTGTCCAAAACGTCCTTGCCATTGCAAAGTAAAGTTTCCTGGTGCTCTATATGATCCGCGGAAAGGAGCGCTGGTTGCAGCACCACTTGGTGCGCCGGCACCGCCACCACCACCACCGCTTGGTGTGCCTTGCAGTTTTGGACCACCTTGTTGACCAGCACCTTGCGTGCCGGAAACATATGTTTGACCGAGCCCCGCATCGGGCGCACCTTGAGAAGCTTGGGGTAAGGCGTTTTGCCAGGTAGTGTCTGTTTGATTAGCCGCACCGCTCGGCATGCTGAAATCAAATTGCGCGAAGCTTGCTTGAACGCAAATTGAGCTGCACAAAGTCAATGCCAAAGTGGCGGTGACCGTAAACAATTGTCCAATCTTTTTTTCTAGCATTTTCTTCTACCTGTAATTGACAAACTAATGCGCCTAAGAGCAAATTTAAAACGGGCTGCCGCCACCGCCGGCGCCACC
>JAGVKG010000035.1 GCA_020050685.1 Candidatus Obscuribacterales bacterium | reverse complement strand
GCAGTGATAGCTTTAGCTTTCTCTGCACCTGCCGGCAATCTTTACTCCATTACCTCACGCTATTACTTGAGGGCGCTTTACATACCATCTCCGTCGCCTCGCGGCTCCTCCGCGCGTTAAGACGCTCGCTGCCCACCGCTCCTCGCGGTGGTTTGCTCGCTGGGGTTCGTTGGCTATTTAATTAGCGCTGCCTCGCCTCGTCCCTCGGCTCGTACGCGCGATTAGACGCTCGCGGGCGGACAGCTCGTCGCTGTCCTTCTCTCGCTGGGTTTCGCTTGCAATTTCATTAGCGCTGCCTCGAGCTCTTTCTCAGACCTCAAGATACGGTGGGGCAAGCTTGCGCGCCCACCGTATCTTGAGGCTATGTCCTGATCTTTTATATAGATGTGTTGCGCGTTGCCAAGATTTTTGGTTACAAAGTATTTTCTGGGCAGAGATTCAAGCTAGAATTTTCCCGGCAGCAGAAGCAACTCAAGGAGAAGACAATGGAATTGAAAAATATTGGTCGTTATATGCTTTCCACTTTGGCAATTGGCCTAATTGCGCTTGGTTCGGCTTCTTCGGTTGAAGCCAAGGGAAAAAATTGCAACGCCTCGAGCAAGAAGACTTGCTGCAAGACAGTGGGCGCTTGTGTCACATCTTGTGATCACTTGAAGACACTCGGCTCGGCCGTCAAAAAGACTGGCATGTCCAGAACTCTTTCCGGCAAAGGTCCATACACAGTGTTTGCACCAAGCGATGCAGCGTTCGACAAGATGCCGAAGGCAGAGCGGGAGAAACTTTTAGGGGACAGCAAGCAACTGAAGAAAGTACTTGCCTATCACGTAGTTCCAAAGAAGTTGGGCAAAGATGAAATCGCCGCCTTGCGCTCAGCCAAGACTCTCGAAGGTGAGTCGGTGATGATTAACAGCAAAGATGGAACCATCTTTATTGACGGTGCTGTCGTCACCAAACCAGATCTGAAGTGCGGCAATGGTACAATTTATGTCATTGACGAAGTGTTGATCCCAGCCCGAGGCAAATAATCTCGGCTGAGAATTGCACAAAATCAGCTTGCCATGCGGCTTCCAGAGAATTTCTGGGGGCCGCTTGCTTTTGGAAACAAAACATTACATTTGAGCGCGAAAATATTTTTTTTGTTACAATAACCAACTGTTTTTATACTGATCACGGAGGAAAGACTCGCAACACAAAAACGCCCAACTCCAGAGCAGGCCGAGTCCACAACTGGCAAAAGGTAAGCGTTTCGTGTACCCCTCAAGACATTGGTGACAGCACCGAACCGTCTTGTTTTTCACTTCACATTACCCTGCGAACTCGCAGAAAAGGGGGAAGAAACATGTTTGGACCACATCTCATATTAGAAGCCTACGGATGCCCGGAAGAATTACTAGGGGACGTAACTCTAATTAGTAAAACGCTAGATGAATATCCAGATCAGCTGGCGATGACTAAGATAATGCCGCCTTACGTATTTAAGTACCAAGGCACAGTGCCAGAAGACTGGGGAGTAAGCGGAGTTGTGATGATTGCAGAGTCTCATATCTCCATCCACACCTTTGCTGAAAAGGGTTTTGTGGTCTTGGATATTTTTTCTTGCAAAGAGTTCGATGTCGAAAACGCAGTCGAGCACTTTTGCAAAATATTCAAGCCTGAATCATACGACAAGCAAGTATTGATGAGGGGCTACCACTTTCCCCGCAGCATGGAGAAAGTCTCAAAAATCATGCGCAACGATAGAGTACGCTTTGCTGACATAGCAAGCTAGGCTCTTTGGGCGTGGCACTATAAGTGTCCCGACAGTGGCTAGGCAAGACAAGCTCTTGTTCTAGCCGCTTGAAGGCGCAAGTATTTCATCGTCAGATAATTCGAGGACAAGCAGATGACCAAGGTTTATGAAAAGCTCAGCACAAGCGAAATGACAAAAGTCGAGCCGGACCATTCTGGCTCAACCTATTTTGGCTTGCCGGAAGAATTCTCTTCTCTGGCCAATTCCCAAGTTGTCATTTTGCCCGTACCGTATGAGGCAACGACAAGCTACGGACAAGGCACAAAGAATGGCCCGCAAGCCATTGCTCATGCCAGCCAGCAAGTCGAGCTTTTTGACGAGGAGCTCTGGTCAACTCCGTACAAGATTGGCATTCATAGCGCTGAGCCGCTCAACATTAAGCCAGTTGATGGTGCGACGAGAAAGCCCTTCGGCGAACTTGAAGATAAAGTCAGCCAACTGCTTGAAGCAAAGAAGTTCCCCTTGATCTTAGGCGGAGAACACGCTTTGTCATTTGGCGCTGTTGCTGCTTGTGCAAAAAAATATGCAAATTTATCAGTCTTACAAATTGATGCCCACGCTGATTGCCGATCAAGTTACGAAGGCAATCCTTTTAGTCATGCTTCAGTCACTTATCAGATGAATACAAGGCTGGGCAATTTGCCAATTACCGAAGTTGGCATTCGCAACATCTCCGAAGAAGAAGTGGAGTGGATGGACAGCGCCAAACCGGCCGTCAAGATTTTTTGGGCTCACGAACAAGAGTCGTGGGACTTTGACAAAATTATTGATACGCTGTCGGACAACGTTTATCTCACAGTCGACGTCGACGGTCTTGACTGCCAAGTCATGCCCTCGACTGGCACACCCGAGCCAGGCGGGATGAGCTGGTTCCAGCTGACCAAATTAATTAAACTCCTGTGCGCCAAGAAGAACCTGGTTGCAGCCGACATTGTGGAACTTTCTCCCATTGCCGGACTAAACGCGCCAGATTTCTTGACCGCCAAGCTGGCATACAAAATCATCAGCTATCGTTTTAATGCCGAAATGAAATAGAGGACTTAGAGATGACACAGACAGAATTGAAGACCAAAAAAAACGTAGCAAACTATGCCAGTGTGAAAGATTTCCTCAAGCATAACTATCGCCACTTTAACGCCGCCAGCATCATTGATGCAGCCGAAGCCTATGTCAATCATTTGGACAAAGGCGGAAAAATGTTTGTCACCTTAGGTGGGGCGATGAGCACTGCAGAGCTGGGCATTTCTTTGGCAGAGATGATCCGCCAAGGCAAAGTGCACGCCATTTGCTGCACCGGTGCCAACCTGGAAGAAGACATCTTCAATTTGGTGGCACACAACGACTATATCCGCGTACCGCAATATCGCGAATTAACTGCCGAACAAGAAATTGAACTGCGCAATCGCGGCATGAATAGAGTGACAGATACTTGCATTCCAGAAGATACAGCGATTCGCAAACTGGAAAAGCACGTGCTTGAACTTTGGCAGAAAGCGGATAAAGAAGGCAAGCGTTATTTCCCTTACGAATTTATGTATCAGCTAATTCAATCTGGAAAGTTGGAGAAAGAATATCAAATCGATCCAAAAGACTCCTGGATAATCGCTGCCTGTCAGGCCAATTTGCCAATCTTTACACCGGGATGGGAAGATTCGACTTTGGGAAACATTTTCGTTTCACATGTCCGCAGCAAAGATATTTCCTCATTCAACGTGGTTAAGTCCGGACTGGAACAGATGTCTCTTTTAATAGACTGGTATTTGGAAAACAGCAAAGCAAGTTCAGTTGGTTTCTTCCAAATTGCTGGCGGCATTGCCGGGGACTTCCCAATTTGTGTCGTGCCTTTGATCCAACAAGATTTGCAACTAGACTGCAAATTCTGGGGCTACTTCTGTCAAATTTCCGATAGCACAACATCATACGGCTCATACAGCGGCGCTGTGCCCAATGAAAAAATCACTTGGGGCAAGCTTGAGGCTGACACACCAAGGTTCATCATTGAATCAGACGCGACAATTGTTGCTCCGCTAATTTTTGCTTACGTACTGGCAGAATAAAACCAGCCGGAGCCTCAATAGATCCAATTACACGCTAACCAGGCAGGCATTAGCCTGCCTGATTTTCTAACCTCCTCCTTATCCGTACGATAAAGCGTTCGCGAGGCTTGCTCTATAACTTGCGGAGAACACAGGTCCTTCCCAAGTTCCCACAGTGCCAGGAGGACTTGTCCCGCTTTTGTTTTGCTCAATTGCATCTTTCTTGGCGTAACGGAAATGAATTGGACTTTCCAGCCGGCAAAACTAAACGAGCTGCTTTTACCATCAGTGGAAAACTTCAAAATGTTCTCAACGCCGCGCTTGCCGTTGCCGTCTTCTTCCAAGGCTGCCTGCCCCTCTTCTAGCGTTTGCGAAAAACCGAGACCTTTTAAAATGTCGGTGCTGTGTTTTACGATAGTCCTGCCGAACGATTGTGCCTTGACCATCGCCACCGTTGCTACATCAGGCATCTTTGATCCAGCCTTAATAAACACTCCCCAAGCCACGCGAATAATCTCCTCCGACTTGACCAACCTTGAAACTGCCTTGTCTACCGCCGCTCGACTTCCATAGTTCAGAAAATCTCTAGTTGTAAAGACTGCATCTTTCGGAAGCATAAAGATATGCCGCCTAATAAAACTTGTGGTGTACATAATTTTCTCCTCCGGGTTAGTCAGATTTTCAGCAAAAAATCTGACTAACGCACTAATCAAAAAACCAAGGTTCCCCTATCTTTAAAGACGCGCGACGGGTCAAAAAGTTCAAATTTGGAAGCTTAAATTTACGGCCACGTACTAAATTATGACTTTTTCTCTAAGAATCTTTTTTGAGCAAAGTAGCAAAGAAGCGAGGCGAAGTATAGGCCGGCAGAAACAAGTTCTAGTGCTTTGATGCCAAGGTAATTGGACAAATATTCAAGTAATCCGCCCACTACAGCTCCGAACAAATTAAACGCCAACGCTTTGGCAGAATCCTTTGTTTGAGAAAATGCGCTGGAGAACAAAATACCAGCTATGCCCATCGGCAAAATCGTCACAGTGGTAACCAAGGCATAGTGCAGAAAATCACTGCCGCTTGCTTCTCTCAATAATTGGGACGACGGGAACAGGTAGCTCAAAGCAATCGAAAGAAATAAACCAAGATAAATTAATGGCTGACGACTTGTGACTATGGAGCCTAATTTAAGGACAAACAAATTGGCCAGAAAGATCATCAGCAAAATCCCGTTGATAGCAATTGCTGCTGTCAGCCAAGTCGAGCCATAGAGCAAGGAAAGAAAAGATATGGCATGCAGCTCAAGCAGCAAGAATGCCGAACCAAGAAAAAACATTTGCCATGCCGCCGGCTCAGGTTTTGAAAACAAAAATCGCCGAGCAGAAAAGACACTCAACAAAACAATTTCGGCGACAACCAGAATATACGTCCAATCAACAATGTCTGGCTGAACATAAAGATATGGCCAATCATCAGTTAGTATGCGAATTGCTGAGCGTTGAGTATTTACATTTTCAACTACCTTCCATCCAGTCGGTGCGCTGAGCATTCCATTCTTTACCGGATCACCGAGGACAAAAACTAGGTCTATGGCTCCCCATATCTTTCCTTCACGGGTAAATAGTTTGAGCGGCGGATACCCAGCAGCCTTCTGTATTGTGGCGTCTAAGCGATCACCAATCCAGGGCGCGGCAGCGGCAAAACTTATGACAATTATCCCGTTTGGTTTTAATAACTCGAGCGCCCTGGCAATACTTTCTTTTGTGTACACATAGCAATCAATGCGTACAGACGAGCCTTGTCCGGCGACAGCATGCGAATCTAAAAGCGAAAAGTTGATTACATCGTAGCGCTTTGTGCAATGGGCAAAGTAATGTCTAGCGTCATCGCAAATCAAATTAACTTTGCTGGAAGAATAGGAAGGATTGTAGCGTTTACCAACTTTCAGAATTACCGGATCAATATCAACGGCATCAACTTGAGTAGCGCCGGATTCAAGAGCTGCACTAACATTTTGCCCAGTACCAGCACCAACTACAAGCACGGACTTCGGCTGATTGAAACCGTACGGCATAATATACTGACGGCGTCGATCTGCAAATATTTGCGCCAGGCTGGAATTAACTTCATTCTTGGCCAGGTCATCACGAAAGAAATATTGATAAAAGGCTCGATTAACACCAAGTTCCAGACCAAGAAACTTACCTGTCGTAGTTTCTTGCAGATCAAGCGGCATTTGCTTGTGCTCTTGAATCGAAGCCTGACTAGCAGAGTCCTGGGCAGATCCTGGTGGCACTTCCAAAACCGTTAAGTCAATGCGTTGATAAGGCGACCAGAGCGTCGCCGTCCTAAGATATTGATTGGCAAGAATTTTGGGGAAAAGTGGCTTTGCTGCTTGGCTTGGCAAAGCCAGCGAAATTACTGGAATGGCCAAAACACAAAGTACCGGCAGCCACTTCTTTTTAGTTTCGGGCAAGACATATAAAAGAAGTACTAAGGAGGCCATGATGAGCAGTTGCCACGGGGCAAATTCAAAATAACAAAGAACAGGAAAGGCGATACTGCCGAGAATTGCACCACCCAGGTTGTAGCAATATGCAGGCAATGGCCGCAATTGATTAAAGAGAACACCAAGCCGCGAACCCAGACAGACACAAATGAAAAACGGAATGGCTAAGACAACCACGATCATAAAACAAAAGGCTAAGACATAAGGCCACGATTGCAAAGGCATGGTCAGAGTTTGCCACTGAAAAACAGAAGCCGCTGGGAAACTCCAGAATCCAACGTTAGCTAAGTCGCACAACTTCATGGTTAGGACAAACAAGAGCAACCAATATGGTGTCAACTTGAAATGCTCATCTTTCTCTAACGCAAATCCTACGCCAAGTCCAACGAAGCAAGCAATAAGCGGGAATGTGCGGAAAACTGTGAAGGCACGGAAATCAGACGACATCCAGCGAATAATCAAAAGCTCTAGAAAAAGCGAAACAATGCTAAGGACAAAGAGTTCCAGAGCAACTCGGCGTATTTGCCCGCTCGGTAGTTCTGCGTCTACCAAGATCCACCGCCGCCACCACCAAAGCCTCCGCCGGAGAATCCTCCAGAAAATCCACTGAAGCCTCCGCCGCCACCACTAGACGATGATGATGGGGGTGTCGATGCAAAAGTATTACCCATAGTATTCATACCGCTGCCTAAGTCGTTGACAAACACATTAGGATAGAAATGGTAATTTGGCCCCATACCAATTGGTTCATACCAATCAGGCGGATGTGTAAGTAGATCCTGGAATTTTGTTGCCCATTCATCAGCCACACCAAGAACCATGGCATACGCTAAAAGTCTGCCAAAAATAGTCGGATCATCTTTAGCCAAAACCCGAATCCGATCCGCTTCTGCCATCTTCACAAAGCGTTGAAAACCAAGACACTCATACATAGCTTTCCAGCCATTAGCCGTGCGTGCTGCCATTTGTCCGGAGGAAAAATAGATAATTATTGCCGATACAAGAGCGCCAAAACCCCACGATGTGCTCGTCTTAATTGCAACAAAAATGCCAATCACGGCCAAAGCAAATGCGGCGAATCGGTAACAGTGGCGCACGCTCGCAGGATTTTCTCTGAAATACTTGCCCGAGGCAAGCGAGTTATAGATTCCATCACGAATGCTCGGCAAGTGCGTATAAAACTTGTATTTCAAATCGGACAGATGCATCTCTTGCTTATTGTAGTCAAACAAGCCATTTAGGAATAAGTATTCGTGCGATTTTAGACCGCTAGCCGGTTTTTCGCTCCGGATAAACAAATAGTCTTTACTCGAAAAGAAGAGAAATCCATTAACCGGCACTTCTTTGATTTTCAGATAACCACGCGCAGCAAGATCTATAAGCGTCGCAACAATGTCTTTCATGTCGCAACTTTGATCTGTCAGCGTCCCGACTTCGGCTGGACTTAAGTCCTTTGGTGGATTCCACTCAACTGATATTGCTTGTTGTTTCGGATCTCGAGCACCATGGAAGCATTGCCACATGAAAGTGGAGGCACAGAGAGGCAGAACTATCAGCGGCCACCAATCAGAAAGCCATGCGAGAAATTCCTGCCAGACAGAAGGCCGAATCACACTGCCTTGAGGAAGACCAGCGACAATGGTGATACCGCTGCCTGCTTCCAAATTAGTGGCGAAATAAAGAATATGATCGCCTTTCTGCTCTGTCTTGCCATTTTCGTGTGAGCCTTGTACACCGATATAGCAAGTTGCCTTGACGTCACCTAAGCTGACGCCTTCAGGCGGATAAAACCGTACTTCGGCCTTTTCAATTGGATAAGGCCATTGATTGCCAGTAGCATTCCAATATACTTCTGGGGCTCCAGCAAAAAAGTTCACGGCTCGACGCACTACATAATGAATGCGGTATTTGTTGATGCCGGTGACAAGAGTATCTGGATCGCCAATTTTGATATTGATGTCATCGCCTTGATGAGTTTCGTTGTATGGGCGTTTGTTTCCCAGCTCATCGGTAACACTTAAGATCTTGAGAGGCGTCGAGTAAGCATTACCATAACGCTCAAAACGCACCGGAATCATGCGATAGATTCCATGGCGCTGGCTGTCCTCGAAATCAACGGTAATATTTTCAGTGACGTCAAGAGAACAGTCGCGTTCTAATTTAACCGAGACATCAAAGTCACGAATGACTTCAGCCAATGCCGGCACACTGCATACAAGAGAAAGCATTGCCGCAAGCAAAAGCATGCCAGCGCTTTTCGAAATAGATTGACTACTGCTTACTCTTAACATGTAGGAATTATAGCCGGACGTGCAGGTATAATTGAGAGTCTGTTTAGATTAGAGTGACAATTTCAGCGAGGGATTGGAACATGGAATTTCTGATTGGCGTACTTGTCATTGTCGCCCTTTTCATCTTCTTTTACATTACGATATACAATCGCTTGGTCAGGCTGCGCCAAAACGTGCGCGAAAGCTGGTCTGCAATTGAAACCGAGTTACGCCGCCGTTTCGATTTGATTCCTAATTTGGTGGAAGTGGTTAAAGGTTATGCCAGTCACGAGCGAGATACGCTTGAGCAAGTGATCAAAGCCAGAAACTCGGCCGTGACACAAGTATCGACACCACAATCGGCAGAGCAAGCAAACTCAGCACTTTCTTCCGCGCTCAAGCAGGTTTTTGCCTTGAGTGAAGCCTATCCTGACTTGAAAGCCAATCAAAACTTTCAACAACTCCAGCAAGAATTGGGCGACACCGAAACACGCATTTCACAAGCACGTCGTTTTTATAATGCCAATGTACGCGAGTTAAATACAACTTGCGAATCTTTTCCGGCCAATTTTATTGCCGGCTCCGCTGGCTTTCGCCAGGAGCCTTATTTTGGCATTGATAACGCTGATGCATTCGAGCCGGTAAAAATTTCCGGCTTTGGCTCATCTACCATTTCGGATCAGGGTCAAAAAATTCAAATCACTGAAAGCCAAACTCAAAAAGACCGTGAGTGATTGATGACGAAACAAAAAACACGTTGGGGAATTATTGGTTGTGCGGCATTTGCTAGACGGCGAGCCATTCCTGCCATGCTGCAAACTGCATCCGTTGAAGTCTCGGCTGTTGCTAGCCGCCAAAGCCAAAAGGCCAAAGAATTTGCCGATGAATTTAAAATCCCAAAGGCTTATGCAAGCTATGAGGAACTCTTAGCCGATCCGGATATTGACGTCATTTACAATCCCCTACCAAATGGCATGCACTCCGAATGGACAATTGCCGCTCTCAAGCAAGGCAAACATGTGCTTTGTGAAAAGCCATTTGTGGTCAGCTCGCAAGAAGTGCAAGACGTAGCAAAAGTTATCTCTGGCACCACATGCAAAGTAATGGAAGCTTTTATGTGGCGCTTCCATCCTCAACATGAATTCACCAAACGTGCCATTGCCGATGGTGCCATTGGCAAAATCCGCCTGATTCGCGGCGCGTTTACTTTCACGCTAGAAGACAAGGACAATGTCCGCTGGCAAGAAAACCAAGGTGGCGGTTGTTTGCTCGATGTCGGGGCTTATCCCACATCGGCAGCTCGTTATTACTTTGCCGATGAGCCAGTTGCCATTTATGCTACAGGCTCGCTCCATCCACAAGCAAAAGTGGAATTAAGCGCAGAAGCAATTTTTGAATTCAAGCAAGGCAAAGCACTAATTGATTGCGCCTTCGATTTACCCTACAGAACAGACTTAGAAATTGTCGGAGAAAAAGGCAGAATTTATCTGCCCAAGGCCTGGCAACCTGACGAAGTTGCTACAGTGTTTATCAATGACGAGCCACATCAAATGCCAAAAGCAAATCACTACGTTTTGCAGTTTGAGCATTTCTCGCAATCAGTAATTAACAATCAGCCACCACGTTTTGGCTTAGAAGATGCAGCCAAACAAATACGTGTCATAGAAGCCATTCGCCGCTCAATTCGCTCAGGTCTTCGCGAAACAATTTGACGTGAGACTATTTACGGTCAGCTAATTTGACCGGAATCTCGCCTGCCAATTGTTCGGCAGTATGACTGTGTTTTAACAACATGCCGGCCTTCGGCTCGTCCACTAAATGGGACCAAGGCAGAGTTTCTTCATAGGGGATATTGCGATAGATGTAATAATCTGCGTCCGGACAATTTTCTGGCATATTCCTCAGCGCTTGCCGCCAAGCACCGACGTTACCCTTACCGTCTGCAATTTGCAATAGAAGTGGTGTCAATCGCCTGTCACCACGTGAAAGCAAAGCTTGGATATCGCTCCAATTGTGCGACTCCGGTCTTACTTCAATACCAAGTTTCGCCAAGTTCTTGCGAACGTATTCTAATTTTTCACCGGATTTACGATCGCGACCAGCCCATTGAAATGGCGTTTGAGCTTTTGGTACAAAAGAACTTACACCAAAAACATGGTGCAATCTTTTGTACTGCTTTTTCAATTGAGTCAAAAGACGTACGGTTTCTTGCAAGTCCGCATCTTCCTCTTCCGGCAAACCAACGATGCCGTAAAACTTCAGGCCGCTCAAACCTGTCTTATCAATCAAATCAACGGCTTGCCAAATTTGCTCTTCTTTCAAGTTCTTCTTCATAATCGTCCGCAAGCGTTCGGAGCCAGACTCAATTGCCATTGTTACGGACTTTTGTCCAAGCGTATGCAGCATATTTAATATGGTGGCGTTTAAAGAGTCCACACGCACAGAGGCAATGGAAATATCCGTGTCAGGACGTGCCATTAGACCTTCGGCCAATTGATCAAATTTTGGATGCTCTGTAACAGATGGTCCAAGCAGACCAATTTT
Organism: Candidatus Obscuribacterales bacterium; assembly: GCA_020050685.1. Taxonomy (GTDB): domain Bacteria; phylum Cyanobacteriota; class Vampirovibrionia; order Obscuribacterales; family Obscuribacteraceae; genus JAGVKG01. The sequence continues at coordinate 21,017 of JAGVKG010000035.1, read as the reverse complement.
TTTCGTATGAGCCAAACCTAAATCGATTTTCTGCAAAAGTGTTTCCACCGATGAGGCTCGAAAAGGACGGGTCAAAAAACTGGCTAAACAAAATCGACACTCTTGCGGACACGAGCGGACAACTTCAATACAAAACAAATTCGCCCATGTTGATTCTGGTGCCAAGATCAAAGTATGTGCGGCGTAATCCGCCGGTGGATCAAAAACACGCTTTGTCGGCTTTGCCGGTGGTCCATCAGTTACGGGGTTAACCGATTCGATTGGTCCCTTATTTGATACCAACTTGTATTGATACAGCGACGGCACATAAATGCCGGGGATCTGGCTTAAGCGCAAAAGTTTTTCTTGCCGAGAAGTTATCTGGCGAATCTCTTTCCAGGCAGCCAGAAAATCTGGTATCACGGCTTCGGCATCACCTAAAAGTACTAAATCAAAAATATCCGCAAAGGTTTCCGGGTTAGCAGCCAGTGCCGGTCCGCCACCGAAAACAATTGGGCAGGTATCAGTTCGGTCGGACGAAAGTGGACTGACGGCGCATTTTTTCAGGATGCTCAAAACATTGATGAAATCCAATTCCCAAGAAAGCGTAAAACCAACGAGCTCGCTTTCCTGCCAATTGCTCTCAGCACAATTGGTAAATACGCGGCTAACGTCCAAATCAAGATCTTGTTCCAATAGCCACCAAACAAGCTGGTATCCCAAGCTTGCCATGCCAATTTCGTAGCTGTTAGGAAACGCCCAAGCCACGCTTATTTGCGGCTTGGTCTTGATCGGGCGCGGTACTAGAACGACTTCTTTGCCTAGCATGCCTACATTCTCGCACAGAATGCCGCCCAGAATGCCGCATAGATCGCCAGACCCGCGTCAGTTAGCTGGCGTTGCGCCTTTTCGTCCGGCAAAGATGCTTAGACCAATCAGCTCCCAAATCTTCGAAAAACTGATGCGCCGACAAAACATCGTCGTAAGTTATCTTAGGCATGTCAGCCAGACGCTTAATATCTTTTTTCGTCCAATCGCCAGGAAAGTCCGCGCGCGCATCATGCAAAACCGTATTCGTCCCGACTATAGCTACACCCAGCGGCTTGCCACAATTCGAACAACCCACTTTCACAACCAACATGCCTGGTTCCTCCCGCAAAAGTTGAATACCTTCGGCGGTAAAGGAATTGAGGCAAAATCGACAAGACTGTCTACGGAAGTATTCCTGGATAGCCTGGAAACTCCCACCTGAAGATTTGCCCATCTTGAACCAGCGTTTCTAGGTTCTTTGCGGTGCAGCTAGTTTGACGCACCTTTGATTCCACTAATTGTCGGTCGGTTAAAACCAACTTAAAAAATTATACTGGAACATTCGGCAAGTAAAGGCCATTATTAGAACGTTTAGGCAAAAATTTCCAAATTGCCTTAAAGAGTAGCTTTGAGAGGCTGTGAGCACTATGACAAATATCCAAAGTATATCCGCAATAGAAATACTAGATTCGCGAGGGAATCCTACAGTTGAAGTAAAAGTCATCCTTAAATCTGGTGACTGGGGTCAAGCAGCCGTCCCTTCGGGAGCATCAACAGGGAGCTTCGAGGCTCATGAGCTCAGGGATACAAAGGACAAACGGTACTTAGGCAAAAGTGTGCAGGGTGCTTGTAACAATGTAAACACAAAAATCGCCTCCGCTTTGATTGGCATGGATGCCAGCGAACAAAAAACTATCGACAGCGAATTGATCAAACTTGATGGTACAGAAAATAAATCCGCACTTGGTGCCAATGCCATGCTCGGAGTTAGTTTGGCTGTCGCCAAAGCCAGTGCCATGGCCCAGAAGTTGCCACTCTATAGTTATGTCGGTGGTGCTTCTGCTTGCACGCTGCCTGTACCAATGATGAATATCCTCAATGGTGGCAAACATGCAGATGATGGTGTGGACTTTCAAGAGTTCATGATTGTGCCACTAGGCGCGCCGTCATTTGCCGAAGCCTTGCGCTGGGGCGCTGAAACTTATCAGACACTAAAATCGCATTTGCATAGCAAAGGTTTGTCGACCGGAGTAGGCGACGAAGGTGGATTTGCCCCGTCTCTTAAAACGAACGATCAAGCACTCGAACTTATTTGCCAGGCAATTGAAAAGGCAGGCTTCAAGGTTGGCGAACAAATTGCCTTAGCCTTGGATCCGGCAGCCAGTGAATTTTATTCTGCTGGCAAATACAATTTGGCAACAGAAAAAAGAGAACTGACGAGCGAAGAAATGGTGGCATACTACGAAGAGCTGGCCAAACGATATCCAATCGTCAGCATCGAAGATGGACTGGCAGAAGAAGATTGGGGTGGCTGGAAGCTGATCACCGATAAGCTCGGCCAGAAGATGCAACTGGTGGGCGACGATCTATTCGTGACCAATTGCTCGCGACTTGCCCGTGGTATCGAATCTGGTGTCGCCAATGCAATTTTGATCAAGCCAAATCAAATTGGTACGCTGACAGAAACATTGGATGCAATTGAGTTGGCTCGTAAATCTGGTTATGCTCAAGTAATGAGCCATCGCTCTGGTGAAACAGAAGATGCCACTATTGCCGATTTGGCCGTGGCAACCGGCTGCGGACAAATCAAAACCGGAGCACCTTGCCGTTCGGAGCGTACAGCAAAATATAATCAGCTTTTGCGCATCGAAAAGGAACTGCAAGGACGAGCGGTTTATCCGGGACGCCTGGCATTCGCTCAGTTCAAAGGCGAGAAACAAGCTCTGACTTCAAAATAATATTGCGGCAAATTCGCAGGTCTATTTAGCTAACGGGTTAGCCGACAAGGCTATGCCACGCGGAGCCTCTTTTGATACGCGGAAGAGCATGGACTTGGTGTGATAGCGACCTTTGTAGTCGCCAGCCACGTATTGGTCGACATAGCTTTGTGCCACCATTTGATCAGCGGATATTTGTTTGAATTGATCAGATGAGCGCGCTGCCCACCAACCATCAGCGCCGGCATCTGCATAATAATTCGTACGCACCAATTTTGCTTCCTGAGCGTTGAAGGTGGTGACTTGCGCATTAGTCTGGCTCCAGCCGGGCTGATTCCATTGCGCCACCACTCGACCATCACGACCGACAGCAAAGACAATATCGGAGACAATCTTTTTGCCCTGTTCAATTGAATCAACTTGCGAATCAATTACTTCTGAAACGCAACGCCATGTACCGACGTATGCATAAGGAAAAGAATTGGCCGGTGGCGGGACATCAGCTTGAGCCGGCAAAGCTTGAGTTTGCGCGCCCTGAGTTTGCAAGCAAGATCTCTCGACGCCAGAATTAAGACTGATTGCTTGATGAAGCTTGAGCGATTGATCAAGATTTGACGCCGCCTCTGCCAAAATTTCAGCCCGCGCTTGGTCGTCGGTATTCACGGGTGCAACTTCCTGTCCGCTTTCCCGTTCAAGATAACCGTGCAACAAGACTGCCTGAGCCGGGCAATTGAAGCACACGCAAGTAAGCGTTATTACAGAGGCAATGATTGCTTTACTAAAGGATTCCATCGGTTTGTCCTCTTACGGTACCCGGCTAACTCGTAGAGTCCCTTGGGTTGTGCGCCTGCAAATTACTCCGCAGTTACATGGTCGTGAGGTCCAGGTCTAAGCCTGAGCTTTGGGATGCTTCCCTTGGCTACCTAGGTTGTTCCCTTGGAAAGCCGTAAGTTATCAGGAAGCTGAAGCAAACCAAAATATTTAAGAATCAGTTTTAACTCTGTAACAAATACTCCTTATCTCATTCAATCCAAAATAGCTTTGACAAGAATTATTACTGCGATTTGCCAGTCGTCAAGCAAACTTAATATGGGGTAACTGATAACCAAGGTTATTTCTATAATTGCCAAGCTATAACAAAGTTCTAATGACATCATTGGCTCAAACTTAGTTGCCAAGCGGCTCTTGCTCAAACTTTTCTGTAACATATAATTTGTCCGCCAAAGTGGTGCATATCAAGCAAGCGCCGGAGCGCCCATAAATGAGGTAATTTTTGCCGTGAGTAACAAGACAATGCCAAAGTCAGAAATCAAAGACATCAAGCTAGCCGCTAAAGGTCTACAGAGAATTAGCTGGGCAGAGCAAGACATGCCTGTCTTACGTCAGATTCGCGAAAGATTTGCTAAAACAAAACCGCTCGCCGGTATGAGACTTTCTGCTTGTGCCCACGTCACAACCGAAACTGCCAACTTGGCTATTACACTCAAGGCAGCCGGTGCTGACTGCGTTCTGATTGCCTCCAATCCACTTTCCACTCAAGACGACGTAGCAGCAGCGCTTGTGGAAGAACACGGAATTTCCGTTTACGCCATCAAGGGCGAAGATGTTGCTACATATCATCGCCACATCAATGTCGCCTTGGATCACAATCCACACTTGATCATGGACGACGGATCGGATTTGGTTGCGACTTTATTGCAAGAAAGACCGAATCAAGTCAAAGAAATCATCGGTACAACAGAAGAGACAACCACCGGGATCAATCGTTTGCTTTCCATGGAAAAAGATGGACAGCTATCGTTCCCAGCCATTGCAGTAAACGATGCCCAAACAAAGCATTTGTTCGACAACCGCTATGGCACAGGACAATCGACTTTGGATGGTATCATCCGCGCCACCAACCGTTTGGTGGCAGGCAGAAATGTTGTAGTCCTCGGCTACGGCTGGTGCGGCAAAGGCTGTGCCATGCGCGCTAAGGGACTTGGCGCAAATGTGATCGTCACCGAAGTAGATCCGATCCGCGCCATTGAAGCAGTGATGGACGGATTCCGCGTCATGCCAATCGCTGAAGCTGCAGCCATCGGCGACATATTCGTCACCGTCACAGGCAACCGCCACGTGATTGACAAAGCACACTTTGAGAGCATGAAGGACGGCTCTATCGTCTGCAACTCCGGACACTTCGATCTGGAATTGAATTTGGAAGCCCTGAGCAAAATCGCCAAGTCCAAACGCGAAATCAGAGCGTTCACGGAAGAGTACACTTTACCGAACGGCAATCGCATTTATGTTTTAGCCGAAGGAAGATTGGTCAATCTTTCCGCAGCCGAAGGACATCCGGCATCGGTTATGGATATGAGCTTTGCCAACCAAGCATTGGCGCTTGAACATCTTGCCACCAACAAAGGAAAGATCAAAGGCGGTGTGCACGTTCTGCCAGCATCCGTCGATCAAGAAATTGCCACTCTCAAACTCAAGTCGATGGGCATCAAGATTGATGTCTTGACCCCAGAGATGCAAAAGTATTTGTCGTCCTGGAAGGTCGGGACTTAATATAAGCGCTCCGGCGCAGATGCGAAGCATCTGCTTCTCCGCGCGTCAAGACGCTTTACTCCGCATTGCTCCTCGCAATGCTGCGCTTCGCTGTTGATCGTTGCTACATTTGTAAGCGCTCCGTCACCTGACGGTTCCTCCGCGCGTTAAGACGCTCCACTTCGCACTGCTCCTCGCAGTGCCGCGTTTCGCTGTGATTTGTTTCTAGCTATGAAAGTTTCTAGCTGATTTTTTGGAACATGTAGCCGATGCCGCGGGCGGTGAGGATCAGATCGGGATTCGATGAATCTTCCTCGAGCTTCGAGCGCAGTCTACTTATGTGTACGTCGACAACGCGGGTGTCGATTCGATGATCTGGCGGATAAGCCCAGACTTGTTGGAGGATTTCCGAGCGCGAATAAGGCTTGCCGGAATTTGTCACTAGCAATTCGAGCAAACTAAATTCCATGCCGGTCAAACGAATTCGCTCATTCTTTCTGATTACTTGACGCTTGTTCAAGTCGATCTTGAGTGCGCCGATGCTAATTACATTTGTGCTCTTGGATTGAGCCGGATCTTGCTGGCGTTCAACTGTGCGCCTGAGAACCGCTTTGATTCTGGCTTCCAGTTCGCTTGGGGAAAATGGCTTGACAACATAATCATCAGCACCAATTTCCAAACCTTGAATGCGATTGGAAACATCAGCAACCGCAGTCAGCATAATTATTGGGCAATCGGAGGTCTTGCGAATCTCGCGACAGACTTCATAGCCATCCATCTTGGGAAGCATTACATCCAAAATTACCAAGTCAGGTTGAAAGGCATTGAATTGCTCGAGCGCTTCTTGACCATCCGCTGCCACTGCCACGTTATAGCCGGCCATCTTCAATCGTGTTTCAAGAATGCGGCGAATCGAAGCCTCGTCATCCACCACCAAAACTCTTTCCAAACCAGCGAGGTTGTCAGTCACTGCATCCATCTCTTTGTGATCGGCCGATATGTTCATTTAAATATCACCCAGCTAAGCATCTCGTTCAAGAGGCTTGTTGCAAAAGCTATCCCAGAATTTGGTCATTCTCTTGACACCAAGGCCGCAAGCCCAAGTGCCAACAAAAATTCCGCCCTTTCAGGCTGATTAGATGAGAATATACCATAAAATGCTCAGGGGAAATGCCGAAAACCGCCATAAGCGGCTGAGTTCAGCCATAAATTTCCTCAAGCACGTTGCAACCTCGCGAGCTTGAATACGGGGGCTTCCTATCTTGACAGGCTGACAATCGGATTGTCTCCTCCTTTATATATGTAGATGCCGACGACAATCGAGGTCTGATAATCAATCGTGCCTGACGAAAAAAGTGGTGCGTATATGACACCACTTATCTATGTAATATTAAAGCTACCGAGAAAATAGAACAGCAAACGCAGCGCCTTAGTGCGTTTCGCCAAGATATGATAAGGCAACGACTTCAGTTTGTTGTCACCACAAGTGGTGGCACTTGCAATTTTATGCGACAGATAATGTGATACCTAATGTGGTATCAGTCGAATTTCATGAAATTTGAAAAAAATCGCCAAAAATTTTAGATAGTTGATTGACAATGACTTGGCGGTAATTCATACTGTCACCAAATATGGTTATCGGTCAATTTAGACTGCTACTGAATATACTTTTGGTAAGCCAGGTCTAGCTAGAAAGGGTCAACGATCTCAGGATCACGATCGAAGGGGACTTCCAGTCCCTTGGGGATCTCCTTGAAGGAGATTTCTCTAGCTCAAGACCTGGATTTTTGTTGCCTTAATTAGTAAGTAGTAGATACGAATCGTTCGCCCATCGTGTAGATAACCCAATAACTTGGTGCCTTTGGTGATAGAGGCTAGGAGAGAGGAAAATAAAATGAAAAAGCCCCAGTTGTGCTTAGCTCTGAGTGTGTCTTTGGCACTACTGCAGGCCAACTTAGTTCCCATGCTCGCAGAACCGGTGATGCCGTCTAGCTGGCACACTGTCTCAACAGGAACCGAGTCGGCAGCAGCCAATAAGGCAAGCTCTGCACTTGCTGGCAAAGCCAAAGCGGTCACTGCCAAAGTTGCCGTCAAAACGCCGGCTCACAAAAAGACTGCAAGTCTCGCACCTTATAATGCACACAGCATTGCCACCGGCGGGATAAGCGGACAGGAGATGCTTTTCTTCTCAGGCAAGAATAAGCAGTCGTCTGATCTGCAGATGCCAGCGGCTGCACTTACTATTCACCCTGCCTTATCAATTGATTCTGTCAATGCCGACGTTCAGGTGTCACAGACCGAGTCTCCGACACTTGTGGCAATGAGCGAAACGAATGATTCATCAGTAACTGACGGATCTTCTGCCGTATCACAAGCCCCGGTCGTCTCGGATGCCTCAGTCCCAGCCGATAGCGGTGATAGCACAAAGACAGATTCGGCAAACAACAAATTTGTCGCTCAGCTGTCGCCAGATCAAATTGTTGCTCAAGGCGATCAAGCAGGCACAACAGCAACCCCGATACCACCCGTGGTATCAGGCGCAATTGAGCTTGAAGAATTCAAACCAAGCAATGTGCTCGAACTTAAAGTCGGACAATCCCGTACATTTAAGTTGAGAAACAAAATTGTCCGTACATCTATAAGCGATCCGGCATCTGCCGATGCAGTCGTGATGTCCGAGCATGAACTCATGCTTCTTGGCAAGGCGCCAGGAACGACAACCCTTGTAGTTTGGGATGATTCCGGAAACTCCAGCGCCATCGACGTAAAAGTTTCACGCGATTATTCACAATTGCAAGCCACTTTGCGGGAAATAGATCCACGTATCATCGTTAAGGCCTTCTCTGTCGGTGGTTCAGATCGCGTACTACTATTAGGCGATGTCGATCACCCGGAATCGGTTTTGAGATCATTTAGTGCTGCCAACGCTTTCATGGACGATCGCGGCATGCAGATCCTCGCAGCAGTCAACCGCTTGCTCGACAAATCACTGGGTGAGAAGAGCTCAGCCGGTGGAGGATCTTCCGGTGGTGGCGGTGGCGGCGGTGCAACTTCTGGACTTGCCCAGTTAGCCCAAGTCGACAAGTACACATTCTTCTCTAACCTGAATAACAATGTTGGTAAAGCTCAAGTCATCGTCTCCGATGGCGGTCGCGTCACCAGCTTGGTCCGGGTGCGCAAGAATCCACTTATCGTTCTGCACTGCACATTCATGGAAATGAATACAGCAGCCGTACGCGAGCTTGGCGTGCAACTTGGTTTGGCAATGACCAGTCAAAACTTCTCGTTTGCCATAGGCGGCGCCGGAACCAGTGGCACCAACAGCACCACAACATCGCTTTACTCCAATCCAGGTTTGAGCGGTACGCAAGGTGTTGGACAACAAATTTGGGAACAGTCAGTCCCAGTGGTTAACACCATCAATGGAAACGGCACATTCAATCCATTTACCCTTGATAGCGGATTCAACATGCCTGTCGGCTCTCCATTCCCATGGCCGAATGCCATCAATACTGGTGGATTTGCAGTGCCAACCTTCGGGACTACCAGTGGTCAAGTCGGAGCGCTGGTTCAATCAATTCCTCAAAAGTTGATCAACTATGGTGCCGTCAGTTCGCCTGTGAACTTCTCGCCTTCATCGGCGATCGCCTCGCTCGGTCAAGCCGTATTGAACGGCGCTCCATCTGCGCTTCTGGGACAAGCAACATTGCTTGGTTCACCAGCCGGTGCTGTGTTTAGTCCAGCCAACTTAGCTAACGCGTTTACGGCATTCTCCAACTTTGCTAAGAACGCCAACAGCCGTTGGTCACTTAATCCGACCATGCAAGGTATCATCACGCACTCACGTGCCAGAGTCTTAGCCGAGCCAACCTTGGTTACCATGTCTGGCGAGCGCGCTGCGTTCCTGGCTGGCGGAGAAATCCCAATTCTCCAATCAATCGCCACCGCTGGTACATCGCAACAATCAGTTGTGTTTGAACCATTCGGTTTGAGACTGAACATGATTCCGGTACTGATGGAAAATGGTGCAATCAACTTGGAAGTCTCACCTGAAGAGCGTCTGCTTTCACAAGCAAACTCCTTGAGAATTCTCGGTGGAGACAACAGCGCAATTCCTGGATTCACAGTCAGAAAGACTCAGACAATTGTGGAAATGAGACCAGGACAAGAGCTCTACATCTCCGGTTTAGTCACAGCCAACTCCGGTCGTGAAGTGAACAAGACCCCGTTACTCGGTGAAATCCCAGTACTTGGTGCCCTCTACCGTTCAAAAGCATTCAACAAGAATGAAAGCGAACTTGTGGTGGCAGTCAGACCGGAAATCATCCTACCGGGTGCACCAGGACAGATGAAGCTGCCAGAAGAAATCAGCAAGGTGGAAGGACCACGCGACACCAATATGTTGCAAGTCGAACCAACCATTGTTGATGAGCGCTACAACACATCGGGACGTAGCGAACGCAACCAGAAGATACCTGGTATCCAACCTGGCAACGCACCGATTCCAGATAGCGACTAATTCAGTCAATCAACTGGTAACAAATGCAAAACGGCTGGACAAATGTCCAGCCGTTTTTTTCACATGACCAAATGCATTTCGCGCCAATACAAAAGCTTACCTGGACAATTTCCCATCCAGATAATCTATTCAGATAAACAAAGACTATCTAGATCTCTTTGCCGTACGACTGCCCGATTTGCGATTCGCCAAATATTCGGCGGCGTCATCTGGATACTCTTTCAAAAACGTATCCAATACCCAGGCAACGTTCTTACGAATGAATTCCTTGCGTGGCTGCGCTGGCGCATAACAATTTGCCAGTCCCGCCTTGTCGACAATTTTTAAAATTCCTTTTTCCGCCAGCCGCACCATGGTTGTCATTACCGTAGTGTAGGCAATGCCGCGGCTTTTATGCAATGGCTCATATATGTCACGCACAATCACGGTTGCTTGCCCGTGCGCGCACTTCTTCCAAACCAACTCCATTACATCGCATTCCAAATCACCGAGAAACTTCTTCAGTCCCGATTGGTTAAAACGGAAAGATGCATTTTGGTCGTGCAATCTCATGTACGTACCACGTCAAGGGAAAACCTTTTTCCATCCTAACACCTTTTTCATTGATGACAATAAGATCAAGATTAGATCCACTCGTCGCCTCTCAGAAGCCCCGTCTGATAAAATTCCTGCATGACTCTCAATCAGACGAATTCACGCCCAGTTGTCTTTCTCGATCGCGATGGCACCCTAAACAAGGAAGTTGGTTATATTTCCAACTTGAACGATTTGGTTTTGATTGAAGGGGCAGATAAAGCTGTCCAAACCCTGAATCGAAATGAAATTGCCGCTGTCTTGACCACAAACCAAACTGGTGCGGCACGTGGCTATTATTCGGAAGACCATATTAAAGACCTCAATCAAAGGCTGACGATGCTTCTGGCCAAGTCCGGAGCCCGTTTGGATGCTGTTTACTATTGCCCTCATCTGGCCGATATATCAGACAGTCCCTTGGCTATCGACTGCAATTGCCGCAAACCAAAACCAGGCATGGTCGAGCAAGCACTCGCCGAGCATCCGGAATGGGACGCAAAACGCGCGTACGTTATCGGGGACAAATCCACAGATGTGGAACTAGCAAAAAATATCGGCGGCAAAGGCATACTGGTGCTCACCGGCTACGGCGAACAAGTGCAAGCCGGCACATATCAGTGGCGGGTAGAGCCAGATTTCGTTTGCGACAACATAGTTTCTGCTGTCGACTGGATACTAAAAGATCTCGGACTACAACCATCGTCATCTTAGTCGATCCTTCCGCGCGCGATAGAGGGCGGGGAGACCCCGCCCCTACAGGATAACGGTTATCACTTAGCGCTTCGCAAATTCATTGCGCAAGAGAACGGAAAGTTCTTTCAAGAGCGATGGGATATCAAAAGGCTTAGGCAAATAAAGATCAGCACCAGCTTCCAAGGCAAGCGACTGATCCGGATGGGCAGTTGCCATCACTACCCAAATCTCGCGCAAGTCTTGGTCTTCCTTGAGCGTGCGGCACAAGTTCCAACCATCCATTTGCCTGTCTGCTAAATTGGACTCAAGCAAAATCAAATCCGGATGCGGCTGACTGCGAGCAATGTCCAAAGCATCATCAGCAGAATTTGTCACTTGCACAACATAGCCTTCAAGCGCCAAGTTTTCCTCAAGCAAACATGCCATGGCACCATCCGGCTCAACGACAAGAATTCTTGAGCGATAATCACAGCTATGAATTTGTTCCGGCGTCAACATATAGTCACAAACCCAGCTTGAGCCAGAACGCGTCTTTGCCGCCAAGCGAAAGTCATCAGACGCCGTTAACACATCGACATAGCTCGGGAATCTCCGTGTCGATGAAGTGGTGGCACTGGAAACAATACCAATGGCAATGGAAATCAACGGTACGCGACGGGCAATACCCCCACGTCCGGCTGCCACCAAATAACCACGTGCCAAATCCTCAGGAGGATAAAAACGTTTGGATATGGCATCAAACTTGCGACAAATAGAATCGGCCTTTGCCTCAGCCGATTCCAAATCAACAATCATCAAGAAATCATCCGATTGCACATGGCCAACAAAATCGTTGTCGGAGGCCGTGTCACAGAGAATTGCCCCCAGTGCCTTAATCAGCTGATCACCGGCGATGTCGCCATAAGTGTCGTTATAAACACGCAAATTATTTAAGTCAACCGAAAGAGCTGCCCACGGCCTTTCTGATACCAAACATTGCTCAAGCATTCGCCGAATAACGCTCGGTCCCGGTAATTGAGTCAGCCGGTTGGAAAGCTCTTCTTGACGCCTGCGCAAGTGAGCCAAAATTCTGATTGCCAATTCGTTTTTATCTATCGGATCGGCAAGCACATCGTCTGCTCCAAAACGGAATGACTTAATCCTCTCATTCACATCATCACCTTCATGCAAGAGCACAAGCACCGGCCGCGGATGCAATAAAGTGGCACGGATTTGTTGGCAATACAGCCTGCCATCACCATCTGGTAAATGCGCAGCCAACAAAACCAAATCCGGGCTGAGGAAAGACAAAAGCTCATTTGCTTCTTCAAAAGAAGTGGCTGCATGCACTTTAGCACCAGTCTTTTCCAGCACACTGGCATAAGCTGCTGCTTGCCGCGTCTGGTGAATAATCAAAATAACTGGTTTTGGCAGAATCATGGTTTATCCTCTGCCTCGTGCGGCTTGCTTTTCCAAAGTAGCTTGCGGCAGAAGCACAACAAAGGTTGTTTCTCCGGGCTCACTCACCACGTTGATAGTGCCACCAAGCGCCAGCACCAAGGAACGCGTTATATACAAACCAAGACCGGTACCTTCGGTTGCCCGCGAGAGCGGATTATCCAAGAGAGTGAATTTGTTGAAAATCTGATTGATATTTTCAGGCGTTATGCCACCACCTTGATCGGTGACGGCAATTTCCACCATTTCCGGATTCTCTTGCGTCTCACGAGCAATTACTTCACGGGCGGCAATGGTAACGGTGGTACCAGCTGGAGAATATTTGATCGCATTGTCCACTAAATTGGTCAAGATCTGTTCAAGCCGATCCGCATCCGCCCAAACCGGTGGCAAGCCTTGCGGAATTTTGGTGACAATCTTGTGATTGCGGGTCTTCTCCATCAGGTTGCGACAAACCCGCTGCACAGCATCGTTCAAATCAATCGCCCGAATCGTCATTTGCAATTTGCGCGATTCCAAACGGGAAACAGCCAGCAAATCTTCCACCAAACGTGTCAAACGATCAGCTTGATCTTTGATGATGCCAACGTAACGCTTTTGTTGCCCGGCCTCTAGTCTTTCGCCAGCACGCAAAATAGTATCGGCAAAGCCCTTGATACTAGTGAGCGGCGTACGCAACTCATGGCTGACAGTGGAAACGAATTCTGTTTGCGCTTGCTGAACCGAACTGGCTTGAATGATATAAACAACAGTGAGAAAACCACTTTCTCCGCCATCATCGGTCTTGATCGGCGAATGCGAAATAGGAAAAGACAGATCCATGCCATTCGTGCTAACCACGGTGCCGGCATGTACATTTAAATTTTCATCCGTCGACAAGAGCAATTTCTCGCCATCGTTCGGATCACCATTCACACAACCACAATCCAAAATTGTCGACAAGTGGCGACCGACAATTGCCTCAGGATTCTCTGAGCAAAGGCGAGCAAAGGCTGGATTACAAGCGACAATTGCCCCGCTTGCCTCGCTGACCAAAACGCCATCAGCGGAGTACTGCAAGAAGCTACGATAAATATCTTGTGGTTTAATCGTCAACTTTGCTCGCAATTTCTGGAAAGTATCATCAGTAGAGCCTTGCAAGGCCCCTCCAATGCTAAGTTAGCATTAGAAGAAACAAGACTATTACATTACAACTTATCCTTAAGATTTGGCTCCATAAAAATACTTTCCCTAGCGAAGCGCAGCATTGCGAGGAGCAATGCGAAGTGAAGCGCCTCATCGCGCGGAGGAGGAGCCGTAAGCGACGATGGAGCGCCTAATTTGCAGTAAATGCAAGAATTTCCTTAAGGCGTGCCGAATCTGTCAGGTAAAGATAGCCCAGCAAAGCCTCAAAAGCCGTCGATTTACGAGCCAGGCCTTGCCCTGCCTTCTTTCGCCCGGATGCCTTCATATTGCGAGCCCGACGAACAATGTCTGCTTCTTCCTCGGACAATCGCGGAGCCAGTGAATCCAAGAGATCTGCCTGCGAAATGGCCGAGACTCGCAAAACTACCTCTTTGTGCATCTGCTTGGCCGAGTGCACTGCCTGGACTTGCCGCTCACGCTCGAATAAATCAAAAACCGCATCACCCAAATGAGCAAGCTGTTTGAGGGAAAGTAACTTGGCAAAACTTGGCTCGACTTGGCCTTCAAGAAACATTACTTCTGACCACTTGTCTCAGAGGAGGCATCATCTGTGTTGTTGCATGCCATTTTGTTTTTTCCCAGAAGTTGATGCCACAGCACTTGCAGAGCAAAATTTGGCAACGATGATGCCATGCGTTGAGCACGCCACGGTTCACAAAGCAGGCGATACAACCATTCCAAATTGAGCTTTTGCCAAATTATCGGCGCGCGCTTTTTCACTCCCGACCAAACATCAAAACTGCCACCAACACCAATGGAAACACTCTTAGCAAAATGGCTGGCAGCAAAGCGGTCAATAAAATATTCTTGCTTAGGTACACCCAAAGCTACCAAGATCAAATCCGGCTCTTTTTCGGAAATTGCATCAACGATTTCGGCTTCTTGATCGGAGCCGAAATAGCCATCCTGACAAGCAACAATTTGCAAGCCCGGATGAGCCGTCTCCAGATTTTTCTGCACTTGGGCAAGCAACTCTTGCTTGCCACCAATCAAAGCCACTTTACGCTTGGTCTTAGCCGCACTGGCAACGGCCTGCCAGGCTAAATCAATTCCCGGTAAACGCTGGACTTTATTGCCGGCCAAAGCCAATGCCCAGACAACGCCTGCACCATCCGGCACAATTAAATGTGCGCGACGAATGATGCGATCCAATTCACAATTTTTTTGCGCCGTAATTACCATCTCCGCATTGAGGGTAACCACATGCATGGGCTTGCCATCGGCCCAGGCCTGCTCAATCACTTCCGTGGCACGAGTCAAATCGACCGTGTCAACCGGATAACCTAAAACGTTTTGCCGTGATTTCAATGTGCAAGACAACGTAGACATCATGTCAGGAGCTCTTTTGTGCTGCCAAGATCTTAGCGAGCAGGTCAAAGTTCTGGCAAGCTTGATCTTTGGCCTTTTGAGAGCCTTGCTTAGCCGCTGTTGCAAGCTCAATGGCACCAGCAATGGCTTTCTCCAGCGTATTTGTCCAATTTATCTGGCTTTCCTCATTGCCAAGATTTAACATGGGCTGCTGGAAGCGGGCAAGCAAACTGGCAACCTTGGGATCATAGTTGATGCCAACTGCTGGCACACCAGACTTTACTGCCATGAGCAGAGCATGCAAGCGCATGGCAATCAAAAAATCCAAAGAGGAAAACAAACTGAGCCACTGACTGGGGCGAGAAAGCAAATGCGTCGAAACAAAATCAGCCTGACGACCAATGGCTTGCCAGGCTGATTTGAACTGATTCAACAATGGCTCGTCAAACTCTTTTTGCAAGGGTAGAAGGACAACGTGAGTGTCCTTTGGCAATGCCTTTGCCATGGCATGCACTAAATCCTCAAGCTGCCTGGCGCCAAATAATCGCCATTGCCTGAGCGATAAGCCCACCAATTTTTTTTGCCCGGCTTGCGAGAATCTAGCCAGTTCACCTTTTATTTCATCAGGCAAATCACTTGGCTTAAGACACCAAACCGGATCTTCTGTCAGGCAAGCAGAAAGTCGCCACTTGCCTGCGATCTCAAGCGATCTTTCGTCGCGCAAACTAATGACCTCAGCCTTGCTCAATGCTTGACGGCAAACAACTTGCGAAATTTGACGTTGCAAAGGCCCAAGCCCTTGCGCATAAATCATCACTTTGGCACCAAGCAATTTGGCTAGAGCAATTTGCAAAGCATAATAAATTACTGAGCCAGCCGACTTTGTATCTTGAAATAAGCCACCACCACCAGAAATAAATAACTGGCTTTGTCTCAGTAAATTTGCCAAGGCAAGAAAGTCCCAGCGAGAGGAAGTCCGGACTGAAAATGTCTTTGCCGTTTGATTGGGTGAATTGGACAAAACAACTGTGGACGAAAGAAGACCCAGCTCGTCAAGCTCAGACAATAATTCCTCGAGAATTGCCTCATCCCCGAGGTTGCCAAATCCGTAATAGCCGGAAACGACAATCAAGTTTCTCTTGTCTTGGCTTTTGTGATTGTTATTAATGGGCGGCATGTCTTGCTTACTGATATGACTTACTAATATGAAGTTTACTTGCTAAAATTTCTCTTGGCGAAACTTCTCTTGCCGATACTAACACGCAGCGCCTGCTATTGCATGCCGCTGGAAGCAACAATTAAATGGGTGCCAAGGTTCTAGACATCAATATCGAAACCATATCTTGCCAATCACAAGCAGAACTAATTGCTTGGATGAAGAAGCCTGGCAGCGAAGCACGGGCAATTGTTCCTAGTTTGCCTCTCTATATTCCCACGCGATTTCAGTCGGCTTCTTTATCATCACCAATTACCATTCTTGATCAAAGCAAGCTGGCATCCGTCTTGGAACATTCAAGCGAAGACAAAGTAATTAAGGTGGAAGCAGGTATCAAGAAAGAAGAGCTTGATCGAATTTTGAGCCAGACTAATGAGTGGTGGCCTTGCCACAGTGCCCCTGGTGCCAGTCTTTCTGAAATCATCAACGCAGGCGACGGTGGCACTCTGGAACATGGCTTTGGTGGTCCAAAACATTTAGTACTTGGGCTGGACGTTTTACTGGCGGACGGAGAAACAATCAAAACTGGTGGGCGCGTTGTAAAAAATGTTACCGGCTACGATTTATCGAAATTGCTTATCGGCTCTCACGCCACTTTGGGAATTGTACTGGCTGCCTATTTGCGCCTCTTTGCCAAACCAGAGCAAAGTGCTGCTTTCCGCTTAGAGACTGATGCACAAGACAAATTATTTTCTCTTAGCCGCAGCCTAATCGGTCTCGGTCTACCAATTTCCACATTGGAGATAATCTCATCACAATTATTTGAAAGACTTTTGTCCCCCAATTCTCAGAACACAAATTCATCCAATGCTGTGATGCTGATCGAATTACATGGACACGCGCAAGAAATTGAAGAGATCAAAAGCAAGATTGCCGAAAAGGTAAAAGAGAGTTTTGCCGACACAAGTTTGACAAATCTAGAGCAAAAACATGCGACAGATGTTTTTACCGGACTAGCCCAAGCAGATAGGGCGACAGCCAGACATGCTTTGGAAATATCTTGCCTGCCAAGTCAAATGGATCAGATTATTTCTTTTATCACACAACGAATTTACGGTTTGTACTGGCAAGCACGGCCAGGACGTGGACGACTGAAATTCCTGGCTCACGATCTGGATGTTTTGTCTGAGGCCACAAAAGCCTTGAACCAATGGGCCCAAGAAAATGGACAATCACTTGTGGTGGCAAGTCCGGATCATGAATTTAGCTTGCGAGTAAAAACCTTGCCCAATCAAGATGCCCAAGCCTTCGCCCTAAAGTTGGCGCTCAAATCAAAATTTGATCCGGCAAATATTCTCAATCCGCTCGTATGTTTATAAATCAGTCTCTCAATCGCTAGAAAGAACAATTACCGATAGTCAATCCTTTAGGAGATTCTATGGCAAAAAAGAAAAATTCCAAGAAGGCGGAAAAAATTCAGAACGCCACTGAACCATCGGTAAATGCTTCGCCTGCGGCACCACAAGATGTAATCAAAATTTCCGGCGATGTTGGCAATGCCACCATCTCTGCCGATCTACTCGCAGCTTGCATACACTGCGGACTCTGTCTTCCAGCTTGTCCCACATATCTGGCCACCGGACGTGAAACAGAATCACCACGTGGACGCATTTACTTAATGAGTCTCTGGCAACAAGGCAAGCTACCATTGAACGAGCGCGTGGTTGAACATTTGGAATCTTGCTTGGGTTGTTTGGGCTGCCAAACAGCTTGTCCTTCCGGTGTGCAGTATGAAGCGATTCTCAATCAGGCTCGCCCGGCAATTGCCGAAAAACGCTCACGTCAATCGCGCGCCTTCGGCCGTTTTATTTTCGCCAAAGTTTTACCGGACTACGCGCTCTTGCAAAGGCTGGGCGGGCTCTTGAGACTCTGGCAGAAAACCGGTTATGACAAGGCACTAAATGTAGTACCATGGCTAAAAAAGGCCCTGGGCAAACTCGATCAATGGCAATCTTTCCTGCCAAAAATTCCTGAATTTAAACCACTACCAAAACAAAGTTGGACATCCGGGAAAAAACTTGGCTCAGTGCAATTTTTCTCCGGTTGCGTCATGGATGTTTTTTACAACCAAGTTAATCATGCCGCTGTACGGCTTTTAGCTTTGACACGTCAAATTGTTTATGTGCCAGAACAAACTTGTTGTGGTGCCTTGGCCTTTCATGCCGGCGAAGTAGACATTGCTCGCGATTTAGCCAAACGCAATATCGAGAACTTCGAGAAACAAGAAGGAAAAATTGTTGTCAGCGCGGCTGGTTGTGGTGCCATGCTGAAAATGCTGCCTGAGCTTTTTGCCGACGATGCGGAATGGAAAGAAAGGGCAGAAGCATTTTCAGCCCGCGTTGCCGACTTGACGGAGTTTTTAGCAGACGCCGAATTTGCCCGCAAACCAAAATCGTTGGACAAGAAAGTCACATATCATGCGGCTTGTCACCTATGCCATGCGCAAAAGGTTTTTGATGCACCGAAGAAACTGCTTTCATCCTTAGAAGGCGTGGATCTGATACCACTAACAGAAGCCGAGCATTGCTGCGGATCAGCTGGTATATTCAATTTGACACACACTGAGCTTTCTAAAACTGTTCTCGATCGCAAAATTGATTACTTGAAAGAAACTGGCGCTGATATTGTTGTGACAACCAATCCCGGTTGCCTCCTGCAAATTGATTATGGTTTGAAAGGCAAAGATGTGCCAATGAAGGTCATGCATTTAGCCGAACTCTTGGACGAAGCTTACTCGGAAGAATAAGCAGCCCGCATGAAAGCCAAAATTATTTTGAAGCTGGTGATTTGACGACCATTTCAATCAAATGCTTTTTCAGTCCGGAAAGGGCTGAAACTTTCTTTGGCTCCAAAAGACCGGAGTCAACATTGAAGAGTTCTGACTTTTCCACAACTGTGTTGATGTCGAAAGAAAAACGAGCCAGATTGCCACTGCCTGTATCCGAGACCAATCTTTGTCCATAGGCAATCAGAGCTTCAAGATCCTTGCTGGACAATTTGTCTTTCGAGATAATCAGACCTTGACCGGTTTCCAGTTGAATCTTTTCTGCTGATGACTTAATTTCCACTTGCACTAACTTGGTATCAGATCCAGATAATGCCATGACGCGCAAATTGCTGCCATCACTAAAATCGAGAATGGCCGCTGCACCTTCTCCTAATTCCACTTTGGCTAAATCCGTATCAAAGGAAAGTTTTGCCAGAGGGGCCGGTGCTTGATTGAAAGCCAAGACTGCACCTTGCGCTAATTTAAAACTACGCCCGGACATCGAGCTAAATTTCGTTCCTGCTTTGCACTCAACAAATGTACCTTGGTAGCTGCTATCGTCGGCAACTTGCGGCAGCTCGACACGCAGACTATCTGATTGAGGCAAAGTCCACATCAAGAATGCGTATTTGGATTTGTCTTCTGCAGCACCATTTTGTTTGGCCACGGGAAAGCCCATGGCTAAAGATGTTGCACTAGTTCTTAGACTATCGCCGTCCGCTTGGTTTTTCTGGTTGAATTGGTTCTCCGGTAAATTGCGCGCCGTATCTCTGGGCATTTGCAATTGCCCTTGGGCATTTGTCCTGTCCGTCATTTTGGTCTTGCCCATGGTATGGGGAGAAGTGGCAGCCGGAGTTTCATTTTCCGGCAAGCTAACTTTTGGACTATCCGCTGCCTCTCTGATTGCTTGGTCTTTTTTTGATTCAATTTTGAATTTGCTATCGTCTGGTCGCAAAGCTGGTGCTTGAATTTTGACGGAAGGTGAACCCACCGTATCAGGATGAGGATTGGGACGAATTGGTATCTTGGCTACCTCTGAGCCAGCCGGCAATTTCAAAGGCGTAATTGCGTTCATATAAAGCAATTGCAAGTTAATGCCCTGATGACCAGGAGTGGGGCTGTCAATAAAGATAAAGCCGCGGTCCGCCATTTCCCGCACAATAAACTTTGCCATGTCGACAATAATTGGTGCCGTCTGCGGATCAAAGGCAGTATCGGTTGCCTGGTGGGCGAAAACCTCGCTGCCTTTCAACTTTTCGACAGCTGATAATCCACCAATTGGTGCTGGATGAGCAGCATAAGCCAATTGCCAAGGACAGATCGACAACGATAAAGCCAAAAAAGACAAAGCTAAGGCCAGCCCAGACATTCTCTTACCCGTGGACTTGATAATGAAATTTCCTGAATAAAACGACGTTTCCACTTCTAACTGATACCTAACTTGTCCCTAATTTGCGCCCGCGAAGTAACTTTATAACTCAAGTGTACTCCTTTAACCAGCATACTATTAATTAGTTACTAGGCGTAAGCTTAATTAGCCAAGAGCTGACTTGAGTCAGTAAAGCTTATAATTAAGCACTATAGACATTTGGCAATTCGGCTTCCCGTTTGGCAGCTGGAATTGCAAGAGGAGAGATTTGAAAACAGGAGAAAGAATTTTGCACTCGCCGGATCCGACCAAGGTGAAAGCCCCGGACTTCTATGAGGGCGACCTGCCCCTGGACAGGCTAAATCATTATTTGAGTAAAAAGGTGATTGCCGTCGACACCGAAACACGCGGGCTGATCATTGCCCGCGATCGTCTTTGCTTAATGCAATTTGGCGATGACGAAGGCACTGTCAGTCTCGTCCGCTTCCACAAAGAAGCGCCAAATGTAAAAATCCTTCTGGAAGCACAATCGACAATCAAGCTTTTTCACTATGCCCGTTTCGATGTTGCTGTTTTCAGGCACTATCTTGGCGTAAAAGTATCGCCAATCTGGTGCACAAAAATTGCCTCCAAGCTTGTGCGTACATATACTGACAGGCACAGTCTGAAAGATTTAGCCAAAGAGTTCTTGT
>JAGVKG010000016.1 GCA_020050685.1 Candidatus Obscuribacterales bacterium | reverse complement strand
GCTCCAGCTTGAATGGTGCCAGTATTGTTGATAGCTAGTGCCGAACCTGTGCTGGGCGAGGTTGCGCTCACGACCCAGCCAAGTATGGTGCCGGCATTGGTCAAATTATTGGCTGTAATATTGATACCATTGGCGCAAATGCTGCAGGAGGCAATTTCCGAGCTTACCGTAAATCCAGTGCCGACATTGACAGTGCCGGCTGTAAGAGTTATGAGAGGTTGGGCATTATAACCGGCTGCAGTTGGTGCCGTTTGTGGATTTTGAGTTAGGCTGACATTGCCTTCAATGTCAATTGTCCCGCCGGCAATCATTTGCAAATTGGCACCGGAAGTAATGGTGCCATTAACTTGCACGCTGCCAGGCTGAGCAGTACCAGCGGCAAAGTTCGCACCATTGGCAATAATTGGATTGCCGGCATTGCCACCTCCACCGACCAGTGTCAGTTGACTAAGCGCATTGCCGCCTGCATCAACAAATGCCGGAGTGGCAGCAGCAAGAAGAATGTTGCCACTATTTACTTGGGCGTTCATTATATTGCCGGACGAATTGATCCCACCAGTTTGAATGGAATTGCCTGCATTTGTGCTGCCGGCGATGATCATGACGGAGCCATTAAGCTGCGATGCATTATTGTTCGTGGCGCCACTTTCAATGGTTACAGCACTTGGCACAAGAACTGTTCCAGCAGTTGCGTTTGAGCCACCAAATGCAACTAAGGTAATCGTGCCGGCATTGCCATTGGTACTGCCTGCCTGTACGGCGGTGGAAAGTGAAGCAATGGGAGTTGTGTTTAAATCGATCATACCGCCTGTGCCTGTGCCACCGTTTATTGTGATCACAGTCGAGCTTGAACTGTCGCCCCCACCTTGCGCAGCGGTACTACTCGGACTTGTGCCGTTGGTCGAGAAGTTTGCTCCTGCCACCATTAACACGCTTATCGTGCTGACGTTTGATTCACCAGCGGCTCCGATATTCCAATTTCCGCCTGTGGTATTGATATCGCCTGATGCAACAATCACCAGGTTGTCGTTTGCTACAAAGGCCGAATAAACTAAGTTGCCATTGATTGTTATATCTCCCTGGTTGTAAAACTGCGGGTCGTCGCTCATCACCATGTCGCCAATAACCAGGTTTGGTGTTTCCGTAAACATAAAGGCATTGGCAGCGCAGATACTTACTCTTCCGGCAAGATCGTCTGCATCAATGGTTACGTCTCCACCAGTAGAGGTGAAGGTCAATTGTTTTGCGGACATGTCTCCGCCATAGAAGTTAATATCGCGACGTTGTGACACGCTGCTATCGGTGGAGAAATTCATAGTGCCGTTTGTTGCTTGCATCAAACCATTAAAGTTATGCACCATAAGATCCTGAGCTGATTGCGAAGCGACGTTCAGATTTCCGCTTAAGGATGAAATTGTTCCGCTGTTCACAAGCTTGTTGGTCGTTAAATTGAGATTGTTAGCGGCTTGCATTACCGCTGTCTCGCTTGTGCTAGTTGATGCATTGGTTATGGTGTTTGCCGATAGACTTAAATTGCCGGCACTACTTATAGTACCAGCGTTAAAAATTTCATTTGCCGCACTGAGTGCTAGACTCAAATTTTGGGAGAAGCTTTCTGAGCCGGAAAGTTGAGCAAGCGTTTCAGCCGGCACGACTGTGGAAATTAGGGCGCTGCGATTGTTGTAAATGTTAGTAGCGGAAATTGCTGATTCGCTTGTTGCTGGGTTTGCCGATACGGAATACAAGGTGCCGTGGTTGACCAGGTTGCCACTTAAGTCAAGGCTGCTTGCCATGTTGACCGCAGTTACTCCACGAGGAATTACTAGGCCAGCCAGCCCCGATGCAAGGTCAGAGCTGAGAGCAAAGCTGCCGCCAACTGCAACACCTTCACGATTGACGCGCAACGACTGCTGTCCGGTTGCTAGAACTTGACTGACTGCCATGGCTTCGGCGGCGGTGAGCAGCGAATCCGGTGTTACGGATGTGCTATGCACACCGGTGCGAATTTCGACTGTGTTGTTTTGGACGAATTGTCCGGCAGAAATATTGCGTGCCGCGGACGTCAAATCCAAATCCAATCCACTAGTTGCAGACGACATGGAAGACGGAGACGGAGAAGGTGCGCTCGGCATCGAACCGGCTCTGCTGTCTCTAAACGGACCAGCAAAGGCGGCTGTAGAGAACACAAAAGTTACTGACAGTGCTGATACAGCACGCCAAAATCTATTCATATACATAATAATATGAACCCCAGGCTTAAGTTGTCCTGACCCCCTGCGCCAAACCCACCACTTCCTCCACTAATTTTATTTTACCCACGCAGGCGTCCGATCTCACGGTGAGTGCAAGGGGAATTGTGCATTTTTATCTTGCAAATGACTCGGAGATGCACGCAGCTGGCTATTCTCTGTGTTTTGAGAGATGTTAAGATTGCTTGCTTTGCGAGTTGTGAGACATTATAGGATCCTGTTTGAGACTCAGATGTTCCTAAATGTTTTATTGTGGCGTACAGTAAATGATACGACGACTTCACGCTCAGTTCATTTTCGACATTACCGATCGGAACTATCGGGCGCATTTGATGGCATCACGTATGTGAGTGGAAAGGTCTGCTCTGATTTGACTGTCAGTGACTTATGATTTGGTAAGAGTATGCGTAAAACAAACGGGCGGATCACCGCTTCTGTTACTACGGTGACTGTGCCAATTATGGGACCACCGGGATTGAAGACAACGCCAGTTAAAGGATCGTGCAATGATTTAGGCATACTGGTCAAGCTTATTTGCACGGGTCCAAATAAGTGAGGATTCGATACCAACACTTCACCCGCACTTTCTTCTTTTCGTGCAATGACAGCTTCTGCACGTTGCGTGGCTTCACCAGGATCTCCGCGCCCGGCTGCCCGAGCTGCAGCCTGGCAGGTTGTGGCATTGATTTGCGCGCCCCAAATAATCATCGAGAGATCAAATATGGCAAGACAGACAAATACGAGGACGACAATGCCAATTACCGATTCGATCAGCGCGTGTCCATTTTGTCTTTCTGCCATTTGTTGATCCCCAGCGGAATATAGCGCGTTAATTTGAACCGGTGACTGCACCATTGGTGGTGGCAGTGGAAACAAGATGCAAATTCCCATCACATTTATCACGAAGCAGAAGCGAGGTGTGCATGGCATACGATACTTGCACAGCATTAGGAATTTGTCCGCCTTGGC
Source organism: Candidatus Obscuribacterales bacterium (assembly GCA_020050685.1). GTDB lineage: Bacteria > Cyanobacteriota > Vampirovibrionia > Obscuribacterales > Obscuribacteraceae > JAGVKG01. Next base: position 196,626 of record JAGVKG010000016.1, on the reverse strand, counting down.
TTGCCGATTGGCTACTGCCAAAATTGTTGTTCGAGAAAACCGTTATGCCCTTTTTAAAAACAAGCGGATTCGTGTTGCGTGCCGGCGCGCATGTGCCTTTGATGCGGGCAGGCAGGGCCGATATTTTAAAAGTCAGTCCTTGTGCATCATTGGGAAGGGTGGCATTGATATTGCCCTTGAAGAGTTGTGTGCGATTGTCCAGATATCCCATGCTGCGATCGTAATCAGCAAGTTCTTCTATAGTATCTAAGCTTTTTACATTGGACTGTCCGCCGTCAATTGCGCCAACTTCTACTTGTGTAATGATTGGCTTTTCGATTTCTATCCAAGGTAAGCGTACAGTCGGAGCCCAACTTTGATTGGCATTGTACTTACGCACGGAATCGCGCATTTCTTGAGCAATCAAATTGATTTGATTTTGACGCTCACGCTCGACTAAGTCATGCCCGGAGATTGCTTCATTGTTTAGACTGTGGGCAAGCGAAGCAAGAATTTGAAAGTCCGGTTCTTCGCATTGCTTGTTTGCCTGTCCGGAAACATACAAAAGTTCACGCGAACATTCTTCCAGTTCATTTATTTGGCCAACCCGATCGCCAATATTAATTCCGCTTGCCAAGGAGAGAGCCGTGGCATCAGCATCCACCTGTGCGTGCCAATAATTTAGCCATAGTCCATTGGTTGTTAAACCGGCAATGCCAATGAAGACAATGATTGCCAGCATGACAATGACAATTCCCAACATCGCGCCGTCTTGACGGCGGAGGCGATTATCAATGCGAGTCGGAAGTGGCATGGTGATAAAATATCCCTCGTTGAGCTCAATCGTTGTAAGCTTGTTTTGCGCGTGATCTACTTTTAGCATCAATTCGGTAAGAATGCATCACAAATTTATGTTCGGATTCCAAAATACAAGCGGACGCCGAAGCGGACGACGAGAGGCAGGCAGCCAGATCGTGGAAATGGCTGCTGGACTGACCATTCTCACAATGTTTGTTTTTCTGCCGATTATGAATCTTACTACTCTTAGCTGGCGTGTGATGAGCGCTCAATATGCAGCAACTTCGTTTGTGCGTCAACTGGCTTTGTGCGAATCTTTCAGCCAAGCTTTGCGCATGGTTGAACACTCGTCGCTCACTAATCGCCTGCAAGTGCTGCTGGGCTCTTCAATCAAGTCTGTGCACCTACGCTTGCGAGCTTCTCGAGTCACACCAGGTGCTGATCAAAACTCGAGCAAATTTCTGTTGGTCGATGGAGCAGGCGGTATTCCTCGCGATTGGTTGCCGGATGGTTCACAAGCGCCATGCGACTATGCCTTGGAATTAGTCGTCAATTTGATGGTATCACCGGCTGTAAAGATCAACCTGCCTGGCAATCTTCTTGTTCCTGGATTGACAGCGCCTGTACCAATTGCGATTACTGCATCTCATGAATGGGAAAACCTGGGCAGGAATCCTGAAACCAATGAGTACTTCGTCAATGAATAGACAAGCAAGACAATCAAGGTTGGATTTGCGGCGCAAGAGCACTTCGCTTTTAATTGCTATGACCATTTTGCTTTCTTTGTTTCAAGCTCCGGCTGATGCGGAATTTAGTGCACAACTGAATGACAATTATCTGCAAACCCAGTTTGACTATTCTGCATTTATCCAGCCAGAAGTAATGCAGCATTATTTGAATTATCCAGGCTCACGGCTTCGCTCTCTAAACCGAGTACGAATTTACATGCGAACGTTTCAGCGCGCAGCCAATTTGCAGGTCAGCACAAGTCCAACCAAGATTTATCAAGAATTATGGTATGAAGAGGGTCATTCAATCGGCTTGCGACAGAAAGATAAGCTGCATCTTCCTGCAGATAAAAGTGGTGCGATTGTCGTCGGCAAAGGCAACGGTAATTCCTATGAACAGCAAGCCGTAAGCAATGCCTTGGTCAGATTACTTTTGGATTTGCATCTTAAGCGGCTGGTTGTGAATGTTGTGCTCTTACCACTTTCGAATTTTGATCAGATTGCCCAGGGTCTAGGCAATTACAATTTCTATCCGACAGAGGAAGCGCCATCGGAAGGCGAGCACTTTAGTGTTTGTTTCCGTTCTTATCCGGAAGGCAAAGAAGCATATTATTATTTGTCCCAGTAATTTATCATTTAGCTCAGCAAGCTGGCGCCAGCTTAAAATGCCTTGGTCGAATTTGTCGATGCAGTTTTTTCAGTCAAAAGTGCAGTTGGTAGCGTTGGCTGCATGGCTTGAAATTGTCGGGGGAAGTGCAAGACATTGGGATAACGTGCATCATTTGTTACCGCAATTGCTTCGTCAATGCTCTTAATCTCCTTACGGGAGATAATCACAAACCTGGGTTGCACTTTTAGTGCCGGCAGTGCAGCTTCAATTGGATGGATCAATATTTCATCACTTGTTACTTGCGATGGATCGATAAGCAAGATGCCTCCATAGGGCGCTAAGTGCGAAAAGGTAACAAGCGCCACTCCCTTGATACTTCTTAGCACTTGATCAAACTTGGTTGCTTGGCAATTGCAAGTTAATCCAGAAATCATAAAATATACTTTCGCCAAACCAAGCGATTGAGATTGATTTGATTTAGCTGCCTTGACGGCAGATGATGCTAGAAATGGTGGCACCTGATCAAAGTTGTCGCACAACTTGGCTTGCGAGAGCTCATCTGACATTTCTTTTGCCTTGTTTTGTCGCTCGTAAATCGCGGCAAGTGCTAGATGATGCTTGGCTTGACCAGGATTAAGCTCAATTGCTTGTTGAAATGATTTGACGGCATTGTCCAGCCAGGCACCAGATTTGGTGGCATCGGTAATTGCGTTTGCCTTGTCTTCAAAAATTCTTCCCAAGCGGAAAAATCCTTCGCTGTCTGCAATATTATCCAGATTTTTCGTTGCCGTATTAAGTAGCTCGGCTCCTTTGTCTGGCTCGTCGGATGACAAAAGTTGAGAAGCAGCGCGAACATATGGTTCGCTTTCTTTCGGACAAGCCTGGTTAAAACACTCGGACTGTAAAACGCGAGCACTTTCAACCTGATTGTCTCTAAGCAAAGCGGTCAATAGGCGAGCCGTACTTATTGTCTTTTCGTCGCTGTTCTTTGCGCTTGCTTTTGCCTTACGCAAAGGCTCAATTGCGAGTGCGGGCTTGTCTATTATCAGGTACGTATCACCCAAATTGTAATTCCATTCGAAGTTGTCATTCTTGAGCGCTGACATTCTTTCTAATACTGCCAGCCCATCGTCCTTGTGGTCATAGCCTATGTAGCTTCTCGCCAAACCGATCCAGGCTATCCAATTCTCAGGCTCGAGCTTACAGGCCTTTTCGTAGCAAGCGATAGCTTCCGGATAATTACCGAGTGTCTGGTACATGTGAGCTAAGTTGACTAGGGGTTCGGGATTATTAGACGAATGTCTGACGGACTTTTGTCCTTCCACAATTGCGTCTGGAACGTTTCCTTCCTGCCAGTAGAAATAGGACATTGCTGAATGTGCAAGCCAATCGTTGGGCTTTTCCTTTACTATCTTTTCTTCAAGCTCTTGCGCTTGCTGGATCTTCCCTTCTTTAAATAAAGTCAGTGCTTGCTTGGTCAATGAATTGTTGTCCGCATCGTTTGCCGCGTAGGCTGAGGCTGCGAGTGACATTGTCATTAGCAGAGATACTAAACTAGAAACTTGAAAGGTAATTGCTTTACTCATTGTATTTTTTCTTGATATTTCTTATGGGAAGTTCTTACTAAGATTTCTTGTGACAGACATCGAGGGGAAGCCGATAATCTAGGAAATGATACCAGAATAGATACCGGCAGATGTTAGCGGTGGTGGCAATCGCAAAACAGGCATTAAATTTTTCGCTTTACAATTTGTTTGCAATAGAAATGGCTGCGTTATTCCTGTACCGTAGCTAAGCAATCTGTAATGTGGAGAGATCTCGTATGTCAAGTTGCTTGCGTCAGTTTTTATTTATTGTTGCGTTGCTAATTGGAATAACGCTGGCACCATCTATGGTGGCATCAGCGGCGAGCCTGATCGGTCCGAGCTGGGCTACTAAGCTTGTGTTTTACAACGGTTCAAATGCCGATGTTTGCATCCTAATAACTGTTGGCAAGAGTAAGGCTGGAAACGCAGCAATTCAGGATGGCTGTCCCTTAAACGTAGGGCAGTTGAATTATCAGGATCTGTCAGGTGGTGGTTTGCGCCCGCTTACAATGTTCCAAAGTCCGGAGACAGGATGGTTCATACTCAAGCGTGGACGCAAGGCACAACTTGTTAACCGGGGTGTCAATCCATATTCCAAGCAATACAACTATTGTTTGCAAGGCTTGAACATTGGTTTTGGTGGACTGCCGGCTTCAAACTGTCCTTTGACCAGTGTGACAATTCCTAATACTAAACCTGGCCCTGCCTTCAACACTCCGCTTACTGTCGTACCGCCAAATGGCACCAACGGTTTTGAGATGAGTATTAATATGCCCAACCAAGTTAATGGGCAGCCCTCCAGTGGTGCTAATGAATCTATCGACCTTACCTGTGAAGCTGGAGCCAGTGCTCGGGTTGTCATGCAAGCAACGCCACCGCTTGGCGGACCCTACTGGAATTACAACGGCGGACCGAGAGCCGGTGGTGTCGTCTTTTACAAAGGCACAACTTCTTTTAAAAATTCCTGGGTGAAAATCGTCTCGGACGGTATGGGTGGTATCACGGGCTGTGACGACAACTGCGTTGATCCGGCAACCGGTCTGCCTCGCCCAGCAGTGTTTCCGTATGGTTGCTCTATCTGCAATTTTTATCCGGATCCCGATCCGCAGTGCCGGAACTTTCCTGCCGGTAACCCAGGACAGTTTTGCTCAGTCAACAACGGTTTGCCTGCCAACAACGGCTGTCAGTTAAATCGTTCACCATTAAACAATAACGCCATTCAACCTGGTGGCATTGTGCAAGTTCAGAAATTTGGCGGCACGGTGCAAATCAATTATATGGGTCCAATTTCTCCGCCTGCCAGTTGTCCTTAGTCCTGATGTGTTTATGTTCGACATTCCACTATATATAGTTCGAAAGAATTGTTTTGCCGCTCCTGGAGGTGCAGCCCATGCCGCAAGGTGTTCAAAAGAATTGGCTTCAATTGGGTAACTCAAAATTACCTAGCTTGTCAAAAAATATTGTCATGCGCCGATTCTTGCCCTTAGTCATGAGTGTCATGGCGTGCTTGCAGTTGGCGCCGGCTTATGGACAGTGGGCGAACCGCGATAGAAGTCCTAACGTTGCTCAGGCAGGACAGCTTGATCTCGATCTTTCTTCAACCGCGCGAACAGTTGCGCCACCAAGCCGTCTGGGAAATCAGACAGTAAGCATTCGAGTCGGAACCACCGACCGGGCAGTTACGGCTGAAAGCCTGCTTACGCCGGCAGAAAGAGTGGCAGTTTGGCAAGTTCTTTCCACAGGTACGCAATCCTTGCAATTAAAGGAATGGGGAAATGCTAAAGGGGGAAGTTTTTCGCTTGGATCGTGGATGAGTGAAAACGTCAGTAATTTGGTAATCCCAAGACGAGTGACTGCAATTGGTGCAGTATCTGATCTCAATCTTGCAGGCAATCTAACTAACCACGGTACTTTTAGTTTCCCCTCGCTTGCCTCCGGCTCTGCTTCCTTCGGTGCCGCCAATATTTACAACCATGTTGGTGGGTCGATCTTTAGTGAAGTACCACTTAGCCTTTCAGCTGTCGGCATGATTAACAATGCTGGCGAAATCAGAAGTCTCAGTAGTTTAACCATGACTGCCGGTAATTCAATTGTCAATGCTTTGCCGCAAGGTGTAACTGGTGGCACTGCTTCAATTAGCGCTCAAGGAAATTTAAACCTGGTCACAAGTAATCTTGTGAATAGCGGCATAATTGCTTCGCAAAATGGCAACATCAATATGGCTTCGCAGGTTGCCGGCAATATTGTTGTAAATAATATCGGCGGATCTTTGCTTGCTCAAAATGGGGCCGTCAATGTGCGTGATGCAGCATTTTCCGGCAAGTACGATTTTGATTTGCGCGGCGGCAATGTCCTGTCTAATACAATGAACATATGGTCCGGCAATGGTACCGCTAACCTTGAGGTTGAGGAAATTAGTTCGCTTGTAAACATCAATGCTGGAGCAGCACATGTTTTGGCCAATACACCCAATCTCCGTCTTGGCAATATCACTTTGATTGGTGATCCGACCTTTTTCAATAATGGCAATATCACCATAGCCGGTGCCATTGCTATGCCAAACGAACAACTGGCGATTATTGCCTCGGGTGATGTTTTGAGCCAGTCCGGCGCATCAATCAATATGACTCAGGGAACTGGTTTTGGTGGCAATGTTTTGATTATGTCCGGTGTGCAATTTCAAGCTGCCAATGCCGGCACTGGTCCTAATACTAGCGGGGGTGGCGATACATCAACGGTAGTGACTGTCACTGGTGGATCGGCAACCGGCGGTAAAATTGATCTTTCCAATGTTTCCAGTATTGATACCGTTGGTAATAGCGGTTATGGAGCTAATGTGACATTGGCAGCGTTTGCCGGCACAAGCAGTACGTCCGGTACGGTGAATATGTCCGGCTGTGCAATTACAACCGGCGGCAATGGTACCACTGGCGCCCCAAGCGGTAATGTGGTGGTGATTGCTGGAGCTAAAAGTGGAACGGCAATCACTGTTGGTAGCATTGATACGTCTAACGGTGGTAGTCCTACCGGTGGTGTACCAGGAGATGGTGGGATGATTGCCTTAATCACAGCCACTCCAATTGTCAGCACGGCAAATCCTTTTACTGTCACCAACGGTCTTCCTAGTGCAAACAGCACAATTGAAATCGGTACTCTGCAAGCCTCGTCTATTACCTTAACAGGTAATCTCACCACCAATGCTATGCCAGTCACAATTGTGGCTGGAGACGACGTTGTTTTTGGCGCTAACAATCAAAGCCAGAACATAACCATTACAACTAACGGTAGTGAGTTTAGCAATACGGCTCCTCCTGGTGATCTGGCCATTTTTGCCGGCGGAAATATAATTTCCAATCCCACATCTCAACTATCTTTCAGCGTCTTGCTCAATACCTCGGCGCCAAACACAACTGCTACCACCAACGATATGAGAACTGGTGGGCGCGTGATTATGGTGGCCGGAGCAGAATTGCAATTGCCGCCGACTGAGGTAGGTCCTTTAATTCCGAACAATACTGTTACGCTCCAGTCCAATACCTCCCTAGCAAACAGTGAGCAGGTAAATGTACTGGTAAATGTACTTGGAGCTTCCGCAACCGGTGGTCAAATTAATTTTGGCAACCTGACTACTTTTACCACCAAAGGATCTTTGGGGAATTTCCAGGGCAATACCTCAGGTGAAGGTGGAGGCAATATTGATTTAATTGCCTTTGGCGGCAATGCCACAGGAGCTGGAACCGTAACCTTGCCCACCACCTTGACGATAACGACTGGCGGAACGCCGACAAACTTATCCACCACGTCAAATGCAAGTGGTAGTGTCACGATTCTGGCTGGTGCAACATCCGGCACCTCGATTACTGTTGGTAACATTGATACCACAGGTAGTGACGCAGGTGGCGGATGTATTGCTATTTTTACAGCAGCACCGGCTCCAGCTACTGATGATGAAACCGGATTACCATTTTCCTACCAGGTGGTAACTCCAAACACAAATCCGGCAATTGTCATTACTGGTGCATTTGAGCCGGGCGAGATTTTGTCCGCCTCGGCAAGCGTTGGTACTCTTTCTGCTGAAGGCGGTAAAGTGGCGGCGATATATAACGGCAGCGACTATACGCAGCTTGAGGTTCCTACCTTTATAAATGTAAGTGCAGGAAATGCTCTGACTATCGGCTCTGTGACAAACTATAACAACACTATTTACGATCAGGTAAGTGAGCTTGCCCTTTCTTCTTCCAGTATCAGCCTCTATGCCGGCGGCGTGATGAGCTTCACTTATGTCAGTAACCAGGTGAATATAGTTGCAGATACTATTTATCAGGCGCCGGTACCAGGATCAAATCCATTTACCGGTGTGAACGGTGGAGATATTGCCATAACTGCTCAATCGTTCAATATTCCCTCTGGATCAACTGTTTCTGTTAGTGCTGTTGGTACGGGGGGATTTTTCACTACCCCTGGACCAACTGTTGGTACTGGTGGCAATGGTGGCAAAATTGCCATTACCACGACAGGCACAGGTGCCGCTGCCACCATAAATATCGGCAATCCATTAGCGCAGAGTACAGGCTATTTTACGGTAGCCGCTACAGGTGATACCACAGGTGGTAATGGTGGCACTTTAGAGGTAAATTCAGGAGCCAATATAAATATTGATCCGGCTCAGGCTAATCTTAACTTGGCGCCGAACGCCAACTCTTTTCCAACCTTTAGCAATACTGCTGTCGGCACGGGTGTTGGTGCAAAAATAATTTTGACTGCGGCAAATGCGGATACCGGTGGCTGTGTTGCCGGCTGTATCTACGTGAGTAATACACTTGATGTAAGCGGTGCGGCCAGCACGATGAACAGTGGTTCGGGAAACCCGGGTGGTAGCGGTGGCTTGATTGAAATTATGGTGAATTCCTCTACCGCATTCAATGTTGGTGCGGCTTCTACTGGCAGTCCTAATGGTGTTGACAATAGTGGATTGCTTAGCGCAAACGGCAATATTGCCTCATCAGGAGATACAGAGGCTTTCGGTAAGGGTGGCACGGTTATCGTTCGCAATTTAGGCGGTGGAATTTCCGTCGGCGCAAATGGTACCGGATCAAATCCCAACAACGCTACAGGCAGCATTGAAGTGCAAGCTGCCGATGCCACCAATTTTACAAGTGGTACCAATTATGCGGGCGGCAATGGCGGACAAATTGTTTTAGAGGCTAATGGAACCGTAGTTAGTGCCGGAGGGTTGGATGCGTCCGGCGGTGCCTGGGGTGCGAATCAACCTGGCGGCAATGGTGGCTTAATTCAAATTGCCACAAGTTATAGTGCGGGCGTTTTTGAAGTTGGTGCGGCTACCCTACCGGCAAACGGCATACAAGGATCGCTGACTGCTCAAGGTAACATTGGCAGTGGAAATCCAACTGAATGGGGTGGTGTCTATCTGCAAACCAATTTTGGCTCAGGTGGTGCAATTATTTTGAGCAATAACCTCGGTGGCATACAAATCGATAGTCTCAACAACCTTAACTTGGTACCACTAATTTCTGTGGCAGCTGCTCCGGGCAATCCGTTTCTGGCGGTTCCAGGAGGAGACGGTGGTTACATTAGATTATACGCGCCGATGGGCACTGTCTATGTCGATGCTCCTTTGGATGCAAGCGGTGGTGCTGCAAGTCTTGCAACTCAGTCCTATACATTTGTTAGTGGTGCAACAATTCAGCTAACTGGTGCAACGCCTAATGCTAACGAGTATGTCGTCGGTCAAAAAACTTGGCTCGACAACGGGGCAAATTCAACCCTTGCGATCGTCCAATCAATTAATACGGGTAGCAATCAAGTTACATTCAATGCCAACGTTCCTGCGCCATGGCAAATAGGCTCGAGTGTGAATGGTTATTATCAATCTGGTAATGCCGGCGCTATTGATATTACTTCCAATAGCAGTACGTCTGCATTTTCAGTGATGACTGGTGCCACCACCAATGGTGTTAACGGCATGATTACTGTTAATGGATTTTCCGGCGGCACTATTGCTCTAAGGAACCAAGGTAGTGCCGGTATAGTGATAAACAGCGGCATGCTTTCCGCGCAGCCGACCGATACAACTCAGATTCCGGCTGGCATCGTTACCACAGGTGGCAATGGTGGCAATATCTTTTTACAGTCTAATCTTGGTCCGGTTGGTGTTTTTGGCTCATTGAATGTTAATGGTAGTGTTGCGGGTACTGCCGGTCAGTTTGGTCCGACCGCTGCCGGCAATGGTGGCATGGTCAGTATTATTTGCAATACCGGCGCAAGTTTGCCATTCTTAATTGGTACAACTTTGAACGCAGGCACTCCCAATGGTGTGGCGGTATCGATTAATGCTGATGGTGGTGCCGGGAATTCCCTTAACGGCAATGGTGGTTCGGTGAGCGTAGTCAATTTGGGTGCCGGTGGCATTCAAGTCGGGGTTAGTGCTGGTCCAGCCGTTCTGACAGTAAACACCCCGGATCAAGGTGTTAATTCCGGTGCGGTTGCCCAACCGGGCAATGGTGGGATGATTTCTTTACAGGCGGTTAACGGACCTCTGATTATTAATGTGGCGCTAAACGCCAGTGGTGGCATCGACGCGAACGATATAGGTAATACATTTACGCAAGGTGTTGCCGGATCGATTTTCCTTTACGGCAATAATTCCTCACAATTATCGATAAGCCCGATAAGCGGTAGCCCCATGCTCAAGGCCAATGGTTGGAACGGCGGTCAAATTACCATAATCAATGTTAACAAGAGTGGCATACTTGTGGATAACAGCACAAGCCCGGCAATATCCATTACGGCTCAGCCCGCCAATCCTAATGCTGGACAACAATCTCTAGTAACGGGTGGCCCTGGCGGATCAATTTCCTTGCAGGCTCCTGGTGGTCCGGTTTTAATTAAAGGAAATATGGATGCCAGTGGTGGTGCAGATAATTTTGTCAATGCTGTGCAAGAAACAGCTACTTCCATTCCTACTCCGACAATGCTGCCGTTTCCTCCGGTTGTGCCGCCGGTGCAAATCAGCCTGCCTGCCGGAACGGGCACTCAATATGCAGTTAATTCGTATGTATACCTTTCTGGCCCCGGAAGTGTAAACGGCGGAGCGCCGCAAGCCAATATAGTTGAAATTGAGCAAGTACATTCGACAAGCGCTAACCAGATTGAAGTCAATGTCTTGTTCACCTTATTTAGTTCAAATCCGATAGTCACAGCCTATTCTGCCGGCGGTGATGGTGGCAGTATCTCGATTGTTTCCGGCAGCAATGTGCCATTTGCCATTGGCAATGCCACCACTAATGGTGTGCAAAACGGAGCGCTTACCGCTAATGCCGGAGGTGGTGCTAATGGTGGAAACGTTTTTGTTGTAAACGGGGGCTCCGGTGGCATTACACTTACCAATCCAAGTAACGTGCAGGTAAACCCGGGAAATGCCAACACTTTTGTTGGTGGCGGTGCCGGTGGTCAGATTTCGCTTGATGCTACAGGAAATGGTGGACCTGGACAGGGCGGAAAAGTCTATATCGGTGGCAACTTGAGCGTTAATGGTGGCACTGCATCTGGCAACAATCCGGGCGGACCTGGTGGCATAATTGAAATTATCGTTAATACAAACACTGTTGTATTCAGCTTAGGCAACGCTACCAATCCTTGTACAACAAACTGCAACGGTGTGGCTGGTACACTTTCTGCTACTGGTACAAGTGGCGGTTCCATTGGCGTAAAGAATCTTGGTACAGGCGGAATTACCCTATTCAATCCGAACAATATTTTGGTGACCGCCTCGACTGGCAATGGTGGCAACATAGATCTGGAAGCGCCAGCTGGCAAATTTGGTTTAAGCAATACGGGTACGCTTAGCGCTAATGCAGCTGCCGGCGGCGTTGGCGGCACCATAGCTATCAACGCGGCGACGATTAGTCTGAGCCAACAAGCACCACTGGCTCTTTCGGCAACTGGAGATGTGGGCGGCATTGTATCCGTGACTCTGTCAAACACGACCGGAAGTCCAATGCCTGTCGGTTATGCCAACGCGCCAACTCAAGGATTTTTGGCAATTGATGTAGATGGTACAAGCGTTGGCGGTAACATCATTTTATCCGCTGGCAGTGGCATACAAATTGCCTCGGTCGGACTTGGTAGCATGGGAACAGAAAGTATAAGTTTGAGCGTGGCAAAGTCCGCACCAATTTCTCAGGTTGCACCGGGGGAGATTACTGCTAACAACTTAACTCTGAACATTGGCAAAGGCAACATCGGTGTGCTCGCCACCATGGTTAATAACCTAACGATTACTGCCGGAGGTGGAGTGCTTGGAATTGCCAATTCGGCCGATCTGACAATATTGGGATTGACGCAGACTTCTACGAGCGCCTCGACTGGTAATGTAAATATTCAAGCTGCTTCAATCATTGTCGATGGTACTGTTGTGTCAACCGGAGCAATTACAATGATTGCTCAGTCCTCTGATCTGACTGTAAATTCAAATGTACTTGCCAGCGGTAGTCTGACACTGCAAGCCTCCGGTGCAATTAACACTACAAACGAGAGCGGTGGTTCTGGTTTACTGGCCGGTGTCACAGTGGTAAGTTTGACTGCCGGAGAAGGGGGTATCGTTGATGTCAACACATCCACAGGTTCCCTCACTATGGTTGTTACTGGAGATGGTAGTACAACGGCAATTTCAGTTGCCAATACTGGCAATGTCTTGTTGAATTTGAATGGCTTAACTGACGTTGAGAATCTCACTTTTACCAACAATTTGGGCTCGATCACGACAGCCACATCAACGACTGCCATTAGCGCCAACAACATTAGTTTAATTACTGAGACAACAAATGGCTATGACAGTTACAGCATTACCTTGGCTGGGCCGGTTGGTACTTCTACAAGTACTGCCGTCAACATTTTGGCAGCCGGAAGCATTGTGCAAACTCTCGCCGCCAATCTGATTACGGGGGCCACAGTAAGACTTTCCAGCCAAAATGGCAACATAGGTATGATTGCCGCTGGTGTGATTGGTCCAACTACACCGGCAGCAAATAATGATGTGCAAATATTTGTCGCAGCCGATAATTTGATTGTGAAGACGCATAACGCTGGCACGGCTAACATAAACGCTGTTCCCAATGTCCAAGCTTTCGTCACCTTAAGTGGCGCTTCAACTGCTTCTGATTTTCAATTCACTACATCTGGCAGTTTCACAGTCGGTGGCGGCTCGACTGTAGTTGAGTCGCTCTTTGGTGGTGCCACGCTTTACAGCAATGGCACGGGTGGTGCTATCAATATAAATGGCAATATCGCTGCCAACGGTGGTCCGGTAATTATTGAAAACGATAATGCCAATGGCAATATCAATATTGCCAATTACATATCGATTACAGGTTATGGTCGGGTTTGGGGTTATCAGGGACTACCCGCACAAGTACCGACGCCATACCTCACAGGCGTAGCAATTCTTTCTGGTTGTTGCTCAATTCCGACAACGCCGACACCGGGAACAACTCCCGGCAACGTTACATATACCTTCCAGGGAACATCGCAAGCGTACTTTGGTGCTTCCGGGCTGGTGACGGCTCCCGGCTCACCTAATGCTCAAGTTAACGTCAATATAAATGGTTCGCCCTATCAATCGGCTGTTGTCTTCAATCAAACAGCAGGGGGTACTGGCACAATAAATCTCGGTGCCGGAACGATTGTCCAATCCAATGGCACTGTCCAAAGTATTGCCAGTCTTGATCTCAGTGTCACTGGTCCAAACTCACCGCTTGCTCAACTGACATCGCTTTCCACCAACATACCAACCGCCGGTGTAACTGTTGCGGGCAATACAATTACCATTTCCCCGACAGTTTTTGTCAGTAACATGAGTGCATTTTATATTCCAACTACTAATACGCTTGTGTTGCAAAACTTTGGCACGAGCAATCCGGTTGGAGTAAATATTCTCGCCAATGCCGTTGCTAACATTAAAGGTAATGTGCAGTTTGTCAGCAATCCTATAAGCCCGGCAATTTCGCAAGCACAATTATTTGTCAATTCTTTGACGACATCGAAAAATCATATGCTGGATGTAAGCGGATCACTTACCAGCGATAACAATATGAATATCAGTGTGGGTGGAAGTATCAAGGTGAAAAGTAGTACTGTCTCCGCCGGCACTGGTGGCACATTGATCATGAGTACTGGTTGGGCCAATGTCGGAGCCACTAACACGTTTGTTCCTGGTACTGTGGACTTACGGGGTGCTGTTTTAGCCCCTCAAGGCAATATCATTTTTGACTCAAGTGGCAGTATCACAATCGGTAATGGTGGCAGTGTCAGTGCCACGAATATTGCCATGCAAATTGGCGGAACTAATTTTGGTAAGTTCACACCAAGCATAATTAGCGGCAAGACTATAGTTGGTAATTCGCTTACCATCAATGCTGGTTCCGGCGGCGGCACAACAAGCACGAATTCCAGTATTATCATCAAGCAGACTAGCGGTAATATTGTTGGGGCTCTCAATTTCAATGCCCAGCTTACCAGCATGATTTTCTATCAACCCGCCGGCGCACTGAGTATCTCGGGCGAGAGCCTGGGAATGGTGACCGCAACCAGCATTGGTGGGCTGACTGTCACGGATTCGCTTAGCTGCGGCAGTTGCATACTCTCTTCTGGCAGTGGTGTGCTGGCCGGTGACAATGCCAACATATTCCTGACCAATCCAGCCGGTTTACTGCAATTTACTGCTAACTCAATTGCTTTTAGCGGTACGACAGTAAGCCTTCAGTCAGGACAAATTCTTCTGCAAGCAACCAATGCGATATCACTTGCGGATACTACTTTAGAGGCGGGCACATTAGCAGACAGCTATGCTGGTGGGATATTGCGACCAATCGATATAGGCAGCCGCGGCAGTATTCGGGTAGTTAGCACCAAAGGTGGTATCACTACCAGCGGCGCAACGTCAATGCAAACTGCCGGTGGCATTCTGCAAATGGTGGCCCAAAGTGGAAACATGGTTCTGGAAGGTTACTTTGAAGCCAATGGCGGCGGTGTGCAAATGTTTGCCAAAGGAAACGTTACAGGATCATTTCCGAACTTAATATCTAACGCAGTTGGTACCATGTCCACCAATTCAATCGGCGGCATAATTGAAGTTGGTGCTGGGCAAACAGGTTCGTTTATTACCCTTGCACCACCGCCATTTGCTCCCGGCACGGTGCCAGGCTATCCTTTGTTTTTACAGCCGAGCAGTGATTCAGAGCCACTTGGTAGTAATACAATCATCAATAACACAAGCAGCTTTGGCATTACATCCGGCTTGGTTCTGCAAATCCTATCCGGTACTGGTGCGGAAGTTAATTTGAGTACCTCTTGGGGTAGTTCTAACGTAAATGCACTAACAACGATTGTTCCGCATACCGCAGGCGCTGCTGCTGCCAATCTGAACTTGAACGGCGGAACCATGATATTTACTTCCATCGGACCTTCCTATCTCAGACTTGATGGTGGAGAATTTTCGGTCGAATCCTATGAAAAAATCTCGGCTAGATTCAATAATGCAGAAGTGTCTGCCTTAGAAGTAGTAGTGGACACGCAAGATTTTGCTGATGATGGCGATCTCGATCAATCGGATGAATATACACCAGTCACTTATCAAAGATAGATTGGAGAATACGCTTTCAATGTTCCAAAACACCTTTGATAGAACCATCGTGGCATCAGCCATATTGGAAGAAGTAATTCCCACTCATGGAATGCTTATGCAGCGTCTGCAAAAAATGCGCCTGCGGAAAAATGTGCGCATGTCTTTCGGTTCGTCAGAGGGCATGGAGCATATTTGGATGATCTTAAAAAATGAGGGTCGGCTGAATCGGCAGCGAGCCATGGAAATGATTGGACGTGCCTTTTGGTTTAAGGGTGATGAATCTCCCCATCAAGTAATTGCTAATTATGAAGAATCAGTCGAAAGTAAGAGGCGCGAGGAGAGCCAGCGTCTCAGCGAAGTAGACAACAACACAGATAAGATACCGCTGCTTGTTTTGATGCAGAGTGAACCGGCCATTGCTCCTGAGTTTTAGAAATGACTGACAGTAAATAATAATGGTCGTATGACAGTACACTCCACTTGCTTGTATGAAGGTAAGTGTGATTTGCCAACGCGTATGACTGGTTCCGTTGAGTCAAGGCTTAAAAGTATTGTAAAGGACTTTTAAGATTGCTATTTGTTCTTGCGTGGGTGTTTACGGCTAAGCACTATATGTAATACAACAATGGGCATTTCTATCTATGTACAATGCAATTAGAATTGCCGTGTCTCTACTAAAGGCGGAGAGAAATATGACAAGCGCGTTGCGACAAGTGGAGGTAGTTGGTGCGCTGCCTTCGCATTATGCTGCTGTTTTGACACCGGAGGCATTGGATTTTATTGCTGGCCTGCATATTAAGTTCAATCAGGAGCGAAAGAGTCTCCTTAAGGCAAGAGTGGAGCGGCAAGTAAAACTTGATCAAGGGGTATTGCCCGATTTTTTGACAGAGACTTCTGAAGTGCGAAAGTCTGCTTGGCAGGTTGCACTAGCACCGGCAGATTTAAATGATCGCCGTGTGGAGATCACAGGTCCTTGTGATCGCAAAATGATGATCAACGCTTTTAACTCCGGTGCCCAAGTATTCATGGCCGACATGGAAGATTCTTTGTCGCCGACTTGGGAAAATGTTGTCGAAGGTCAAATCAACCTCATCGATGCAGTTCGGCGAAACTTGGATTTTGTCAGTCCTGAAGGCAAGTCTTACAAATTGAATGAGAATATCGCCACCCTGGTTTTACGACCCAGAGGTTGGCACCTAAACGAAAAGCATGTGCTGGTTTCCGATGAGCCGATTTCAGCCAGTTTGTTTGATTTTGGCATTTACTTTTTCCATAATGCTCATGAATTGCTCAAGCGTAAATCTGGTCCATATTTTTATTTACCGAAGATGGAAAGTCACCTTGAGGCCAGACTCTGGAACGATGTGTTCAATTATGCGCAGGACAAATTAGGTATTGCCCGCGGCACTATTAGGGCAACGGTTTTAATTGAAACGATTTTGGCTGCTTTTGAAATGCAAGAAATTTTGTATGAACTTCGCGCACATTCATCTGGATTGAATGCAGGAAGATGGGATTACATCTTCAGTATCATCAAGAAGTTTCACAGCAATAAGAATTTCATTTTCCCGGATCGATCACAGGTAACGATGGCAGTGCCCTTTATGAGAGCGTATTGTCAACTAATGGTGCAGACTTGCCATAGGCGCGGGGCGCATGCGATGGGCGGAATGGCTGCCTTCATTCCTAGCCGTAAAGATGCCAAAGTCAACGAAGTGGCAATTGCTAAAGTGAAAGAAGATAAGGCGCGGGAAGCCTCCGATGGTTTTGATGGCACCTGGGTTGCTCACCCGGATCTGGTGCCAATTGCCAAAGAAGAATTCGATCTAGTATTAGGCTCCAAACCAAACCAGAAAGAAAAGCTGCGCCAAGATGTGAAAGTAAGTGCCGCCGATCTACTCAATATGAATATTGCTGGTGGCAAGGTAACGGAAACCGGTGTCACACACAATGTTGATGTGGCATTGCAATATATTGAATCTTGGTTGCGCGGAATTGGCGCTGCGGCAATCTATAACCTAATGGAAGACGCGGCAACGGCAGAAATTGCTCGTGCACAAATTTGGCAGTGGATTCATCAAGGCTGTAAGACAGAATCCGGGACAGTGATCACCAAAGAGTTGTACAAGAAAATCTGCCAAGATGAAATGAAAAAATTGCAGAGCGATAAGCCAGGACGATTTGACGATGCGGCAGCAATTTTGGATGAATTGATTTTGAAGGATAGTTTCACAGAGTTTCTCACTATACGAGCGTATGAATTTTTGAATAACAAGTAAAACGAGGTAGCAATAATGAAGCCAGGTGTCAACGAGCAAGTCGATGAACTGAACAAGAAGTGGGCAACTGAGTCTAGATGGAAAGGAATTCAGAGACCATATAGTGCAGAAGAAGTTGTCGGTCTCAGACCTTCGTTGAAAGTGGAGCATACGATTGCACAACACGGTGCAAACCGATTATGGGAATTGATCAACAAAGAACCATATGTCACTGCATTTGGTGCTTTGAATGGATCGCAAGCAGTGCAAATGGTAAAAGCAGGCTTGAAGTCTATTTATCTCAGTGGCTGGCAGGTGGCGGCCGATGCAAATCTTTCTGGTCAGACTTATCCCGATCAAAGTTTGTATCCATCCAACAGTGTTCCCAATCTCGTGAAAAGATTGAACAATGCCTTGACGCGCGCCGATCAAATCTCTCGCTTTGATGGAAATGGATCGAAGAGTAGTGATATAGACGCGAAGCAAAATATTGACTGGTATGCACCAATCCTTGCTGATGCGGAAGCCGGTTTTGGTGGACCTGTGCATGCATTCGAATTGATGAAATCAATGATCGAAGCAGGAGCTGCAGCCGTGCATTTTGAAGATCAATTGGCGGCAGAGAAAAAATGTGGACATCTTGGTGGCAAAGTCTTGGTGCCAACCTCGCAATTCATTCGCACCCTCATTGGAGCTCGTCTTGCTGCTGATGTCCTTGGTGTGCCAACAATCATTGTTGCTAGAACCGATGCGCTGGCTGCAACACTTCTGACTTCCGACATTGATCCGATTGACAGAGCCTTTATTGTCGGTGAACGCACAATTGAGGGATACTTCCAAGTTCAGTCTGGACTCAAACCTGTAATTGCTCGTGCGCTTGCCTATGCTCCTTATGCCGATATGCTCTGGTTTGAAACGTCAA
The DNA here is from genome assembly GCA_020050685.1 of Candidatus Obscuribacterales bacterium. Taxonomy (GTDB): domain Bacteria; phylum Cyanobacteriota; class Vampirovibrionia; order Obscuribacterales; family Obscuribacteraceae; genus JAGVKG01. Next base: position 178,104 of record JAGVKG010000016.1, on the reverse strand, counting down.
AGCCAGATCTTGAGGAAGCCAAACAATTTGCTCAAGCTGTGCATGCACAATTTCCTGGCAAATTGCTTGCTTACAATTGCTCCCCCTCATTCAACTGGAAAAAACATTTGAATGATGCGGAAATTGCCAAATTCAATCAAGACCTCGGAAAGCTCGGCTTCAAGTATCAATTCATTACTCTGGCCGGATGGCATTCCATAAATCTCAATGCCTTCAAACTTGCCCGTGACTATGCGCGCGAAGGCATGCCTGCTTATGTGCGTGTGCAAGAAGAAGAGTTTGCTGAAGAAGTTAATGGTTATACTGCTGCCCGTCATCAACAAGAAGTTGGCACGGGATATTTTGACAAAGTGCTGACAGCAATCAGCTCAGGTAAATCATCTACCACGGCTTTAGCTGGATCAACTGAAGAAGAACAGTTCAACAACGGCAACGGTAACGGTTCGCCAAACAAAGTCGGCAAAACCGATAAAATCCAAACCAAACGATGAAATAACTATTTTATGATGCCAGAAATGATATCGGATTTGGCGCGCAGCGAATCAGTTTGATCTCTATGACCTATGTAGTAATTGACATAGGCAATTTTTCTCAAGAACGGAACGAGATTGATTGATTCTGGTCCATTGTATTGGACGGCCATATGTAGAGCCTTGCGTAAGTAAGGCATGGCTGCTCCAAAGTTTCTGGCATCCGCATACATACAACCTAACGCAAATGCTGCACGCTGTTCATCACCGTATTTAGATGGCTCTTTGTCCCACAGGCTCTGGGCGCGCAAATAGAGCTGCTCGGCTTTGCCGAACTTACCTTGTTTGATGTAGCATTTTGCCAATCTGTCGATGCGCATGTACACTTCGTGACTTTCGGGGTACAAAATCTGTTCTGTTATGTTCAGTGAATCAACAAAGTAGGTTTCCGCATCCTTGGGGTCATCTTGGAGCATGGCCACACGTCCAAGATTCTCATAGCTGTTTGCTAGTGAAAGGTGGAATTTGCCAAAGACTGTTGCTTTCACATCCAAGGCTGCTCCGAAGAGCTTGTTAGCCATCTTCAAATCACCTTGAGTGCAATAGATATTGCCCAGCTCGTCGCAGGCAATTGCCCATTCGAGCAGGGGATCGCGTGCTTCCATGGCCGCCGAGCCGGCCCATCCTTCTAGTACACCACCTTTTTGCAATCTTGTTTTCGTGCGTGCATGCATGCTTGGCTCTTTCATTTTGCCATCGATGCGCGCCAATATTTCTTCTGCAAATGGATCGGCTTTAGCCTTTGAGCTGAAATTGAGGTAGAACTTTGCCAGTGAGGCAATCGCCGGAATCATGGAATCGTGATATGTGCCGAGCGCTCTTTCTTTGACGAAAAGTGATTCTTCCAAATATGGCTCAGCTATATCAAACTTGCCACGCACTGTGTAGTAGCGTCCAAGCTCGCCGAGGGTTTGGGACAAGCGAATATCATCTGGACCAAATGTGCGTGCCTTTTCCAGAGCCTCGAGTAATTTAGGCTCAGCGATCCAATATTCGCCGGCATTAAAAGTCTCTGTGCCGCGCCGTTGAAGCTCTTTCCAGGCTTTCGCCGTCTCAGACTGGGCAGCTTCCGCAGGCAAAAATACCGCCTCGGTGGAAAGCGCGATAATCAAGATTAGAAATGTAATTACTTTTAGGCTCACGGCTCTCCATTCCCAGTTATTACCAACCAAGTTGGGGCTGTTTTAAATCACATTATTTAACAATATTAAGTGAAAAATGACGGATAATTATCGGAATTCGTGGTTAATTTAGAACATCACACTTTGGAAACTCGGACAATTTGGAACCGCTATGGATTTCCCGGACTCAAATGAATTAGACAATCTGGATGCCGGAGACTTCTTCACCAATGAAGATCTCTGCCAGATCATCGCCGAGTATCCGCAGGATCATCCGCATTATCAAATGGCAAAAATGCTGCTTGTTTTAAAGCAACAAGAGCAGTATGAAGCGCACATCGATAAACGATTGGCCGAATGTAAGACGCCGGAAGAACAAGATAAAGTTCTTACCGATGCCCTTGCTGCCGTCAGTGAATTTTATACCGACTAGCCAGGTCAAATAATATAGGATTCTGCTGTCAGTTGCGATATGCGAACATGGCTTGAGAATTTCTGGGTATATTTTTGTTAGGTAAACGTCAGCCTGGTGCACGCATGACAGAAAAAGCTGCAAACGCTAAGCCAAGCAAAAATTCCGACGGTGTTGCTAGTCGGGATAAATTCCAATCTGCTGAGAATACCAAGCAAACGTCAGAGAGATTAAATAGTTCAACTTGGGGCAGTCCGGAGATGAGCAAATTGCTCAGATCGAGCGAAAAGTCTGGCGATAAAAGAGTTGGACTGGGGTTCAATCAAGCCGTCAAAATTGAGGACTCGGCAATTACTAAAACTCGTGCCAATTTAAATGAATTGGCAGAGAAAAAAATGGGCAGAGACGAATTTGCTCAATTTAAGAAAAATGAGGCTCTCTTTGAAAAAAGAGTAGATGAGCTTGAACAATTGTATCGAAAACAGCATCCCGAGTGGAAAAGGGAACGCGCCTTATCGGAAGCGTACAAGGAAGTTGGTGACACTTACAAACAAATTACCAAGTTATTGCAAGTGGAATACAATCCACAGGTTCCTTTAGTCTATATAAGTCAGTTGGGACATCCGACTGAATCGGAAAGACATGATGACGAAAGACAGCGTACCAAGCTTGCTTCTCAAATTTTGGATCATGCTGCCAAGCCAACTGCTATTGACCAGGGCTATCATAATACCTGTAATGTCTCGGCTGCCGCGGAAGTGCGAGCCTATGTCAAACGTCCTTCGCAAGCAGCCAGACTGGTTGTAGACATGGCAACTACAGGTGAATATAAAAGTCATAGCGGTATTGTCGTGTCTGCAAATCCAGGCAGTTTGATTCCTCACGATGAGGCTGCTCGCGAAGTCACAGCCTATGGGCAAAGAAACCATGCCAGCCAAATCTTTCAGGTTACTGCTGTAAATCTGAGCATGAAAAGACTAGCACCAGAATTTCAATATCAACAACAGGAACCTGTAGCCGGTCAGAAGCCTGCGGACGGGGGCGAGCGAATATATGATATGCATTTGAATCCAATTGCTGTCATGGACGAGGAGCTGCATCCATGGCACCCTGGGGACAAAACACCAATTCGTAGCGATCCAGGACAATTTGCTGATTTAAGAGCCCTGCCATTTATAGGCAATGATATTCTCGGCGACAAAGTGGATGATCATTCTTGGTGTGTTCAGGCTCAACACCCAAAGTGGAAAGACTATACCAATTACGTGGATTCGGCCGATAAATTGGAGAACACCGTGGCAAAGGCCATGGACAAAGGCAATTTGCCAATGACCATACTTGTATACACAGGCAATGAGCCATTTTTGTCAGATAGTCAGCAAGCCGGTTGGCATGTCGTCAATGTCACGGGTTATGATGCCAAAACTGCCAAAGTCAAAGTCGATAATCAATGGGGAGCAAAGAAGGATCGCGAAATGACCATTGCCGATCTATTCAATACCATGCAGCGCCGCAAACCCCAATAGACGCTTCGCCAAGAGTAGCCAACTCCCTATCTCCCTAATATTTTCTTGATTGCAGCCGCTGCATTAGGAATGCCAAATCCTGTGGAGGGATTCCAATATGCACCATCTTTGCCTTTTGTAGCTGTGTCCATCAATATTCTTTCTACTTGCGTGTTCTTTAACGCCGGCTGCGCACCCCAAACAAGCGCGACAACTGCTGCTGTAATCGGACAAGCTGATGACGTACCCCCATAACTCCATGGTTCACATTCCGTTCCGGAGCACCAGACTTGATCGCCGGGTGCGCCAAACCAAATTGGATTACCGTGATTGGATTTCCACCAACCGGTAAAATCAATCATGTCATCGTTTTGGTCGGTGGCGGAAACAACGATTAAATAAGGTAGGCGCGTACTCTGGTCGTACACACCGTGGTTACCGGCTGAGTTTACGACTATTCCACCACATTGGTCGTGAAACCATTTGAAATACTTATCTAGAGCCGGGTGCGCTTTCGTGCCAGCAAAAGACCAAGGGTAATCCCAGGCATAGTTAACTGCGGCGACTTTTATACGAAGATCATGACAGCGAATTAGACCTTTGATGATTGCATCGTCTGAACCGTAGCCGTGTGAGTCACCACAAATGCGAATTGGGTATATCTTGGCCAGTGGCGCAATGCCAGCTCCGTTGATAGCGTTATCGGTGATGGCGGCCATGGTTGTAGCGCTTTGTGTACCATGCCCTACGTACCAGCCAGGATCAAGATAAATATCAGACTGACCGTCTTTATCGTTGAATGCATCATAACCGACTGCGCATTTCCCTTTTAGCTCGTTGATCCAATAATTTACTCCGGTATCCATAATGCCGATTGTAATAGCATTGCTACCAAAACTCATGTTCCATGCTTGTGCAGCACCGATATGTGTTAGGTGCCACTGCTGTGGAAAGTATGGATCGTTGGGAGTGAAGCTTCCGGGACGCCTTGTGCGCGCGGCAATTTGTATTCTGCGATCTGTTTGTGGAGCGGCTTTCCAATTGCGTTGCATGGTTTGGAAGGTTTTGTCTTTTGATATCTTTGTTTCTGCTTCTTTCAGTGTTCCTTTTGCAACTCTCACTTTGTAGACAGTCATTGGCCCTGTGCCAATGACTTCAATAATTTCGCCTTTGATATTTTTCAAAGAGTCTTTAATGTCGTCTTCATCACTGTCTGTGGCAGGCATCAATAATAGAACATCATCTTCACATGGTGGTGCTGCTGTTCGATGTTGTCTCGGTAAATTGGAGCGTGAGCCTTGATTGGATTGACAAAATGTTGGTGTGGAAGCTGTTAGTAAGAGAGTAAAAACAGAAACAAGAGATAAAAATGTTTGCTTGTGATTATACATGAAACTGCCTCCCTATGATGAACCGTCGATGATTCTTTGGACTGCGTGGTCTACTGTCGTTTATCCTATGAGTGTCTTGCGTTTTTGATTGTTGCCATTATTGGTCCATACTTACTTTGGCGACAGCGTTATCGTCTTGATCGTCAGCTTCGCAATCGCCCGTGTCCACGACCAAGTCGCCGCCTAATTCTGACGGAGAATCATTTTCAAATCCAATCGGTTGGGCGGTGATGTTTGTTCCACCTTCCAATGTGATTGCGCTGGCGGGAGCAGTGCCAGTATTGAATATGATGTTGCGACCGTTGGCATTCAAATTATTGTCTGGTGCATTGGAAGTGATACCGTTAGTTCCATAGAACACGATGCCTGAGCCGGTCTTGTTGATGTTGGCTGGTTGCGTTCCGGCAATTGGCGTCTTCGGTGGCAGACCTAGGACGATGTTGATGATGTTGCCAGTCTTGGCATTGGATGCTTGCACCGTTGCGCCGCTGCCAATCACGATAGTGCCAGACACTGTGTCGTTATTTTGAATGGTGATGAAGCCGTTGGTGGCAGCAACTGTCTTATTGTCGTTCACTTTCAATTGACCATTGGTGGCAGTAATCACCACATTCAATCCGGACACGTTGTTGACGTTGATTGGGCCGGCGGCGGTGAATGTAAGTTGCTTGCCGGCCGATGAGTCATTCAATGTGACACCTGTATTATTGCTAATTCCAACTTCGCCCAGTGTCGAGGTCCCTGATACTGTACCGCTTGCGGCTGTCCTGATTGGGGCTTTGGAAGTACCGACATTACCGGTGCCACTTGAGAGCATTACATCTTGTCCTGCAACCACGCCGGCTGTCCAGGTGATGGCGCCTGTGCCATTAGCTCCTAATGTTGTCTGACCACCAGCTTGTCCAACATTGGCTTTGACATCAATGCCACCATTGTTTGCAGTTAGCAATGTCAGCGTTGGTGCTGTCACGGCTTGCAGAACTGTAAGTTTGCCTGTGTTTGTAATTTGGAGAATGCCGCCCACTGTAGATGTTAAAAGTGTGCTTGCCACTGCGTTGTTGACTGTGACATTGCCACCACTATTTACACCGAGCTTGACTGCAGCTGTGGTGAGAGTGCCAATGTTACCTGTGCCACCAATCAAGTTAAGAGTGCCGGCAGCAATCGTTGGGGCGCCAAGACCTTGAGAGATCGTACCGCTTCCGTCAGCCGATAAAGTGGTTATGCTCTTACTTGAGCCTAGTACACCGTTTACCACAATTGATCCATTTGATCCGGTAGCGGCTAACAGATTTATAGTGGTTGCCACCACTGGTCCGGCGACGGTGATGGTTCCGGAAGCTGCTGTGTTGGTCAACTGGAATGTACCGGCAGTTACAGCGCCGACGCTCACTGAACCTGAGTTGGTTAAGTAAATTTTGGCAGAACCAGCGGTGACGGTCATGGATGAAACATTGGTGGACACGGCTGAGGTTATGGTGCCGACGTTGCCAGAAGTCAACGCCAGAGCAACTCCGCTAGCTAAGCCACTGGTTTGTGTAATTGCTCCCTTGCCACTATTTATAGTCAAGGTTGTTGCCGCCGTGAGATTGGCACCAAGGACGATGGCAGCACCGGTGGTCTTAAGGGTTAGATTGTCAGCGGTTAGTGAGCCAATTAAGTTGACTAACTTGGAGCTGGTGATTTGCAGGATGCCTGTGGCTGTGGATGTGTTGAGGTTCAAGTTAACCTTGCCAGCGTTGTTTACAAAAGCATCACTACCAGCGGTCACGGAGAGACTGCCTGCAATAACTTTAGCACCGAGTAAGCTTGTACCAATGTTGTTGGCATTCAAGGAAACGGTTGCACCTTGAATGGCACCAGTACCAGATGTTGCAATCGCGCCGGAACCTCCGGCGGTTACTGCTACTGTCGATGTGGCGGCACCAAGCAAACCACCGATAGTGATATTGCCATTGCTACCAGCAGTTGTTTGCAGTGTGATGTTGAGGGCAGGGCTACTGCCGATAGTTGTGATGTTGCCAGCATTCACCAATGTAAATGTGCCGGCGTTTGAAACTCCCAAAGTTACATTGCCAGTGTTTGCAATGTTCACCGTACGCGTATTGAGCGATGAAGTTCCGGCAACAGCAATCAGGCTTGTGGCTTGGGTGTTAATTGCCTGCAAGGCGCCAATATCACCGGCTGGTGTCTTCATTGTCAGGGCTGTCGCCGATACCACTCCGCTTGTTTGGGTGATGCTACCTGTAGTTGAGGTGAGACCGATGTTTGCCAGCGATGTGATGTTGCCTCCAAGTGTAATCGCACCAGTTGCGGTGACGAGAACTGCACCATTTACTGAACTCGATTGAATAGTTAGAGCGCCGGTGTTTGTAATCGATGCGGTGCCGCCCGTGGTGACGGACAAATTGCTAATGCTTGTCTTAATCGCGGCTTTAGAGCCGAGATTTCCGGTCACACTTGTGAAGCTGAGAGTATTTGCGGTAATCAATCCGCCGCTTTGAATCAAGCTGCCTAAACCATTCAATATAAAGGTAAAGTTGCTTGAGACTGAACCTTGGTTTGTGCCGATTGTTATCGAGCCATTGTTGGCAGTTGTTTGCAAGGTAATATTTCCTTGCATCGGCAGACCCTTGATCGACATACTGTTGTTGGCGGTCATCGTCAACGAACCGTCAGTGGATAGCAATCCAGTTGCGCCAATCACCAGTACTGGTCCGGCTTGATCGGAAACAATATTCACAACTGAGTTTGTACCGCCAGTAAACAATTGACTGCCGTTGATCAAGACTTGTTTCGTTGTGCTAGTGGCAGTAAGTCCTATATTAATAGGATCGGAGATTTGGAAGCCATCGAATGTAACTGTGACACCCTTAGGAATGTTTTGTGCAGTTATCGTGCTTGCCAATTGTCCTGGCTCCAGAACAAGCGTGCCGCCAGTGGCAATGCCTTTGGTTACGATTAGAGTTCCACCCATTAAACCGTCGGTTTGATTAGTGACAATAATTGAAACCGTTTGCGGATTGGTGAGGTCAAGACTTTGAAGCGGCTGAATGTTGCTTCCAGTTGCAGTGATTGTTGTGCCACCAGCAAGTTGGATTGCGGATGCGCCTTGCGAGCCGGTGCTGAATACAACTTTAGTAGTGTTGCCGGACACGCTTACATTATTGGTTGGCGCCACTGCATTGATACTGCTTGTACCGAAGAAGGCTTGACCACCATTGCTTGTGTTCAAGTTTACATTGCTTGGTGCTGTAGAATTTGTTTGCGGTGGCGGTGCTGCACCGACAAACACCTCAATTGAGATGTTATTTGAGGTTGGGAAGATGGCTAAGAGATCAGCACCATTGCCGATAACAATTTGACCTGAGCCTGCATTTGTATTTTGCAGCCGGAGATTGCCCTTGGCAGAAAGTACAGCGTTGGCTGCTACGGTAAGTGTGCCACCACCAGCTTGAACTGTCACTGCTCCACCCGTACTTATAATATCGTTGACGGTGACGGAGCCAGGTGTCGTGAGCATGAAGGCACCACCGGAACTGGAATCGCCAATTGCTGCTCCACCGGTGCTATTTACAAACACTGTGCCTGCGCCGCCAGTATTCATTGATAGTGATGAAGTGGCATTGACTTGCAACGAGGTTGTTGATGTACCGAGATTTCCAGTATCACTTGATAGTGATACATTGGCGCCTCTGATATTGCCTGAGGTTTGCGTTAGCGATCCGGTGCCGTTAAGTGAAACTGTTGTTGTACCGGTTGTGTTACCCAAGTTGGTGTTCAGTATAATGTTGCCGTTCAATAGGGTAGACAAATTGACAGTGGCGTTTGTCAAAGCAATTGGCACAGTCAGGTCACCAGCATTTTGCAAGGCAAACACGGAACCGGCAGTTACAGAGGCGATGGTGGCAGTACCGGCATTGCCGATACTCACATTGCCACTTGTGCTGACGTGAAGTGTGGCAGCTTGTGTTGAACTCAAACTGATATCGCCAGAGCCTGATTGCATGGTCAGTGTGGTCGCGGAGATTGTGCCACCACTTTGTGTTAGTGTGCCTGCACCATCGGCTTTGAGTAATGCCGTTGGCGATGTTCCTGTGCCTGTGAGATTGGAGTTGACGATGATGCCACCACCAGATCCAACGGCTGCGGTCAAGGAAAGTGCGTTAGAAGAAACTGTACCGCCGACTGAAATATTTCCAGTGGCCACAACGTTGAGTGCTGCACCAATAGTTGAGGCTACCATATTGACTGTTTGATCGTTATTTAGGAAGGCACTGCCAGCTGTGCTCGCGGCTAAATTGGTGGCATGCACCATGATGTTCGCGCCGTTCGCTCCGATATTACCCGTACCACTAGCAAAACTTGCAGTAGTGGCAGTCACTAAGCCGGCGGTTCTAGTGATTAGTCCGGCACCATTGGCTGAAAGTAGAGCCGTGCCACCACTTGTGATATTGCCTGCAAGTGCGATGTTGCCATTACTGCCGCTGGAAGTTTGCAAAGTCAAATTACCGGTTGTGTTAATCATGCCACCATGGCTGATATCGCCACCAACCGAGACTGAAAGCGAGCCGTTGCTGGATAGAAGTCCGGTGTTAGCAATTTGTAGAACCGGTCCTGATTGATTGGAAGTAATGTTAATGACTCCAGCCGATGTACCGGTGGTAGTTGTGAATTCCTGATTCCCGGTAATGATAACGCGCGGTGTTGTACTTGAGCCGTCAATGGCAATGTTAATTGGATCAACTGCTGTGAAGTCCTGCAAGGTAACCGTGACGTTTTGCGGAATATTTTGGGCGGTCAGTGACGGTGCGATATTCTCAGGTAATAAGATCACGTTACCACCGGTTGCTGGTGTTCCGGCTCCACCTGTTTGTTGCAATGTACCACCAAGTTTTCCTAAGCCTTGATTGAGGATAATGAAGTCAACAGTTGAACCGTTGTTCAAATCTAAGCTTTGAACAACTACTACTATCTTGTTCGTGCTGTTGATTGTGACACTGCCATTCAGCTCAATTGCAGACGATGGTCGGCTACCTGTATTAAAGACAACTTGAGAATTGTCGACATTAATGACATTGTCATCGAATGGCGCATCAATGCTGTTTGTGCCGAAGAATGCTTGCCCACCATTAAGAGAGTTTACAGTCATATTTGCCGGTGGAGTGCCGGGCACTGGTGATGGTGGCACGGCACCAATCACAACATTTACTCTGCCAAGGTTTGTATCGTTAACAGCAAATGCGGTCATGGTTGTGCCGCCACCAATTTCAATTGTTCCCGCGCTTGTATCGTTATTTTGCAAGGTAATGTTGCCTTTGGTGGCGCTGAGGACAGAGTCTGATTCGGTCCTGATCGCACCACCATTGACCGAGACCAAAATAGAGCCGGCACTGGCAGTCAAATCATTCAACAATAGCTCACCGCCTGTGGCTTGCGAACTAATCGTTACAGATCTGCCGCTAGCATTGACTCTGCCAACAATTGCACCAGCTCCGGTTACATTGACCGGCTGATTACCGCCAAGCAAATTAATCCCTGCTTCTTCCGAGAAAGTATTTCCTGCATCAACCGACAAAGTTCCGCTTACTGCTAAATTCAGAGCGGCTGAGGCCAGGTTCCTAATCGTAATCTGACCGCCACTGAATGATCCGGTTGCTGTCAGATTACCTGTGATACCGCTATTTGTCACTGATGCACCAATTACAAATGGGTTTGTAGCATCATTGTATGTAATTGAAATACTGCCACCATCGCCCGATATCCCATCTGCACTAAGGGCACCAGTAAATTGCAAGTTACCAGCTCCTGCTCCTCCTCCAACTATGGTCAATGTGCCTCCAGCAACCGAAGATGCTTGCGCATTGAACGCCAGTGCTGAACCATCAATAATGAGGTTACTACTGGAAGATAAGGTGACGTTGCCACCAATGGCCGAGAAGGCTGTTCCACCAAAACCACCAGTTGCAGATATGTTCATCATGCCTGTTCCATGGCCAACCTGAATAGCACCAGATGTTGTAATCACGGTTACCTGTCCGCCTTTGGCAAGGCCGTTAGCAGCAAGACTCAAACTTCCGCCAGTGACTGCAATTGAGGATCCCCTTAAGTAGATTGCACCAGTGTTATATACAGTTTGACCAGATGCAAATACCGACTGAGTACCATTTGCAGAAATGCTCCCGCTTGGGATTGTTAACACGCCACCACTTGCACCAGCTGCAGCGTCAAGAGTAATGCGACCACCTTGCATATTTGTTCCAACCGCATTGGCAGAAACGACGCTCGTAGAGGCAAGTGTGATACCACCTGTGCCGAAGTTTGTTACAGAGATAACTCCACCAGATCCTGCTGTTGTTCCAGCATTGGCAGATAAGCTGCCTGTAATCGCATTTGGTCCGGAAGCTCCAGCATTGAATACGTTGGTGCTACTTAAGGAAAGCTGGATTACACCACCATTGCCGGTTCCCTTGCCACTGACACTCAAAGCACTATTGACGAACAAATTACCTTGCCCTGATGTTCCTGCCGCAAAGGCCAAATTAGCACCAGTAGCATTGACTGCAGTAGCTGACGGTCCAAAGCTGAGGAAGGCAGTATCGATCGATAGGTTTCTGCCTGCCGAAAGGAATATTCCATTGCCTTGATTATTGTTTGCACTTGATGCCACTATGGTGGCACCGATTGCTGAAGCACTAATATTTCCAGCTTGGTTGCCGACGGTGATGTGTCCGAAAGAACCCGTCGTTATTACCGATATGGTACCGGCTTGTCCTGAACCACTCGCATTGGCACTGAGAACAAGTCTGCCGCCTTGTACTATCAAACTGGAACCTGCAAGCATGATAGTGCCGCCGGCAAAATTGTCAGCAACAGCGTCGGCAGAGAACGTCGTGCTTGGCACCGTCAGCGCGCCCGTTGTAACAAGAGTAATGTTACCGCCACGGCCAGATGTGGTTATATTCGAGATGTTACTTGCATGATCAATTGTAATACCACCAATACCAGCCGTCATAGAGATCGTGCCACCAGATCCATTCGTACCGGCATTGGCACTAAGAGTTCCAGTTACACCACTGGTCGTGGTTAGACTACCCACATGGAATGTGGTAGCACTGTTGGAATTAAGGACTATTGAACCACCATCTGATGTACCAGCTCCATCTACGTTGAGAGAACCGTTCACTAACAAGTTGGCAGCGACTAGTTCTAAACTGGCGCCAATTCCAGATAGTCCTTGTGGTGATGCAGATAAAGATACTGCATTTACAACTAGCGATCCCAAAGTTGCTACAAGCAGCGTTCCGCCGTTTCCTGTTGCCGAATCAAAGGAGCCACCTGTCGCAGAAAGTATAAGATTTCCTGCTGCAGTCCCCACCACCAAATTATCGCTTGTATAATCAACTACACTAATGCTGCCTCCCGACCCAGCTCCATAACCATTGGCCGACAAGGTGAAAGCTTGCGCACCAGGCAGTGTAAGACCCTGACCAATAAGACTTATACTTCCTCCATCAAAATCTCCAGCAAAACCATTGACCGACAAGGAAGTACCCGCCGATATTGAAATAGGTCCGGGTGTCGATCCTGATTCACCGAAGTCGGGTGCGGCATTAAGAGTAATTATCCCGCCATTACCGGAAGCGGACTGAGCGGATATATTGCTAGAGGATGTAATAGTGATACCACCGGCACCATGAGTGAGAATTTCTATTGTGCCACCATTAGCTAAGAAATCTCCAGAACCATCAGCTGTAACGCTGCCATTTACTCCATTGGCGCTCGCCGACCCAACCGTGAACGGCAAGGAGCTATTTGAACTCAACGACAGGACTCCACCAGAGCCACTGCTCGATGCACTGGCACTGATACTGCCCGTAATTTGAAGATTGCCAGGACCTAATGCACCTGCTTGCAGGCTTATGTTTGCACCAGCTCCACTACCGCCCACGCTGAGCGATGCTGGATCAACTGTCAGATTGCCTCCGGTCGAAATGGAAACTGTACCATTGGGCGCATCTAATGATGCGCCTTGCGCAGACACAGCTACGGCACCGCTGCCGGCACCAATTGCCAGGTTACTGTTTTGCGCAATCAGATCAATAGAAATAGTGCCGCCGCTTTCAATGCCCGAGCCGTCTGCTGAAATTGTCAAGCTCCCACCGGAAACTGACATTGTGCCACTACCGATGGTGATTGTGCCGCCGGTATTGCTAGAAGACAAACTGCTGGCACTAACACTGCCACTAATAAAGGTAATCGCACCTGCATTTTCGGAAGCCGCACTTGTACCTCTTGAAAGAATAACTACAGATCCCGAGGCACCATTGGCTGCGTTAGCTGAAATATTGGTAGAACTACTGAATGTGATACCACCTGTATTTTCGTTGTTCAATAATATTACGCCACCCAAAATTCCATTGGCACCAGCATTAGCACTAATCGTTCCGGGTAAGGAAACAACAGTTGTCGAGCTGGCTAATATGGAAATATGTCCACCCAAGCCAGTACCAACGCCATCCACGTTCATGGAACCGCTTACCGCCAAACTGCCGGTACCGGCATTGCCAGCCAAAAGGGTAATGAATGCACCTGATCCATTAGTACCCAGTGGATTTGCTGTTATTGATGAAGAGTTAACAACGAGATCATGCTTCGCTGAAACTGTCACTATACCGCCACCACCTGTAAGCGAGCTTACAGAACCACCAGTGGCATTGATAATGAACTGACCTGACCCACTTCCAATCGTAAGATCGCCGGATGCTGTATCAGTAGCCGAAATAGCAATTGTGCCACCATTGCCAATGCCGGTACCATTTGCGTTAACGGTCAGGCTTCCACTGCTTACCGTAATTGTCTTACCGGACAAACTCAAGCTACCACCGCTATTGTTCCCGGCTCCACCATTAACGGACAAGGTGCCTGTCGATAGAGCTAATGCCCCACCGTCTGCTGCCAACAAAATTGAACCACCGTTACCACCGGCAGCTTGCACAGATATATTGTTGTTATTCGGCAGAATGATACCACCAGTGCCCGTGCTAACAATCGTTATACTGCCTCCCTGAGAACCAGTGGCACCAGCATTGGCTTGCATAGTGCTGGTAGAGCCATTCGTAGAGGCGCTGCCAATATTGAATGCGGTATTACTGCTTACCTCAATGTCTATGACGCCGCCATTTCCACTTGTGCCACCATTTGCACTCAACGACCCCTGAACCAGGAGATTGCCTGCAAAAATCTGAATGGTGCCACCAGATCCGCTACCTGTACCGTCTGCGCTAAAGCCACCCAGAATAGTCGTATCACTGTCAATCGAACCACCACTGCGTGAGTCAAGAACAATATTGCCCCCATTTCCATTTGCTGATTGTGGTCCAACCAAAAGCGACCCGGGGGCCACAGTCAGTCCGGCAAATGCTTCTAGAGTTACAGTGCCACCATTTCCAGAGCTGCTCCCGCCTTGAGCAGAAATTGCGACTGTCAGGGCACCAGTGCCAATAGTTAAGCCGGCTGTATTCACCATTACAGCGCCACCATTTCCACTGGTACCACCATTAGCGTTTAGGGCAAGCGATCCGCCTACAAGTCCATTACCGCCAAAATTGTGAATATCAATTGTCCCGCCAGATTCTGAACCTTGTCCATTAGCAGACATGGTCAATAGCCCACCACCGGATACGGCAATGTCATCAAAGAACATTATTGAAATCAAGCCGCCGGAAAAGTTGCTGCCATTACCGGCATTTACAGATATGGTTCCTGTAGGCAGGGTTAATGTGTCGGATCCCCATAGGATAATGGAGCCAGCTGCACCATTTGCTGTATTGGCTGAAATATTTGAAGCAGAAGTGATTGTCAAACTTCCATCTACCGAAATATTGATTTTGCCGGCGTTACCACCAGAAGCGCCGCCGCTTGCAGAAACATTGCCGCTAACACCAAGCGCGGTTGCTGCACCAATAGCAAATACTCCTGAGGAACTCACATCTAAGGTAACCTGACCGCCATTACCAAATCCAACTCCATCTGCGCTTAGCGAACCGGTAAATGCGAGTGAGTCACTTGTCAGTGAGACGATCCCACCATTACCACTTTGTCCCTGCGGTCCGAATGAAAATCCACTTGCGTTTATGGTTGCAGCGCCACTATTTTGAATTGTGATCCTGCCACCCGTACCGACAAGCGATCCCACCGAGCCACCCTTGGCTGACAACGAAATGTTGCCTGCTCCTGTACCGATATTTATGTTACCGGTGCCCGTGCCAAACAAGCCGATGGAAATTTGTCCACCGGCGCCTTCTCCGGCAGCATTTGCGCTTATGCTTAGATTGGCACCAGTGGCGGTGATGTTGCTGCCAGTATCATTGATGGTAATTTGTCCACCAGAAAAATTGCCACCATTTGCATTGGCAGCTATCGTGCCACCATTAGTTAGGATAGGACCAGATGCACTAATGGTTATGAAACCACCCTGTGCGCTCTGTCCACTTGCAGAGAGATTGGCAGTGCCGGCAAAAGTTATGCCACCGCGAGTATTGGTAATGTTGACTCTTCCAGCGACAGCCCTTTCAAATGCAGAATTTGCACTCAATGATCCACCGATTTGTATTGGAGTGGTTGTATTAGCCCTAATTTCAATGGTGCCCGCACTGTAACCAGTATTTACACCATCAGCACTTAGGGCTCCATTAACTGCTAGACTACCTACACCATTGGTACCGGCCGTAAATGAGTAAAATCTGCCCATGCGGGCTGGCGCTACATTCAGCGCTGCCGGGTTAACAACGAGATTTCGTCCGGCTACAAGCCCGACCGCAGCTTGAGGGAATAGCCCCTCTACTGGTACAGCAGCAATATTAATCGAAATATTGCTAGAGCTCGTACCGATTGTAATATCACCACTTGTACCAGTAGCCGAGATATCAATCTCGGTGCCACCGAGAGAAGCATACGGTGCTATGTTCAAGGTACCACCAGTCACATTTACAGTTTGTCCGAAAAGTTGAATTAGCGTGCCGGCAGAAGTATAAGCAAATGGATCAAGTGTAGTCATCGTCCCGGAGGCAAGACTGAGTACACCATTTATTGCATTAAGCTTGATTGTTGGCGTATTAACAGGGGCTCCATAACCAGCGACCAAATTAGCCTGAGACTGAAGCGTTATGCCACCAGAGCCATAGTTGGTAACAGAAATTGGGCCACCAGCAAAGAAGGTCTGTGAATCAACAACTCCACTCAATACAAGAACCGTAGTATCAAGAATGCCAACGACACCATTTCCTGAAGCCGAGGCTCCAATCGTAAATGTAGTAGAGCTATTAGAAACAAGCGTGATGTCTTGAGCACCAGGGAAAGCGTTGATACCAGCCGTTCCAGATATAAATAGATTGCCTGGATTTGCACCAGTGCCACCACCAGCTCCCAAATCAAGTTTGCCGCCACTGCCGCGTTTTGCAATCATCGGACCAATCTTTAAAGAGCTAGGGTTAACCGTCAAATTTCCACCGGCAACTACCTTAATGGTGCCATTTTCCTGGGTATTTCCTAATACATCAATACCATTGATGGATCCGCCACCTGTGCCATCAAGACTGTCATCGGCAGTGGCTGAAATTATCAACTGCCCTGGTCCAATCGTGACATGTCCATTAGCGGCAGTAGTTTGAATGTCAACTATTCCGGCTCGATGATCAAAGACAGTGCTATTGTAATTGTCAACTTTGATAGCTAAGCCGTTGCTTCCGCCTATGCTGAGCGTACCGGCCTTGATAGTGACAATTCCACCAATAATTGCCGGATCACAGCAACTCCTATTGTCGAATGCAATCGCGGAAATTATGCCATTGGCAAAACTGAGAGCACCGGTACCGGCATCGATTGTAATCCTGCCGGTATTGTAACTGCCATTAGAGAAGAAACCAAAACTAGAACTGGAATTATTAGCACTTATACTTGTGGTGCCGGCAAATGTAATACCACCCGAACCTAATGCTCTCACAGTAATAGCGCCAAATACTTGAGTGGGTCCGATCGGGGATCTTGGCCCTGCATCTGCAATCAAAGCGCCGTTTACAGTAAGAAGACCAGAGCCGGCAGATGTTAGGAGTATACTTCCTGTGTTTCCATAGCCGTTACCATTAGCGCTGAGGGTACCATTTAATGTAAGTCCTCCGGTTTTTCCGGCAGTGGCACCATTAAACACATAGGTGGCACCATTTCCATCGATACTTAGCGGTGAAGCATTAATGGCTTGCGTGTTGATGACAAGATTATTACCCGCACTAACTGTGAGAATGCCACCATTACCACCAAGGTAACCGCCGACAGCAAGCATGCTTATTTGTCCTGCCGCCGCACCAAAAGTAAGATCGCTACTGGAAGCTGTTGTGGCAACAGTAATAGATCCGCCTGAGCCACTACCGTTTCCGGCAGTAGTAGCACTTAAACTCATATTGCTTGCAGAAATTGCCATTGAAGCAGCAGAAATCTTTATTACCCCGCCACTAAATCCGCTGCCCGCATTTGCCTGAATCAGACCACCCGGTGCAGTAAGTATTCCAGAGCCGGCATTCAAATTGATTGAACCAGCCGATCCCGTCAGACCATTTGCCAAAACACTTGCAGCCGTTGTGAAGCTAATACCACCAAGACCGGCTGACTGCATAGTAACTATGCCCCCTGCACTCACACCGCTTGCATTCAATACTCCACCGAAAGAGACCAATCCATTGGAGCTAAGTATTATTTGTCCGCCGTTTACTCCCTCGGCCTGCAAAGTACCGGAAACAGAGATTATTGACGAGGAACTGAGAACAATCATTCCTCCAGTTCCAGCGCCGACTCCTGAAGCTGATAAATTTCCAGTAACATCTAACCCTGCCGAACCATGCATTCCAGATGAAAGCATTATGGTGGCACCGTTGCCGGAACCACCTTGAGGCGAGGCGTTTAGGTGTGTTGCATTAACAGAAAGTGTCGTACCAACCTCAAGCTGGATAATGCCACCAGAGCCAGCATTAGAGCCTGCAGAACCACCAGTTGCTGAAATTATCAAATTACCTGTGGCATTACCGACTGTCAAAGACTTAGCCACATTTACCGAAATAGCACCGCCATCTCCTGCACCAGTACCATTGGCACTAAGCGTTAGAGCACCTCCTACTATATTAAGTTGGACAGATTCAATGCTAATGGTTCCACCTAAATACGAACCCGAGCCACCATCGACAGAAATGGTCTTAGTAGGTACGGTTGCACCGACAGTAATCGTCAAATTGCCATTTGGTGCCTGCAAATTAATATTGCCACCATCTCCAGCAACTGCTTGCACGGACAAATTCACCGGACTACCAATAGTGATACCACCAGCACCAATATTGCCAATAGTTATTGTGCCACCATTGCCAGTTGCTCCGCCAGCAGCAGACAAGGTTCCGCTTACGGAATTAGTAGTAGCAGAACCTGTAGTAAAGGAATTATGACTGTTAGACAAAAGTGTCAGCGATCCGCCATCTCCTTGCCCAATACCATTTACACTTAGGGAGCCGCTTATCTGTAAATTGCCATTAGCTGTAGTCTTTCCGGCTTGCAAGTATATATTTGCACCGCTACCGTTCTGCCCAAGAACACTGGCTTGAATTGCCGAAGATGAAACGGTTAGGTTGCCGCCAACAACTAAACTAATGGAGCCGGCGCTACCGGCAGTAGATCCGACAGAACCACCATTTGATGACAAAGACAATTGTCCATTACCCGCGCCAACGGTTAGATTATTCGCCAAGACTGAAACAGAAATATTACCTCCGCTTCCACTACCTGAAGCATTCGTTTGTAATGTTACGGCTCCGGTTCCTGTAATTGACAAGATAGAAGCATTCAAGTCAATATTGCCACCATCATTGTTTCCAGTGCTGCCATTGGCACTGATGATTCCGCCACCACCTATAGATAGAATGCCATAGGTAGCGTTAAGACTTATTTGTCCGCCGGCACCCTGATTGCTGGAAACCGAGATACTATTTGTATTATTAAGTGTAACGCCACCGGCTCCAATATTTGTTACCGAAATTGAACCGCCAATAATTCCAGTAGCACCAGCATTTGCAGTAATTGAACCGGTCGTGCCATTTGAAACTGCCGAACCAATGTTAAAGGAGCTATTGGCATTTACTTGCAGATCGATGCTGCCACCACTACCGGTACCACTACCGGATGCCGAAAGTGACCCATTTATTAACAAGTTCCCTTTCTTTGTCGCACCGGATATAAGAAAAACTAGACCGCCATCGCCATTAAGAGCCAGTGGATCGACCAGTAATGACCCCGTAGCTACCGTTAAGTCACTAGCCGAGATCACTATTGCAGCTCCACCGTTTCCTGCGCTCGTTCCACCTTGAGCAGATAATGTAATTTGCCCAGCACCAGATCCAATGACTATATTTGAGCTTGTGCGAACGGCCGTTGAAACTGCAACCACACCACCATCTCCACTTGATCCACCATTTGCATTTAAACTGAGGGCACCACCTGTGGGAGCCGAAGCAGTCGCAACCACAACTGAACCGCCTGCGCCAAGACCTGCCCCATTGGCATTCAAGACCAGTCCGCTGCCCAATGAATCAAGCGCAAAACCTGACAGCACTATTTTTCCGCCAGCTCCATTATTACCACCATTGGCAGCAATAGTCCCTTGAGCAAAGGACATAGTGTGAGTATTCGTTTGAATTTCAACATTGCCACCAGAGCCCTGTGCAGCAGAGGCAGCTATCAAAGATCCAGTTACCGTCAAACCACCGGGCGCAGCAATGGTAATCGTGCCACCCTGGAACCCGGAAGCGCCGGCGTTAGCTGATAAATCGCCACTTAATTGCATTACTGTTAGAACTTGGCTTGATGCTGACAAGCTAATGCTGCCACCATTACCAGCACCAGCTCCGTTCGCAAGAAGATTACCACTAAGCAGCATTGTGTTACCGGCGGCAGCGAACACGAAAGTAGCACCATCACCATTTGTTCCAAGCGGCCCGGCCACAAGAGAGCCGGTATTAACAGTCAAATTTCCAGCTGAATCTATTGTTACCTTACCACCATTTCCTGAGTTCGAGCCGCTACTGCCGCCTGTAGCTGAAATGGAAATATTTCCACTTGCGCCTCCGATTGTCAAAGCGCCTAAAGCGTAGGAAGTTGCAACATTAACGGAACCACCGTTGCCAGTGCCTGCACCATTGGCCACCAGGGAAAGGGCACCAGAAGAAATATTGAATTGTCTGGCGGCAAGCTTGATAGCGCCACCACTTGCATTTGAATTGGAAGCCGAGGCAGAAATTGTCCCTGCCGCCAAGGCAATATTGCCACCAGCAGCCGTGATTGTGACGCTACCGCCGGCACCGGTTTGACCATTTGCAGTTATATTGGCTGCACTTGTAAACACAATGTCGCCCAGTACATTATTTAATACCGTAATTTTGCCACCGCTTCCACCGCTGCTACCACCATTTGCCGATAGGTCAGCACTTAATGTTACAGTGCTTGATTGCACAGTGGGATTACCAGGTATTCTCAGCGCCCCAACTAAGATGCTACCGCCACTGCCAGTACCAACGCCTGAGACATTCAGTGGACCACTAATCGTAAGACTCTTACCCTTTGACGCTAAAAGCAAGTTAGCACCATTACCGTTCAATCCCAGCGGTCCTGCATCTATTGCTGAAGGATCAACAGTAAGAGTACCGGTTGCGGCCATTGTGACATTACCGCCATTACCAGACCCCGAGCCGGAGGAACCACCTGTTGCCGAGGCCGTAAACTTACCTACGCCCTGGCCAACTATAAGATCGGCGCCGGTTCCAAGAGTCTCTACATAGACCGTGCCACCATTTCCGCTTATGCCACCATTTGCTGATAAGGCAAACTCGACATTGCTTGGTGCGGTCAACAAAGAAAGTGTACTGCTGCCTCCGGATCCTGAGCCACTAGCATTAGTACCAATCGAAAAGAGCGAGCCACCAGTGATTGTCAATTGATTAGTACGAATATTTACAGTGCCACCTTTGGCGTTACCAGATAAACCTGAGGCAGTTACAGACGATGTCGAGCTGGTTAAGTTAGTCGCCACAATGTCGACTAATCCACCGCTGCCAATCTGGCCATTTGCAGAAATTGATGTGGCATTTTGCACTGTCAAGACAGTACCAACAATCTTAACTGTACCAGCCTGTGTTCCTTGAACTCCGGCATTGGCAGAAATATTTCCATTGATCGTTGATCCTTGCAAACCGCCGGCATTAATCATGATTATGCCGCCATTGCCTGTGCCGACACCATTGGCGGAGAGTCCAATAGTATTTGTGATGCTGAGAGGACCATTCTTGCTGGTTAGAGTCAGATTGCCACCATTTCCGTGGTTTCCTTGAGGAGAAAATGCAAGAGAAGCTGGATTGATAGTAAGATTGCGCTGAGCAATAAGAGTGACGCTACCACCATTGCCTGCTGAAGATCCTGAAGACCCACCGATTGCAGAAATGGACAAATTGCCAGCTCCGGAACCAACATTTATATCTCCGGTAGCACCACGTGTGGTTATGGAAACTGTGCCACCATTTCCTGTACCGGATCCGTTTGCAACAAGACTCGACCCACTACCTGACATGTCTATTGACCAGGCATCAATAGTGATAGTGCCACCATTGAAATGACCACCGCCGCCTGAAGCTGCCAAGGAAATTGCCGAAGCTGTTGCAATTGCTCCAAATTGAGAGGTTAGATTTATTGTGCCACCTTGCCCACCGGCACCATTGGCAGAAAGATTGGCACCTGAGGCTATGCTAATCCCACCAGATGTATTGCTCCTTATAGTTATACTTCCTCCAGCACCACCAGAACCTCCAGAACCGGCTGTAATGGCTCCGTCAATCACAATTACATTGGCGGTACTGGAAGTAATCGATACAACACCACCTGCACCAGTACCGACACCTGCAGCGCTAAGAGCACCTGCAACATGCAATGTACCGGTTGGTCCTCCTGCGGTCAGCGTGACTTGAGCACCGGCACCATTAATGCCTCGGGGTGTGACCAGTAATCCAGTCGGGTTAACCGTGAGATTACCTTGAACTGAAAGCTTAACCTTTCCGCCGTCACCGGCAATTGAGCCGGTACTGCCACCCTGGGCCATAATTGATAATTGGCCGGCTCCGGTACCAAAGACCAATCCACTATTGTTTCTTGTGGTTACATTAATAATGCCACCATTGCCGGCACCACTGGCATTAGCATTAAGAGTAAAGGCACCTGCACCTGTATAAATTAGTGAACCTGCATTTATATCAATTGTACCGGCATTACCACCAGATATACCTGGGTTGGCTGACAAGCCCGTAGCAAAAGTCATAGCGCTGCTCAAGTCTCTAATTGATGACTTAAATGTATAAATAGCACCATTACCATATGTACTAATCGGCTGTGCATTAAGCGCTGTCGAACTAAGTGTCATATTTTTGCCTGCGGTCAATGTCACTTTCCCGCCGTCACCGGCAACACTGCCATTGCTACCGCCGGTTGCTGAAACACTTAGACCTGAGACACTAAGCGTAAGGCTTTCGTCCACAGAAATACTAATAGTTCCGCCCTTGCCACCACCAGCCGCATCACTGCGAATTGTCACCGCGCCAGTGGTTACAATGTTTGATGCGTAAACGTCAATTGATCCTCCACCTCTATTCAATTGTCCAGAAGCATCAATTGATCCAGCTCCTAAAGTCAGTGGACCACGACCAGCACTAAGCAATATCTGTTGCCCATCGTTTGAAAAACTAGGACTGGTTGCACTGGTATCAAACATCGTGTTGGAAATGTTGGTTGAGCTACCGGTTGTAATTCCACCGATACCCTGATTTACAATCGAAATATCGCCCTTGCCGGTGCCACCAAAAATATCAACAAGAGAAATAGTGCTCTGATCAACTATGGAACTAGGATAAAAAAGATGGAACGCCTGACTATTGTTATTGCCCTTGGCAAAAACAGAACCATTGATAGTGATCGGACTAGAACCAAATGCATACAGGTTTATATTGCCTGCTGCACCAGTCCCAGTTCCGCTTGCATTTAAAGTTCCGTTTACTGTCAGGGTGCTGTCAGCTTTCGTGCCCGCTTGGAATATCAAGCTTGGGCCGACCCCATTGAGAGAAAGTGTCGACACATTCAAGGCTGTCGTATCAATTACCAAATTGCCGCCCGCCTGAACGTATATCGAAGAAGCCTGATTTCTTAGTGTCGTCTCGCCAATCACACCCGTCGTAGCAGATATTGATATGTTTCCTGTGGCATTACCAATGGTGATATTTGCCGTAGGCGCGGTTGTGTAAACAAAAACCATACCGCCACCGTTAGCGCTTAGTTTCGCCGCACCGGTACCGCTGATATTAACAACTGAAGAATAAAGAATAATTTCTCCCAGACCGGCAAAACCGGGAGTGCTGACCGAGTCAGCAGCCAGCGTTGCTCCACCTGGGACAGTTAATGGTCCATTTGGAGTACTAATAACAATCGAACCACCTGTGCCGACACTGGCAACCGATACGGCAGCGTTAGATCCTACGGCACCAATGGTGACACCACCCGTACCGTTATTAACTATGGTTATGTGACCACCATTTGATCTCGGTTGGACATTCGTAGTACTGACCGTGCCACGAACACCATTTGCATTGCTGGTGGCAGCCGGATCAACAACAAATGGGCTTGAGCTATTAGAAATAAGCGTGATGCGACCCGAATTATAGGCAATCTGAGCCCCCCCGGTGTCAGGTGCAATATTGCTCAGGCTCAAAGCACCGGTGATCAACAAGTTACCTGGCTGTGCACCACCAAGTCCACCTGCTTCTAAATCCAAAATTGGTGCTTGTCCACCATCAGGGTTACCTACGGATAAGAACTGTGGATTTATTGTCAAATTACGACCAGCCACAATCGTAATAATGCTACGGTCAACAGTACATGTGTTGCAGCTACCCGTATTAGTATTAATTGTGCTGGTTGCCGATACAGTCAGTTGTCCAGATCCGACCGTAAGATCTGAACTGGTGCCAGTCGTTCTAATGGTAACATTGCCTGCCAATGAGCCGTTGCCATATCCATTGGCTGCCACCGTCGTGCCACTGCCTGTGACGGAAATGGAATTGGCGATTATGACGATGTCACCATTTCTGTTGAATGATGTACCGCCACCACTGGCGCTGATCGTCTGTGACCCAAGTGTTAGCAGACCATTGGTCGCGTTAATTGTGATATCGCCGCCAATTCCCAGACGACCATTGGGTGGAGCAACTGTAAGACCAGCACTGGCATCTGCAATTATGTTAGCACCGGTGGCAAAGGTTACGGCACCGGAGTTCAGACTTGTAATCGTCACTATTCCACCATTGGAACCAACAAGCTCTCCAAAAACAGTCTTAAAGCCTTCACCACCACTTACATTGATAGCCCCATTAATAGAAAGCGCTCCAGTGCCACCAAAAGTAACATTGACATTACCGCCATCTTCTGTTCCAACACCGTTTGCCGTAAGAGCACCGTTGAGAATCATGTTGTTTGCACCGCCTGTGGTACCAGCAGAAAATGTCAGGCTCGGTCCCTTACCATTTTGGCCCAAAGCAGATGCGCTCATGCCACTAGTGTTGACTGTCAGGCTTCCCCCAGCAGAAACAGTGATAGAACCAGCATCACCGGTCAAAGATCCGGGATTACCACTTGTAGCCGGAAATCCACCATTGGCAGAAAGGCTAAATTGCCCATTAGCCGCACCAATTGCCAGGTCCCCAAATGTCGTTGTAATGGAAATACTGCCGCCACTACCACTGCTGGCTGGTCCCGTATCTGCTTTAAGCAAGACATTACTACCGACAGGCGCATTTACATTTTGACCAGTAATGGCAATAATACCGGCAGCACCAGTTCCCCTACCGCTAGCATCAAAAGTTCCTGATAACTGAAGGTTGCCATAAACGCTTACCAGTGTAAGTCGAGCTCCATCACCATTTGCACTTAATGAACCAGCATTGAGAACACCACTGTCAACAGCCAAACTTCCTCTTGTATTAATGGAAACAGTGCCACCGTTACCAGTTAGTTGATTCAGCGATCCACCTGTGGCTGAAATTGCAATCTGCCCTGTCCCTGTACCCACCGACAAATTGCCACCGGAGTTCAAAGTAATGACACCGCCATTACCAGTGCCTGTCGCATTTGCACTCAAAGTCAGCGGACCGGCGCCAGTGACACTTATACTCTCTGCTTGGAGAAAAATAAATCCACCATTAAAGTTACCCAAATTAGCATTGGCCGAAAGTACTCCCGATTCAATAAACAATGCTCCCGCAACTGATCTTAATAGTATAGAACCGCCATGACCACGATTGGCACCAATGCTTATATTGCTTGGCTGACCAAGAGAAGCGCTACCAAGGGTAATGATCGAAACACTTCCTCCGGAACCGGAACCGGAACCAGCATTTGCCTCAAGCACACCGTTGACTCCATTTGTCAGGGCCGTACCAAGGGTAAATAGATTCGAAGAAAAAACTGACACAGCAATGCTCCCACCATTACCATTGCCTACACCATTTGCCTGCAGGCTGCCGCTGACTAATAATGGCCCAGAGCTACTAATATCATATGAGGCCCCATCACCATTTGTACCTCTGGGAGAAGCATTTAGCGAGCCCGGATCAATGGTTAGATTGCCGCCAGAAGAGACATCAATACTACCGCCATCACCCGCGGTAGATCCGGACGAACCACCACGTGCTTGAAGACTAATTTGGCCATTTCCCGTTCCAACGATCAGATTCCCCTCAGCAGCAAAGGTAGTGACACCGAGCGTCCCCCCTTGTCCAACACCGGTAGCATTAGCAGTCACGGTCAAATTTCCACCTTGTATCGAGATGGTATTACCGCTCAAGAAAATACTTCCACCATCTGATGAGGAGCCGCCCGCATTAGCAGACAGGGTACCAGCGCCAATAACTAATTCCTCCGACGATCCCAAATTGATAACACCGCCTGCACCATTTGCCGCTCCTACAGAAATGTCAGCTGGATTATTCAAGAGCAGATTGCCTGCACCAGAAGACTCAACATCGACAGTACCACCAAATAATCCCTGAGTACCGGCAATCGCTTGAACTGTACCGGCAACACCATTAGCGGTAGCACCCCCTATATTAAAGGTCTTAGCACTGGCAGATCTAAGTGTAATTTGACCACCATTTCCTGTACCAATTCCATTGGCATGGAGGTTGCCGGAAATAAATAGATCAGCTAATTCAGAATCACCAGACGACAAATCTAGAGTTGCACCATTGCCATTAGTGCCAGTGGGCCCGACTGTCAATTGCCCAGGATCAATAACCAAACTATGTCCGGCGTGAAGCGTAACGCTTCCTCCGTTTCCAGTTGTCGATCCTCCATAAGCAGAAATAATCATCTGATTATTTCCTGAGCCAACGATAAGATTGGCTGCACTACTTGTTCCGGAAGTGGTGACCGAGACGGTGCCACCGCTGCCAGAGACACCGCCATTGGCGTTCAATGTCAAGGCAGTTGTAGCAATGCTATCAACAAGGTTTAAGGTGAGTGTGCCACCATTGCCAGTGCCTGAACCGTTAGCACTAAGGGTTAGGGATCCACCAACACTTGGACTTGTAGAATTTATCGTTACTTTGCCACCATCATTTGCTCCTGGTCCACCAGCACTTGCGGAAATCGTGCCTGCCGCCAAACTCATAACACCAGCGCCAGAATCAATTGAAATAATGCCCGCATCTCCTGCCGGTGCATCCGCAGTAATGCTCGTGCTTCCGGATGTAGATGTGGCACCGCCAGTATTGTTAGAGATTGTGATGGTCCCACCGCTGACACCGGTGCTACCGGCATTTGCAGTCAAAGCACCATCGATAGATAGATTTGTCTTATTCTTAAGCACGGAGTTGAACAAAGCCTTAATCGTCAGCGAACCACCGCCACCAATGCCTGCGCCGCTTGCACTGACTGACCCGTTAATGAGTAATTGAGAGCCGGACGAAGTGAAGGAGAGGACGGCACCCTGACCATTGGTGCCTTGTGGCCCTACAGTTAAGAAACTGGAATCTACAGTCAAATTACCAGTTGTTGTTAAATTAACAGTGCCACCATTTCCACCTAAGGAAGAAGCACTGCCGCCAGTTGCCGAAATAATCAGCTGTCCATTGCCATTACCAAGAATCAAATCACTCGGAGTGGTTACGGAAATCGTCCCACCATTTCCAGCGCCCGAGCCATTAGCGCTTAGCGTTAAAGGACCACCTGTCACGCTTAATAATCCCGCAGAAAGCGTTATGGTTCCAGCACTAAAATTACCTCCATTGCCATTGACTTGTAAGGTGCCTGATGGCATGGAAAGAACTCCGTTTCCAGCATTCAACAAAATGCTACCGCCAGAACCAACCACTCCGCTTGCCGAAACACTACCCGTTGAGATTGCAATTCCATTACTGACAAGGCTAATTGTGCCGCCGGAACCACCGGATCCGCCGCTGGCAGCCTGTACCGATCCATTTATAATGATCGGTGAGGATCCGCTAGCCAGGTTAAGCAAGCCACCACCCGCGGTGCCGACACCAGATACATTTAAGTTGCCATTTACTGTCAATGTCGAGCTGGAGGTAAGTCTTACAGATGCACCTTGTCCATTATTGCCTCTTGGTTGCAAGAGAAGGAAATTCGAATCAACAGTTATCGATCCGGCAGATGTTAAGTTGACTGAACCGCCATCACCAGATACCGATGCCGAAGATCCTCCACGCGCGGTTACGGACAAATTGCCTTGACTGTTTCCGACTATCAAACTACTGGTTGTCGTGACCACAACCGAACCACCATTGCCCTTGCCTGATGCATCGGCGACAAGCCCCAACACCCCTGTACCAGTGACGTTTATAGAACTGACATTAATTGTGATTTGACCACCCTTGAAATCACCACCGCCAGCTGAGGCAGAAATGGTGCCAGCCGGTACCGTCAACGGTGCCTTAATAGAACCAACCGTGGTGAGAGATATCGTGCCACCATTTCCTACCTGTCCAATAGCACTAATTGAAGAGGACGGTCCAAGAACTATACCGCCGGTTACAGCATTAGATGCCGTATCGGTAATATTAATCGCACCGGCATTACCACCCAGTGTGCCACCATTAGCAGAAAGTGCCACGTTAATATTCAGAGCAATTGGACCATTTCCGTTAATGTTCAGCGTCCCTCCATTGCCTGAACCCAAACCACTAACAGATAGTACTCCTGTCAGTGTGAGCGTCCCGCCTCCAGCGCCACCGACTTCTAATGTAATATTGGCACCATTACCACTCGTTCCTTGCGGTCCTGCCTGCAAGAAACTTGGATTAACCGTCAGGTCTCTTCCTGCTGACAGTATTACAGTGCCACCATTGCCTGATGTACTACCACTACGTGCATTTACTTGCACGTTTCCGGCAGCACTACCAAGAATTATGTCTGACGTTGGTGCTTTGGTCGTCACCGAGACAGTGCCGCCCTTACTAGTGCCGGAACCATTTGCATTGAAGAAAAGCGGTCCGCCAGTAACGGACAACTGCCAAGCACTTATGGTTATTGAACCACCGGACAAACTACCAGCCAGCGCGTTAGCCGATATGCTACCTGCGGCACCACTGATTGGTGCGGCAATGGTCGAAAGACTAATCGTTCCTGCCGCTGCTCCAATAGAATTAGCCGTTATATTGAATGCAGAAGTAAAGGAAATTCCGCCAAAGCCAAATTGATTGATGGTGATGGTGCCACCACCGCCGCCGCCACTGCCGGAATTTGCAGAAATTGTACCGTTAAGGGAAATAGCATTTGCCGTTCCGGAATTTATGGTTATGCTGCCGCCGCTACCTGTACCCACACCATTGACATTAAGTGCACCATTAACCTGCAATGTACCGTTTGTCGAAGTAGAAGTGAGAGTAAGAGTTCCACCCCTACCATTTGTACCGAGAGGAGCGACATTAAGAGAACTTGCCGCGGGATTTACAGTCAAACTACGATTGCTGGATATAGAAATAGAACCTCCGTTGCCTGCACCGGAAGCTGCGCTACCACCAGTAGCGGACGCTGTGATGCCACTGGCAACAGCATCGACAATCAAGTCGTTAGTAGCAGAAAAAGAGGTAACAGAAATACTACCGCCATTGCCACTGCCTGCTGCATTAGCTGCAAGCGCCAGTTGTCCACCACTAAAGGATAGTTGCAATACTCTAATTTGAATTGTGCCACCATTACCACTGGTACCACCACCATTAACGGAAATAGTTGTGGCAGGAATTGTCAAAATACCATTGATGGAATCCAATGTAATTGAACCACCCTGTCCAGTTGATCCATTGGCATTCAAATTAGAACCGGTAGCAAAACTGATACCGCCATTGCTTGTTCCATTCTGAGTAATATTAATCGTTCCACCGGAGCCACCTGCATTGCCGGCCTTGGCAGAAAGTGATCCACCCAGACTAATATTGGTAGCACCAGAGGATCTAATTGTAATGGAGCCACCGGAACCAGTGCCGGTGCCGCTCACACCGCCACCATTCACGCTCAGTGCTCCGCTTACCGTTAAAGTTCCAGTACCAGATGTTGCAGCAATTAGACTGATGGAAGCACCCTGCCCATTATTGCCTAGGGGATTTGCCAGTAGTGACCCAGGTGCAACGGTCAAATTGCCACCACTGGTCAAAGACACAGTGCCACCATTGCCACCCGTAGAACCACTAGACCCGCCAGTTGCAGATACAGTAATACCGGGTGTACTTCCTACATTTATTAAAGAAGTGCTGCTGGTAACCGCCACAGTAACAGAACCACCGTTACTCGATCCGGCAGCATTTGCAGTCAAAGCAACATTACCTGCACTAATGTTCAGAGCAGTGGCACTTATGCTAATCGTGCCACCATTAAAGCTGCCACCTGCATTTACAGATATTGCTCCGGCCCCCAATGATATTACCGACAAGCTTGATGTAATTGAGATAGTACCGCCTTGTCCATTAGTGGCTGTTGCAGTCAAGGCTGGCGCGCTTGTGAAAGTGATACCACCTGTGCCAATTTTTGTGATTGATATAGTTCCTGCGTTACCCGATGTACTGCCGCCATTGGCAGATATCGTTCCAGGAAGAGACATAGCCGTCGTGCCACTGGCTCTTATGGTAATTGTGCCACCAGAACCGGAGCCACTGCCGTTTGCAGAATTTACGCCACTGAGAGGCCCGGTTATATTCAAGGTGCCGGCCGCTGTCGGACCAGCTCCCGCAATAAGGGTCATGCTACCGCCATTGCCGTTATTACTTAGGGAATTAATAGTTATGCCAACCGGGTTAACTGTTAAATTACCACCAGCCGTAACAAAGACTTGTCCGCCATTGCCGGCCATTGCCTGTACCGATCCACCTGTGGCGGACAAGCTTACTTGGCCGACAGCAGTGCCAACACTGATTGCACCATTTTCAGAATTGGTAGTTAAACGCACTTGTCCACCGGTACCAGTACCAGAAGCATTGCCGGCAATATTCAAAGTAGCCCCGGTTACCGTCATGGTCGAAGCAGTGATTGTGACATTGCCACCACTGGAGCCGATAGCGCCACCGGCATTGGCCGAAATGGTACCACCAGCTGCTGTAAAGGCGGAATTTGGTGTACTGATTGTAATAGTTCCACCCGAGCCCCAAAAAGCATTTGCTGCAATTATGGCTGAGTTTGCTAAATTGATACCACCTTGTGCACTAATTGTAATGGTGCCACCATTGCCACCGAATGGTCCGCCTGGCACAGACAATCCATTAGTAAGACCAAGGGCACCACTACCTGTAGTTGTAATTGAAATAGTTCCACCTCGGCCGGATCCTGCGCCAGATAAGACCAGAGCACTGGTAATATTTGCGCTACCATTGCCGGCAGTATTGAGCGTGAGGTTGAGAGTACCGCCCTGCCCAGTGAGACCCTGTGGATCTAGATTTAGCGCTGCGGGATTTATGGTGACATTATGTACAGCTTTAATAGTCAAAGTACCACCGGTTGTTGAGGTGCTGCTGCCGACCGAGCCACTGGTGGCACTAATACTCAAGGAGCCGGTAGTATTTCCTATCGAAACATCGCCATTTGTACCAGTAGTTGTAATAGATATAGTACCGCCATTGCCGGTGCCTGCCGCATTGGCACGCAGCGCCAGCACCCCACCACTTATGGTCAGGCTACCGCTTTCAAAAGTTATGCTGCCACCAGCATTAGATCCAGTGCCGCGCGCATCAGCAGCAAGAGTACCGGCAGAAATCACCAAGGTTTGAGGAGTAAAGAGCGAAATCGAACCGCCAGCTCCCCCTGCCGTGGAGACAGAAATATTGCCAGGCTGTTGAACATTGAGACCGCCCGTGCCTCTTGCTCCTATAGAAATCTGCCCACTGGCACCATTACCATAAGAGTTAGCCTGAAGCGTGCCCGTGACTCCATTGGTAATAGTCGAACCTAGGACAAAGGCTGTGGAACTATTACTAATCAAAAAGATCGATCCTGCTCTGCCACCACCGACTGCAGCACTTGCACTAATATTTCCAGTAATCAGCAAATTACCAGACACAGCTGGATCGGGACCTAAGGCTCTGAAATCTAGACTTGCACCATCGCCAGACTGGGAAACAAGCGGACCAGCCTGAATAAAGTTGGGATCCACAGTTAGGTTCCGGCCAGTCTTAAGGGTGACTGTACCATTAGGAGAAAATGTTCCTGTTGAGACAGAACCACCAATTACAGAAATCATTATTTGATTGGCACCAATAACCAGATCGCCGACTGACGAATCTTGATCAATGCTAACCTTTCCACCGGCACCGCCTGGTCCAGCGTTGGCGCTTATTGTCACTCCACTTGGGCTAGTAACATTGACCAAGTTACCAAAGACAGTAATTGTGCCACCATTGAAGCCGGCAGCAGTGGTACTAGCTTGAATTGAGGCTATTCCAATAGAAAGAGGTCCTTCACCAGTACCAATAATGATGGTGCCACCGCTTCCACCGGTAGAATTAGCAGTAATCGTCGCAGGATTGGAAATGACCATGCCATCAAGTCCTGTCGAAATAATATTGATAGTGCCGCCATTGCCGCCTAACTTGCCACCATTCACTGAAAGACCAACATTGAGATTGAACGGTTGCGAGGTGCCACCGCCACCGGACGCCGACAGGGTTATGCCGCCACCGCTGCCTGTACCAACACCATTTGCACTGAGCGCAGCGGACAAAGTCATGCCTCGAGACCCGGCGCTAAGATTCAATACTCCGCCCGATCCATTTTCGCCTTGTGGATTTACATTAATTGCCGAAGGATCGACGCTCAATGCTCCTGAAGCCGTTAAGATCACCGATCCACCATCTCCACCTACAGATCCCAAGGAACCACCTGTAGCGGATGCACTTATTTGGTTGGCTCCCAATCCGATACTAAGATCGCCAACCGCATCTGAGTTATTGGAAAGAACCTGGACTTTGCCACCATTGCCAGAGCCAGATGCATTGGCGCTAAAGAAAAGGTTTGATCCAGCAAAGGTCATACCTCCGGACTGAATGTCAACTGTGCCACCATTGAAATTGCCACCGCCGGCATTAGCTGACATATTGCCCGCACTAGCCAAATTAAGCACTCCCAGATTTGCATTGAGGGTAATCGTTCCCCCTGCTCCGCTTGTTGCATTAGCCGAGATGTTTATTGCTGAAGTGAATGTGATGCCGCCGGTGCCGGTTGAATTAATTGTCAGTGATCCGGCATTGCGCCCGTTGACATTAACTGTACCATTTAAAGTAACACCGTTATTTGCAGTCATGTTGATTGTGCCACCACTGCCCGTGCCAATACCGGAGGCAAGAATGGCACCGGTCAACTGCACCGACCCGGAACTATTTGTTCCGCCGGCATTAACAGTTAAATTAAAGCCGCGTCCATTATCGCCTTGCGGACCAAGGTTAACACTAGCCATATCGATAGTGACGTTTCCGCCTGCGCCGACAGTTAGGCTTCCTCCATCTCCTAGTTGCGATCCGGATGAGCCGCCGGTCGCAGATACAACAATCGCGCCCGCGCCAATAGCAATTGCACCTGATGGACTATTAGTAGTAATTGATACACTCCCACCATTTCCATCCTGAGCACCACTTGCAACCAAAGCAAGTTGTCCTCCAGTAACGGACAGTGTCTTTCCATAAAGTACTATGGAGCCGCCAGAGCCTGAACCAGCGCCGGTTGACAATGTGCCATTTGCTACAGTTAGTGGACCGGCATCAGTTGAGCCGGGTCCCGGTGCAGCAACCAGACTTATCGTGCCACCACTTCCAGCAGGAGCACTGACAGAAAGAAATGAAGGATCAGCAACAGTTATTCCTTGGTTGTTACTAGCACCCAGCAAATTAGAAACCGTGTAGGTTCTTAGACTAATAGCGCCACCTGTAGTGCCTGTTGCTCCAGCATTTGCACTCAGTGCACCATCGACACCATTTGTAATTGGCGCTCCCATATTAAAGGCAAGATTACTTGCGACATGTATGTTTATTTGTCCGCCGTTTCCCGAACCAACACCATTGACCACGAGATCGTCAAGTATCAACAGATCTCCAGCTTTACCCCCCGAGTAGTTGGTACCAGCAAAGAATGTAAATTGGGCACCATTACCGTTGGTACCAAGTGGTCCGGCTGTCAATGAGGCAGGAGAAACTGTGATATTACCTGCCGACTGAACAGTTACCGCACCACCATTGCCCGCTATAGAACCAACAGAGCCGCCGGTTGCAGACAAGATCAACTGACCGCTAGCACTACCTATTGTAATATCGCCGCTAGTATTTGGATTTGACGAAATTGGATTTGTGGTTCTGATTGAAATTGATCCACCATTTCCGACTCCGGCTGCATTGGCGCTTATGGTAAGCGGACCACTTGCAACTTGTAATACTGATGCAATTATGGAAATTGAGCCACCATTTCCGTCACCGGCATTGGCAGCTAATGTACCGGTGCCGAACGAAGTCGGTGCGCCCTTCCACTCGGTACCAAAATTGAAAAACCCATAGTTAAGTTCAATAATTCCGCCTTTGCCAGAAGCTGACGAAACAGAAATATTTGCCGGATTATCAAGGCTAAATCCAGCTGAAACAATTTTATCAAATGTGACGCTGTCAAAGGATCCACCAACTTGCGTTCCTACTCCATTGATTGTGATCTTGCCGCCGGCACCACCGGCGGATCCCCCCTGAGCTTGTAGTGAACCAATAACACCATTGGTTGTTGCCGAGCCAACATTGAATACATCAGTCGTGCTTGGAGCACTAATGCTTATGGTTCCACCGTCACCGGTACCGACTCCATTTACATTAAGGCTCGATGTTATAAGTACATTCTTTGGTGAATTAAATGTCAAAAGTGCGCCCTTGCCATTGGTCCCACGTGGTGAGGTCAGCAGGCTGCTTGGGTTGACAATCAAGTTGCTGAGTGTACCAAGCGTTACCTTGCCACCATCTCCAGCTGCAGATCCAGTGGATCCGCCCCTGGCTAAAATTGATATTTGACCAGGATTGTTACCAATTACCAAGTCAGTATTCAGATCAAATGTTGAAACCGAAACATTACCGCCATTGCGATCATTTGCTGCGTCTGCATTCAATATAAGAGCTGATGCTCCAACCCCAATCGATAGGGCCGACAATGTTATGACGCCTGTATTTGCGGACGAGGAGCCACCAGCTGCCGAAATAGTACCACCAGGAATGGTGATGGAACCGCCAACCCATTGCTCGGTAGGTGGTCCGACATCATTGAAAATAACAATCTTTAGCACTTTTGATACTAACTCAATTACCCCTCCCAGATCCTGTCCGTTGGCAGAAATACTTACGTTACTATCAAAAGTGATTCCATTTGAATCAATATCCCGATCATTGTTTGTAATTTTGATGCTGCCGCCACTTCCACCTAAATTACCTGAATTTGCCAAAAGAGCACCATCAATATGAATAGCAGGATCATTTGTGGTGGACGATGGTACGGACATTGTTATCTGTCCTCCATTACCAGTACCAAGTCCGCTTGCATCTAAAGCACCAGTTACATTCAAGTTGCTTCCTGATGCAGAAAATATGAAACGAGCCCCATTACTATTTCCGGCTTGGGGTCCGGCCGTGATTGCAGTTGTATCAACAATCAAACTGCCGCCGGCAGAAAGAGTCACTGTGCCACCATCGCCCGCTGCTACCCCGCCTCGTGCTGAAATAATGATGCCACCGAGAGTATTATCGATGGTCATATTGCCACTGGCATTGGATGTGCTCACAGTTACGCTACCGCCACGTCCAGCACCAAAACCATTGGCACTCAGGGTTAATGAACCGCCACTGACAGAAAGAGTTGAGGAGCTAATACTAATGGAACCACCAGCCGTGTTTCCACCAATCCCATCAACAGACATCGAGCCACCAGAGCTTGTAACCGGCCCACTAGAAGAGCTCATAGTAATTGAGCCACCACCTTGAGCCTGAATATTTGAACCGGAATAATTGATGCCGCCGGTTCCACTATGACTAATGAATATCGATCCGCCAAAGCTGGATCCAGTCGCAGCGTTAGCAACCAGGTTGTTGGAAATTACCAGAGGCAGTGTGCCGCTTGAAGATATGCTGATATTGCCGCCATTTCCGGTACCATTACCATTTACTGTAATTGCACCATTTATTTGTACGGATCCATTTGCACCGGAAGCAGTCGATCCGCTAAGTGTGATCCTGCCACCGCTTCCATTAATACTCAATGGCGAGACATCAGCTTGACTGCTGTCAAAGTTGAGATTTCGTCCTGCAGAAAGAGTTACTTGACCGCCACTACCAAAGGTTGCGCCGGCTGAACCACCGGTTGCTGAAAGTCCAATTTGGCCAACGGCATTACCAACGGTTAGATCGCCGCCGGCTCCGGATGCAGTAACTGAAATTGAACCACCGCTTGAGCTACCACCGGCATTTGCAGTAAGCATCAACTTGGCACCATTTATGGTAATAGCGGTTCCACGCAGGGTAATTGAACCACCGCTGGAATCTTTGCCATTGACGCTGATGCTTGAAACACCAGTAGTAGTGATACCACCCGTTCCATTATTTATGACGGAAATACTCCCGCCAAATCCACCATTTAAACCTGCGTCGGCCGTCAAATTACCGGAAAGTGCAATGTTGGTTGGGCTGTTAGCAGTCAAATTAAGCGTTCCACCGCCACCAGTTCCCTTCCCGTTAACATTCATGGCACCACTTACGGTTAAGGTCCC
This sequence comes from Candidatus Obscuribacterales bacterium, assembly GCA_020050685.1. Lineage (GTDB taxonomy): Bacteria > Cyanobacteriota > Vampirovibrionia > Obscuribacterales > Obscuribacteraceae > JAGVKG01. The sequence continues at coordinate 141,746 of JAGVKG010000016.1, read as the reverse complement.
ACCCATAGATTGTCCGGCAGTCAGTGTCACCGATCCACCTCTACCATTTGTACCTATTGGAGCTGCGTTGACGGAGGCTGGAGCAACGGTCAAATTACGTCCGGCGGCAACAGTAATCGTGCCACCATCACCAGATGTAGATCCTGCCGATCCGCCCTGAGCGGTAACATTTACCTGTTGAGCGGCATTACCGACAACCAGGTCGCTTGACGAAGCCAAGGTTGATACGGTAAGAGTACCGCCACGTCCTGTGCCGGAGGCATTGGCAACAAGACTGAGAGCTGAGCTGCCTGTTATCGACAAGGAAAGCCCAGTAAGATTTATCGTACCAGCATTGAAATTGCCGCCACCGGAGTTGGCCGAAATTGTTTGTCCAGCTACAGTAATTGCCCCAACATTAGCAGTCAGTCTAATGGTGCCACCGCTACCGCCGGCAGCATTGGCACTAAGCCCACCGGTTCCAGTCATGGTGATGCCACCAGTTCCAGTATTGGTAATGTTAACTGAACCGCCGGTGCCACCGGCCAAACCAGAAGCAACACCCAGGTTTCCACCAATGCTTATTGGGTTTTGGGTGCTGGCGTTGATTGTTAATTGCCCACCATTACCGGTACCACGGCCATTTAAGAGCAGATCACCAATAATTTGCAATTGCCCCAGTCCTTGCGAATTGACATTCAAGTTGACAGTTGCACCATTACCGTTTGTTCCCAACGGATTTGCAACAAGCGATGCGCCGTTCACAATAAGGTTATTACCGACAGTCAGATTTACGGTGCCACCATTTCCAGCACTTGAAGGTGTACCACCACCAGTGCCACCCGTTGCACTCAAGACCAAATTACCGGCAGCAGTGCCGACTGTGATATTGCTTGAATAAGAAGCTGCAGCTACAGTAATTTGTCCGCCATTGCCGGAACCAGCACCATTAGCGCTTAATGCCAGAGCACCAGCACCACTAACCGTAAGTGAAAGTCCGCTAAAATTAACAATGCCACCATTGAAATTTCCGCCAGCGGCCGAAACCGATAAGGCACCACTAGCGATAGTCAAGACTCCGGCATTTGCCGCCATCGTCAGACTGCCGCCTTGCCCATTGGTTGCGGTCAGCGAAAGATTTCCGATAGCAGGCACAGTTATGCCACCGGTACCGCGATTGGTTAAGGAAATTGCGCCACCAGCACCAGACGTGCCTGCATTTACAGTCAGCGCACCGGTGGTGCCATTTGTCACGGCCGAGCCGATATTGAGAGCCACTGAGCTATTGGTAGTTAAGTTGATGGTGCCACCATTACCAGTACCTGAGCCATTGCCATTGAGAGCACCGCTGACAAGCAGATTGCCATCGGTTAATGTGCCTGCCGTAAATGTCATGCTGGCACCATTACCATTGCCAGCCAATGGTCCTGCAGTTGCGGCAGCAGGAGCAATCGTTAAGTCTGCACCCGAGGTGACCAAAAGAGTGCCACCATTGCCACCCGATGGACCGCCCTTTGCAGAAATTTGAACATGTGTATTTGCAGTGCCGATAGTAAGCGCACCCGTGCCAAGGGTCTTGACAGTAACAGAGCCACCATTTCCGGATCCGGCAGCATTAGCATTAAGAGTAAGCGGCGCACCACTTACAGAAAATGATTTGCCGACAAACTGAATGGTGCCACCGTTGCCAGAGCTACCACCACCATTTGCCGAGACCGTCAAATTTGGTGCTGTGATCACTCCGGCATTTGCTTGAATATTGATATTGCCGCCAACTCCATTTTGTCCATTACTTTGGATAGAAGAACCACTAGCAAAGGAAATGCCACCAACCCCGGTTTCTGTAATGGAAATATTTCCACCATTGGTGCCACTTGCACCAGCATTGGCACTTAGGGATCCGCCCAAACTGATGTCTGAGGTACCGGCACTGCCCAGTGTTATTGCTCCGCCATTTCCAGCTCCAACGCCGCTAGCAACCAAAGCTCCACTAATTGACAATGTGCCAGTACCGATACCAGCAGTGCCAGCAGCAAATGTAAATGAGGCACCATTACCATTTGTACCTTGGGGCGCAGCGTTGAGATTGGCCAGGCTGGAATTAATCGTCACATTTTTGCCTGCCGATACGGTAACCTGTCCACCATTGCCGGCTGAAGAGCCACCGATGGCAGAAATTGTTAGATTACCACTGGCACTACCCACAGTTAAGTTCGCATTGGCATCGGATGCCGTTACTGTTACCGATCCTCCTGAACCTGTACCGGAGGCGTTGGCACTAAGGGCGAGCGTGGAACTGCTTACAGTCAATGTGTCCACTGTAATTTGAATCGTACCACCACTGAAATTGCCAGTGCCGGCATTTGCCGAAACTGTGCCTCCATTAAGGTTGACAGCGCCCTTTGCCGAAACAATTTGAACTGTGCCTCCAGCACCGTTGGTCGCATTAGCCGCGAGATTTGTAGCACCGCTTAAGTTAATTCCCCCAGCGCCAATTTGGGTCAGAGAAACCGTACCAGCTGTGCCGGAACTTGCGCCGGCATTAGCAGTAATATTGCCGACTAGCGACATTGCCGTATTGCCAACCGATCGCAAAGTAATAGTGCCACCATTGCCAACCCCAACTCCATTTGCGGAAAGCGCACCATTTATGGAAAGCACACCGGATACCGTAGCGCCTGCCGACAAAGTAATACTGGCACCGTTGCCGTTATTTGCAAATGTATTGGCTGAAATGGAACCAGTGTCCACAGCAAGACTGCCACCAGCAACTACTGAAATTACACCACTATTGGCTTTGGCTGCTCCGGCCGATCCACCTGTGGCCGAAAGAATTAGTCCACCAGTGCCACTACCAACAGTAAGCGCGCTGGCAACACCAGTTGTTGTAACTAAAACTTGTCCACCGTTGCCTCTGCCTAAACCATTGGCAGAAAGCGTAAGCGCACCAGCGGAAATACTTAAGCTGGAAGCAGTCAGTGAAACTTGACCACCTGTGGCACCACCTAAGCCGCCAGATGCGGAAATGGTACCAGAGGTCAAACTCAAGCTCGAACTTGGTGCATTGATCGTTATCTGACCACCGGAGCCAAAGCCACCAGAGGCATTGATGGCAGTTGCACCAGTTAAAGTTACTGTCTTCGTGCCGGCGATGGTGATGATGCCACCTGCCCCACCAGTTGTTCCACCTTGTGCCGAAAGCGTACCTGATATCGAGACATTACCAGTGCCTGTTGCATTGACAATGATGCTACCGCCGTCACCGGAACCAACCCCATTCATTATAGGATTGCCGATAACCGTTATTGATCCGGCACCCAGTGTAGACAAATTGATGTCGCTGCCGCTACCGCTTTGAGCTTGTGTACCCAATTGAAGGGCACTGACATTGACGACCAGTGCAGCACGTGTGGAAGCTGTAAGATTACCGCCATCTGCTGATGTCGCTCCCACTGATCCGCCACGAGCAGATAGGCTCAAGTTGCCACTTGCATTACCAAAGGTTAGCCCGGTAGTAGTCGAGTTGGTTGTAATTGAAAGATTACCACCGGCACCAGTGCCTGATCCGTTCAAAGAAAAATTCAAAACACCACCACTGACAGTTAAACTATCTGCAGTCAGAGTAACCGTGCCACCAGAGCCGTTGCCTGCACCATTTGCGGCAACTGTACCTGCAGCAAAGGTAAGCGGTCCTGTGCCTGCAGCAATTTGAATTGTGCCGGCACTTCCACCAGTACTTGTAACAGACAGATTGCCAGGAGCTTGAACATCAATACCACCGGTTCCGTTATTAAATACTTTCACACTGCCGGCAGATCCGGTTCCGTAGCCATTTGCCTTGGCGCTGCCAGTGATACCACTGACAGAAGCAGACGGACCAACTACAAAAGCATTTGGACCGGTGGAAGTAAGAGAAATAGTACCACCGGCATTATTGCCACCATAACCACCGTTAGCAGTAAGCGTTCCAGTTACTAACAAATTGCCATTGGCCGGTGATGCAGTGCCGAGTCCGCGGGCTTGCAAATCAATTGTGCCGCCCACTCCGGAGCTGGCAGCACCAGATCCAACCAACAAATATGCACCATCAACTGTCAAGTTACCGCCGGCCTTAATCAATATTGATCCATTGCTGCCACTTGTTGCCGTCCCGGTTGCACTAACATGAAACTGATTGGCAGCAACAGTCAAATTGCCACCGGCAGCGGTTGTTTCTATAGTGATATTGCCACCGCGTGAACCAACTCCACCGTTAGAGTTAACTTGTACACCTTGTGCGCCATTAACCACCATGGAATTGCCCTTAAGCAAAATTGTTCCTGGTGTAGTCCGGGCATTGGCTTGGATCAAATTGGAACTAATTGTGAGGGGTCCACCATTGGCTGTGACACTAATATCACCAGCGGAGCCGGCGTAGGAATCTGTCACCAAATTGCCACCGGTACCAAGAGTAACGCCACCGGTACCATTAGAAAGCAAGGTAATTGATCCACCCGTGCCACCGAGGCGTCCGCCGGTAGTGCTGAGCGTTCCCTGCACCACAAGTGGTACGGTACCACCTGATGAACCACCGGAGGTAATAGAAATAAATCCGGCACTGCCCGTGCCGACACCAGAAGCATCCAAGGCACCATTAAATGTTGAGCCAAGCACACCGGCCGTAAATGTATAACGGGCACCACTACCATTAAGGCCAAGTGGTGCAGCATTTAGCGAAGTACCGGCAACAGTAAGTTGTCCTCCCGCCTGAACAGTTACCTGTCCGCCATTACCACTATTAGATCCGGACGTGCCGCCTGTAGCAGAAACAGATATTTTTCCGGCACCCGAACCAATTTCAAGATTACCAGTGGAATCCGTAGCAGAGGTGACAAGCTGCACCGTGCCACCTGTGTTGGTGGTAGCAGCATTGGCAGTAATTGCTAGCCCGGAGCCAACAGAAATACTAGTAGCGGAAAGGCGAACAAATCCTCCGGATCCAAAACTTCCTCCGCCATTGGATGAAACCACACCACCGGATCCGGCAATGATTTGGCCATTGGAAACATTGACTTGAATTGAGGCACCGGAACTAGTGGATGAATTTGCTAATAGAGAAAGTGCTGATGTAAAAGTAAGATTGCCGGTTGAACTCACGTTAATTGATCCGGCAGAAGAACCACTGGTATTCATGTTGCCGTTTAATGTCATGCCATTATTAGCGCTCAAATCAATAAAGCCACCGGAATTTGAGCCAACTGCAGCAGAGTCAATTGCACCGGTAACTTGTAATGTACCACTGCCATTTTGTCCGGCCCGGGCAGTAAAACGCATGCCCGATCCCGATGTACCCTTAGGTCCTGCGTTGACTGCATTCATGTCTACTGTTAAATTACCACCAGCAAAAAATTGCACCTGTCCGCCGTTGCCACCGGACTGTCCGGCAGTGCCGCCGAATGCAGAGACAGAAATATTGCCTGATGCATTACCAACGGTTAAAGCGTTGTTCAAGCCATTCATATTGACCGAAATTGATCCGCCATTTCCAGTACCGGTGGAATTTGCAACCAATGCCAAATTACCACCACTAACCGAAAGACTTGCACCTGAGAAATTGATTTGACCACCGCCACGATTCGTCCCCGCACCAGATGCGGTCATGGTGCCACTACCAATTGTTAGCACTCCGCCATTTGTGCCTGTGCCTGAATTCAGATTGATGGTCCCACCTGACCCATCAGCAGCACTGACAGAAATGCTGGATGGATTGGTAATAGTCAAACCGCCACTATTAAAGCTACTGCCGGAATTAGTCGTGATGCTTACTGTGCCACCCTGGAATCCGGTTGGACCAGCATTTGCAGAAACGGTGCCGCTTACACCACTTACTGTCGGTGACCCAACAATAAATGGAGCGGAGCTGGCTGTTGTCAGCGTAACATTGCCACCACTGGAATTGCCCACGCTATTGCCATCAATCGAGCCATTAATGAGCAAATTACCGGAACCGTTACTGTTTCCAGCAGAAAGGGTAATTCTTGCTCCTTGTCCATTCGTACCTTGAGGAGAAGCCACCAAATTAGTCGATGGAGAATTGACAGTCAAATCACCGGCCGAATTAACTATAACTTGACCGCCATTACCAGAGGATGAGCTTGCGGACCCACCCTTGGCAAATATCTTTAGATTGCCGGTTGATAATCCAATCGTTATATCACCAGTGTTGGAGCTCGTGGTGACTGTGATATTTGCGCCTGTGCCTGTACCAGTTGCATTTCCACTTAAGGTCAAGACACCACCGGTTACTGCCAATGCAGAACCGGCAAGGTTAATAGTGCCACCACTGGCCGATGTGCCGCCGGCATCAACAGACATTGTTCCTGAACCTAATGCCAAAGGCCCGGCATTACTTCCAGTTGATTGAATCGTAATGCTGCCGCCTTGACCAGTTGTTGTGGCAACTGATAGATTGCTCAAGTTTGATATTGTGATACCACCGGTCTTGGGATTGTAGATCTGGATATTTCCACCAGTTGCATTGCTTCCGGTGCCTGCTTGCGCAGAAAGTGAACCCATAACGCCATTTGTGTTGCCGGAAGTAGCGCCGACATTGAATGTAGTATCACTACCACTACGCAAGACAATCAGTCCGCCTGATCCCGTGCCTACACCATTGGCGGCCAAACTTCCACTAATCAAAAGATTTCCGGTTCCGGAATTAGCGCTATTAAAAGTCATTTGGGCGCCGCTGCCATTGGTGCCCAGTGGATTAAGAGAAAGGCCGGCTGGATTTACTGTCACATTTCTGCCCGCCTGAACAGTCAGTCTGCCACCATTGCCACCGCTTGCACCGCTCTGAGCATTAATAATCATCTGTCCTGTGCCGGAGCCTACAGCAAGGTCAGCTAAAGAATTGTTGGCAAAAACATTCACCTGACCGCCGCTACCAGTTCCAGATCCATTCAAATTGAAAGTGAGCGCGCCACCTGTGATATCTAAAAATCCGGCATTAACCTGAATAAAATTACCACTGCCGCCTGTGCCGCCACCATTGGCTGATATTGAGCCACTCGGCATCGTAATCGTATTTGTCGAGCCGGATACGGATATTTGGATACTTCCACCGCCGCTTGTGTTTCCATTTGCAGCAATAGCCAGTGGACTTGTAAAAGTAATGCCGCCCGATTGGCTGGAAATATTATTGAAGATATTGATCGTTCCACCAGAACTACCAGTGGTTCCAGCGTTGGCTGTAATCGTGCCATTCAAATTGGTAGCAGTATTTTGTCCGGTCAAATTATGATTGACAACAATATCGATTCGACCGCCATTGCCTGTGCCAACTCCATTGACACTAATCGGACCAGTCACAGTTAAGCCGGCCCCGAGTGCATTCAAGAAAATCTGTCCACCATTGCCGTTGGTACCAGCCGGCGATACGTTGATACCGCTTGGATCAACCGTCAAACTACCATTGGCATTGAAGGTTACCGTACCACCGGTACCAGAAGCTGTGCCACTACGAGCAACAACGGCAATTTGATTTGCGCCCGTGCCTACGCTCAAATTGCTGCTCGTGCCACCATTAGTTGTTACAGATACGGTACCACCGTTGCCTGTACCTAAACCATTGGCGTTAAGAGTCAAAGTACCGGAACTTACCGATATGCTACCGCCTCTTACGGTTATCGAACTGCTATTAGTATTGTTGGTCAACGCATCGCTAGTGATACTACCCGGTGCAAAAATTATGGGGTCTCCATCGGCGATCAAGCTAATACCGGCGCTGAAAGATGAATTGCCGGTACTGGAAATACTTGTGCTGCCAGTTGTGGTAATACCACCCGTCAATTGGGATGTAATACTTATGTTACCGGCAGTGCCACTGTTGCTGCCGCCATTAGCGGTAATGCTCCCGCCGATTGTAATTGGAGAACTACCATTGGAGGTAATCGTTACCTGACCGCCGGTTCCATTGCCGGCACCATTGACGCTCAAGGCACCAGTTAGCTGCGTGGTACCAGATGTAACGCTAGTAGCCCCACGCAAAGTAACCGAACCGCCATTGCCATTGGTGCCAAGTGCACCAATGGTGATTGCTGACATACTGGCACTGAGATTGCGAGAAGCAGAGACAGTAATGCTGCCACCGTTGCCACCACTTGAACCGCTGGTAGACGAAACGGAAAACTGTCCGGAAGAGCTGCCAACATTGAGATCGCCGGCAGCGCCATTTGTAGTAACAGAAATCGTGCCGCCATTACCCGAGCCGCCACCATTTGTATTAAGCGCCAAGTTACTACCGCTAACAGAAAAACTTGCACCGGTAATTGTGATATTGCCACCAACAGAATTATTACCATTAACACTAAATGCCGAAGCGCCGGATGTTGCTATGCCTCCAAGTCCGCTATTGTTAATTGTAATAGTGCCGCCGCTACCGCCGCTTGATCCAGCATTAGCCGTCAGGTTTGCATTAATTGTAATTGGTGACGAGCTATTAGCAGTCAATTGAATTTGTCCGCCATTGCTTGAACCAACACCGTTTACAGAAAGTGCACCATTAACGGTGAGCGCGCCACCACCGGCAGCCGATGTGGCCAAAGTTACGTTGGCACCAACACCGCCAGTGCCGGCTGGTCCAGCGGTAATCTGCGCTGAATTTACAGTTACGTCACGTCCAGCTGTAATCGATACAGTGCCACCATTGCCGGTATTAGCTGCAGAACCACCAGTTGCCGATACTGAAATATTTCCGGCACTGCTACCGACAGTCAAGTCGGAATTAAATGCGGTTGTGAGAACAGTGATGGTGCCACCATTACCTGTACCGGCAGCATTGGCACTTAAGGCAAGCGGTGCACCAGTTGCGGTAATAGTGCCACCTTTGACAGTTACGCTACCACCATTAAAATTGCCACCACCTGCATTAGCAGCAAGTGTTTGTCCTGGCATGATCAGCGTGCCGATACCAGCATCAATCATAATTGTGCCGCCGGCTCCGCCTGCGCCATTGGTTGTGATATTGCCTGAAGAAGAAATGTTGATACCGCCGGAACCCGTATTCTTAATCGATACCGTACCACCTGCGCCACCACTTGATCCGGAATTTGTGTTGAATGTATTTGACAGGCTCAAAACATTTTGACTAGCAACAGCAATTGTAAGTGAGCCACCATTGCCTGTGCCGATTCCAGTTAGGGATGCCAATGACCCTGTGAGTGTAAATGTGCCATCACCTTGTGAAGGGACATTGAAAGTCAACAAAGCACCGCGAGCATTTCCGCTTGCAGTTAGTGGTCCAGCTACTAAAGATGCCATATTTACAGATAGATTACGTCCGGCAGTCAAACTTACCGTGCCGCCATCACCAGTTAACGCGGCATTTGTTCCACCAGTTGCCGCAATCACAATGCTATTGGCTCCTGTGCCAACAGTCAAATCGCTTGTGTATCCATTTGCGGCTACCGATACTTGCCCACCATTACCACCGCCAGTTGCGACAGCACTTAGAGTCAACTCTTGTGCACCAGTAACGTTAATTGCTAAGCCCGAAAGGTTTATCGTACCACCAGCAAAGCTTGCGCCGACGGCGTCAGCAGATAAGGTACCACCGCCTGGAAGCGTCAGGATACCATTGCCTGCCTGCAGTCCTATGTTTCCACCATTGCCGGAAGTAGCCGTGACAAGCAGGTTTGCAAGATTGGGTAGAGTGACGCCACCTGTACCGTTGTTTGTAACTGATATCGTACCGCCTCCGCCGGCCGTACCAGCAAGAGCTTGCAGGGTACCTGATCCATTGCTTCCGGCTGTTCCCACATTGAACACAGTACTGCTATTTGCAGTAAGCGAAATTAGTCCACCATCGCCTGTGCCAACTCCATTAGTAGCCATGTTGGCACTAACAACAAGATTGCCTGATCCAGAATTGCCAGCGGTAAAAGTGAGGTGTGCACCATTGCCATCTGTTCCAAGTGGTTGAGCAGTTGCACCAGTCGGATCAACTGTAAGATCACCACCAGTTGCCAGCAAAAGTGAGCCGCCATCACCGGTAGTTGGTCCACCGGTTGCAGATAGAGTCAGCTTGCCGGAACCAGTTCCAACCGAAAGGGCTTGCGTACCAAACACTGTTGCAGAAACAGTGCCACCGTCTCCTGATCCACTAGCATTGGCAGAAAGTGTCGTCCCACCACCCGGCAATGTTAAATTGTTGGCGAGTATCGATACAGAGCCGCCATTACCGTTAGCCACATTTCCATTGGCTGATACAGATGACGGCAAAGTCAAAGTACCTGTGGCTGCACGCAAGTCAACACTACCGCCACCACCAGCGCTTGTTGTGCCAACAGTCAAATTGCCGCCAGCCATCACCAACATTTGTCCACCGGAAGATGTCATTGCGCCAATAGTTGCGTTTGCAGGCTGCAAATTGCCTGCAGTGATTGTGCCGCTACCACTTTGAATGGCCCCGTCAAGAATAACAATGGATGTATTTTGGTTTGATCCATTCAAGATCATTACCGGCGCGGTCGCTACTGTAATGTTGCCTGCACTGGTACCACCACTGGTATCAATGCCACCAATATTGATACCAGTCCCACTTTGAGCGCCGGCATAAATTTGCACATCACCATTTGCCCCTGAGCCACCGCCAGTGGTCAAGGTCACAGACGACGGCAAGGTAATAGTCCCGGAGTCAGCACTTGTACCGCTGTTTGCAACGATGATTACATTGCCACCACTGGTTGCTCCTTGAGTAGTCAGGGATGTAATGCCACCGCCAAGGGTCAAATCGATCTTGCCACCAGTCAGCGATGGTCCATTAACGGTAATTGTAGTTGTGGTGTTATCGCTTCCGGAGCTTGAACCATCAGAGGTAAGGAAATTTGCACCAGCGATCATTGTCAGAGTGCCGCCACTGCTACCAGAGGCTGTGCTGATCGCCCCAGCCCCGCTTGCCGAAAGAATATCGCCACTTGCAACAATGGCTAGAGCAAAGCTGTTTGTGTTAATACTTGAAGACAAAATGATATTGCCCGACTTATTGTAATAAGTCGGGTCTCCGGTTATATCCAAAACACCCAAGCGCAAATTAGGTGTACTTGCCATAACGTGGGTTTGCGCGGCATAAATATTGACGATGCCGGAAATGTCTTCAACATTTATGTCGACAGTGCCGTATCCGGAATATGAATTGAGGGCGCTTGAATAATAATTACCACCAATCAAGTTGATATTTGAGTTGCTAACAGATGCACAATCACGAACATTGATCACGCCATTGAGAGCAGTAAACGTACCACCAGTGTTATTGACATTGACATTGCCACTAATTCCATTAGCCAGGTTTATATTGCCTGCAGTTGAAGTTACTTGACCGGCATTAACAATATTGGCAGCTTGCAAATTGATATCGTGTGCTGCCTGCATAATCGGTGCTGACCAGTCACTGGCAATACCAGATGGTAATGCATTGACAATCGAACCACCTGCTTGCGCAGTTAGCGTACCCGAACTTTCAATCATTCCCTGATTGACAATATCACCAAGCGCGCTAAGAGTCAGATTCACACTTGAAGCTTGTGAACGGGTGGCAGCCCACAATCCACCATTACCAGCAACCGAGGTAATTAATCCACCAGCCTGATTGTATATGTTGTTTGCAGAAATAGTGGCATTTTGCGCACCAGCGTCAGAAGAAAAGAAAACAAACTTTCCCTGGTTAGTCAAGTTGCCACTTAAATTAACTGTATCCAAATGAGAAACATCTTGCACCACTCGTACACCAGACGGTACAACGAGGCTTTCAATTGATTGAGCCATGCTGCCGGTAAACGATACGCGACCACTAACAGCATTTCCCATTTCACCAAGCTTAAGTGATTGCACGCCTTGGTATATAACCTGCCACCCGGCAACAAATTGCGCTGGCGTCAGCATATCGGTGCTGCGAAATGTCGTGGCAGTACCATTAACCATAATATTGATATTTCTGTTGGCAAGCGTACTTGCCGAAATGCTTGCCTCGGTCGATGACAAATCCAAATTCAAAGAGCCAAGCGCAGCCGCTGCTGCGTCAGCACGAGCAGCTCGAGCTTGCGCAAATCGATTGCCCGCCTCTTGAGCAAAAGCTTGCGACATAAATCCATTCGGGAGCACAAGTTGCGCGACCAGTACGATCACTAATAGCTGCAGCATGTTCACCCGTCTAATCCCCTTTTCTCTTGCTCACTTCGTCTCTGTGTGTGTTTGTCTATTTGACCATTGAAAGAACATTAGGTTCTGGCTCATCTTGAGAAATTTCATCAAGATCAGCATCATCACCCGTGTCAACAATGTTTTGGTCTATCTGCAAATTCTCGGAGTCAAGCGCTACTGGATTCAAAGGATTTGGTAGGACAATTCCATCTTTAGCGGGATCGGCAATGTGAGTAACTCCAAAACTACCAATCTCATTAGGGCTTCGTCCGGCGACACCATTTTGACCAGGTGTCTTGAAATTAAGACCTAAAAATGTAGATAAGCCAAAAAATGATTCCTGTCCGACTGCACCACCAGCACCACCTTTTCCACCCTTTCCATTGGCACCACCCTTGCCACCGGCGCCACCGGCAGCTCCTTTACCAACCACCGGAGATGAAAAATCTGAGGCTGGAACCCTTATAACATTCGTGTTACCGGAAAGACTTCCCATAGCACCATTAGTGTATGTGTTGCCACCAACGCCACCAAGACCACCATCTCCTCCGTTACCACCTTTTGCTGCACGTCCACCAAGTCCTCCATCACCGCCACTGCCACCTCCATGGTGCCAATTTGTAGCAAGCAAAAAAGCAGGAGAGAGAACACCGGGACCAAAGGCAGAAGCCGCAAATCCCGTGCCCAAAATGCTAAAACTCGCTCCAGCAGTCATCACTGTTGGTATGGAAACTACAGCTAACATATAAAACAAAAGTGGTGCATTAAAGGCAATATTGTTGTTTCCTCCAACCTGCCCGCGACCTCCTTTGCCTCCGTCACCTCCGGTACCACCAATTCCGCCGGCACCGCCGGCACTGGCAGCACCTCCCTTACCGGACACGCCGCCATTAAGATTGACTTCAAGTTTGTCCTTTATCTTCGGTACATTTAACGTTACAGAGCCGGCCGGACCACCTGCGCCGGCATTGCCACCATTGCCACCACCGCCACCAGTGCCGCCATTGCCGCCAACACCGCCGGCGCCACCAATACCGCCATCACCACCCGTACCGCCATGAAAGAAAAAGCCTCCTTGTCCAGCCCAGCCACCATTGCCGCCATTGCCGCCAATACCGCCCCGTCCACCAGGTCCACCTATGTTGAAGCCGGATAATGAAATCCCACCATTGCCTCCGTCCCCACCAGAAACATCTATAAATGAAGCCGTCAAAGAAGATGCTGTAATTACGACATTGCCAGCTTTGCCACCATTACCGCCGGATCCGCCATCACCATTTTTACCGCCATCGCCGCCTTTGCCCCCCGCACCTCCATCACCACCCCTGCCACCAGGCAGGCCGTCTTGAGCGGGACTACCGCCACCAAAAGCTAATAGACTAATCGGTGACGGCTGAGGTTCTGTCGCCAGGGCATTGACTCCGATCGGCACAGGGGTAAATCCAGAAACATAAGGCGAAGCATCTAAGCCGCGCCCACCATTACCACCGAATCCACCAAGTCCACCAAAGCCGCCCTGTCCTCCCACACCTCCTGCGCCGGCAACACCGGCATCACCACCATGGCCTCCTGATGCGTCGATTATCCCTGCTGTAATAACAATTCTTCCTGTATTCGTTAAGGTTACATTACCGCCATTGCCGCCATTGCCACCTTTTCCACTTGTTCCACCGTCACCACCCTTGCCGCCAGGGCCTCCCGGACCACCCGATCCACCCACCCCGCCAGGAATATATCCAGGGGAAATAATTTCCTCAAGGATACTTTGATCAAATCCTAAAAATAATCCCACGGCGTCTTGTTGTCGATTTTGCGTATAACTTTTAGGTAGCTCCAGGTTCTTTGCTTCCAGCTCTACTAGCTTCGCTCTTGCATCTGATTTAGCCCCAACCCTATCTAGATAACGCTTAGCAAACGCTAAATCCATATGACGGGTAAGGTTTGTCGATAATGCCATAATCTCAGCGTCGGTCATTGTTGCATATTGGGGTTTGGCTCGCAAAGCTGAAAAAGACAATTTTGAATAAATAGCTGGTCCGTCCGTCGCGATTCTCGCAACCTCTTTATCCAGCGCTGCGGTTGCTGCACGTAGTTCGGCTTTGATGATAGTGGATTGTTCCTTCAGGTATCCCACGGTTAGAGCATTTTCAAAATTACCGGTTCCGGTTACCAGTCCAAATATGTCGGATGCATGCTGAAGGAAACTTTTGAACAGAAATGTAGCCTGCAGAAATGAGGCGATGTCTTTACCATGAACAGTACCGAACGACTCACCCAGTATGCCACTGCCACCATCACCACCTTTACCACCAACGCCCCCGGCACCGCCACTGCCACCACGAGCACCTAATCCGCCACTTGCATTAATGCTAGTTATGAATAAGGCAGGACTATTCAGGCTAATGTTTATCTTGCCTGCATCACCACCTTTACCACCAGCTCCCCCGTCACCACCTCGCCCGCCATTTCCGCCGGTACCGCCGGACCCACCAGACCCACCGGTAAAAGCAAGAGGTAATGTGATACCAGTTGTACCCAGCTTGCCATTTCCACCAGCCTGTCCATCTTGTCCGGGTTGTCCGTTGCCACCACTAGTATCAATAGTCAAAATTTGGTACGTGCCATAAGGTTGCGATAAAGTCAAAGTAAAATCTTGGCCCGGTCTTCCATCGGCTCCCTTATTACCGGTTGCTCCATTTTGTCCCTCGGCGGCCTGTGCAAGCGCCTTTTCTGCCTGGCTTGGGGCGTCATCACCACCTCGGCGAATATGAATAGCCGTTCCAGCCACAGCACTAATATTTAGGTTTCCACCGGTACCAGATAGGGTCGATCCACTGGTGGGTGTAGTACTGGGTGTTGTACCAGCCCCGGAACCAAAGTCTTGTCCCGTAAAAAACACATAGGGAATAGTGTTAGGATCCGGAACATTTGCATCTTCATCTTCTTCCTGTTGAATCAAAGGATCGATACAGGATGGAAGCTCTCCATCAATTTCACCAATTTGAACAATCCCCTTGCCCGGCTCATCACCCTCGTGCGCAACCACATTTATGGTGTTATGACCTCTCAATTGCACATCACCCATGTTGACGTTGCCACCACTGCGAGTCGTCCCAGTGACAGTACCAGTCTTGGTAAAGGTTACTCCTGCCTGAATATCGATTCTGCCACCAAATGACAAACAAGGAAAAATACTGGTGGTATCAATAGTGGCATATGCTGGGTGCGGGCCCATGTTTATGTCGCCACCGGCTAAGGCCACAAACTCTTCACCGCGAGTCCAAAATCCGCCATTGACCCAAGGCAAATTCAAAGTCAGATTGCCGTTTGATAAGAAAATCGGATCACCAGTCAGATTTAATGTACCAGTGTTCAAATCGCCAACATCTGACTGTAAGTAAATTTTGTAAGCGGTAACATTGACGGTGCCGTCGATGCGATTAGCGTGAATTTTTATGTCACCGTGGTCCGAGATGAAATCCACTTGCGGCGCGGACAAATCGCCACCATTTAAAGTGAGAGTCGCTCGTGATAGTAATACCTTCTGCATCTCCTGCAGCGCTTCATGCATTTGGTCGGATGGCGCGCAGGAACATGAAGCGTTCAGCAATTCACTATCTGGCTTGATTTCAGTGGGAGTTTCGTAAACACTGGGTAAGGTTTGGAAAGAAATTGCTGTTAGTGCGGACATGGCACCATTGGTGTTATCGATGGTCAATGTATTGCCGACAACATTTTGCACGGAAATACTTCCAGCTAAGGCTTGCATGACACCACTATTTGTAAGTGAGGCGGTCAAGGCGTTGAGGTTACCCGATTGTGCTGCCATCAATCCTTGATTGACTATCGAGGGGGATTGCAGAGCGAGGTTGTTGCTAGCAAATAATGTGGGTGTCGTTGCCGCCTGCATGCCTGACGATAAAGCATTGACGATGCCACCACCAGCATTGAGGGACAAATTGCCGGAGCTGGCAATTGTTCCTTGGTTAACTATTTGGCCTGCGGCGTTGAGAGTTAAATCCAAATTGGCGACGGCAACATTTACTCCGGTTGGCAAATCGCCGTGTGCAAGTAGCGAGGTAATTACCGCACCTTGGTTGTTATATATATTGTTGGCATTGACGATGCCGGCCAACACTTGGGGGTTGGAAGAAAAAGCAAAGAACCTGCCGGAATTGTTCAAATCGCCAGTCATATTTAGCGCAGCTTGACTGCCAAAATCTTGGACGAACTTGACACCTTCGGGGATAACCAAGTTGCTCAAAGATTGGGTTACGGATTCTGGTAAAGAGAAGTGCCCACGATAGGCAGTGCCATCGGCAGCGACACGTAGGCTTTGCACGCTTGTGGCTAACACCTGACTGGCTGCTAAATACTCAGCAGGTGTCAACATATCTTGTGAAGTCACACGCTGCATGACGCCACCAACGTTTATGTTGACGCCGCGATTTATGCCAAGGTTACTGGCGTCAAGCGCTTTGACAGTTGATGTCAAATCCATGTTGAACGCTGCTTGTGCTGCCGCCTGAGCAGTTTGAGCCTGGCTGTCTTCGCGGTTTCTACCGAAATTCGGATGTGCAAAAACTGGCGCTACTGCGATTTGCAGCGCCAATAGTAAGACCAAAAGCTTGCGGGACAATGTCATACTTCCGGCACCTCGTTTTGCCGAAAGGAATAAACCGATCAGTTACCCTACAACCCCACCGATAACTGTAACCCGAATCGCCCGTTTGTAGGCTAGTATTTATCCCCCGAAAGAGTTATTCCCTTTTAATATATATTATTATCTGATACTAGATTAGTTCTTAAGTTTTGTTCTTTAGCCAACATAAGTATCTATGAGCGTAATAAGAAATTTGATTGTTACAATAGAACTTCCCAAAGCAAAATCACAATAAGGACCAGTATGAGCCTGAAAGAGCAAATTTCTGTCGAACTAAAGGAAGCGATGCGAGAGCGCGATCAACTGCGCATCGACACGCTTCGCTCGGCCATTTCCGCGCTGACCTACAAGAAAGTAGAAACGGGAAATGAGCTTTCCGGCGAAGAAGAGTTGGCTGTCCTACAAAAACAGGTGAAGCAACGCAACGATTCGATTGCTGAATATACCAAGGCTGGACGCGGGGACCTGGCGGACAAGGAAGTGCGAGAGCGGGATATCCTGATGAAATACCTGCCTGCCCAAAAATCAGAAGCCGAGATTCGCAAGGTCGTGCGCGACGCAATTGAAAGTTGCGCAGCTGATGCTCGTAATCAAGGCAATTTGATGAAACTGGTCATGCCGCAATTAAAAGGCATGGCAGACGGAAATCTTGTGCGTCAGGTCGTAACTGACGAGCTTAAGAACTAACAAATTCTTAGTTGGTTAGACAGATTTGCGCCACACCCCGGCAAGGTGCTCTTTCCTGAGCTCCTCAAGCGTCTTTCCGCCAAAATAATTTATCGAAAGTTGCTCCAGGTTCATGTCTTGAACGGGATGCTCCGGGTCCGGTTTTTGCCTTGTCTCAAGTATATTATGATGTTCATCGACCTTCGTGACAATAAAAGCATGCACATCTGGAGTCAAATGGCCAGGATGCGGCATCGAAACAAAAACTACATCCCCCTGCTTGTATTCGGGCGCTGCCACTTTCTCAAATTGGTTTTTTTCCATATATTTGGAACCGGGCAGGCCTTCCATAGTGGGATTAAGACTTAATGGTGGAGCATCTTCAATGTAAGTCTTAGCGTAGTAAACGCAATTGTATGAATCCGCTTTCTTGTCCTTCAAAAGATCATCAGTGGTTTGCGTCACGCCGGTTGAATGCGCCATATCGACAATTTTGCCACCGCCTGGCAATGATGCGTCATCTGATTTGACTCTCAAAGGCGGAGTCGCTTTCTCTTGCAACTCGCCAGTTTCATGTAGTGGCTCAGATTTGTGAGCCGGGTTTTTTTCTTCGGAATCAATATGGTTCGCCTTATTCCACAAGTTGGGGTTTCCCAAAATTGAACCGAGAGGTATAGGCTTTACGTGGAAGTAATTAGACGTAACCGATTGATCTAGCCTGTGAGGTTCTGTCTCTTTATGAGATTCTGCCAGGCTCGATTTGAACTTGCTGTGCAAAGCGCTTGGTTTGCCGCCATGCCCTCCTATTTCAAGCCTACCCAAAAGCTGCTTCACTTCCGTGCTAATTGCTCTGGAACCAGCTAAGTCGGCAGACCAGTCTTTCATGTCTACCGAATTGATCAAAGCGGCTGAGTCGCCCGCCGACTGACTTGAGTGTTTTTCGCCTTCGAGTGGCTTTTTGATTGAAGTTTCGCCTGAATCATCTGCTGGCGACTTGTCTGTCATTTCGCCACTCCTGTGGTGCAACAACGGTCAGTCTATTATGCCACCTTTAATCTTTTCCAAAACCAAATTCTAATCAGCAGGGGGCATAGTCTGCTGATTAGGCGGATGAGCTTCAAGGCGCGGAAATCTAAGATGGCGGACCTGATCGTCAATTAGCTTGGTGGCAGAATTTTGGAAATGCCTTGTTGAATTGGGCGGTCGCCGGAAAATCCGAGAGCGTAGCTCACCACTTCGCCATCTTTATTGATGAAAATGATGGTTGGAATTGGGCTAACTTCATATTGATCCAAAAGTTGTTGGTTGGTTGGATCGTCGACATTGATGCTCATGAAACTTACCTTGTCACCGTATTGTGCTTTGGCTTTTTCCACAATTGGTTGGAGCTGCTTACAGGGCTCGCACCAACTGGCGTAGAAATCCAGCACTGCCGGCATGGCTTGGCTGCCACCAATGCCACGTTGCCTCATCAATAAACCAAGGTTGGTGGCAAGCAATCTTGTATCGGGACCGGAACGCGGACAAACTGAACTTTGTGGCATGGTCAGCAAAGCCTTGTTTGCCTCTTGAGCATTGACCGAACCTTTGCCGACTCTAATTGCGGTGCGAAAATGCGAGCGCGCCTGCGGATAATTTCTTGTCTTCAAATAAGCCTTGCCCAAACAAAATTGCGCTTCGCAAGAATTCGGCTGAGATTTGACTGCTTGTTCTAAAAGTGGAACAGCTTGAGCAAATTGACCGTGCGCCAGTTTGGCTTTGCCGGCAGTCAGTGGTGAAGCAGTTGCGGCTTTGGCCTGGTTGAATTGACCGGCAAGGAAGATGCCACCAATGGATACTGCGACTACACCGGCTAATTGAAGCTTCTTCAATTTTGATGAGTAAGACATTCTACTTTCTCCTATTTCTTCGAACTTGTGTCAGTGGCTTGACTGATGTTTTGCGGTAAGTGTGAATTAAGCCAGCCCACCACCACGTTCATCACAGCATCCGGACATTGGTTGGCTTCAAAAATCAAATGTTCTGACTTGGGAATCAGCATTAACTGCTTATCGTTTGTGGAAAGCTCATTGTAAAGTTCAATGGTGCCTTCCGGTTTAACCAGTTGGTCTTTGCACCCTTGCACAATCAATACTGGCTCGTTTGTGATCCATCGTGCGCTTTCATGATTTTGATTCATGAAGGCTTGAAATTGCAGAAGCTCTTTAGGAGAAATATTCAAGCGATCGAATGGATCGGCAAGCCAAGCTTCTCTCAATTCCGGTTTTAGCGTTGCTTGCTTGATCACGCCTTCGCCAACATTGAATGGTTTGTTCGGGTCGGACAAAAGATGAATAGCGACTTTGAGAGTTGTTCTGCCTTGCTGAAAACGATCGCCTGCAGGAACTGATGAGATCAAGCCGCTAACCAGATCCGGATATAGTGCTGTTGCTCTTAAGGCAATAGCACCGCCCATAGATTCTCCTACTAGAAACACCGGAACTTTAGGGTGTACTTTGTGTAGTACCTTGAGTGTGGCTTGCACGTCGGCAAGGCAAGTGTCGAAATCTACTCTTTGATGACCTTTGGAGGCCATCCAAGAGCCGAATCCTCTCACATCGATTGCACAAACGGCGATGCCCTGCTTGGCCATGCGCTGACCAAAATCTTCATAACTGCGATTGTATAGTCCTAACCCGTGTATACATAAGAGTACACAACTTGGCGAGCCGTTCTCCGGCTCCCATGTAAGCATAGGAGGTGTGGTACGTATTTTGGTTTTTGGTTTGTCTTTTGATTGTTTGGCTGCCGCTTGAGTCCCTAGCTTGGGAGCTTGGCTTTCTTTGGCTGACTGCTCTTTGTCTGCCTCGCTCTGGTTCGACTCATTCTTGTCCGGCTTGATGATATAGATAGATTGCGAGTCTGCTGGAATGTTCAAATCTTTGATGTCTAAAGAACTGCAGGTTTGCTCTATGATTGCTGGGGCGGCCAAAACAAATTGCGGCAAGATTGTTGCGCTGACAATGCTGATTAGAGCAAGACTTTGAACAAGTCTTACATTCAATTCATAAGCAATTAGTTGAGAAATTCGCCCGGTCATTTTTCCTAGCAGCATCCGGCACTATGGACATTGCGGCTTCGTAAGCCTTGCAGTCACATAATCTCCGACGCATTGGTTGCTTCAATCTGCCTATTGTCTCAAAACCAGAGGTCATTTGTTGTCTTTTGCTGATAACTTTAATAACTTATTGTAATTCGGCTGCCTAAGCAGAAAGCTATAATTCAAGCTTCAATGTAGGGTAGCAAAAGCGGGGATCAAAACCTGCTTGCCAGCAATTTGGGTTGCAAAGGGCGAAATGCCAAGCTTGTCCCGTATCGCGTATTCCAGTTTAGGAGCGGCTTTATGCTGGTCGGTCTTTTCGACGGCGGCACAAGCTCAGTTGGCCATACCTGAGCCGATGCCGATTATGGATGGTGGGCATGCTACATTGCCGGGATTGTCAGGCGTGCAAGAAGCCAACATCGTTCGCTCGACAATTAATTCTGTCTATAATTCCTCGCCGGACAACATGCCGGTTGATTTGGCTCCGGTGCAGATACCCTCGCGAATCAACCGTTTTCAAAGCGCCAAAGAAGGTGCGCTTTATCATTTGCCGGCGCGCATGTATTTAAATGCGAATGTGGAAAATAGTTTGCGTCTCGAGACAAACGTTTTTCAAACTTTGCACAATCAGCGCCAAGACATGACTTATCGTATTTTGCCTAATGTCACTCTCGGTTATGCGCTGACGCGTAAGACTCGCGTTTCGGCAAATTACTTTCTCCTGCGCGATCAGTACATGGCGCATTCGAGTTTGCTCACACGCAATATCCAATCAGTTGGCTTTGCCATCGATCACGACTTTCCGCTGACAAGAAAGACAACATTGACGACCGGATTTTTTGCGCGCGAATTATTCTTGACCAACTCTCAACCGCTCAACGACTTAATTCCGACTGCGACACTCGTGCACCGTGTTGGTCAATCCGGAATTCTTTACAGTTCAGTTATGGGCCAAATGCGTTTTCGCGGTGTCTTAGGAGAATGGCAGGAAGCCGATCAGTTTTATTCAATTGGTGCAATTCGCAGAAAAGGTCTCTGGGTATTTTCGGCGGATAGCACTTTGGTGACAAACTTTGGTGTGCGTCGCTTGCGTGGCGGACCAAACAACCAAAACATCATTCTCACTTTTGAGGCCGATCGCCAAATAAGTCGCAAGCTACCATTGGTAGCATTCTTACGCGTGCAACCAATCTTCAACACTGGCGCCAATCAAAGCGTCGGATTTGCCGGCACAAACGTCCGCGTCTTCGGCGGCTTGCGTCTGGACATAGCCAAACCAGCAATCTTCCCAGTCAAACTAGACAAACACGAAAAACTAGCTAAGTCCGATTTGCAATTGTAATTGGTGTTCATACCCGGATCGTTGTTACCGCTGAACTTCCTATGGGCGTAACAATCTGATCACAGCATCGACAACCCTATCAAGCTTTTCTTTCTTTAGTAACCCTGCTTGGGTCTTCATTAGGCTGATATTCGAAGTGAATAATTTGCCTGGACGGACATAACTGACAAGCCTCAGTCCACCATTGGCAAAATCATCATTTATCAACTCAATTGCTGAATCATCTGTGTAAGGTTTGCTGGTGATTTGGCATAATATCCAGTCACCCCTTCCTGCGTCAGCCAAGATCAAAGCCGGGCGCAACTTTGATGCTGATAGATCGGAAAAAGGAAAAGGAACTAGGACTACTGCACCGATGAAAGGTGTGACCACGCCTTATCTTCCTCCGTGCGCGTCCAGTCTTCAGCAAGAGCTTGCTCACTTAATAAAGCCGTCTCTGAAACTACGCTTGTAGATTCTTCTTCCAGAATGGTGATAAGCGCGCGTCTTGATGCCGGCAATTGGACGGGTTCAACTAGATGAATGTTACCATCTTGGTCGATTATTGCTTCGAACGTTTGCGCCATGACTATTGTCTCCATATCTCTATAGGATAGTTTACAACAATTAAGCCAAAATGATCCTCGAATTTTATGTATGCAATTATTGTGCTTCGCCGATTAGTTGGAAGGCTGCCCAGTAGCGGGGGTTGGCGCGGATGAAGGTTGGCGATGTGGTATCTGCTTGTGTACCTTCCATTGAGGCGATGGTTTTGACTTGCGCTTCCCGCAAGGACTCAGCTTTGTTCTTGCCGCTTAATAGGGTTTTGTAAAAGGCTTCCATTTGATATTCAGCAATCACGTCGTCCACATTCCATTGGCTGACAATCACAGATGGTGTGCCGGCCGCAATGAAGGCACGCGATAAGCCAATTACGCCATCGCCCGTGATTTTTCCCCGTCCAGTCTGGCAGGCAGAAAGAACTACCAAGCGCGATTTAAGTGGTGGCAAATTGAGAATATCCTTGACTGGCAAAAAGCCATTGTCTTTGCCATTCTTGGCTAATACCAAGCCGGACATTGTTGGGTGTTCTTCGTTGATAATGCCGTGGCAAGCCATGTGAATCACAGATGTCTTCGGGGCAAACTGGATGAAGGAAGATTTGTTTGCTTGCTCGCCAAGCTCCATGGTTGTATTTGTTTTGCCAAATAATTCAGCTGCCTTTTGTACTTCCTTTTCCGCATATGGAAGCGAACCAAGCTCGGCAAATATTTCGGTCTTGGGATTGCCGAATGCTAACAAACTATTGCCTTGCAATGCAGCGTTTGCCAATTTAGCAGTTGATTGCAAAACGGAAATTGCTGGTGTGAAAGTAAGGGTATATGACTCAACCAGGAATTTGCCCTGAGCATTCATCAGTGCTGCAAACGGTACAAGAAACAGCGGACCATGCGGAACGATTACCACTTTCTTTGTGGTTTGCAAAAGCGGCTCGGCTGGGCTAATCAGCAACTTGTACATTTCCTTGAGCTTGGCTTGGCGCAATGTGCCTGATTGTTTGATTTCCTCAAGGGTTTTTGGCTGAGCGATGACAACGTTATATAGTTCGGCAGTTTTTGCTGTAAGTTTGGATAGGGAAATGTTTTGAGCCGGCAAAAGATGAACAGTGCCATTGGAGTCAATCAGCCAGACAAGCAATTTTTCTGGCAAAGCGTAGTATTCCAAAATGGTGGCACCATGCTCTTGGGCAAGCTGCTTGAGTTGACTCGCCGAGAGTGTTTGGGAAACAACATTGCTTTCTACGGAAAAATCCTGCGCTTGTTGGAAGGAAGAGAGTGCAGGCAGCGGCGCGGAATTCAATGTACTTGAGCCCGGGTTATCTAGCTTGTGCGAAATAGTCTGTTCGCGTGCAGCCAGCAAATCAGCAAAAGCTCTGGCTCGACTTCTTTCGGCAATTTCCAGTGCCTCTTCTGCTTGGTTTTGTTGAATCAATAAATCAACAAGCTCATAAAAGCAATCTTGACGCATGTCCAAATTGAAAGTCTTGAACGTGTCGCGCGAAAGCTGGCTGCGTTCTTGTTCGCCTATGCTGACAGCTTGGCGCAAATGATCGAGTGCTTGCTCTTTGTCACCCAGTTTTTTGTAAGCCTTGCCTAATCCCAAATGGCAATCCCATTTGGCTTCGGTATTTGCTTCGCCAGATTGTTTTTGTTCAGCAAGTTTGAGCGCTTCTTGATAGCAATCAATAGCTTGGTGCAATTGTGTCGACTCTGCTTGATTTACTGGTGCTTGATTGCCTTGCGCATTCACCTGAGCATTCAATAGATACGCTAGTCCTAGTCCACGCAACGATTGACCGATGCCATTGGCATCACGAGCGGCACGCATGAGAGTCAATGCTTGTTGATAGTCGCCAACCGCTTCGGCAAATTTCTTGCCCACAAGCTTCGATTGCCCAAGATTGTAGGACATGATTGCTTGCCCTTTTTTATCGTGGGCTTGAGCAAATAATGTTGAAGCTTGTTGCCAGAGACGATCAAAATCTTTCGTCTTGCCGCTATCTAAATACGCAACCGCTAAATTGTTGGCGGCAAGCGCTTGTGCTTGTACATCGCCTACGGAAGCAAGGATTGCCAGGGCTTGTTCGTAGCTCTTGATTGCTTGATCCATTTGACCGAGTGCTTTGTAACACATGGCAAGATCGATGAGTAATACGGCGCGCGTTTTGCTTGGCTTCTGACTTGTCTTGGGTAACAAATCGTAGGCTTGTAAATATTTTTCCAGTGCCTGTTCAGTCAATCCGCGCACGAGCATTAAATAGCCCAGTTCGGAAAGCGCTGCCCGTTTTCGGTCCGCGCTCTTCAGAGTGTCCGCAATTGTCAGAGCTTGTTTGAGTGTCGATTCTGATTGAGCAAATTGTTTTTCGGCTGTGTGAACTGCAGCCAAACTTATTAGACAATCGGCAAGCGTGTTACTTGGAGTGCTGCCATCTTCGGGAGTGAGAATTTTGATTGCATCAGTTAATTCTCTGGTGGCATCTGCATATTTTTCTTGGGTGAGAAGTACTTGACCGGCTGCCATCAAGGCTTTGCCCTGCGAGACATTATCAAAATCTTGGGCGAAGTGTTCTTTGGCTTTGTGATAGCTGGCAATTGCTTCATCATGCTTGCCTAAATCGGCTTGCACGCGAGCAATTTCCATCAGTAAATTACCGACTTGAGTTTCACTGCCTTCGCTGCCGAGCAGCGGCAGTGCTTGATTCAAACAAGACATTGCTTCTTGCAAATGGTTTTGTGCTCTTTCTAAAACAGAAAGATTGATCAGCGCATTAGCCTGGGCAGCGGCAAGTCCTTGGGCTTGCGAATCGGCAAGTGCTTGTTGATATAGTTTGCGCGCTTGGTCATAGGCACCGTCTTGCATGGCAATTGCGCCCAAGTTAATCGCAATTGAAATGGTCTCTTGCCTCAGCTTATGTTCATTGGCAAATGCCAGTGCTTCTTCGAAAAGTTGTTTTGCTTCTGCTGCGCGATGAGCGGATACCAGAATTGTTGCCAGAGCAATCTCTGTACGAACCAGTGCTTGCGGACGCTTCATCGTCTTTTCCAATTGCAATGATTGACGCATCAAGGATTCGGCTTCTGCTAGATTGCCACCATCGAAATTACTCTTAGCTAGATCGTAAAGAGAATCCGCTGTTGGATCTTTTGCATTGGCTGGCAAACAAATATCGCCGATGCCTACATTTATAGGAGAGCCAATAATAGATAGGGCTGCGAACACGACAATCAAACGACTGGCAGAAATTCTCATATTGATGGTTGCATCTTATTTGACTGAGGGACTATCAGATCTTGGAAATTCCGCAACGTAGCCTTGCGAGCCATTCATATAATTGAGGACAGCTGCCATTTTTGACATGTCGCCAAGAATTTTTCTTTCCTTGGTGCCAGTTGCTTGTTGGCTCATATCGGCAATCAAAACGCTTGAGTTGAGCAAACTTTCCAAAGAATATTCGCTGACGGCCAAGTGATTGTTCTCCATCAATTTGGAGCGTCTTCTGGCAATGCCATCGGCTGGACGAAGATCGACTCTACCAAGTTTATGCTCGGATGCGATGATCTCATATCCTGCAGCTAAGGCAACCGTGGGATCGGCCGGTCCGGCAAACGGTCCTTTGTCCAATTTCGCCATCACGTTGTCGCCACGCCCATCCAAATTGAAAATGCGCAAAACACCATCTATAAAGCTGATTTGAGCGTCACCATTTGCTGTAACTGCTAATGTACCTAGGGGAGTATTGACTAAACACAGATGTGAGGGGTGTTTTACAGACACCAATAAAGTGCCGGACTCCAACTCAAATGAATATGGGCTGAGGCGCTTGTAGGAAGTGTCTTTAGTGGATTTAACCGTTATCCAATCAGATGATCCTTTGCAATCGCTTTGCTTGGGAAATTTGCTGTCTGGAAGCAGATGGACCCCGTTCAATGCTGCCACATGATCGTAAAGTGGTGGCACTGGCATGTCGCCAGTTGTTGATTGCGGATCTACTAGTGTGGCATCCGTCGGTATCATGATTGGCGGGACATAAGGATTGTTATGCGGCGGGAAAAATGAGGACAAAGGAAGTTGCTGCGGCCCTTGCGGCGGAGTGTAGGGCAGACCACCACCTGAATAGTTTGATGAGCTACCTGGACCAGGGCCGGGTTCAGGACGATCGTAGATAATCTCTCCCGGTCCTTCGGGACCAGGATTCCTCTGCGCCAAGGCGCTGAGAGATGGCAACATCAAAGCCGTCATCGCCAGTGGAAGAATAAGAGAGCGAATTATTTTCATGCCCCTATTAAACACTAGGCGCGGGCAGAGGAAATTAGTAGATACTCAGTGAGAATGGGTGCTTAGACCAAACTCCTGGTTCGCCTACCAAAGATAGAAGTTCCCAGACATAAATCTCAGCCCGTGTTGTTGACATCTGGTTGTCACGCAGAATTTCTGTATTGGGTCGCTGTTTACTTTTTCTTGACCAGTTCTTTAAACTTGTGCATTTGCAGGTATTCGTCATACGTGCCGGCGAAGTCGACGAGACCCTTGTCCGTAAAGGACAAAATACGGGTCGCGACATCCGAAATCAAATCACGATCGTGCGAGACCAAAAACACCGTGCCTG
This sequence comes from Candidatus Obscuribacterales bacterium, assembly GCA_020050685.1. GTDB lineage: Bacteria > Cyanobacteriota > Vampirovibrionia > Obscuribacterales > Obscuribacteraceae > JAGVKG01. The sequence goes on along the minus strand of JAGVKG010000016.1, from coordinate 114,691 downwards.
GGAATTGTGAAAGTCCTTCGGCAAGAGCGGAAACAGCTTCCAAGTCTAAGTGATTGGTTGGCTCGTCCAAAATTAGAATCGGATTTTTTTGCATCATCATGCGCGCCATCAACAAGCGTGCTGATTCGCCACCCGATAATGCGTCAGTTTCTTTCAGGCTCTCTTCTCCGGAAAATAACATCCGGCCCAGAAGACCACGAATGACCGCATCATCTTCCTTGTCTCTAAATGTCATCAGCCAATCTAAAGCAGTGGTGCCAGGACTTATGTCGTGGTGATAATCTTGCGGATAATAGCTCCAGCTGGCGCGGTCTCCCCAATGGATGTTGCCTTTATCTGCCTGCAATTCACCAATTAACATGCGCAGCAAAGTTGTCTTGCCCACACCATTCGATCCGATGATGGCAATTTTGTCGCCACGGTGGATGTCCAAAGTGAAATCCTTGAAGAGAACTTTGTCATCAAAAGCTTTGGATAGTTGTTTGATACGGACAATTTCGCGTCCCATTGGACGTTCTTGCTCAAAGCGAATGAAGGGTCTTTGAATGTTGGATCGCTTAAGTTCTTGCGGTGTCAGGCGAATCATTTCTTTTTTGCGCGATTGCACCTGGCTTGATCTTTGTCCGGCAGCAAAGCGTGCGACGAACTCTTGCAATTGGGCAATCTTCTTTTCTTTGTCTTTGTTGGCTGCTTCCACGGTTTGCCGTGCCTGCATTTTTTGTTCAACCATGCTGTCGTAATTGCCTGGGTAAACAATTATGGTGTCATAGTCAATATCGGCAATGTGAGTGCAGACTGAATTGAGGAAGTGTCTGTCGTGCGAAATTACCAGCAGAATGCCTTTGTATTCGTGCAAGAATTCCTCAAGCCAATGAATTGAATCCAAATCCAAGTGGTTTGTTGGTTCGTCGAGAAATAGGGCTTGCGGTTCGCCAAACAAGGCTTGTGCCAACAAGACGCGAAACTTGAAGTCGATAGGCAGCGTGCTCATGAGATTTTCGTGGTGCTCATCGGGAATGCCGATGCCGCGCAAAATCTCGCCTGCTTCAAACTCAGCCATGTAGCCATTTTCATCAGCGATGATCGACTCGAGCTCGCCCAGTCTGTGCATCTCTGCTTCAGTATGCTCAGCCTGTTCGCAAAGCCTATCTTTTTCTTTGAAGGTACTCCAAAGCAATTCGTTGCCCATCACAACCGTGTCGATAATCCGCTCGTTATCGTAAGCAAATTGGTTTTGCTTCAAGACACCGACTCGGCGCGGACGACTGATAGTGCCACTGTTAGATGCCTCAATTTCGCCGGAAAGGATCTTCATGAAAGTAGACTTGCCTGCACCATTTGGTCCCGTGAGACCATAACGGTTACCAGGGCTAAATTTGACTGAGACATTGTCGAACAATGTCCTTGAACCAAATCCTTTGGAAAGTTCGCTTACAACAATCATGAATGGAGATTCCCTTTAACTGAACAACTATCTGGGGGACGTAAAAGTGACCGCACGATTACGCCAGCCAAAATGGAATTATATCTGTTTCCAAGCTATGGTTGTCTACGAATGCACTGAAGTCTTAACACTTTCAGGCTCGGGTAAGCGCAGGGCGGGAAAAGGTGATTTGAGAATTAGTTAAGCTAACTTCTGCGCACCTGGCGTGGACCATGTGAAGCGAGCAAGCAATTAGTCTAGTTTAGTGGCTCGCAAAAGTTCCAAGAGTCCAATGTCCAATTGCTCAACTGATAATTGCGTATCAGAAAGCATGTGAATGCGGGTGGAAATCAGCCCGATATTTTCTTTCATCTTACGGGCCTCTGGTTGGGCGGAAGCAAGTCGCACCAGGTTTGGTTCGTCAATCTTGCGCAAGAAGCGGTGTTCCTTCCAATTATCAACCAGTATTTCTATGCGTGTTTTGTTATCGCTTGAATCCGGCTGCGGGGAATTGAGAAATCGTGTGATTAGTCCAAAAGAATGTTCTGGCTCAGGTTGAGGTAAGTGAAAGACATCAGCTAAAATGGTGGTTTTGCCATCAATTTTTCTTTTGCCGCTTCGACTGCCCATGATTGACAGTGCCGTTAGCCCCAAACCTATACTGGCTGAGACCAGCAAAATTTCAATGCCAGTTTGATCTTGCTTCTTCAAAAAATAGCCGCCGGCGATTACTCCCAGAATGCCGGCTTCCAAAAAGTTTGCTGTAAACAAAATGTTGAGGTTTCTTTGCCGCTTGCTTTGCAACATGTTCATAATGGCAAATGACCAGGTAAGCTCGCGGTCAATTCTGTCAGTTATCATGCGCACTTCTAGGGAAGCGCCCAAGACTTTGTCCAGAACGTCGACTTTTAAATCCATTTCTTCATCAGTGGGTACAGAATCCGGATCTGTTTTCGAATTTCTGATTTGAATTAAACGTTCTACCTTGGGAAGAATGCCAAGCAATGAAGCTGCCTCTCGGGCTGCAGGCGTGAGACCACTGGGAGAAGATGGATTGTTTGCTGCGGCAATATATCGTCCGGCAAACGTTTGGGGGACATCGCTTGCTTCTGCCATTACGTTTGTGGGATAAAACGCCTGAACAAAAATAACCAGCACCACCAGTAGTGCTCTCGTCATTTTTATCATGTCTCGATTTTTTTTCAGCAATTTCTATTCCCAACAAATCAATCTGATGATATCGCCTTATAAAGTTCGTAGAGTGAACCGTCAAATTCTTCGATATGAATTCTCATATCAGCGAGTAAATCAAGTCTTTGTGTGATAATTCGAATACTTTCAGTAACGCTTTCATTTCCGAGAGGCAGCGCGGTCAATTGCTTCAAGCGATTCTCGTCTTTGCAATCCAAATCGGCAAATTTCTCCCAATGTTTAATCAGCAATTCACGTCGGGTATATTTATGCTCTGGGTCTAAAATGCAATGCCCAGGAACTTTTGAATGCATGAATTTCCAAAGATAGCTCACATCTGCATCGGCAGGACGATAAGATGGGTTGAGTACATGAGCCAGCATATTTGGATGCGCAACTACTTTGCGACTTAAAAGCGAGGGTAGCACCAAACCTACGCTGGGAATAATCGTGCCGAGACCAAACTCGTTTATCGACATTATGTTGTCGACCGTGTAAAGGCGGTTCAGCGCCAGGGAATTTCTCACAACTCCCGATACACTAAACTGCAAGAAGTTTGCCGCATTGAGCAAGTTTGTAGTCATGTTCTTTTTGCGTGTTAGCGTATCGAGTGCAACTTCCGATCTAGCCATATCGTAATTAATATTGGCGACAACTTTCCGCACTTCTTGCATGCCAATCATGATTTTCCACAAGCACAAAAGTCTTGTGTTGTGGACAGCCTTCGAATGAATGGTTGCTTCAGACTCTTTTTTGTATTTTTCCCGCCTAAGTTTTTCAATTAAGGGTGCAATATTTAAAATCTCGGCTGCCTCTTGCGCATCGGCACGCAGTTGGCCTTGCGCTTCTGCCTCTTTGTTGCGTTCCGGAGTCATCATGATGTCGAGAAAAACATCATTCGGACTACTAGTAACAGCTTGAATTGGCAGAGACAGAGAATTAATTGAAGTGGCGAGAATTACTGCGATCGAAAGAATGCGACAATTCATTTCGTGGATTCTCAATACCTTTCGCATACGTAAATGCATATACGGAATATTCAACAAGGCTATATTCACAATGTTCTATCTGACGTATAACCCAAGGAGCCATAATACACGAAAAACAAGTGCTTTTTCTTTATCAGAAGGGCACCTGTTTTTCGTTCATTAAATTGTAATTTGACCAATCTTGAAGTACAGTGATTTGGGAATAAGGAATTCATGGACAATTACCCAGAAATTCGCTCTGCAATTGACTCACGGCTGTCCGAGTCTGACTTTAAGGTCTGGCGCCGAGTATCTATTGAGCCGGCAACAGAGGCAGATATTTTTGCTTCCCGCTTTCACTGGAAACTGATTCGCATTCCTCAACACGTCTTTCTCATTCATAAGCAACATCCGACTCCTTCTGACTTTGAAAGGTTTTACGATGTTGCTTTTCGTTATGCCAAGCGGGCATACCCAAGTTTTTTTCCCGTGCATATGGTTAGTACTTACGTCCTCGTAACCTGTATCGCTACGGAGCGTGTGGACCGGAATTTAATTGAATATGTGACCCGGACGCCGGATATGCTGTTTAAGGGATTTTGCGGATTCTCGCAATTCCCGGTATTGCTTGATGCCCGGACCGGTAAGGCTCACTACTTCCGCGATACAACCTGGTTTGGTGGCGACAGTTACCCCCTGGCTCAAGATATCGTCGAGCGTTACATCGAAGGACTTTCAAATTAGAGACTGATTCAATGATTTTGCCCTAATCGCTTTAGACTGGCTGAATCGAGTACAATCTTGCTCAACTTGACCCGTTGTCAAGCGAGCAATGATTGGGCAATATTTGCCGTCGCGAGTACTGTTATAGGTTGCTGCTGTTGGTTAAAAATAGGTGTCAGATTTATGTTGAAGCTTAGCCGGATACTTCTCCTTTCGTTTTTGCTGGCAGCAATTGCCGTGCAAATTGCCAGTGCGTCAGAAAGGCCGATTAAATCGGCAGTTTCAAAAATGCGCACGAAAATGGAAAAGCATTATGTGCAGATTCCGGTCTTGTATCTCACAGATCGCGCCGAGACTTCGTCTGGTTTTTCTGGTATCAGAAAGTACATTGTCAATTGTAAACACCTAATGAATTATGGCACTGCCAAAATAACTGTCGAGGCGGATAGCGATCTGACAAGCCTGGGCACAGAGAAAAAGCTGGATTGGAAAGAGAGCACGGCCAATAAGGCACCAGAAATTGAAAAGATCAAAACTGGCGATCCAAAAAAAAATAAGGCAGAATTTTTTGCTAATTTGAAACAAGCAATGGAGCGCAACGGATCAAATCAGATTTGTATTTTTGTTCACGGTGCTGCTGACCCATTTGATGATGCCGCGCTCGACGCAGCGATGCTGGCTTATCAGAAGAAGTGTCCGATGGTGCTTTATTCCTGGCCATCAATTGGCAAGCTCAAGAAGTATCACGTAGATGAAGGTAACTGCGAGTGGACACAACAACACTTTGATATGTTCTGGAAAGATATGGAAGCTTTTGCCGCGCAAAATCCTGTTCGCATCACGCTAGTGGCACACAGCATGGGCAATCGCGTTTTAGCTCGCGGCCTGCCAGTGCTTTCCGGCACACACTTAGTCTCTGACGTTGCCTTAGTTTCGCCCGACATTGATGCAGAAGTATTTCAACACGATGTAATGCACTTTCAAAATGATGGTGTGGCGATTCGCCTTTATTTCTCCGAGAGAGATAAAGTGCTTTCCTTTACGCAAATGGTTTACGGTGGCTACTATCGCTTAGGTGAAGATGCGGGAGCCGTATTGAATATGTTCAAGAAAGATGTTTCTGAGGAAGTGACGATTGATGATACAGGCGCGCAGCCCGTCAAACAGCCGGCCCTAAAGATAGATTTCACCAAATTGGATCGTCACTGGGTTGGGCACCACTTTCCATATTCTTTGGTGGCAAGCATGAGTAATTCTGGCAAACCACCTGAAGGGTATGAATTGGTGAAAGGCGAAGCGCACAAAGGAAACGTTTATACACGTTACGAGAGCTGGCACAATGATTTGAAGGTGCCTGTATCCGATGATAGCGCCACTTGTTTAAAAGTCGTAAAAACATCCGCTGCCTCTCATGGGGCGCCGGTTTCGATGAAGTTGAACAAGTAAAGTTCCAATTCGAAATCTACAGTCCAGGTTTAGATGACCCTGCTGTCATGGAATATGATTTTGTGGGCGGCTGCATTTGTTTGGAAGATTGGGAAAACAATGGTCAAAGAAGACGATAGGTTTGAGAAACCCCAACCGGCTGGAAAGAATCAGGCAAATCCTGAGCTTTCTTTGGTTGCTTTAGCTCAGCCGGAACAGTCTGGTAAGTCTAAGGAAAAGGCGATCAAGGACTATCCCGCCTTTTCGGTTCAATTGGGACAATTTGGGGAAGTCGCTACTGTTTCTTATGATTTTGTCAATCACAACAAAGACAAAGTTGTTAATCGCCCAGATAAAACCTATTCCGCAGAAGAAAGCAATCTGGAGCTGCAAGAAAATAGATTGTTCAGGCTTTTGAAACTGCCTGTAGGCTCTGTCTTTCCTGATCAGGCTGGCGTTAAAAAGAACATGAATGATCGAGGGCTAAGCAGCAGTGAGTTGGCCCATTGTTATCATCATGTATCCCGTCTATTAGAAGATACTGATAATCAAATGCTTGGTGAAATGGAACGGCAGCGGCTGGCATTTGATATCTTGAGGCTGGTAGCTCAACCTGGACAAGTGACGCAAGGTGATTCTCCAACCTGCTTAACTGCTAATGTTCAGCATCGAGCTCTGGTGCGCGATCCTGCAGCGGCTGTCAAAGTTGTGGTGGATGTGGCTACTACTGGCAGAACAATGCTGGCAAGTGGGCAGCAAATCGTATTAGATGATTTGAGCATTAAGAGGGACCGAGATGCCAGATCTTGGCCTCCCAATGATTGGCATCGATCGTATACAAGTCAATTATTTCAATTGGCAGCCATCAATAGCTACTGGCAGAGCGCCAAGGAAGTGATCGAATATGGCACGCACGATTTGTTTGGACAATCGGTTACCGGTATGTTTCCCGAACGAGTGGCGCGCGGCTCCTTGAGATATGTTCAAGATCCAGATCTAGGTGATCATTTGGTGAAGACAGCCAAAGATAAAGCAACCCTTGTTCCACTTTCGGAAATTGGATCCGGCCAAGAAGGCGCTGGCGAAATACCATTGGCGGCAGTCTCTTCCTTATACGCCAATTTGCTCGGTAGTACCAAATCCGATTTTGTTCTTTCACACAAAGAGCATGGCAGAGGAAAGACTCTTTTGGAATATGACACAGAAAGTGAATTACATGATCTGCTAACAAAAATGCAGAATGAAAAGAATATGCCACTAATGGGATCAATTAAAATAGGCTCCGAATTGATCAAGGATGCGAAGCCAATTGTGGCCACTGGGCGAGAGAGACATGCAATTTCCATTGCTTCCTATGATCCCGAAACAAGGCGTGTACAAATTGAAAATTCCTGGGAGAAGTACTTTGATCGCGAAGCGGACTTGAGTACTCTTTATGAGAGCATGCTTCCCCGACGACGCAGGAGAAAGTGATTAATTTTACCCACAAAGAGTGTGGAAGTTACTGAACGAGTCGACGTATGATTTGCTCGACCTACCTCAATTTTTTACCGCTTCAAATTCCGTTTTCATTTTCTCGTATTTTTCCAGGGCGGTTCCATCTTGATTCGCTTTGGCAATTTGAATCAGGGTTTTACAAAAGTCTGCGGCGTATTTTTCTTTTCCGCCTTTGACCATGCAATCCACTGCCCAATTGAGATATTTTTCGCCTTGCACCAAATGATTTTTCTTTAGCGCTTGTTGTGCGAGCTTGGCATAAGCACCGCCCATATTGATATAGAGCGTCTCATCCTTGGGATCAATCTTCAAGCCTTCTTGAAATAATTCGATTGCCTTGATGTAATCGTGTTCCTCTGAAGCTTTTAGCCCTTGACTGTTGAGCCTGATTGTCATGCTCCTGGGACTTGTCTCCTCGGGAGAAGTTGGATCTGAAAATTTCACTTGGTGCCTGCGGATATAACCTTTTGATGCTTCGTACAACATGCAAATAGTTTTCTTGTCTCGTTCAGACAATTGATCATGCGGCTTTGCTGCGGCTACAGCAAACATTACATCTCCTGGTTGAGAGCTATGCCCGCAAAGCCCTAGAGCGTGCCCGATTTCGTGCAAGCATACTTGCCGAATGTGAGCATCAGTAGGTTCTGTGCCATCGCTTGATCCTCGAGTGAGAATCAATATGCTGGTCCTATCCATTTCACCTTTGTTATTTCGCTGCGGAATTGCTTCGCCGCCTTCCATGGAGTTGGAGAGTTCCTTGGGATCGTCCACCCAAGAACATCTAATTGCGGCTCTCTTTTCGTTATCTGTAAAAGTAAATGAGATGCTTCCCTCTGATGCATCTGCCCAGGCGGCAAATGATTGCTTGAGAATATCGCCAAATGAGTCGCGGTAGTGCGCTATGCCTTCGCCACTTTTAATATACACAGATAGCGGCATTTGTGATTCGCTCCAGCGCGATGCTCCCTTGCTGGCAATTTCATCGATGTAATTGTCTTTTCCTTTTGAGCTGCGTGGCTTCTTGCCCGTGCCAAGATCTCGTTGAATCAGCAACATGCTGTCCTTGACAGCGGGAGCCTCTTTGCTGTCCGGATAAAGTTCTAAGTATTTGCGATACTTTTCTAGTGCTTCGTCAAACTTTCCTGCAGCTTGGTAGGCTGTAGCTACAGAGAGCATTATTTCCGGCTTGCCTGGCTCCATGGACTCGCAGACCAGCTTTTCTCTCAGCGCGCCTTCGATGTCGCCTGTGTGTTCGAGTGCCATGCCGTACATGCGATGGGCAGGCGCCCAAGCCGGAAAGGCATCACAGACTGCCTTAAACTTGTCCCGCGCTTCCTCATACTTTTCTGCTTTGTAAGCCGCTAGTCCCGCATTAAAAGTGACCACTGTCTCATGGGTCATTCCTTCCGGCGCTTTGTTGTCACCCTCTGCCAAGCCGGTTTGCTGAAAAATAGCCAGACTGGCGATGAGCGCAAGCGTTGCCGCGATAATGCGATTCATGAAGCAATCCTTCTAGGGTAAAGCGCTAGAGTCTAGCGCTATTAGTTTTATACACCGCCCGCGCAAAAAAGTTTCGCTTGATTTGTTTTGACGATACCACATCCCTTGCCAACCTGTCAGTTCTTTCTCCAATTCTTTCTGGTGCGCAGTTTATAGCAGACGAAGGCTTTGATTTGCTCGGTGGTTAAACTGCGGCTGATCACTTTCCACAACATTTTTCTATTGGCTCGACGGTAGCCACTTGTTAGGTCAAAGTATTCCATGAGCTCTAGAACTTCCTCTTTCCATAATAATTGAGCTAAAGAAAGTTTATCGAGATTCTCATTGCGGCGTGCAGCCCATAGCTCATCAGCATAGGGCTTGCCATCGCGCATGCCGATAACAATCAGACCCCACTGCTTCGGCACCATTTTGACGGCTTCTTTTACGTGGCGCTCGTCTGCAACCAGGATCATGCGTTCGAATACTTTGTTGTACACAACTTGTTGGTTGGGCAGTCTTTCCAAATTGTCAGACGCGGACTTTATTTCATAGCCATATAATGCGTCTGAGATTAATGCCACATCAACCCGTGCTTCTCCCTGCGCTAACTGCAGTTCGTTGACGACGCGGGCGGAACGATTTTGACTGAGACGTTTTTTGATCTCGGTTCGGTAAAGTAAATTTCGAACGTCCAGTTCACGCAAAATCAAATATTCCAGTTTGAATGAGAATCAAATCAAAAAGAAATTTAGTTTTGCTTGTCTTGACCAAAGAAGGAAATTGCTTGCTTGGAATTCTCAGCCAGTTGTTTGATGAGTTCAAGTCTTTCTTTGGCATCTCTTTCCGCTGCTGCTTGCGTGATTTGATGAGCAAATGGAATGCGCAAGCCGGAATCGAGATAGAAACTTAAATGCAATTCTGTACCCTTGCCGTCGGCTGCTGGTTTGACTGTCCAAGAACCAAATGCTTCTTTAAATTTGCTTGAGCTAACCAGTTTGAATTGAATATGGTTGGGGGATTCTTCAATCTCTTCCCAAATGTTATTCACTTTGCCATAGATAACTACACCCTCGAGATTCTCTTCAAATTTGGCTACTTTGCCATCATAAGAAAGCACTTTGCGGTGTAATTTGTGCGAGCCTCGCAATTGCTGAATAACTTGAAATACTTCTTGTGGCGGGGCTTTGACGATTGTTTTTACATCAAATGGTTGTCCCTTGGCTTGGCTTGGAATATAGCTGCCTTGGCAAATCAAAGCCAGTAAAGCAATTGCGGCCACCATAAAAATGCGTCTTGTCATGATTGAAATTCTCCTCGACTGAAGCTCCTTATTAAATCTTCTTGACATTGGTTATTGCCACACTTGGGGGAACGGCAACGATCCTGGACAACAATGCTCGCCATCACCCATCTGTTCTCTTCTGATCGATGTTCTTCAGATTAGCTGCCCTGTCGGTAAGTTTTTGCCGGGCATGTTTAATGGCCTCATGAAGTTTGCTGGCAAGCACTGACTTTGGTAGCTCATCTGTAATGAACTCGGCAACCCGAATGTCACTTTCATCAAGTGCAAGCAATTCTATTTCTTCAGTCCTTGATTTACCAGCACACAGAATTAGCCCAACAGGCGTCTCTTCGCCTTCGCAACGCTCATATTTATCCAGCCATCGTAGATACAGCTCCATCTGCCCTTTATATTCGGGCTTGAAGGAAGTTAGTTTTAACTCAATGGCCACAAGTCTTTTTAGTCTTCGATGAAAGAAGAGGAGATCAAGATAATAATCGTTGTCTCCTACCAGGATTCGCTTTTGCCTGGCAATAAAACTGAAGTGCGTGCCAAGCTCCAACAGAAATTGTTCCATTTCACGCAGGATTGCTGTTTCAACGTCTTTTTCATCATAAGCACCGCTCAGTCCTAAAAAGTCTAGCAGATAAGGATCTCTGAAGACCAGATCGGGCGTAAGTTCTCCGCGTTCTTGCAGAAGTTTGACTTCCTGTTCTGCCACATCTTCCGGTTTTTTTGCTATAGCTGTCCGCTCAAAAAGCATTCTCTTAATTTTGTCTCTCAGTGTACGGACGCTCCAGCCCTCTATGCCACACATCTCAGCATAGAAATTGCGTTTCAGCTCGTTGTCCAGCGGCAACAATTCAATGAAGTGGCTCCACCCTAATTTGTGCGACAGTGTCGCAACAATTTTCCAATCTGGGAACAGCTCAGCAAATTTGACCATTCTGGTTAAGGCGGTACGATCAAAGCCACGCCCATAGTCGAAAGTGAGCTGCCGCCCCAAAGTCGCTAAAACTTGTTTGCCGTATTCAGCTCGCTCCTGCTTCAGTATCTCTCCCCCGATTCTCTCGCCAATGTGCCAGTAGAGTGTTACTAGCTCCGTGTTGACCTGCTGGGCAACACGCTGTCTGGATTGCTCTATAAGCCCTCGGAGTTCCCTCAGAAGCAGATTTGTTGAATCAGACAGTTCCCCACCTTTCGGTGCCCTCTTAATGTCAGTCTTTTTCGGATTCTTGGTCATTCGCCTTACCCGCATGAAGTCAAGTGTTGTGCTGCGACAAATCAAGATTCAATCAAAACTTCTAAGTTTTGCAAACCACAATCGTACTACATATGTGCTACGCTAGTGCTACATAATATTGAGACATAAACATGGCAACTAAGAAACGTCCTCTTGTAATAGAAAAAGCGATGGCAGATCTTAAGCAGCATGCTCGCAATGAAATAGCCAAGAAACAAGTGTTTCACTTTCGACTTGAGCCAGAGCATATTAAGGCGCTTTATGAGCTGGCTGGAAAGCAGCGCAAACCGGCTGGAACAATGGTCCGTGAATGGGTCACTGAGAAAATCGCCGATGAATCGCGTGTAAAGAAGTCAATATCCTATAAATCTATTGAGACTCAATCAGCATCAATGGTGATGGAACATTCTTCTGACCGGTTGTATGATCTGGAGATGCGTTTGAAAAGGCTTGAAAAACAGTTGCGAGTTCAAAAAGACAAATCGATACAAAAGGCAACGAGCAAAAAATCAAAAGGCAAGTAGCTATTGAAAGAGATGGTTGTGCAAGAGAAGAAAGTTATCTTAATCACCGGATCGTCGTCTGGTTTTGGTCGGTTGACGGCAGAGACTTTGGCTAAGGATGGACATGTTGTTTATGCGTCCTTGCGCAATGCTGGTGGACGCAATAAGGGCTTTGCCAAGGAACTTGAGAAATTTGCTCAGGTAAATAATGCCTCTCTGAAAGTTATAGAAATTGATGTGACAAAGACAAATTCTATTGATAAAGCAGTAAAACAAATTATCAAGGAACAAGGACGAATCGATGTCTTGGTGAATAATGCCGGCACTTTATACGCAGGCATTACCGAAGCGTTCACGGATGAACAAGCGTATGAACAAATCAACACCAACTTTCTGGGAGTGGTGCGCTGCAATCGTGCGGTCTTGCCATACATGCGCAAACAAGAAAGTGGATTGCTTGTTCATATCAGCTCGATTCTTGGGCGTGTGATCTTTCCATTTTTCGGAATTTATTCTGCAAGCAAATACGCGCTGGAAGCATTGGCTGAAACGTATCGCTATGAACTTTCGTCTTTCGGCGTAGATTCCGTACTAATTGAGCCAGGCCCGTTTGAAACCGAAATCGGTAAGAAGCTACATGTAGAAAGTGATGCCGCAACGCGCACAGCCTATGGTGCCGTGGGTGAATTGCAAGGAAAAATATTCGGAGCTGTCGGTGATATTTTGAGCAAGGGACAAGTCGCCAATCCACAACAAGTTGCCGATGCCATTAAACAGTTGATAGATACACCATCCGGTCAGCGACCGTTGAGAACGGTTGTCGGCGAGGACTTCTACACACAACAAGTCAACGAGAATGTGGATGTCCTGCAAGCAAAAGTTTTGTCCGCTCTTTCGGTTTCCGGTCTGGCGAAAGTGAAAACGAAGACCAAAGCCTAAGCAAGTGAATCAGTCAATTGAAAAATGGAATCGAATCAAACAATGTTGACCGAAGAAAAACTGACACTTTCTCCCAAGCAAATTGTCTATAGCTTTAAGCCGGCATCGGATCCGCAGGTTGAAATCCTCACTGGCTGAGCTTTTCCAGCTTTGACCTTTCCGATTTTGCCTACAAACCGACATGTTAAAACAGTTGATGTATGCGTCAAAAGTCATGACATTTGACGCAAGACCTGCTATGCTTTCTTACATGAGCTGAGGTGCTTGCGTCTTGCCAAAAGTCAAATACGAAGTCATTGAAGAGCAAGGGATCACCTTCTTTTTCAAATTCGACAAGGACAAACCCGAGCTTTTGCATATTTACGCCAGACATCTCACGAGCATGGATGACGCCCTGGACGTATTTTTCAACACCGAACCAACTTGGAATGAGAAATATAACCGCTTTGAAAACTTGTCAGACACACATGGACTTTACTGGTTTTGGCGTAATGAACAGAAAAAAGAAGTCACCGTAATTACTTGTTTTAGGACAGACCCAATTTTTTAGGATACGACCATGACTAAGCAAAGAAGAAACTACAAGCGTTTGGGCACCGTTGAACTTCCAGAAGAAGAGGACAAACGCATCACGGAAATGATCGAGGAAGCCGAAAAGGAACTCGACGAAACCCGTGTCAGTTTTCGCTGGGGAAAAGAACAACTTGAACTAGTTAAGCGAGCAGCAGATTTGATGGGCATACCCTATCAGACATTTCTGAAGTTGGCTGTGTATGAACACGCGTTGGCTGTTTTGAAAGATAGCGATCCACTAATCAAAAGAACTTTGGATGTCGCCTGAATTTCGAACGCATCGTTGCGTGGTTCGATTGTGAAGAATTGGATCGGCAAATATTAACTGGGTTAATTTGCGTGGCCCTATGGGAAGTATTGATTTGAATATTTGAAATTGCATCATCAATGCCCATGGCGGAGGTTGAGAATGCTAAGAAGAAGAGTCCAGCTCTTTGGAATTGTCGCTGCTCTGTCGTTTGGGTTGTTAACGCAAGCCACTGCACTTTTGTCGTGGGCACAAGAAGCTAATCAACCGGAGGCAACTGCTTGCGTCACAAAGGCTGATGGCGTGGAGACGGTTGAGTTTGACACCTTAAACGGTAGGGTTGAAGTTAACCTTCCGGATGATTTGTCGGAAACTGATACCATCTCTGGCACGGTGCTTGTCGAGCCAAAAGGTGAAACAAAAGAAGAAATTGCCCAAAACGAAGATACCCTTCGTGGCTACGTTGTCGAAATTGCTGACACTCAGGAAGTGCAGGAACCGGAACCTCCAAAGCAATCACCACCCGAAGTGCAGCACCCGCCGATTACTCGCACACCAGGCGTCCCACCGGTAAAGATACCTGGAGGCGGTTGTCCGATACCCACCGTTAAAAATCCACCTGTGAAAATACCTGGGGGTGGTTGTCCGGTACCGACTCCACCGACGAAGACACCTGGAGGTGGTTGCCCACCCACTGTTCGTCAGCCTCCTGTGAAGATTCCCGGAGGTGGTTGCCCGCCAACCAAGCCTCCAATTGTTTGCAATGATCCGCCGCGTATCTTCGTATCGCCGAGAGAGCCAGGGACATTCACCTGTGGTCTTCGACCAGGTACACGGAGGATACGAGTAAATATTAGGAATCGTGGTGGCGAAGTGTGCAGTCAGCCAGTCACATGTAATCCGCGGCCACCTAAATGTCCGCCAACAAAATTGCCAACGCAAGCTACTTGTGGTGGCAGGCTGAGAATTCCAGGAAAATGCGATGGCCGATCTTTCAATTCTAGAGTGCGAGTGAACAAACAAGATTGTCGGATACTGGCAGAGTCACCACGCCAACAAATCTGCCAAGCACCAACTGGTTTGAAGGGTCGTTGCAATATCGAAAGAAACGAAGGCAACACTTTTATTTGTGGCACAATTTTGATGTTTCCACAAAAACCAATTTCAGCTCGAACAAATCCGCCGCCCAAGCCGCCACCAAAAATCTCTGCTGCTACTCCGGCGTCAGCCAAAAGATATGTATTTCGCCGGACGGGACCTTTCATTACTGAAAAGCGTGATCCATCAGCAACTTACGAACAAATGACTGTATCTGGAAATCAGATTACCTGGGTGGGATTAGCCGGTGGAGATTCAATAAATGGACCAAGAAGAACATCGAGCTTTAGTTTCTCCGATCTACCAGAAACGCTGGCTGTAGGGGATAAGTTTAACTTTACTGGACAAGTATCGGGAGATTCGGCAACTTCACCATTGGTTAACTTTATGCCTCGTTCGGAAGGTGTTTGGACTAAATTGCTCAATCCGCCGATTCTACAATTCACTAGCTCACCTACTATTATGAAGGCAGGTTGGGTCCCTTCTGGTACCTTAACATTCGAAGTAACCAATGGAAAGAAAATGCTTGATGAATTCTTACGCAAGAACCCTGATAAAGCTCACTTGATGAAAGATGAGTATGGCAGGCAATTTGAGTGTGTTATGTATGGCACTGGCGGTGGTGGGCGCGTGAGCGTTGAATTCAAATGGATTTATGTGCTAGACCCTAATGCTAAGTGATCGCCAACGAGATAATTTTGATTGAGAGGGGTGGAATATGTTTGCGAAAAAGCATGGCTTGGGATTTGAAGTTGCACTAATAGTCTTGCTCATACCACCTGTGATATTTGGTACATGTTTTGTTTCGCTGGCGCAAGAAAGTAGCGAGCCCGAGGTTACAGCTAGTGTCACACAAGCTGATGGCTTGGAGACTGTCGAATTTGACACTTTGACTGGCACAGTTGAAGTAAATCTTCCTGATGACTTATCGGAGAGTGATACCATCTCCGGCACAGTATTGGTAGAACCAAAAGGTGAAACGAAGGAAGAGATTGCTGAGAGCGAAGATACTCTGCGAGGCTATGTTGTCGAAATTGCTGAGACGGAGGAAGTGCAGGAGTCGGAAATAGCAGAAGAACCACAGCCGGAAGAGAAAAAGTCTTCACCGGCTCAAGAACCAATTAAGCAGTCAACTGCAAAACCGGTACATCCAAAGTCGGCCTGGGATTCGCTGAGCAAGCCTCACGTATCAAAACCAATACATAAACCGACCGTGGTTGAGAAACCGAAACATTCACAACCTAAGATTTGTAGTGACCCACCATCTATTTATGTCTCACCAAAGGAGCCATCGTCATACACATGTCGCATTCCACGCAACAAAAAACATGTTACGGTTGTGATTAAGAATAGTCGCGGTGGCGAGGTTTGTCGCAAACAAGTAGCTTGCAAGCCTAAGCCTCCGCAGTGTCCGACGCTCAAGATGCCAACTCAAGCAAATTGTGGTGGCAGGTTACGCATCCCGGGAAAATGTGATGGCAGATCATCTACTTCTAAGATCAGCGTTAATCGCAAGAGATGTCGGATTTTAGCAGAATCACCACGTCAGCAAGTCTGCCAAGCACCCCTTGGTCTCAAAGGACCATGTCGCATTGAAAGAAACGAAAGTGGCAGCGTTATTTGTGGAACGATAACCATGCTGCCACCAAAACCAACTTTTGCTCAGAGAAAGGTGCTGCCGTCGCGAGCGCCAGCTAAAGTTGCTGCCTCTGTTCCGGCCTCCGTGCCGGCACCTCCGAAAAGAACTCTTTTGCGTCGGACTGGTCCATTCATAGAAGAGAGTCAAAAGGGTGATCGCAATACTTCAATGACTTGCACTGCCAACCAAATTGTTTGGACAGCAATACCAGCAGCTTCTAGAACTCGAGAAATGAGTTCTAGTACTTTTAGCTTTTCGGAATTGCCTGAAACGCTCACTCCCGGAGATAGGCTTAATTTCACTGGGCAAATTTCTGGAGATCCAAGAATGTCCCCAGTCGGTAACTTTTATGCGGGAGCAAACGGAGGCGGATGGGTAAAGGTGGCAAGCCCACTAATAACTTTCAATGCACCTACGTATGGTGCGCCTGCAGGTTTCGTTCCTTCTGGCACACAATCATATGAAGTAGTGGATGCAAAGAAAATGTGGGATGACTATAGGCGAACTAATCCCGCAGAATATCAACAATATTACAAACCTGGTGCGGATAAGCAATTTGAATGTGTTCTTTCCATCACCAACGTGGGTGGACGGGCAGAATACAAATGGATTTATGTTCTTGAAGATCAATAGTTGTAAATAAACAACTCTGAGCCAAGTTTGCTTTGTTTCTCTGAGTTGCAGTTATTCATGCCGTATTGCAAGGTCCAAGGCTTGATAGTAGCCCATTTGTAGAAAGACCGAATTTCTGGGCAGTCGTCATAGGTGATCAAAAAACGATGTGATGAATTTTTCAGTAATGCTGATAATCGCTCATGATCAAATTCATGCAAGCTGCCATTCCTGCCATACAATTTGCTAGCACTAAAATACGGTGGATCCAAAAAAATAAAAACGTCATTGCCAGGCTTGGTGATCACTTCGTCAAAATCTAAATTCGTGATGCGCGTGCGTGCTAGTGCATCCGGTAGTGTACGTAATTTTGTTATCGACGAAGCCGTAAAACGAGCAAGACTTGCCGCTTTGGAAAAACCACCGGCTCTGGTGGTGCCGGAGAACGTGACGCGATTGAAAAAGAAAAAGAGAAACGCCTTGCGATATTCATCTTGGGGATCTTCTTTGCGCGCGCGCAAAAAATATTCTTTGATCTCGTCTGCGTTTTCAAATGCGCTTCTCAACTCTTCCAGTTCATGCAAAAGTTGTTGGCACTTCGCTTTGTTCTGTACCGTCTGCCAAAATGAAATTAGGTCGGTGAACTTGTCATTGATCCAGTAGTGTTTGGCCAGATTTACTGAGCGCGCGTAAAAATATGTACTGCCACCACCAATCATTGGTTCTCGGTATTCTGAGACGCTTCCGTCTTTTGGCAACATCTTCTCAATTTCTTTGATGCCTCTTTGCTTGCCGCCAGGATAGCGCAAAGGTGATTGGAACCTTTGTTTGGCTATCGTTTTTCTGGCTGTGCTTGAGGTAATCACTGTTTTTGCGAAATCGATTTGTAAAACGTCGTTGATAGTTTATTGATTTAGGCCAATTTTTTAGTAATGATGTGGATATTCTATAGAATTAAGCGGCGGAATGAAATGTCAACAGGAGTGGGTAAATTGAATAAGCAATTAAATGAGCGACGACTTGGGTTGCCTTTGGTCATGTCAGTAGCATCAGCTATTATTCTATCTGCTTGCACAAGTGCACCGCAGTCGGAAGTTACCCAGCCTCAGCCGCCAGCGCCTGAGACATCTGCTCCGACGACGCCACAGGTGACTGCGCCGCCAACAGAGACGCCGGATGTATCAGTGGCGAATCAGAGCAATCCTGGCGAAACGCTGGATATAAAAGCATGCCTTGGTCAAGACAAATACACTATCGTCGATTTTAGTTCGGAGTTCTGCCCAAGCTGCCGCCGAATTTCGCCAGTCCTGCATGATTTGGCTAAGTCACGTTCCGATATCGCTGTGCGCACACTGGACATCAATCGCACAGGTGTACAAGGAATTGATTGGGATTCACCATTGGCTAAGCAATACGATATTCATTCAATTCCCCAATTCAAAATCTTTGATACCAATGGCAAGCTAATGGCCGAAGGTGGCGATGCCAAACGCCAAGTTATGGATTGGATCCACCAGTCCGGCGGAAATATGTAAGCCTGGTAAAAAAGAGAAGTCTTTGACAATTGCCAAAGACTTCTCTTTTAAATGGATGAGTATCGTAATTACTCTTGTTCTTCGTAATCTTCGTCGTCGCAAGTGTCGTAATCGATAATCAAGAAATCCTTGGCCACTTCGGCAGCTACATCTGGTGATACGCCAGCTTGGGTGAGCTTTTTGATCCAAGTAATCAATTCTTCAAGAGTCGCATTTTCGGTTTCTGTAGTTGTTGGCATGGATAATTCCTCTAATAATGCAGTGGACTTTTATCAACCAAGTATTCTACACGCTTTGCAACTCTACATCTTCATGCGGATGAAGATCGGCTCTGGGATTGAGCGGATGATTTTCATGATCCAGAACCAGAACCAAGGAAGATAAATCACGTTTTGGCGTTTTTCAATTGCGGCGACAATACCTTTGGCAATATCTTCCGGTTCTGCCACCAAAAACATTCCTTGTTTGCCAAATGTCATTTTTGTATTGACGAAGCCTGGTTTTACGGTCAGCACCTGAACATTTGATTTGGCTAGGCGATTGCGCAAGCCGGAAAGAAATGCACTGAGACCAGCTTTGGATGAGCCGTAAAGATAATTGCTTTGGCGACCACGATCGCCGGCAACAGAACTAATGCCAACGATAAATCCTTGCCTTTGTTCTTCCAAATAATTGGCAATTGGAGTTAGAAGTGAGACAACGCCTGTGAAATTGGCGTCGATAATGCGTTTAGCGTGGGTAGGATCATTTTGGGCAAGTATCTGATCGCCAAGCTCGCCGACTGCTACCAAGGCACCATAGATGGTGCCACACTGCGCCAATACATCCTTGAAGAATTGTTGATGTGAATCTACGTTGTGCACATCAAACAAGCTATAGCTAACTTTAGCACCCGATCTTATTGATAAATCTTGGCTGAGAATTTCCAGCTCGGACTTGTCGCGACCGGCGAGGTGTAAGCCATAGCCTTTAGCTGCCAGCGCTTGGGCTGTAGCTTTGGCGATGCCGGATGTGGCTCCTAAAATTAAAACAGTTTTGTTGTTCATTTTGGTTTGTCTCGTCAATTTATCTCAAGTCGTTGGGAAAGTGCAGATCTAAAAACATTGTCCGGATCTATTTTGTGTTTTATTTGGCGCCAGTTTTCAAAATTGGCATTATACATAGTGCGAAATGTTTCTGGTGTCAGGCAGGCGTCTTTAGCTAAGTAGACTCTGCCGCCATGGCTAATCACAAGTTCGTCGAGCTTGCGCGTAAATTCAATTAGACTGGCTTTGACCGGAAAGTCTAGCGTCAATGTGTAGCCGGCAATGGGAAAAGAAAGTGATGTGTTGGATGGACAGGTTTTAGATCCGAATCGTTTAAGAACAGCTAAAAAAGATCCCCAGCCTTTTTGACTGCAAGCATTCAATATTTCAGTCAAGGCTTGCTTGCTTGCCGCAGGTGGTATCACACATTGGTATTGAATAAAGCCGGCTTTGCCGTACATGCGATTCCAACTGCCAATTGCATCGAGCGGGAAGAAGTAAGAATCATAATCGGCAATTTTTTCTTGGTTGGTTTTAACTGCGTAAAACAAACTGTTGAAGGTGGACATCGTATAACGGTTCAAGAGAGAACTTGGCATATCAAACGGAACTGTCACTTGTTTGTCCGGCTTGAGTGTCAGCGGATGATTTTTTAGTTGCTCAGGTAAATCAGTCAGCTTTGCATGATCCCCAAGCAAGAGAACTCCGCGACCAAGAGAATTTTTTTGTGCAAGACAATCGATCCAGGCTACCGAGTAGTGATGCCTTTCCTCATGCTGATCGAAAAGTCCCATCAATTCGGTCAAGTTATCGGCGCGAATGCTCTTGTAAGAAATATACGAACTTTCAATCGGACTGAGCGTCAATTCTGCTTCGACAATAATTCCAGTAAGTCCCATGCCACCAATGGTTGCCCAAAAAATATCGGCATTTTGAATGCGAGAACATTCAATTATTTCGCCGGCGGCCGTGAGCAGCCAGAACCTTGTGACAAAGTTGGAGAATGAACCATCGCGGTGGTGGTTCTTGCCATGAATGTCGGCTGCAATTGCACCACCGACGGTAACAAACTTGGTTCCAGGCACGACTGGAGAAAACCAGCCTTTGGGAATAAAAGTCTGGAGAATTTCGGCAATTGTTACGCCGGGTTCTAAACGTAAAAGTCCGGTCTCTGAATCAAAGGCCATGAAACGATTCAGCTTTTCCATCAATACAGTTTGACCACAAGCAGCCTCTGCTGCATCGCCATAGCTTCTGCCTTTGCCACGTGCCAGCAAGTCACCAGAGCCTGCACCACTAGAATTTGTGCCACCAGAATTCTGCACAGCTTGCAGAAGCGAGGCGCGACTTTCTGGGCGATCTATAAAAGTATCAACAGATGGATATCTGCCCCAGCCGGATAAAGATGTCGAATCTTGACCAGCCATTAGTCACCTACTTTTGTCGATGAGCCCGGCAAAATCATTTCATCAGTCGGCGGTGGCTCGACTGCATTTGGATTGACTTTCTTCTCGATCAGCACAAGCGACCATTTGCCTTTTTGTTCAATCACCCTTGAAGGCTCGTTGATCATCGACAAATAATTCATTCGTTGCTTAGATACTAAAAGCAATTTTGGTGAGTTTGCATTGGCAATGAAATTTCGAAATGCAGTTCTATTTCTGATCATAATAAGCTGGCGGTGCAAATAGAAATTCGCAGAGGGCGTAAATCTGCCGATAATGATTGGCTCTTGATTGCGCTTTTGCGCACTAGCTAAAAGCTGATGGAAATCCTTCCATTGTGCATCGTAAAATACCTTCAAGCCGACTGGTGTGGCAACAGCCAATAAAACCAAGACGCTTGCGACAAATCCCGTGACTACTTTGCGAGAAAAGAGAATTTGTTGCCAACCACTTTGCAGTTTTGCCGCCATACAAGTATCAAGTGCTGAACCACAAAGAAAAGCTAGGGCTGGCAGCACAGGCAATATATATGTAGGCATTTTGGATGAGACTACTGAATAAAATCCAAAAGTTGTAACGCTTACAACCAAACAGAAAAATAGGAATTTATATCGTGATAGTTCAGACAAGCGGTTTTTTCGAACCTTGGCTAAGGTCGGCCAAGCTAGAGCAAGCACCAATGTCCAAGGAGCAAATCCACCCAGTAAATAAGGCACGTAATACCAAGGTGGCGATTGATGTGTGACAGCTCCTATTGCCCGCCCGAGATTTTGGCGAATGAAAAATTCGTTGAAGAAAACACCGTTTGTAATGTAAGTTTCGGTGAGATACCAGGGCAAAGCGATTAAGCCGACAACAAAAATTCCCATTAAGACATTGGTAGATTTTACGTTCGTCCAAAATTCTTGCTTGGATTTGGACGTGGTTAACAAAAACGCCAAGATGTTGATACCAACTAAAATGAGAGCAATTGGTCCTTTGCACAAAACACCGAAACCAATACCCATGTAAGCTGAAAGCTGGAATGAAAACTTCGCGGCTTTGCTTTGTTTTAGACAAATCGCTGCGATTAGTCCACCGAGACCAAGCCACAGACAAAAGCACAAAGGCACATCAGTGAGACAAAGGTGTCCTGTGATTAAGAGAAGTGGGCTGGCAGCAATAATGCATGAGGAAAGAAATGCAGCCCGCCGTCTGAGAAATTGTCTTCCCAAGATAAATGAATAAGCAACTAAGGAGATGGCAGAAAGTACAGAGGGCATTCGTGCAGCCACTTCATTTATGCCGAACACACTGTAGGAGGTGATGATTAACCAATAAATCAAAATTGGTTTTTCAAACCAAGGACGATAATTCAAATGCGGCGTCAGGTAATTGCCTAACTCAATCATTTCTCTTGAGGCTTCTGCGTAATATCCATCTGATGGATCGAGAATGCCAAACAAATTCAAACCAGGCAAATAGAGCAGGCAAGAAATTACGACAAGCAATCCGAGCATTTGCCAGTCGCGTTTTTGCCAGAGCGGGGTATTTTGCTTGTTAACTTGCATCTTGATATTGGAAATTGTGGCTGGCGGAGACATGTTTTTCTGTTCGATTGAGTTTTGTAACTAAGCGAGTTCAAAAAGGCTCGAAGCCGCATCAACACGTAAGCATGCGGGAAGTAAGGGGCTTGAATCAAGTCCAATGTTTTTATTCTTAGATTTAATTCAAAATATAATAACCTCTAGTTATATACGGAATTCCAATTATTCCCCTTTTTTCGCTGGAGAGACATGATGAAACTTTCTTCAAAACTAGGCACCA
Organism: Candidatus Obscuribacterales bacterium; assembly: GCA_020050685.1. Taxonomy (GTDB): domain Bacteria; phylum Cyanobacteriota; class Vampirovibrionia; order Obscuribacterales; family Obscuribacteraceae; genus JAGVKG01. The sequence continues at coordinate 92,035 of JAGVKG010000016.1, read as the reverse complement.
CGGTACTTTTAGTTGCATTGACAACTTCGTTGGCAGGTCAGCAACCATCCTTTGCCGGAGGATTTGGAGATTTTGTTAAGATGTTTACAACCGGCATTTCTAATTGGTCTGATTTGGAAACTCGCATGTCCCAAATTGACGCACAAATTGCGCTGGGACAATCCAAAGGACAGTTGACCAGCATAGAGGCGACTTCCTTCCGTAATCAGCTTGCGAAGATTCAGCAATCGGAAGCTCAATTGAAAGCGCAAGGTCAACCATTGTCGCTTACACAATCGTTGTCTTACCAAAATGAACTTAACTCGCTGACTTCCAATATCAGTCAAGCTATTGATGCAAAAGTGGCAGGACAAGCGCTGATTGGCGACATCGACGGACGTATTTCTCAATTGCAAGTGAGATTGCAAGAGAACTTCAAAGCCGGCAAAATTTCAGATCCGGATTTTATTACCTTGCAGCGCGAAGCAAATGATATTTCCCGCACGGCAAATTTGCTTAAGGCTCGCACTGGCACAATCTCCGATGATGGTATCGAGATGCTGTCCGATAGATTGAATCGCCTGAGCGTACGCATTGATGCTTCGGTCAACTCGCAAGTCATGGCGGCCAAGCAAATTGATGATCGTCGTGTGACTCTAAGCACACGCATCGACAGCATGGTGGCAGCTAAAAAGATTACACCGCAAGATGCCACTGATTTGAGAGAGAAATTGAATCAGATTTATCAAATGCAAAACAATTTCAAATCTTCTGGTGTCGGACTAGATGAAGCGCAAATTGGTCTTTTGGCATCAAGACTTGATCAGTTGTCTGTCAGAATGGATCAAATGGAAGTTTCCCAAGGTGCCGATTACGATAATTTCTTCAGTCAGCGTCCTTCCTATGGTCCAGGCACGCGCGGCAGAGGAAATTATGATTTTCGCTTGATTCAAATTCGCCGGCATATTAACGCGGCAAGACGCTCGAACAAGCTGAGCAATCTTGAGGCCAATCTCTTGAGACGTGAATACCAGCGTATTGATGATATGTTGCAAGCAACCAAAGTTCCAGGCAAAGTCACAAGTCCTGCACAGTGGCAGGTGATTTCTACGCAAATTGATGACCTTAATCATTTGCTCAATCAGGAAGTGGATACGCGTGTAGCAGGTGGACTGAAGTATTAGTCTTACCTCTCACCAAAAAAAGTTGCTTCTCGAAGGCATTCGGCAATTCAATGCCCAAGAATTTTTCCAGTGTCACGAGACCTTGGAAAATCTTTGGCAAAATTACCAGGAGCCATCGCGCAAAGCAATTCAGGGGATTATTCAAATTGCCGTTGCGTATTATCATTTGCGCAACGGCAATTTGCCTGGGGCGCGAAAGCTGTTTCAGGCAGGTCTGAGCAAGATCAAAGACTTTTCTCCAACTTGCCTGGGAATAGATATCGATCAGTTGGTGGCAAGCGTTGAGGCCTCCATGACATGCTTGGGGGAAACTGGTTCTCAAACCTTGTTGAAACCTGCGGATCCCGCTATTATCAAATTTGATGCGAGATCCATATGAAAGATCCTAAAGAGAACCGTTCGATCCTAGTTGTTGAGCCCGAGGAATCCGTAATTGGTCAGATTGCGCCGGTTCTCGAACAGGCTGGCTATAGAGTAATTGCCGCTCGCGATGGTTTTAAGGCGCTTGCTGCCTGCAAAGTGCGTACGCCTGATTTGATTGTCCTCGATTTGCATATGCCGCTCATGAGTGGGCGTGACGTTTTCATGCGTTTGCGCGAGGATGAAAAGACGCGCCATATTCCGATTATCTGCTTAGGTAATGAAGGTGATGCGCCAATTCAAGTCAATCTTGAAGAGGTAGGCGATCAAGATCTCTTGATCAAGCCGGTAGATCCGCAGTCTTTGCTCGCCCATGCCAAAGCGCTTTTCAAGGTTAAGACTTTGCGCGATGAACTGAGAAAAAAAGAAGGGCAAATCAAAGAACTCTCGTTGACGGATCCTGTGACTGCCCTGCGAAACACGCGCTATTTAACTGAGTTTTTGAAACAAGAAGTTGGGCAAGCCATGCGTTATGGCGCACCTGTCAGCATTGTGGTTGCAGAAATTGATCAGCACAAGGAACTTTCTCGTGTACATGGTCAAAAAGCAATTGATTCTATGGCCGTGCAAGTTGCGGCAATTATTACCAGACAAAATCGCCAAGCAGACGTTTGCGCGCGCACTGGTGCCTACGAATACGTTCTAGTTCTGCCGCATACGCAAGCCCAAAATTGTCTTGAAGTAGCAGAAAGAATTCGTCAAAATATTGCCGCAAGTACATTTACTTTGGGCGAAAAGATACTTTCACTAACAGTATCGATTGGCATCTGCCAATGGCGCGAAGGCATGGATAACGAAGGCAAAGGCATGGTGATTAAGGCTCGCCAGGCTGTTGCTCAAGCCCACGCTCAAGGTGGTAACACCACCATAATTGCCTCATAACCTTCTAATTAAGAAGTGTTTTTCTAAATTACTTATCCAAATAATCAAGTGACAAACTCAAAAAAGTAGCGTTAGGCTGTTTGACATCTGCCCATGTTTACGAACGGTGAAGATCCAATCAGCAATGTTGATCGATTGACTTTTGGCCAATACTTCGATTATATTGGAAATATGAAAACCAAGGGGGCGGTTAGTGTCTTATCGGCGCTGGCTCAAGAATCACGATTGGAAGTGTTCAGGCTGCTGGTACGGAAAGGAGCGGCAGGAATGGCAGCGGGTGAACTGAGCGATCATTTCGGATTGCCACCGGCCACTATGTCCTTTCATCTGAAAGAGTTGAGCAGAGCCGGTTTGATAACGGCAAGGCGGGAAAGTCGGTCAATAATTTATTCTGCCAATTATGCTCATATGAAAATGCTGATGGGCTTCTTGCTTGAGAATTGCTGTGCAGATAACGGGGGGAAATGTTGATGAAAAGATTTCACGTGCATGTTGCGGTTGCAGACTTGGCTCAGTCCATCCAATTCTATTCAACTTTCTTCAATACTGCACCGACCGTCAAGAAAGACGATTATGCAAAATGGATGCTGGACGATCCGCGTATAAACTTTGCCATCTCTACACGCGGAAGAGAACCAGGGCTAGATCATTTAGGCATTCAAGTTGACGATGGCGAGGACTTGAAAGAAATTTCTTTGCGTTTGAAGCAAGCTCAGCAGCCGGTTCTTGAGCAAGAGCAGACTACTTGCTGTTATGCCAAAGCTGACAAGGCATGGGTACACGATCCGCAAGGCATTGCCTGGGAATCATTTTACACAACTGGCACTGCTACGACCTACGGAGAAGATGCGGTCATATCGTTGCAAAACAACTCCGCGTGTTGTGCGTCGGCGGTGGAAGTGGTGCCTGTCACCATAGGCAAAAAGGAATGCAGTAAATGAAAGTGCTCTTCATCTGTGTAGAAAATAGCTGTCGCAGTCAGATAGCCGAAGGATTTGCGCGCCAACTTGGACTAGATGCTTATAGCGCTGGAGTCAAATCAGGTAGCGGCGTAAATGCAGATGCTGTCACTGTTATGACGGAAGCCGGAATAGACATAACCAAGCAGTATTCCAAGGCAATCGACTACGACCGCCTGCCCGAATATGACGCAGTAATCTCAATGTGTTCTGTTAAGACTGCCGATTTTTGCCCATCCACATTTATTGGCACCCAGGCAAATTGGAATATCGAAGATCCAAACGGCCAGTCTATAGAAGTTTTTCGTCGTGTGCGCGATGAGATAAGAGACAAAGTGCAAGAACTGGCAAAATCAAAAGTGTCCACACAAGGAATTAGGCGAGCAATTCGAAGATCTTGAGCACAAGCTTAATTCGGGAAGGTGCAAATATTCCGTAAAACTCCCGTCGCAAGGCTACACGAATATTAGAATGAAAACAAGCAAAAGTAAAACTTTGTCCCCTGCATGGATTGCTCTTGGAGCCGCATTTTTATTTGGGCTGAGCACGCCAGCTGCTAAAGTGCTAATCGGCCAAATGCATGCCCAATTGCTTGCTGGTCTCTTATACCTTGGTTCTGGAGTTGGTTTGTTCTTTTTGAACTTAGATTTTGCAAGATTGCGGTTAGCACGCCCAGAGTCAAGATTGAGATCACCAGATTGGCTATGGCTGGCCGGCGCTGTAGCATGCGGCGGCATCGCGGGACCTCTTTTGCTAATGCTTGGCTTAATGAGTGTATCGGGGGCAACAGCCTCACTCCTCCTCAATATCGAATCTATTTTTACAGCACTGCTTGCCTGGTTCGCATTCAAAGAGAACTTTGATCGTCGCATCGTCCTTGGCATGGTTTCAATTATCTTAGGCAGTATCCTGCTCGTCTGGCAGCCGGAAAATGCTGTCTCGGTCTCGGTATCAATTGGTCCGTTCTTAATTGTCGGTGCTTGTTTATGCTGGGCTATAGACAACAACCTGACGCGAAACATCTCTCATGCTGATCCAACACGTATCGCTGCAATAAAGGGACTAACGGCTGGTATCATCAACTGTGGAATAGCCTTAGCATTCGGCAGCCACCTACCAGAGATTCCAATTATTGCTACAACAATGCTGATTGGGTTTTTAGGTTATGGATTCAGCCTAGTTTTGTTTATAAAGGCACTGCGCTACCTGGGCACAGCCAGAACCGGTGCATACTTTGCAACAGCCCCGTTTGCAGGTGTTGTCCTTTCAGTGATATTGTTACGTGAACCTCTCACAGTCAATTTGATCATCGCAACTGGATTTATGGCATTTGGAGTGTGGCTCCACTTAACTGAAGTACACAGTCACGTACATAGTCATCTGGAAGAGGAACATGAACATTTGCACTGGCATGATGAACACCACCAACACGAACATGACCCAGATGTACTGTTGGAGGAACCTCATAGCCATTTGCATAAGCACGGAGCCATTACACACTGGCATCCCCATTATCCGGACACACACCATCGGCATCATCATTAGAAACCGTGAAAACAGTTATCACCGAATTACAAACAGTCTTTCACTTTGCTAGATGAAATTAGCGGGCAACTCTTAGTCCGTTTAAGACGGCCAATATTTCAGACGTCTCATGAATAAGAACTGCCATGGCAACATTTACTACACCGAACAACGCCAGGGGAATAAGAACAGCGAGCACGGAAAGAGAAAAAACAATGTTCTGCTTGCTTATCGAGCGAGCTTTCTTGCCCAATTCAAGTGCATAGACGACCTTGCTTAGATCATCACCCATGAGGGCCGTGTCGGCTGCCTCAATCGCAGCATCGGTGCCGGCGGCACCCATTGCTATGCCGACCGTGGCTGTTGCCAAAGCAGGAGCGTCATTGACCCCATCTCCAACCATTGCTGTTGAGCCATAACTTTTCTCCAAGGCTTTAACGGCCTCAATTTTCTCTTCCGGCTTTAGTTCGGCGCGAACGTCATCAATGCTCAGTTCCTTTGCAATAGCTTCAGCAGCATGCTTATTGTCACCAGTCAGCATGGAAACTCCGACTCCAAGATTGTGGATTTCCGCAATCGTCTTTTTCGCCTCAGCCCTGGGTTTATCTTGTAAGGCAATGATGCCGACAATGTTTTCGTTTTCAGCAACAAGGACAACAGTTTGAGCAAGATCTTGAAATTCAGTTACTTTCGTTTGTATTTCTTTAGGCACAGAGGAAAAATATTTTGGTTTAGCAACCGTAAACATTTTGCCATTAATAAACCCTTGAACACCTGCCGCTGTAAGAGAGCGGAACTTAGATACAGGTAAGGGTTTTACCCCAAATTCAGCGGCTTTATTTGCTATAGCTTCTGCTAATGGATGATTGGATAACTTTTCCAAACTATAGGCAGGCTGCAAAACATGCTCTTGGTTGCCGCCATTGGTGGCAAATATTTTCGAGACGGTAGGCTTGCCCTCAGTCAGTGTTCCCGTTTTATCAAAGGCGACCACTTTGATTTTGCCAAGATTTTCCAAATGCATGCCGCCTTTGATAAGCACGCCATGACGTCCAGCAGCACCAATACCAGCAGCAATTGCAACGGGGGTAGACATAACCAAAGCACAAGGGGCTGCCGCCACAAGTAATACCACTGCGCGAACAGCCCAATCTTTCAGTGGCAGCCCAAGCACTGCCGGTATGGCCACCAGCAGCAGTGATGCGATAAGCACCGCTGGAGAGTATTGTTTTCCGAACTTTTCAATGAAAAGCTGGGCCTTGCCTTTTTGCTCTCTTGCCTCCTCGACCATGTGCACCATTTTGGACAATGTATTATTTTCAAAATCGGCTGTGGCTTTGATTGTAAGAAACCCATCGTTATTTATAGTTGCAGCAAAGACTTGCATTCCCTCTTTCTTTTCCACAGGATAAGATTCGCCGGTAACCGGTGCTTGATTGATGCTGGAATGACCCTCAACAATGATGCCATCAGTAGCAATTGATTCTCCTGGTTTAACCAAAAAAATATCGTTCACCCTTACTTCTTCTGCCCGAACCATTGCTTCAACACCGTTTTTCAATAACCGAGCCTCTTTAGGCGCAAGATCAAGAAGAGCACGAATCGAGGCTCTGGTTTTTGCAAAAGTATATTCTTCAAGACCTTCTGCCGCGCCATATAAAACAACTAAGAATGCGGCCTCATCCCACAGTCCCAGGATGAGACAGCCTATGGTGGCCGCCATCATGAGAAATTCAATACCAATTTCTCGCTCTGATATTAACTCCTCGATGGCTTCCTTAGACCAGTGGTAGCCACCCACCACCACTGCTACCAAAAACAGTGTCATTTCTGTTGTATGGGTAATCAGTCTCATGTGCCCTAGAAGATATGCCATGCTTGCCACAACAGTAGCCAGCAACGTATTGCGTAAAATAGGGTGTTTGAACCACGGTCCTTCAAAGACCGCTGTTTCATGGACCATGAGACTCTCCTTCTAGGTGTGTTGAATTTTTCAATTGTGTTTGCGGCTCGTTACTTCTAGTGAACCAAATGTAAAGTGTAGGCAATATAAACAGGGTTAGGATGGTGGAAGTAATTAGTCCACCGATAACCACGGTGGCCAGTGGGCGTTGCACCTCAGCACCGGCTGATGTTGAGATAGCCATAGGTACAAAGCCCAGGCTAGCCACCAATGCGGTCATTAGCACTGGGCGCAACCTTGTTTGCGCCCCCTCGCGCACAGCGTCGGCAATGGCCAGTCCTTGATCCTTCAAACTATTGATGTAGCTGACCATCACTACTCCGTTTAAAACCGCCACGCCGGATAACGCAATGAACCCAACACCGGCAGAAATTGAAAATGGCATCTGGCGAAGCAGTAAAGCAATGATACCACCGACGATGGCAAATGGAATTCCGGTATAGATGAGAATAGCTTGACTCACCGAACCAAAGGTACTGAATAAAAGAATGAAGATCAAGAACAAGGCAATTGGTACAACGATGCCTAGCGTAGTTGTTGCGCGTTGTAGATTCTCGAATTGCCCGCCCCAGGTAATATAGTAACCTTCCGGTAGCTTGATTTCTTGCTGTATCTTCTTTTGTGCTTCCTGCACAAAAGAACCAATGTCGCGCCCGCGAACGTTTAGTTCAACCACAATGCGTCTTTGTCTATCTTCACGCGAAATTTGAGCCGGACCTTCCTCCACTTTGATCTCCGCCAATTGATAAAGAGGAATGCGCGCACCGCTGGGTGCAGGAACGACCAGGCTACGAACAGTCTCAACATTGCGACTGGCTGGTTCAACCAGTCGAATCACCAAATCAAATCTCTTGTCACCTTCATAGACTATGCCGGCAGATTTTCCAGCCACAATTGATTCAACCAATTCGTTAACGTCCTCAACATTGATACCATAGCGGGCAATAGCTTGACGATTGGGCTTAATGATCAGTTGCGGCAGTCCGGCAACCTGCTCAATTTTTACATCAGATGCCCCACGTATGTTACCTACGACCCGGCTTATATGTTCGGCCGTCTCTTTGAGTTTGCTCAAATCATCCCCAAAGATTTTTATGGCAATATCGGAACGAACGCCGGCAATTAGTTCGGCAGTTCTCAGCTCAATAGGCTGGCTGAAACTAAAAACGGCTTGAGGAATTTCTTGACTCAGCGCCTCTTCCATTTTTTCAATTAACTCTTCCCGAGAATGAGCCGTGCGCCATTCATTCGGTGGCTTCAGGGCCACATACATGTCAACTGTTTCTACACCCATAGGATCGGTGGCAATTTCTGCTCGACCGGTTTTAGATACAACCTTGGTAATTTCCGGAAAGCGCAAGAGAATTCTCTCTGCCTCAGTGATCGTCTTGATTGATTCTTCAAGAGAAACACTCGGAATTTGCTGAATTTGTACAGCCAGCGCTCCCTCATCTAAACGCGGAATAAATTCCGCTCCTAAAAATGGGAATATCACTGCGCATAATATGACGAGAACACCAGCGCCGGTCACCTTTCTTATGGGATGTCTCATGCTGATTTCAAGCATCTTGCTATACCAGCTTTTGGCATGATGGAGAATAAAAGTTTCCTTTTCGGAAACCTTACCTCTAAACAGCAAAGTCATGACCGCAGGGATATAAGTAAGAGAGAGAATAAGTGAACCGATAAGGGCAAAAACAACCGTCAATGACATTGGACGAAACAGTTTGCCTTCTATACCGGTTAAGCTTAAAATCGGCAGATAAACTATGGCAATGATGGCAACAGCAAAAACCACAGGGCGACCAACTTCAAGACAAGCATCAGAAATGATCTGTTTGTTTGTTTTGGACAAATCCTTCTGAGTGGCCTCAGCTAGTCTGCGTACAGCATTTTCGACCATAACTACCGCGCCATCGACAATAAGTCCGAAGTCAATAGCACCAAGGCTCATTAGATTCCCTGAAACCTTGAATGCCACCATACAAATGGCCGCAAAGAGCATGGAAAGAGGAATTACGCTAGCCACAAGAATAGCACCGCGCCAATTGCCGAGAAGCAACAGCAATACCAATATGACTAATATGGCTCCTTCGGTGAGGTTTGTTTCAACAGTACGTATGGTGCGATTAACCAGGTCGGAGCGATCATAGAAAGGTAGAAGTTGGACACCTTGAGGCAGAGATCTTTTAATTTGCTCAATTCTTTTTTTTACGCGCTCCACTACCGTGCGAGAATTTTCACCCTTAAGCATCATGGCAATACCGGCAACAATTTCACCTTTGCCATCAGCCAGTACCGCTCCTTGTCGTACCTCCGATCCTACGACAACTTCACCCAGATCGCGCACGAATACCGGTACGCCTTCTTTTCCTGTTTTAACAACAATGCTTCCTATTTCGTCAGTTGAGGTGGCCAATCCAATACCACGTAAGACATATTGTTCGCCTACATGTTGAATGTATCCTCCACCAACATTGGCATTGTTGCTGGCAACAGCTTGCATCACATCGCGCAAAGTCAATCCCAAAGATTGGAGCTTAACAGGATCAACACGTACTTGATATTGTTTTTTAAATCCGCCGTAACTGTTAACCTCTGCAACTCCTGGTGTGCCTAGGAGTTGTCGGCGCACCAACCAGTCCTGAACGGTGCGTAAGGACAGTGCATCGTAGCCACTGCCAGGCATTGCTTGCAATTCGTATTGATAGATTTCTCCCAGCCCGGTGGAAATAGGTCCCATCTGAGGCGATCCAAGCGACTGAGGTATTTGTTCTTTTACCTGGGATAATTTCGCCAACACAAGTTGGCGAGCAAAATAAATGTCCGTTGAGTCATCAAAAACAACGGTTATAGCAGAGATACCAAACTTAGAAATTGAGCGCACTTCAGTGACACCAGGGAGTCCACTCATGGACACTTCCACCGGAAAGGTGATTTGTCGCTCAACTTCAAGTGGTGCTAGTGCTGGTGCCGGCGTCAGTATTTGTACTTGAACATTGGTTATATCCGGAACAGCATCAACCGGCAGCTTCAAGAGGCTGAAAATACCACCGGCAATAAGCAGGATGGTAGCAAAGATAATAAGAAGACGCTGCTGAATGGAAAATCGTATGATTGCACTTATCATTGTTAATCCTTAATCCTGCTCTGCAAATTGACTCTTCAGGAGCAAAGCTTTGAGCTTAAGACCTCCTTCAATAACTACCTGCTCATTTGGTCTCAGTCCGCTGGTTACTTCAACTGTGCCTGAAATATCCTGACCAGCTTGCACATTGCGCACAAGAAATTTTCCTGGCTGAACTCGGTTCGCAACAAAGACAAATGTGCTCTCGCCGCTGCGTTGAAGAGCAGAGTCAGGGATATACACCCGCCCTGAAGTTATCTCCGGCTGCAAGTCAAAAAGAACATCAACAAACATCCCTACTTTTAAAAGCCTTTTTGGATTGTCAACTTCCACCCGGACACGGGCGGTTCTTGTGTCTTCGCTCAGTCGCGGATCTATATAAGTAACTCGTCCATGAAAAGATTGAGATCCCAGAGCCGCTGAGCGAACTCTAGCAATCATGTCTTCCTTAATGCGCGGAATTTGAAGCTCAGGAACATTGGCAATTACCCACAGTTTCGATATGTCAGCAATCGTAAGTAATGGTTTACCTGCTTCAAATCCTGCACCGGGATTAATGCTTCGTTCGATTACCTGTCCGGACATAGGCGTATAAAAATCAACAAGTGAGATGTCGTGCGCATCGGCATGACCATTTTTTGTTTCCAGTCTTGCACCCAAAGCTCGTAACGCATTTCTTACATGTTCAACTTCAACTTCAGCCGTCTGCAATTCAGACTTGGCTTGTGCTATCTCACGATTGAGAGAAATATTGCTTTGGTAAGCATATTCGGCTTTTGCTCGCTCATATTCAGCCTGAGCGGCAATAACATCCTTTTGTGCTGCTATTCCCTTGGATTCCAGCAATTCTAAGCGTTTGAGACTTGCTTCAGCTTCCTTTAAGGTAGCTTCTGCTTTGAGTACTGCTACTCGACTGGCTCCTTGTTGCACCCGCCGGTAGTTGTCCTTCGCCAATTTAAATCTAGTTTCAGCTTCGTGGAGCTTTCCGTGTAATTCAGCGACCTGTGAACTAGAAGCAGAAACAATCCAGGAACCAGCTTGTACATAATCTCCAACAGCTACCGCTATTTTTTCGGCACGACCTGCCACCAACGGTGTTATTTGCTGCACTCGTTGCGGGTTTGGCTCAATTGTTCCCGGTACGGTTAAGACTTCGACAGGCGGAATAATAGAAACACTGGCGGTACGGATTGAAAGCTTTTCCATCAATTCCGGCTTAAGCAAAACTTCAGTCGGTAATGCTTCTTGCTCGCCAGTTTCTGATGTTGGTTTTTGTTCCTCCTTATGTACTGTACAACCGGTAATAAGAACTAAGAAGAATATAGAAAGACACCACCAGGAAACAAGTGGTGGCAATTTCCGTTTTGTTTCTCTTTTTGATATGACTGTATTATTGAACCTGTGCATACTTCCTCTCAGCTCTGTAGATCATTGCAATGGCATTCCTATCACTTGTTCCAAATCTGTTATGGCTTGCTGGTAATCACTGATCGCCTGAATATATTGGGTCTGCGTCTGGATGTTCAGTTGTGCGGCAACAAGAGCAGCTGTAATGTCGGTTTGTCCATAGTGATAACTATCTAGGGTCATCTGTACAACCCTGTCTGAGCGAGCCAGTACGGTTTCCTGATAAGTCTTGATTATTTGCCTATTTATAATTAAGCGCCTATAGGCATTGGCCACTTCGTCTTTGGCAATATTGCGTTGAGTCTGAAGATCTGCCTGTAGTTGTTTATACAATGCAGCTAGACGAGCCAGTGGTCCTTGTTGAAAATTAAAGACCGGCAACTCAACTGACGCTCCGATTACATAACCACGAGTAATGGTTGCTTCCGGACCAATATCTTTTGCTTTCAATGGGCCGAATGTTAGTTGCGCGTCAGGGAAAATGCTCGCTAAGGTATTTTTTTGTTGTGCTCTATTGGCAGCCAGCGCCTGTTTTAAAACCCGTATCTGCGGCCTACTGACCATTGCCTGATCAACAAATGAGCTTAACGATGAAACCTCTTTATTCAAATCCGGCAAAAGCTGATCTTTTGTACTTTCTTTGATTGCCTCCTTCAATGACGGTACTTCCAGAGCCGAATCTAACTCCCGCCCAATAATTACGCTCAGCTTTTGCTTTGCATAAACGACAATTTGCGCTTGCTTATCTCTTTGGATTGCCGCTTGATCCCTGGCAAGACGAGCCTTTTCTACCTCTAGAAGTGCCACGTCTCCGGCATTATGTCTCTCTTCGCCTATAACGACCAATTGCTCAAATATTTTGGTAAGAGCCGCCTGTATGAAGGCAAGCTCCTGAGCAACCACTAGATCGACATAAGCGCGGCGAATGTCTGCTCTTAAAAGCCAAAGATTTTGTATTACTTGCTTGTCTGCTTGGGAAACATCCTGCTTGGTGGCAAAGAGTCTAAACAAGACTTTCCATGGTGGCTCCATAGGAATTACAGGACCGATTTGGCGAACTTGATCTGCCTTAAAATTCTCGATGTATAAAAACACAGGATTGGGAAAAGTGAGAGCTTGGGCATAGGCAGATCTAGCAACTGGCAGAATGGCGCGAGCCGATGCTGCCCTGGGACTTTTCATCAGACCTTCATCAAGGGCCCCAGTTAAACGCAATACAGTGTCCGCTTTTTGTTGCTGCGCGACCGCAGGCAGCGCTGTAACAAAAAGCGCCGAAATGACAAGCATAACTATAATCAAACGAAGTTGCTGAAACATCTGAAACCCAGAACATAAAGACAGATGAAAATGACACCACACACTGAGCCCATTAGAGCTACATCAGCACGATTACGGTCATCTTGAAAATGTGGGTTTCAAATTAATAGACAACGTTTCAACAAATAAATCTTGCCAGAACCTAGTCCAAATTTAGTTTTAGCCTCAATGCAAGCTGATAAGTCGAAGTTGGGTTGTAAGGTAGTGGCAAATCCATCACAAGCCGTCGCTAAAAGATTGTCTTCACTATCTTCGCCTGCTTCACTTGAGTAAACAGGAAGTCCCTGGCTGTGCGTTCTGGAACAACATGCCTTCTTGTGCCCGCAATCGGAGCAAACATCGGCGGTCGATTGATCTGAAGCTATTACAGCAACCACTGATTTACTGGTCGTACATGAATCGGCTTCCCCGGCGCAAGTGCAACCATTCCACAGAAGGAAAATAGTTGACAAAATGATAAGAAGTTTGCCGAACATGGATAAGTTAAATCCCGGATTATAAAGCTATTTAGTAATTATCACGGAAAATGATACCACGTCAGTTGTAGTTAGCTTCGATTTGTCAGGGCATTAGAAACCAGTTCAATTGCCAGCTCATTCATTGTCGATTCTGTGTGTTCTTTAGATTCAAACTGAAAACGCGAGCCCAATCCATGCTTTATAAGAGTTGCAGAAGAAAAGCTGCCTGGCAGTCTGACCTGAAGTTCGCATATCGGCCATCTCTGCCATGGCGGTAAGGCACTCAAGTCCAAAAGCAGCTCGCGGATTTCTTCAGGCGTGCAATATCGCTGCAAAGTTACGTTACTGTCCTGGCCTTCATTTGCAATAAATGCCATCGAAGCCGGCTCCAAACAAATCATCAATATGCCTTTCACCATCATTTTGCTCTCCAGGCTGACTACAGCATCATCGCTCGGTCACTCATCCGCCAATGAACCAGTTGCTTTCCCAGCTCCCATCTATATCTTTCAAGTATTTTGACCATTCTCGTCTTGCAATGCAAAATCTGGTGCCATATCACCAATCATTACTTTTGACCGAGCCGGTTGAGCAGTGTCGGCGCTTTCGGCCGGCACGGTCATTGCAAGTACTGCTGCCCATACTGGCAAAATGATAAGTAACCCATGTAAAAATCGCTTCATTCGATGTCTCCGGCTTGCCTTGACCATTTTGCTGGACTCAATTTGTGCACGTTCCAAGACTAAGTATTAAAGTCCAAAATTGCCAAATTCACCATATTGTGCGCTGCTCAGTGCATCTTAAGCGATTGTCGCAATTTCCTGCCTCAATCAAGCGGATGGGCAAGATCATCCCTTCGGATGATTTGATAACTTAACTACCTTCAGCAGTCGCTAGTCGCCTTCTCTAAAATCACGTTGTACAAGTACAATGCCGAGCTAACTTCCGCATAATTCTATGATCATCTCCGAGCCGGCATAGGCTATCACAGTGTTTTGTCAGCTCACTGAATGGAATGAAACTAAGACTTACATCCGCTAGCGCATTTTTGAAAGATGGGCGCTGAAATTGTGCCACCACTTCTTTTTCTCGCGCATCTGGTGCCACTAAATATAAACTGCAATTACGCTCAGGCAGTGAACGAACAAGGTCTTCCATCCGCAATATGCCTGAGTAGATAGATGTGCTCTTCTCAACCTCAAAAGCGCTTACGATGATCTTTGTAGCCTTATCTATCCACAGAACATCAATTAGGCTAATCATGTCACGGACATCATCATCAAGACCTAGCGGCGGTATCTCACTCACTGTTAGCTGTGCAAATGATTCACCAGCACAACTTTTGTGTTTATCATTTCTAGCTACATGCACATCAAGACCAAGTGCCCGTCCTATTTTAATTAGCATGTGTTGTACCCGCGTATGTTCGGATTCTTCAGCCAGTTCTGATTGCACTTCCTCATGCCTTGATTTTGCAGCTTTCTTCGCTTTTTCGTTTTCGGCTGCCAGTATTGCTGGCACATTGCCTTCGATGACCAATCGTCCACAACCAAGCTCAAACAATAGTCCAGCAATTGCACCTAGGTCTTTAGATAGCTTGGCTTTTATCTCGGGCAGAGAATTGATCCGCACGCACGTTTCGCGCATGGCAAAATAACTTTCCCACGATCCCAGCTTAACCTTCTCATTCAGCAAAGCGTTAAAGCCGTTCACCATTGCTGTGTTGAATGGCAAAACAATTGTTGGATGTAGGAAATAAATCATATTTGCAACAGCCGGGCCCAGTCCCTTTATTTTGAATCCTGCCAATTTTGATAATTGCTCAATCACCTGATCTTCTTTTGTAGATGAATAGCAGGACTCAAGAAAGTTGCCGAATTTACGCTTGTTGTCTTCGTTTTCGTAAATGTCCGGAATGCGAAGTTTAGGCTTCCAGTAGAATGCATGAGCTGCTCCGACAAAAACCTGCTTCTGCTCAGTTATCGCTGTCATCACGACTTCCAAAGGAGAGCCTCTGAAATCATTGCCGAAGCAGTCGTTGGCAATTGATGTAAAAGTGTCCTTTACGCCGGTGCGAATTGCTCGGAACGCCTTCAGCCTATCCTCACTGCCAGCGAACCATGTATTATAGACTGACTCTTTATCTGCTTTATAGTCATCTATGAGCTTGGCTAGCGAGCCTACGTTAAGTTCATCTTCTAATTTAATTGACATGTTTTATTTTTGACCCTTAACCTTCAGATAAGTCTCCTGCGTTTAGTAGAGTGGTTTAGTCTTGCGCTTTTTGAATCTCTCAATGTCATTTGCCACTTCTTGGATTTTCTCGGTATTTCCTACTTTCTTCAAATGCGTTAAATATGCTTCCATCACATCAATTAGCTCTTCATGTATCGGGTCCATTGAATATTCCAATATACGAACTCCTTTCTCAAACAATGGATCTGCCTCCTCACACCTGTTGAGACCACAATAAGTTATTGCAAGATTAACCAGGGTTTCGGCGTACTCCTTGCTTCTCGTTCCAAATGCTGCTTCCTTTATGGACAGCGCTTTTTTGAAACAGGCAATTGCATCGTCAGATCTTCCATCCTCGCTGTATACAATTCCGAGTCCATCAAGACAACTTGCCATGTTCGGGCAATCTTCTCCACCTTCTTCTTCAAATATCGTAAGTGCCCTTTTGTAAAGCTCCTCGGACTGAGCATTCATGCCCTGCTTTCTGTAATGCGTGGCTATATTGTGGAAATCTTCGGCCAGCATAAGTTTGTTTCCCCCGCCTGATTGATCGAGCGATAATGCTCTTTGATAAAGAGGATCGGCATCTTGATGCTTGCCTTGCGCACAATAGCATAGCGCCAGATTGTTCAACGTCATAGCCAGCCGCTCATCGCGGATCATTGCTTGCTCCAGGTCCCTAAGAGCCTTCTTGAATTTTTCTTCTGCCGCCACATACTTGCCTTGCTCATATGATTGTTGTCCCAACCACATCTGCATCTTCCAGTCCTTGAAGGCTTTGCTTGTCGTGTCTTCAGTCATGAAATCTCCCCTTTCTCCTGATTTTTTCACTTAATCAAATAAGTCAATCAAATGAAATATGCTTTTTGTACATATTGCTGTAACATGCGTTGAGCGGTGAAAAATGAGCCGTTCAATGCTATGGCATGACGCATGATTTCAGTAAATGCATTTCTTTGCTCATAGAAGGTTGGCATTACCACATGCTCTAATTTGTCATAGAGTGAATCGGCATCTCGCCCATCTGTTCCTTCTGCCGATATGCCGGTCTTTTCATCATTGCCAATTGACCAGCCGGTCACTCCTTCAATGCAGCCCTCAATCCACCAGCCGTCAAGAACACTGAGACTCGGTACACCATTTAAAGCTGCCTTCATGCCGCTTGTTCCAGAAGCTTCAAGTGGTGGCAAAGGCGTATTTAACCAGACATCGACTCCTGCAATCAATAATTTTGCCAGCTCAATACCGTAATTGGGTAGATAGACTACTTGTACTTTGTCTTTCAACTGGGTTTTGGCAGCAATAATCCGCTTAATGACCTCTTTTCCCTGCACATCTTGCGGGTGTGCCTTTCCGGCAAAAACTATTTGCAATGGGCCGACATTGTTGACTATTGTTTTGAGCCGCTCGACATCGGCAAAGAGCAAATCTGCCCGTTTGTAAGTTGCTGCTCGACGCGCAAAGCCAATAGTAAAAACACTTGCGTCAAAGTCAGCATTGCTGGTCGTATTCACATACTCAATGAGTTGGGCCTTGGCCTTTTCGTGCGCTTGCCAGATGACTTCTTTGGGGATCTTCAATGCATATCTAAGATCAAAGTTGTCTTCACGCCAGCCAGGAATATGCTCGTCAAAGAGTCCCGCAAAAAATTCCGATGCCCATCTGCCGACATGCACACCATTGGTGATCGAATCGATACGATACCTGGCAAACATCAGCTGAGAAATCTCTCCATGTCGCTTTGCTACGCCATTAACGTAATGGCTTAAGTTAAGTGCCAGATAAGTCATATTCAGCACGCCTTCACAGCAAAATACTTCATGCATGTCGAAAATTTCCGCTCGCCCAAGCACAGCTTTGACAAGGTCCAGTGGGAATTGATCATGCCCCGACCTAACTGGCGTGTGTGTTGTAAACACACACTTTTTGCGTACAAGCTCAACCTCCTGATGGGTAAAGACTTTACGCCCGGCGCGCCCGGCTTCCGCATCGAGCAGCTCTAAGGCCAATAAGCTTGAGTGTCCTTCGTTCATGTGGAAGCGTTCAAGATTGTTATAGCCCAGTGTTCTTAATAGACGCACACCACCAGAGCCGAGAACGACTTCCTGACAGAGTCGATAATGCTGATCGCCGCCATACAGATGATCTGTAATTGTTCTGTCCCACTGGTTGTTAACATCAATGTCCGTGTCCAAGAGATAGACTGGAACAACATATCCTCCCGTCCCCTTAACTTCATATACCCAGGCCCTCACCACAACGAGTCTGCCTTCAATTGTGATCGGCACACTAACAGGGATCTCTTGAGCGAAGTGATCAACAGCCCAATCTGCAAACTCCTCCGTTTGCCAGCCCTCGTTGTCGATCTTCTGGTTCAGATAGCCTTTCCGATGAATAAGAGTGACTGCGACCATTGGTAGTTTCATGTCTGCCGCTGCTTTGATCGTGTCGCCGGCTAGTATTCCCAAGCCACCACTATAGGTCGGCATGCCAGGATCAAGCGCCACCTCCATTGAAAAGTAGGCAATTGATCTTTCGCCATATGCTGTTGTATCATCTTGCATCTGATTATTTCCCGCCGATCTTTTAACCCGCCGCCACAAGTATTTCCATGCTTGTCGTGCCTCATAACTCCAATTGTTTCAGTCTAAGAGCGTTTGCGATAACAGATACTGAACTCAAGCTCATAGCTGCACTTGCGATCATCGGATTCAACAGAAGTCCAAGCACCGGATATAATAGCCCGGATGCAATTGGAATAGCCAGAAAGTTATATCCAAAGGCGAGCACGAGATTTTGCTGAATGTTCTTCATCATTGCATGACTTAGTTTTCTAGCCCGCACAAGTCCCATCAAATCTCCTTTGGGAAGCACAATGCCGGCGGTGTGCATGGCTATGTCACTTCCAGTTCCCATTGCCACACCAATATTTGCTTGTGCCAATGCGGGAGCGTCGTTAATGCCGTCGCCAGCCATAGCAATGACCATGCCTTCACTTTGAAGGGATTTCACAACTTCATTCTTTTTAGCCGGCAAGACCTCTGCCTGTACATCATCAATACCGAGTTGTTTTGCTACTGCTTTGGCTGTCTTCCAGTTGTCTCCAGTAAGCATTATCAGGCGAATGTTTTCCGTCTTGAAATACTTTACTGCCCGCTTGGCGCTGTCTTTGATTGGATCAGCAACAGATAGAAAACCGGCTGCTTTGCCTTTTACGCCAACAAACATCACTGTTTGTCCTTCCGACCTTAACGTTTCTGCTGCATCCGGCAATGTACCTAGATCAATGGCAAAGTCGGCGAACAATTTTTCGTTGCCCAGCAAAATCTGTTCAGCCCCTATTTTTCCGACAACGCCTTTACCTGGATGCAAGGAAAAGTCAGTGGTGTCTGCGAGCCTGAGCCCCCTATCGATGGCACCATTTACGATGGCACTGGCTAACGGATGTTCGCTACCTTGCTCAACGCTAGCCGCTAAACGTAATAGCTCCATGTCCCGGAAATCGGACAAGGCTATCACGCCTGTAAGCTTGGGCTTGCCTTCAGTTAGTGTACCAGTCTTGTCTACAACCAGTGTATCTGCCTCTTTTAGCTTTTGCAGTGACTCAGCGTCTTTTACCAACACTCCAGCTTGAGCGCCGCGGCCAATAGCCACCATAACAGACATCGGCGTGGCCAATCCCAGCGCACAGGGGCAGGCAATGATCAATACTGAAACTGCATTAGCAAGAGCAAACGTAAAAGCAGGTTGAGGACCGAATGTTATTCCCAAAACAAATGTTAGAGATGCGATCACAATTACTGCAGGCACAAAAATAGCCGCCACTTTATCCACTAGCTTGTGCACAGGCGCTTGGCTATGCTGCGCTTCACTTACCAATTTGATTATTTGCGCCAGTAATGTATCCTGTCCGATTTTATTTACCTTTATGATGAGGCTACCATTTTGATTGATGGTGCCACCGGTAACCTTGTCACCTTCTCTAGTCTCTACTGGGATTGCCTCCCCTGAAATCATTGATTCATCAATTGTGCTTATGCCCTTAACCACTACTCCGTCCAATGGGATTTTTTCACCGGGACGAACTCTAAGCAAATTACCGACTTTGACCTCAGCCAAATCGATATCCACCTCATTACCTTCGCTTTCTACCAAGCGTGCAGTTTTGGGCATGAGAGATAACAATGACTTGATCGCACCGCCTGTACGATTGAGCGCTTGTAACTCTAAGATTTGCCCCAAAAGCACCAAGGTGACAATCATTGAGGCTGCTTCAAAATAAACATGAACGATTCCATTTTCCGTTTTCATTGATGCCGGAAACAATTCAGGCAATAACAACCCAATCACGCTATAACCATAAGCAACACCTACGCCCATGGAAATTAACGTAAACATATTCAGTTTGCCTGATAGTAACGACTGCCAGCCGCGCTGGAAAAATGACCAGGCTCCCCAAATAACCACAGGCGTTGATAAGGCAAACTCTATCCAGGCAAAGCTTGCATCGCTTAGTAAATGATGCAAAGCCGGCAAATGAAGCATTTCAACCATGGCAATTGCGGCAACTGGAACTGTCAAAAACAGACAAACCCAAAAGCGCTTCTTCATGTAACGAAGTTCTGAAGTTTCATCAATTAGGTTGCTTCCGGCAATAGCTTCCAGACTCATGCCACACTTAGGGCAATTACCAGGTTTTTCTGATATCACATCCGGATGCATTGGACACGAATATTGACGACTAGTAGAGTCGCCTGCAAATTTGTCCCCATGATTTGTGTTAGCGCCATTCAAGAGTGATTTTTTTCCAAACTGGAAAATATCAAGGCAGTCTTTGCTGCAAAAGTAATAGGTGCGTCCATCTCTATTGTAGACACCGCCGGCAGTGGCAGGCTGTACAAGCATTCCGCAAACAGGATCTTTCTCGGCAGTCATATAATTCCTCTTAATATAATAGCTAGTGATGTTTGTACCAGCCCACTCCCTTATTTTCCCAGAAATATTTGCCCTCTTTTCGATGGCGGACTAGACGAGGCAAATTTATTCGCATTTCAGTTAAAACGTGACCTCCAATCTTCAGATGGTGGTGTCAAGCAAACAGGGACGCTTGCGTCACTGATTGAGATCACAACATATGCCTCTCAAGCCTTTCTTCCTAGTCACCACGAAAAAGTTTTACAGCTTCGGCGTGGATGTGGATAACTCATAGATGCCAAGCCGTTTTTCGACATCAGCCAATATTGCTAGTACGGAGTTGAAGCCGTCTGGCCCGAACTGTCTTTGCTCTTCTTTCTCAAATGTCTGACCCAGTTCACCTAACTCCTTGCCGCTAACCAGAGACCGAAATGCCGGAAACACTACGGTGTCTTCCCAGGCCGCGTGGTGCCTGAACATTTTCACGTAGACCTGAAAATAGCCGATGCTTTCCGGAGTGAGTTTGTTTGCTCGGGCCAAGTTTTGAATTCGCTCCGTAAGCTCCCACCCCACCCCGTGCTGCATTTTTAAGTCTTGAATGGAAGCAAACTGTTTGCCAGCTTTTTCCATTGGCCCAAAGATGTACTTTTCCTCCATCTTTTCATGGTAGTCGGCAAAGTAGTCATGAATTACAGTCGTGACCTTTGTTACCAGATTAGGATCGATGCTTCTGCCCTCTGTGATGCGCCGTCTGAATTCGTCATAGATCAGCATTGCTCTTTCCAGTACCCCATGAGCCCGCATCAGGTTTTCTATAGGGCTCAATCCGGCTACTTCCGCAGCGTGCGCTGGATGTGCCGGACCAAGTAGGGAGCCGACAGGAATTGTCACCAGAGCCGGGACATATGAAAGAAACCTTCTGCGATTGACCATAAACTCTCCTTTGGCTACTTTGCCTCTGACGTGAGGCTGCGAATGTACACAATCATTGCGCCTAGATCGTCATCGGTCAGACGATTCCCGGCATATGCCGGCATAGCTGTGCCGGGCACTCCACGCCGAATAACATCAGCTATCTGACTGTCATCGGAATATTTCTTGAGAAACTCTCCTCCCTTGATAGGTTTCGAGGGATTTATGACATTGCCACCATCGGCATGGCAGGTAAAACACTGCATTTCATCAAACACTTTATTACCTTTTGCAATCTGCTCAGGTGTTGAAGCAGTTGGCGTATAGCCAGTTTTAGATTCCTCGGGCGCAGCTCCCGGCTTCTTCCTGGGTGCATCCACTTCTTGTGGCATCCGGTAACCGAGGCGCCTGAAAAGATAACCGGTACGATTCAAACGCGGCCATGCCGAGTGACAAAGTGTGCAATCGGCATTGTACTTTCGTGACCACGCAGGAATTGCTTCTGCGTTCGAGTTTGATGGTTCTCTCAAGGCGGGGCACTTGCTGTTTGTGCCAGACCAGAGTGGTGCCGTCAACAGCAGTCCAACAACGATACCGGCAACCGGCAATACTTTGCTGAAAGCTTTTCCTGTCTTAGCAAGCACGCGTTTCAAAAGATTGGTCTCCAGGCAAGTATGAATCGCTGAGTCGGCCGACTCTGCTCTTGACCGATGATTTGATAATCAAAAGTCATCCTTCCTCTAGAACGGCGAGGTCCATGTAAATCTAAAGCAAGCCCAACAGTGAATCCAAACTGCGTATTATCTTTGATCCGATCTGTTGGGCGAAATTGATCATAGCGAACGATGGCCGTCAAATACGATGGCACAAGGAAGGCATCCAACTCAATAAATTGCCCGTATCCCCAACTCTTCTTATCTGTATCAGAATCAATGAATCTACCATCGCGTCGCAAAGCAAATCCATATATGAGATTTGCTCGTTCAAACTTTTTCTTGTCCAAAAAAGTTTTATTGCCGAAGAGGTACCATTGCTGAAACCTGACCGGGCTTTTCGCACCATCTATGGTGACAGGCGTATAGCCAATCACATACTGAGACTGTACGCCACTGAGTCCCTCCCTGCCAAAGACCTTTTCCACAGTAAAACCGATTGTGCGCGGGCGCCGAAAATTAATCCGTTTCACCGCTGGCGGCTCCGGCGTCTCCTCTTTGGCTTCCTCTGCTTCCGCTGCCTCTTCTGCTTCCTCCCCTTCTCCTTCACCCTCGGCGGCCGGTGGTGCCACAGGCGGCGGCGGATTGGCTTCAGGTGCCTCTTCCTCTAGTTCGAATTCGGTACCGGCAGCGTCGTAATACGAAAAAAATATTTTCCCGGTCGTCAAGCGCGGGAGTGTCACTTCCGCTGACAAGCCCTTCGAGGTTTCACTGGGGCTGAAGCCATTGGTCTCTTCAAACATGAGTGGCTGCGTCTGCGTAATAACTCGATCTGCGCCTGCAAATCCGGCATTTTCAAGAGCAAATATTTGGCCGCCTCGCAAAAGACCAAAACGCCGCGAATTGCCTGCATACAAACTGCCTTGCAACATCTCGAATTTCGTAAAGAAGCCGCCCGGCTTGTTAAGCGGATGTGGCTCCACCCAAAACGAAAGATGCCGCCCGGCGGGACCCGCGATGTAGACAATGTAATCGCGCAAGTCCCATTCTCTTGAGTTGCCTTCTCCGCTGCGCGTCCAGGTTACAGATGGAACGTAGGATGTGCTGACGTAATTCTCAACCAGGCGAATCGGAGCCAGAAGTTTTGCGTCTGTTGAAGATTTAGTCGATGACTGCGCTGCACACGGCGTGCCAGCAACCGACAATAGCAGCACGCTTATAAGACTTAGCCACGAGTATCTGGGATCGAGTTCACAGGTCATTTCAGGCTCTTGCAATAGTCGTATAAAGCTGACAAAGATGGGTCGTCTTCGACGATTTTCGGAAAGGCAGGCATCGCGCCGGC
This sequence comes from Candidatus Obscuribacterales bacterium, assembly GCA_020050685.1. GTDB lineage: Bacteria > Cyanobacteriota > Vampirovibrionia > Obscuribacterales > Obscuribacteraceae > JAGVKG01. The sequence continues at coordinate 68,756 of JAGVKG010000016.1, read as the reverse complement.
AGGCTTCGAGAGGAGATCTTTAAACATCTCCTTATTTGCCAGCTTCTTAGAACCCTTGAGAGGTTTCTTGGGATCGACAATGTTGCCTCCACTGGCGTGACAGGCGGCGCAGTTGTTCTTGAAAATATCCCCTCCGCTGGGCGTAGCGGAAACAGAGAAAGGGAGCAAGGCGCAATATAACGCTGAAATCGCAGAAGCTTGGCACAGATGTCCAATCCAGTCCCGTCGCATCGATTTTTCTCCAAGTTCCTTAATTGTTGATGACATATGTGGGCTCCTCCTAAGTAATCCAACCAATTCTGCCAGCTTGATCAGCTAATTACACCATCCTCAGGGCTGATTTAAGCTTCCGTCTTTGTGCTCCTCGTTATCAGCATTAGATTGAGACGAGAACCATAGCATGAGGCTCGACAAGCCCCAATTCAAAAGCGCACACGCAACAACCAGAAGGACAATGTGCTCTTTATAGCGATTGACGTTTACCAGGAACAACCAAAGTGGATCGCCATGAGACTTATTGAGGGGATCGGTGCCATCCAGATATTCAACGGCATCAGGTATCCCGTCACCATCTAAATCCGATTTGTTGCCTAGTGCTGGTGCCAATCGTTCAGGAGTCGATATTAATTGGAGAAACTCCTTCCTTCCCATGCTCCTGATAATGCGGTTACCGAACTCGTTGAGGATTGGGCTGTCTACCTCCTGTCCGGGTTCCATTGCCGCCCGAGCCTTGCTAAGTCGTTCTAAGTCTTGAGTGCTCAAACCTCCGATTTGACCTGGTCCATCGCCAGTTGGCCCGCTGGAATTCGTGTGGCACATTGAACAATCGGACATCCTGTGGGAGTGCTTCTCAACAAACGTTTGAAATTGCGGATACCCATCCGCAGGTGCCACAAAGCAATTTAGCCAACTCGACAGACAAACGACCACTGAAATTCGGCCAAGAATATTTGTCATTAGCTGTTTCGGTTGAGGCATGGAATTACTGCTTCTTCAGTAGATCGTAAATTTGCTGTCCGAAGACAGTAATAGTGAACAGGTAAGCACTTGCGCAAAGTGCCATCACTTGTAATGTCCGCCTGCTTGTAGACCTGAATATCCATGGAGCCAAAACGAGCAAGCTTACAGCCACAAACGTGCCCAATAGCACTAGCCAAAACGGCAAAAGTTCCAACGGATAATACAAAAAATAGAAATACCACTCGGGTTTGATACCAGGAGGAGTGGCTTGCAATGCATTGTATGGGCGCAACAAAGGAAATGATAAGAACGAATCAAACGGCACAGTAAGCGAGACGACTGCCAGAATAAGGAAAGCACTGGTCCACACCGAAAGATCTTTCAGAAAGAAAATAGGCACAAATTTTTCAGTGCGCTCGGAAGGCTTATCAACCCCTTGACTCATCCCATGCAATTGCACCGCAATCAAATGGAAAGCCAAGATGGCAGTGAGCGCAAACGGCAAAATAACAACGTGCAAAGCGTAAAAACGGCTTAGAGTAGACTGTCCTAGAGCAGCTTCTCCCTGAAATGTTTCACGCAAGAAATGGGGTAGCTGCGCTAATGAACCGGGCAAGTATTGACCTACGGCATCTATCGCTTGAAACACCACCTTGGTGGCATTAACCGCAAGTTGATTCCATGGCAACAAATATCCGGTAAAAGCAAATGCAAAAGTGACAATCAAAAGACAGACTCCGCTAAGCCATGTCAGTTCGCGCGGCTTATCAAATGCTTTCATGGCAAAAGTTGCCAGCAAATGAATAAGGGCGAAAAGAACCATTGCCGAGGAAGACCAAGTGTGCATGTTTCGCAATAGAGCACCAGTGCTGACGTTGTTTGTTATGTACTCAACAGACAAATTGGCATCGGTCACGGTTGGCTGGTAGTAAAAGAGAAGAAGAAGCCCGGTAGCAATCTGAATGACAAGGAACAACATCGTCAGTCCGCCCGTGTAGTAGCCCCAGCTGAGCGAATGTACCGGTACACTCTTGTGCTCCATCATGGATCGAACACCCAGCTTGTCTAAAGGGACACGTGTCGCTAAGAATGAAAGGATTGGCGACCTCACGAGAGACTTTGGACCTCGCTCTTGCTGATGTACACGTCACAGTCATTGAGGGCGGCACCAGATGTGGTGCCATGGGTTTCACCGTCCGATGTACGCATTGCCACAATCTCTCCAGATCTGTTTTTTAAAACCCAGGCTACATGCGGCAGTGGAAGTTTAGCGGGCGAACCCAAATTTGGCTGGCCGCTTTTGATGTCAAAATAAGAGATGTGGCACGGACAAAGAATTTTTCCTTCCTCAGCTATATTGCCGACCGTACAGCCCAGGTGCGTGCACTTAGCCGAAAGTAGGTTCGGTAGACCATCGGAGCCCAAAAATGCAAGCGCCGGGCGCATCTCGTAATCAATGAAGTACTTGCCTTCTGAAGGACTGAGCTGTGATAAAGCTGCCACAAGAATGTAGTCCGACTCCTGCCTCTCTAGGTCAAGCGCCCGTTGTGTTTCGGCTTCCTTTAGTCGCTGCAAACGCGCCTTCATCAATTTGCTCTCATCTTGGCGCGACAATCGCGGGCCAAAGAAAAAGCGGAAAATTTTGTCTGCCGCTCCAGCCACAAGTAAGAACGCTCCGGACAAAGTGACGACCACTGCTCTTATAAACGTGCGCCTGTCCGTCGTTGAATTAACCATCGCTAGATTCCAAGCAGCTCCGTGTCACATACCGCAACAAGAGCATATCAGAAGCATGTGCACAAATCTCCTTAGTCACTATGTCTTAGCTTGAGCCTTGGGGGCTTGCGCCAGGAGCAAACCCGCCTACTCAACAAATGCCAGCCATCACCGGCACTATTGTACAGGCGGTCTACAGCCTGCACACCGTCCCGGCATTGATCTTCTCCGATGACTGATGAAGCTTTGGCAACAGCTTCGCCTTATGCTTTTTTCATCATCATGCTGCCGGACACTTACTGCTCATTCAGGCTGGTTGGACAAACGCATAAGTAATCGGCGCGCATGTTCGTGATTTCTTCGTGTAGCTCCTGCTTGCTTCTGCGATCGTCGACCAGGTTTTGATACCGCGTTCTAATCTCGTGAGCATCAATCCTTCCATGAGTCAGGATGCTGCTTCCTGAATACAATGTGCCTGCAAGGAGTTGATGTGCTTTGCCTCCCAAGTCTGGCAGAAAGCAAGAAAGCAACGGCAACGCCTCTCTAAAATTAGCCTCTGTCAAGCCGGGATCGCCGACCAAATTTAACAACTCACCAAAAGCCGCAGCTGCTTCAAATCGCAGCAGATGGTCACGCGCCTTACCAATTCTCGGTGACACCAACTCAGGACTTCTATCATCATGATGCCGGAATCTCTCGACCGCTGCTTGCAGTCCGTTCACGAGATAACGATTTATCGACTCCGCGAATTTTTCCCAACGAAAGTCCGCATCTTTCTCCCGTTGTGTGTAACTGTAATATACGTAGAATCGCCACAAATCAGGCTCAAGAACGGCAAGCGCCTCGGGCAGCCAAATGCCTGTTCCTGTCGATTTGGAGCAAACGCCACCTTCATATATGAGCACTTCATTTGGCGGGACCGTCCAGTTCGTGATCGAATAATCTTCTTCAGCTGCCAGCAAAAGCGCTGGAAAGAGTGCTCCATAAAAAGGCACTCCGTCCATTCCTAGAAAGAACATGCGCTGTGTACTGCCATCTTTCCACAGCAAGTCCTGTCCTGAAGCCGCCGAAAATGAGACCTTGGCCAGTAGTGAATCCACCCACGAGTATACGGACTGTCCAGAGATACGGTGCTCAGTGACATCGATGCCCCAGCCTGAGTCTCTTGTGATTGATACTTCGTCGACTGTCTGGAAAGTATCCTTTACTCGCTCTGTCACCGCCACCAGATTATTCCGGTCAGAGACTATATTCGGCAGCACCTGATCGCCATAATCAGAAAGCCTAAACATCAGATGCGTCCGCCCTTTAACCTCATATGGACCACTGCACAACGCGCAACGTCCATCATTCACCGATTCGATCATCCTCCCACAAGTTCTTTTGTTGTTGCATTGTCCTCCATAGGTTGCATCTCCACAAAACGGGCATTTACCCTCAATAAAGCGGTCCGGAAGGTACTTCGAGCAGCGAGGACAATATGGCACCAGCTGCTCTTTCATGTAAAGCTTTCTGCTGGCGATCAAGCGCGAAATGAAATCCTGTACCCACTGCTTATGTCCCGTATCCGACGTCCGGCCAAACTGATTCAACGAGAGACCGAGCTTCTTTAAGAGCGGCAACGTCGCATCATATTTCTCATTCACGAGCTCTTGCGGCTGCTTTCCATAACCTTGAGCGACAAATTCTATGCGCGACCCGTGCTCATCTCCTCCACACAGAAAGAAGACCTCATGTCCTTCCTGGCGCAAAAAACGGGCATAGACATCTGCGAACAACATGGGAACGCAGTTGTGTAACCCTGGTACGTCGTACAAATACGGCCAACCGGCACTTATGAAATACTGAGTCATCTTTCCCCGCTTGCCTGAAGGAGATTGGTCTTGTCAAAATCGGAAGACTTAGGCACCACATGCAGTGCTTTTGATATTTGCTGCAAGGCATCAATCGCATACCCTACATCATCAACTGTATTGAAGTAACCGAAAGAAAAGCGGATGGCTCCCTTCTTTTCCGTCTTCAGCTTTTGATGTGACAAGGCAGAGCATTGCAAACCAGTACGCACCATAATGCCGAACTTTCTATCCAGCAACTGACCGACTTCACCAGGGTCAAGAGAAGCGAAGTTTAACAACGTGACGCCAACCTTTTTTGTCGCATCTTTTGGTCCATAAAGCTGTATGCCCTTGATCCCTTGGGCAGCAGCCATAAAACGCTCGTTCAACGATGTTTCATGCTGGCGGATTTTTTCAATGCCTTCGGTCAAAATGAACCGGACACCAGCCCCCAGCCCCGCCAGACCCGGCCCATTTAACGTTCCAGCTTCATAACCTTCAGGAAAGACGTTAGGATGTTCGACACTTTCAGATCTGATACCGGTTCCACCTTCCTTTAACGGCTCAAGCTCGATGCCCTCTCGAACGTATAGTCCACCTGTGCCTTGTGCTCCTAAAAGACCCTTGTGACCCGTAAAGGCCAGCAGGTCGATCTTCATTGCTTCGACATCAATTGGCAAAACACCTGCCGTCTGTGCTGTATCCACAAGGAAAGCAATTCGATGTGCTCCAGCAATCTTGCCCACTGCCGCAATTGGCATGATAGAACCCATCACGTTATTGGCATGAACACAACAAATCAGCCGCGTATTGCTTTGAATTGCCTCCTTGACAGCATCAGGATTAAGAGACCCGTCCTCGTTAGTTGTGACGATTGATAGCTCGACAACGAGTGTCTCTTTCAGTTTCCACAACGGACGCGCCATTGCGTTATGCTCCAAATCTGTCAGAATTGCATGATCGCCTGGTTTGAGAATCCCTTTGATAGCCAGATTCAACGATTCCGTGCAGTTTGCCGTGAACACTATCCTTGAGGGATTTTTGATACCAAACAACGCCGCCAGCGATTTGCGAGTGTCAAACACAATCTCGTCGGCTTGCCTTGGACTGCATGTTTCCTGAATTGTTTGGCCCACTCCGACTCTGCTTTCTTTCGACGTGATGACATCCATGCCGGATTCATTACTTACTACCGATACGGGTGGAGTCGTTGACTCCTCTTACGTGAGCACCGGGAGTGGTGCGTCCCGGGGAAGAATACTTCCATTCATTTAACCCCCTTCACGTCGCACTGCGCGGACGGACACACTGGCACAAGAAAAGGCATTGGAAAATCTGTGTCCAACGCCTTTCCAAGATGTCGCATAAACTCTTGACTATCGGGTCAAGTTTTGGTCAGGACACGTTATGACTGAATGTCTTAAAAACCCCAATAAGTACGAAGCTTGTTGATAATCCCAGGAATCTGCTGATTCACATACGGATAGCCGTATGTATTGAAGTTATTCTGCAGCCTGCCATCAGCTTGGGCATGCTGGGCTTGTAATTGAGCATCCAGCATGGCATGCTCCTGCTCCGTCAAAACACCTTGAGCAACTAGCTGGTGATATTTTTGTTCGGACTGCTCAAGTGCCCGATGCTCTTGCGGGTGCTGCTGCCAGTACTGGTTATAGGTCTGGTAATAACCATAATTAGGATTTCTTTGATTGAGCCAGGTTGATTGCCGGTTCCCTTGCTGTCCGCCCCCATGTCTCCGCCGTTGATACTGACCAAATTGTGTAGAATCCAGCATCTGATGTTGCTGTTGCAACTGCACATCCGTAGCCGCATGTTGTTGAGGAGACACAAGCCCCTGGCGCTGCAGCTTATGAATCTGTTTTTCCTGGCGCTTCAAGCCATGATTGCTGTCGTGATGCTCATCCCCGTGAGCAAACACCGGCTGCAAGCCGAGACTCAGAAGGCCGCCTACCAACATCAAGGACAATGTTTTTTGCATGGTAACGCTCCATTCGCCGCCAAAAAGGGACACACTGAAATGACGGTCTCCCCAACGCTTTGTTCCTAGCATTTCAACACATATGCTGTAGCATTCCGTGCAGTTGTTCAAACATTGCTCAGTCTCTTTGGTCATTGGAATAACGTGCATAAATAAATCTCCTTTTTTGTGTTTGTACTATTCAGGTTTCCGCTTTTGCTATCACCCTTGTTCGGTGATCACATCTTGTGGTCCATTGGCATGTTCATCTCGCTGTCATCCATACCAGGCATAATTTTGTTTCCTTGTCGTCATAAGAAATGACGACAAGGTGTGCGTTGTGCAGTCTGCCTGATGTGCAACTCATTCCTGCTTCCTCTTGTGCTCAATTCCTACTGTAAGAGTATAACTGCTTTGCCAACAAGCCCTCAGTCTTAAGAATGAACCGCGCTCATCACTTAGGCTGATGCGCCCCTATTTGTATAAGTGAGAAAGTAACAAGCGGACGATTTATGTCCCGGACAATCCTACACTTTAGCTGTACCTATTTCGGAATCAAGTGGAAAACCGTATGAAAAATCTGAAGATAATGCTACCTTTGGTCGCTCTCTTGATGTTTGCGCTGCCCAACTTCGCATGTGATCGGGATAAGTCAGCAGACCATTCAGATTGCAAGATGCATAAGCATAAACAACATGGAAAAAAAGATCAGAACAGCACTAATGCCCAACGCAAGCTAACCGAAACCGAACAGCAACAACAAAGATCTGAAATTGAGCAGGACAAGAACCACAGCCATTGATTGAACAGCGTGTCCGTTCGGTAGCTTGAGCAATTGAGGGAATGCGACGATGCTGTTCTCCATGGAGGAGAGCAGAATGACCAAACAAAAAAGGACGAAAGAACGAGGTTGCAGGCCGCATCTTTGGGACATGGATAGGGATGAGTATTGGCGTGGTGTACTTGCCGAGCACAAGGCGAGCGGTCAATCGATTCGAGGCTTTTGTGCAACGAAGGGCATTAACGAGAGTTTGTTTTACCTCTGGCGGCGAACAATAAATGAGCGTGATCTAGCTTGCCAAGGAACTTCGATTGAAGGCGTTTGCGTTACAGAAAAGCCAAGCCCATTTCTTCCCATTCGCGTGGTGGCTGAAAAGAGTGCACCCAAACAGGTACAACACACTTTCGAAGTTGTACTTCCTGGAAAAGCACAAGTAGTGGTGAATGATGACACCGACTTAGTGCTCCTGGCGAAGTTGCTAAAAGTACTGGAGGCAGAACAATGCTGAATATTCCGTCGTCGACAAAAATCTTTCTTTGCACTGAGTCGGTTGACATGCGTAAGTCATTTGATGCACTTGCCGGCATGGTGGAAACGCATTTTGGTAAGAATCCTTTGAGCGGTCATCTTTTCTGTTTCTTTAGCAAGCGGCGCGACCGAATGAAGATCTTGGCATGGGACGTTGATGGCTTTATTCTTTACTACAAGCGTTTGGAGCAAGGGACATTCGCTTGGATTGCCGATGCAAAAACATTGCCGGGCTCTGAAATACTTGCCTCCGATTTTGCCTTGTTACTGGCTGGTATCAACCCGTCCACTGCCCGGCGTCAAAAACGTTACCGCAGACTTCCTGAAGCAGATCTTCCTCTATCACACCAGTCGCAGCATACATCGCAAATGGTATCATAGTGCAATGCCCAAGCAACAGAAGCGCAAGACTGAAAAGCTCACTCCGGAGACGTTGCAATCTCTCGATCAAGAAACGCTGGTCGGAATGATCATGCGCCTGTACGAACAAAATGTGCAATTGAGTGAACAACTGCGAGAGTTGGTTGCGCAAAAATACGGTCCCAAAACGGAACGCTTTGTTGACCCTAACCAGATGCGGTTGTTTGGTGCCCAACAACCAACACAATCGGCAGAACCACAACCGCAAACTCCCAAGCAGCAGGATCAAACCAGTGGTGGCACATCCAACAAAGCTGCAAAACGCAAGGGTCATTCACGTAATCCGATGCCTTCCTGGCTTGCTCGAGTTCCCCTGCGCGGAAAAGACCCCGATCAAGAGATGTTGCAATGCAAGTGTTGCGCAATTGCTCGCAACAAAGTAAGCGATGTGATTACAAACAGCCGCCTTGAGTTCAAACCAGCCGAGCTGTTCGTGGAAGACTTCATCAACATGGTATTTAGTTGCCCAAAGTGTGGCGACACATTGGTGGTAAAACCGGATGTGCCTGAGCCAATTGAAAATGGTGGCGCCGGTCCTGGTCTAATGACTGAGGTGGCAGTGAGTAAATACGAAGACCACACGCCGCTTTACCGTCAAGAACGGCGCTTTGCACGACTGGGCGCAAACATATCGCGCTCGACAATGTGCGGTTGGCTTGCCGCAACCGTTTCCATTGTGCGCCCTCTGTATGAGTACATGAAAGAACTACTTTTGCAATCACTGATTATTGCCACCGATGATACACCGATAAAAGTACTTGACCGTAAGCACAAACGAAATATAAAGACTGGAAGGTTCTGGATATTCCGCGGCGATGACGATCACCCCTACAATCTCTTTGCCTACACTCCAGGAAGAGCACGCGCCGGTCCGAAGACCTTTCTCAAAGGATGGAATGGTTACTTGCAGGGAGATTGTTTTTCCGGCAACCAAGCATTGTGCGCGGAATCCGGCGCTGTACACGTTGCCTGCCGTGCTCATGACCGTCGCTATTACGTCAAAGCATTGGTAAATAACAAGGCTGCATGCGAGCAAATGCTATCCATGTACCAAGAATTGTTCAAAATTGAAAGCGATGCTCGGGAACTTCAACTGTCCGCCAAAGACGTCAAACTCATGCGCGAGCAGGAAGCCAAGCCAATCCTGGCGAAAATGAAAACATGGCTCGATCAGCAGTCACTTGTGGCATTGCCGAAAAGTTCTTTCGGTAAAGCTGTAAATTACTCTCTAAATAATTGGGAGGAGTTGAACAATTACCTTCTCGACGGCAATCTTCGCTTAGATAACAATTTAGCTGAGCAAGAAATGAAACGCGTCGCTATCGGTCGCAAAAATTTTCTTTTTCTTGGAAGTGACAACGGAGGCGAGAATGCCGAAGTGTTGATGTCGATCATGTCCACCTGCAGGCGGCACAATATCGAACCATGGAATTATCTGCGCGATGTACTTCAAAGACTAACCGAAAATCCCGGCACCGATCTCGACGAATTGCTTCCGCAAAACTGGAAACCGAAAAATGGTGGCACACCGATAAGTCGTCTGCCGCTTGCCCGGCAAATGGCCTCCGTAAGCTAGATTACATCTGTAGGAAATTTCAAGCCACCGAGCGGACACGAACAGCAGTCTAAACGGCTGAATCTTCTTCGCAACAGCCGGTGTCAGTTGCTGCGCTAATACCATGTCGGATAGCGAAAATCATGCCCACCGATGTGATGCCGGCCGTAGTGCCGTCTCCAGTGTAATCCGTCTCCACGAGTCCAGTGTAATTTGTTGTGCGGGCCAAAGTGGCGGCGATCGTTATAGTAGGAGTAAGGAGCCGTTGGAACATTATATCCACCGTAATAAGGAATGCACCACCTCTGTCACTTGTGTTGCCTTTCGATTTCATGCTAATGACCCATCTTGCTGTGATCCATCGGTGCTTCTTGGGAGCCGTGTTGCATTCCCTGTGACCCCTGTTGCATTTGACCATGATCCATACCCGGCATTTTTTTGTCCATAGGCATCTGCATCTGCCCGTGGTCCATGCCAGGCATCTCCATCTTGCTGTGATCCATACCAGGCATGCTACCTTGAAGCTGAGCTGGATCGATCCGTTTCGCTTCGATATCGCGCATCAGTTGATCGTATTTTTCAGAAGGCAATACGCGCACAAGATTCATCATTCCAGCTAATGCGCCCGACCAGCCGGGGACGAGATAGTTATTCTCCGGTTTGGCGACAGCAGCGTCCATTGGCATCATCATTAGATCATCTTGCGGATAACCGGGACCTTTCTCGCTATTCTTGTCAGATCCCAAAGCTGTATCCATTGTTCTCTCTCCCGCCTTATCAGTTTGGCCGACGCTGTGAGAGGTTGCTTGTTCGCGATCAACAGTATTGCCCATACCCCGTCCAAATGTTGGACCAAGGTCTTCATCAGTGGCGCTATTCTGGCGCACAATGCCCATGCCTTCTTCCATGCCACCACCGGTATGCATGCCATGTCCAACGTGTGACATTGGTCCGACCATTGACACCATGTTGTTCATCATGTGGTGCGGCAGATGACAATGGAGCATCCAATCCCCCACATACTTAGCATCGAATTCAATGTCACGGGCCTGTGCCACACCAACAAGGACAGTGTTTCCAGGAAACCAAGAAGATTGTGGTGCTCGTCCGCCTTCCGTGCCTGTGACATAAAATTGATTTCCGTGAATGTGAATCGGGTGGTGATCCATACCAAGATTCACGAGTCTGATTCTCACCCGGTCGCCCTGGCGCACGATGAGTGGCGTTGTAGCCGGTCCTGCTTTTCCATTGAAAGTTAGCCAGTTAAATTCCATGGCCATGGAATTAGGCACCGGATTATTTTGCAATGCGGCAAACTCCTGCAGAACTATGCCGAAGTCCTTTTGCACCACTGGATTGTGGGGCTTTTTTGGATGAATGATGAATAGACCAATGGCACCCATCATCTCTTGCATAGCACCGTGCGAATGATAAAAGAAGGTGCCGTTCTGGTTCAAAGTGAACTCATATACAAATGTCTCTTCAGGCTTGATAGGCGGTTGACTGATGAATGGTACGCCATCCATATTGACCGGCACTTCCAATCCGTGCCAATGTACTGTGGTAGGTTCAGGCAGGTTGTTGTGAAAGACAACACGAACGTGATCGCCCTCGTTCACTTCAATTGTCGGTCCCGGCACACTACCGTTATATCCCCATAGTGTCAAAACCTTTGCCGGGCCCATGTTGGAAGCAGGCAGCACCTCGCGCTTTACTATTTCAGCGGTGAGATGAAACTCTTTGGCGCCGTTGATCATTTTCCATGGCAGATGCGGTACGTCTGGTGTTACCACAGGCACCGCGTGCGATGGCACACTGCGCACAGTATTTTTGTCCGCGGGAATGCTGTTGTCCATAGGCATTTTCATCTTGCTATGATCCATACCTGGCATATTATTGTGATCCATATTCATCCCAGAATGGTCTGCTCCAAGTACTGCAGAAGAACACAGGTACGCAATCAGTAGAGGGGCGAGAATCTTTGTCTTTTTCATGGCTAGGCAATTAATCCTGATTAGTAATGGTCAACATTGTGAGCTTCATCAAGGGAGCTGATGTCTGCTTCTTCCGAGGTGTATCTTCCGCCAGGTAAACCAGGCATTCCTCGATGCTCCATGGGAGCATCAAATTGTGTGCGAGGCACGTCCATCCCACCGGAAAGCAAGAAGCCTTGAATTTGTGCTCCTTCTTGCTGCAAGCTTACCAAGGCATTGATGTACTTTTGACGCACTTGAAATTTGGTCCGCTGAGCAATTAACACCTGCGGATATGATGCTGACATTTGTGCAAACTTTGTCTTTTGAAGCGTATATGCCTGATCAGCGCTCGGCAAAATCACGTCACGATAGCGTGTTATTGCATCGAGTGCTGTGTTGTATTCACGTATGGTTGAAGCGACTTGCATACGAATGGACATTTTCAATCGTTCCACTTCTTTCTCGGCAAACAAAAGCTCAGCTCTTGCTGAGGCGATGCCGCCGGGATTGCGATTGAAAATGGGCAACGTCATACCTACCTGTGCATTGGCTATTAAACCGGTGCGCGGAGGAGGACCTTCTCCACCGGTGTCCAAAAATTCAGCATTGTAACCAAGCGCGCCACGAACATATAGGTCCGGGTAGGGCTCCGCCTTGGCTCTAATCAGCACAGCTTTGGCCCGCTGGATTTGTAATTGCGCAGCTTTAATTTGCGGGCTTTCTTCAAGCATCCGCTTATACAATTGCTCTTCGTCCAGTCTGCCAATACGCTCTTCCAGATTGCCTTGTAGCCGCACAGGAGCCATCTGGGGATTACCAAGCAGAGTGGCAAGGGCGCGCCAATTCTGTAAATAACTATTCTGCGCCGCCACCAGATCATGTTCTACTTGCTCTTTTTCTATTTTTGATTCGAGATAGTCTGGCTTGTCAGCTTGCCCGACATTGAAAAGTTCAGAAGTAGTTGACGTGGCATCTCTTGCGATGACAGCCAACTCTGTTTGCAAATCAAGAGTTTGTTGAGCCCCTAAAACATTGTAGAAAACATTGCGAATGGTATTTATCACTCTTTGACGTTGCATCGATGCTTCAAGTTCAACCTGCGAGACCTCTACATTGTAGATCTTTCGCATCTTTCTGAGCTTGCCGCCAAGCGGTATAGTTTGCACCGCAAACCCTAAATATGCAGGGCTTATTCCCGGATGACCAAATGCAAAGTTTTGCACCTCGCCGCCAGCAACAGGGTTTGGCAAGAGCCCTGCTTGATGGCGTCTGGCCTCGGCTGCAGGAATACCGAAAGCTGCCTGAGCTAAAGTCGGATTGCTCTGAACGGCCAATTCTTCTACTTGGACAAGTGTCATCGCAGATGTTTCAGCGGACGTAGCTGGGCCTTTCAGAATTGCATCTCCTTGCGCCTGTGGTATGTGAGGACTTTGATCCTGCGCCAATCCTGGTTCCAAAGCGATAAGCAGCAACAAGAAAGCAATGGACTTTGCCTTTAAGAATTTGATATGAAATCGACGTTTGTACGAGTTACTTTTTCGCATTATTCTCTCGTCCGTTAGTTAGCAATGACACAAGCACGCCTATAGCCCCAAGTCCGGCCAGTGAAAGGGGCGCCAGAAGAGGAGGGTTTGTCTCTTCACTTTCGTTTGAGATCTTTATATGACCTGGTTCTTCTAGATCTGTCGCTATAACATGCGACAGGGCTTGTATAGGCTTGCTTTTAGAGTGAAACAAGAATCCCAAGGTGCCAATAAGTATGAGTCCAGTAAAAAGAACGACTAGCATGATTTGTCCGAAGCGGTGAAAAAATCTCATGCCGATTGGCACTAGAACTAGCAAAATGATTAGGTAGATAATCGGAATCCAAGACTGCCATTTCTCTCCCATCACTATCGAGTGCTGGAAGCGAATTTCTAAGAGGAGAATTAGAAAGCCGACAGTAAGCGTCAGAAGAAGAAGCCGTTGTAGAAGCTGAATCTTGTTGGACGAAGAGGATTCTTGTTCAGTCACGGCATTCTTTCTCCGGGCGTTTCGGCAGTACTCATTGCCCCTTTATGCTGTGAACGTGAATCACTTTCGTACTATCATCAATGTGTCCTGTTACCGCCACAGTCTTACCGGCGTATTTGGTTACCGATTTAGGGTTTGTTAAGGAGTAGACCACATTGTTTTTCTTGTCTACCAGAACAGCCTTGTTTCCTTCTTTCCAGCACGCCTCCGTACATGTGACCGCATCTTTTCCGTGACCGCTTTTGATCATCGCAGAGTGATCCGATTTACACATGCTGTCACTTATGACACCGTAAATGGTGCCCGACCGTACAGCAGACTGGTGAGAGTCATGCTGTTCTCCGTGCGCTAAGGCAGCAGAGGAGATGCTTATCAACATTGCGGCTTTTACTAATAATCTTGATGTTTTCATAAATACTTCTCCATATCGTGCAATATATTTTATCTGCATGGCAACACTATGCGTGCTGTTAGATGAACAGGTTTAGATCTTTTTCAAACTTTCTCCTGCCCATTCGAATCTATCCTATTTGACAAAGCCAGATACGCCACCACCATCAACATTTCCGTCTCCACGTTGGCTACCGTCATATGACACGTAGAATTGAACTTGTTTATATAACCGTGGATCTAGCACGTTATGGTCCTCATCAACAACCTCAACCGTTAAGTTATGCCAGCCGCGTGCCATAAGATCGCCATCTGCATTGGTGCCAATCATGAGTCTGCGACTATTGGTTGCAATAAGAGGATTGGAATCCAAGAAAATATGCAGATGTCCTACAGGTTTATTGGTTGGCTTACCAAAACGTGGCTCCGGTACAACCAGATCAAAATTTTCAACAGCTATGTCCACAACAATTGACTCCTTACCAAAAGTCTCACCATGAGTCGGCTTCAATATAGATAGAGTCGGCTGGCCAAATTGTGTCTTTGGTCCACTTGGAAGCGCTTTCATTTCCTGGGCTAAGACAGGCAGCTGCATAATTGCCAATACAACTAAATAATAGCCAACCTGGTATAGACCCAAAGCTAGTAGATAGAAAAATTTTCTTACCATTTGATGAGCCGTTCTCCCCTCAAAAATTTCTCTGTAAGTTTTCTGGTTTCCGTTTCGATCTCCCATTCGTAATGACAATAGACCAGTTCAATTAGCGACAATCATCACTTACCCTTCAAACTATGCACATGAATTGCTTTTTCGGCAGGATCTATATGTCCTGCAACAGTTACGGTCTTTCCTGCAAAATCTGCTGCTTTACGCTGATCTGAAAGGTTATATACGTCATCACTTTTCTCTTCCACCAGTACATACTTTGCCCCTCTTTCAACGCACTGTTTAGTGCAATCGATAGGATCTTTTCCAAGCTCACCCATGCCAGTATGATCTTTTCCGCACATGCTGTCACTAATGACACCAGAAATGGTGCCTTCATAGGCTTTACCGCCGGACTGCCCTGCGCTAGTACCTATTTCTGTGCTTGTTGTAACACTTGTGCCACCAGGTTCTGTGTTTTGTTCTCCCGGGCTGCAGGCTGATAGTACTATCAGACAACCTATGCCTGTAAGAATGCCCTTTGCTATTTTCATGTTCCGTCCTCCTTGTATGTGTTAGATATTGCCACTGGCCCAGGTTATTCGGGTTTGAGCCAGTCGATATTGATAAATTGCTTCCAGTAATGACAGTCGAGCTTGAAACAACTTTACAGAGGCGTCAAAAGCCTCCAGTGCGATTGCTTTGCCAATGTTATATCTTGCCTGCCACAGCCTTTGATCTTCCTCGGCTGATACCACTTGCGCTTTTGCCAACTCCACGTTGCGTTTTGCTAAATCAAGCTCCACCCAGGCTTCAGATACGTCTTGTGCTACTTTCAATTGGACTTGCTGAGAAGCAAACTCAGCTTGGCGGATGGCTTCTGTAGCCGCTCTTAGTTCACCGCGGCGCCTTCCTGAGTCAAAAAGCGTAAGATGTCCGACAACTTCAACCATGCCTCCCCAACGACCACTGGCATTTCCATCGGGAGAGCTGCCTGTAATATTACTCCCCAGCCCCCACAAATCCACGTGCGGAAGATAGTTGCTGCGAGCCATCAGTTGCTTACCTTTCATTTCCGCAATTCTGCTTTGTGCTTGCTTAATTTCAGGTCTATTGAGTGCGGCCATTTTCATATAGTTGGATAAATCAGTACTGCTCTCTGCAAACTCCAAAGGATCGCTCAATGTTATAAGTGAAGCAATATTGGCCCCCATCACAACTTTCAGTTGAATTAGACTGATGTTGAACTCGCGATAAGCCTGATTCAATTGAGCACGGGCTTTAGCTAGTTCGGCTTCCTCGCGCAGATAATCCGCACGAGGCACTTTGCCTACAAGCATTTTTTCCTTGATGTTGGCACTGGACCAGGCACGAAACTTGACATAGTCACTATCAACACGTAACTTGGCCTCATTCCAGGCAGCTTTCCAGTAGGTTTCTTTGATTTTTCGCGATGTTTCAATCCGTCCTGCCTGATGGGCTGACAGTGATTGCTTCTCAATCGCCTTCGTTGCCTTGTAAATACCTTTGAGGGCGCCACCAGTATATAGAGGCTGCATGCCTGAAAAAATTACACTGAGGGAATTTCCATTCACAATAGGTTGCATTGGTGTAGCAAGTAATCCTAACCCATCGTTTGGATAAAAGCCCATTTGGCTGAGGGATGAAACAGTATAAAAAGGGTTGAAAGATATCATTGGGCCAAATCTAGCCAGAGCCGTTAGTGTATTGGCAGCAGCAATTTTGGTTGCCGAACCCAATTGACTGAGATCAAGATTATGTTCAAGTCCAACTTTGACTGCCTGATCAAGGCTGTAGTTACCTGTCACATCCGGCAGATCTGCTGCCGGCGCTTCTTTGGTTATGGTTAACTTGATTGGATTGCCGGAAAGTACTTCATGAGTACTGGTTGATTTGCCGACATCAGCTTTCGGTAACAATTGATCAAGTCCCTGTGCGCGACACCAATTACTGGTGCCAAGTATTAATAGGGCACTTACCAACATTGCTAAAAGAGGCGACCACAATTTCATTTAACTATTTCTGCCGCCTCCCGATTAAATGCTTGGTTCTCTTAGCCATGCTGTTTGCCAGACTTGTCTGTTCAGGACTCAGAATTGCTAGTCCGGCTTCACTGTATTCATTGATTATTTGTCGTTTCTTGAAGCTTAATGCAGAAACAATCCGAGATGCTTCTTTTATGGCATTAAGTGATACCGGATGATCTTTATGTTTTTCGACAAGACTGTTGAACTCACCATAAAAATGATCAATCTCTTTTTCCAGTGGTGCCAGCTTATTCTTCTCGTCAGCTTGTAGTCGTTGCAGTCCAATTAACTGTTCCTTGGTAATTGCAAGCTCCTCCTTCCACGTAAGCAAGTTGCTAACGCTCGGTGCTGCCGAATTTGCGATGCTCGGTTCACTCACGATCTGACGTTCGACTTTTACCTTCTGTGGCAGAAAGACTTGCCAAATAAGAACGGCTATCAATCCAATCAGCGTAATTGCAGTGCCGGGACCAAAGCGAAATAATTTTATTGTTCTATGCATATTCATTGACACGCTTACGATACCCCTCTGTTTTTTCCAAACCATTTCTCTTTGCTGCGATTTAAGAGGTTAATCAAATCATCAATGTAAGCATGCATAATAGGAATATCAAGAAGGCTCAATATCGTCCCGACGATAAGTCCGCCAACCACCACGGTTCCTAGAGGCGAGTAAGCGTCCATGCCTGTCCTTGGCGCAATTGATACCGGCAACATTACAATGATTGTAATAACTGATGTCATCAATATGGGACGCAGCCTTACAGGACAGGCTTTGATGATTGCTTCGTCACGAGGCATTCCTTCACGGCGATAGCGCAAAATTTGGTCAATAAGCAAAATGGCAGTGGTTATGTCCATACCGGTCAGAATAATAACCGCCATAATGGAGACGCTGGAAAAAGCTTGATGAGCAAGCCAAAGTGCAAAAAAGACACCTGATAATTCAAGCGGCAACGAAAAAATCATCTGCAGAGGTTGTAAGAATCCTCTAAATTGCGCCACAAGTACAAGGAAAATAAAGAGCACAGCTAGTTGTAAGCCGGTAAGCAGTCGCCCAAACGCATCCATCATCTGCGTCATATCACCACGCATTTCAATCGTGTACCCGGGCGGCCAATTAAGTTTTGACATGGCCTTCATCATCACATCCATAGCCACATCCATTGACGGAGGCTCATTCATTCTGTAATAGCCCATCACCGTAATGGCTCGCCGCATCTGATCATGACTTATCACTGTTGGTGCACTTCTGTATTCCAAACTAGCTACTGATTTTAATGGCACCTGCCTGCCATCGGCAGTTGTAATCGTCATCAGTCCAAGATCATGAGGATCTCGCCGTGCCGGTTCGTCATAGCGGATATAAACAGTTCTTTGCCTGACATTAGGAAGGCGGTAGTATTCATTAGCTATGGCACCGGTAATGGCAAAATACGCTTGGTCAGCAATTTCGCTTGGCGTAAGCCCAAGCTCTTGTGCCCGTCGAGGGTCAATTTTTATTTCCCAATCAGGTTTCTTCATCGCCCAGTCTGTTGCCACCTGGTGCATGCCGTAAGTGTTTCTGGCAATGTCTGCCGTTTGTTCAGCTAAGGAAGAAAGGATATTTGCATCGGGACCAGTAACAAGAATGGAAATGGGTGCCTGAGAACTTGCCATGACATCAGAACCCATCTCCTTTATTTGCAGCCGTCTGATATCAGGAATTGTTTCCATAGCCTCTTTCTGGATGCTATCGATTACCTGCCAAATTGTCTTTTTCCGTTCATCTTTGTCGCTCAAGGTAATCATGTAGGTGGCAAAATTTACACCAGGCATGTTATAGCCGTTGAAATATGTGCCGCCGGGATCGATGCCCAGTTCTGCCGACACGTGCTTAATTTCAGGGTGCTTGAGCATAATCTTTTCCACAGCTGTTGATATTTGCTCTGTCTTTTCAAATGACAGACCCGGTGTTACCTCAAGTACACCATAGGCTTGTCCAACATCAGCCAGTGGCATCATTTCGCTGCCGATGAAGTTATAGAAAGTGAAGCCGATAACTATAGTGGAGAGAATGCGAGCCATATTGATAAAGCGGTGTTTGAGCATCCATGCCACCAAATGCCCGTATCCTTCCTCAAGCCGAGTCAACATTCTGTCAAACGGCTCCAGTATGAGCACTCTCAATTGTTTCTCAAGCCAAAATTCGCGAACATTATCGTAAGATGTTGGTTTAGCCCTCAAAAATTTCTCCGCCAACACTGCCGTTAACGTCAACGACACAAGAAACGAGGCCAACAAACCAAAAATAATCGGCCATACAAGTCCGACAAACATTTGCTCGACTATGCCGCCACAAAACAACAAAGGCAATAACGCCAATATCAACACCAAGGTAGAGGCGGCAACGGCAAGCCTAACTTCTGTAATACCATCAATGGTGGCAGTCTTTGGATCTTTACCCATTCTTAAATGGCGTTCAATGGCATGAATATCAATGATTGAATCATCGACCAATCGACCTATAGATAAAAGCAAACCGATTAAGGTGGAGCTGTTTAAGGTTAGCCCTAAAGGAATCAAACAAAGCACAGCCATGGCAAGCGAGATCGGTATTGTAATCATCGAAATCATGGTTGCTCGCCATTCACCCAGGAAAAGAAGAACCGCAATTCCTGTCAGCAAAATTGCTAAGCCTAATTCCTCAACCATGTTGCGTAAAAGAATGTCAACAAAGCGCGAGTTGTCGTAACTTTCCTCAAAGTGAATCCCTGGGAAATCCTTTTCCAGTCGAGCAATTTCTTTATTGATACCGGCAATTACCTGTGGAGAACTTGCCTCCGGAGTTTGAATCACACTTACTTCAATTCCAGGCTCAATCTTGCCGTCATGTACATGGTGATAGGCAGCACGTTTTTCCCAATACGTATCCACCACGCGAGCTACATCTTTTACATAAATGACCCGATTACCGATTGCTTTTATTGGATAATTTTCTACGCTCGAAGATGATTGCGCTAAGGTATCAATACGGACGATGGATTCACTGCCTCCATATGTGAGTCGACCGGCCGGCTTGGCAATATTTTGCTTGTCTATGGCATCTCTGACATCTAAAATAGACAGCCCAAAACCTCTTAGTTTGTCCCTGTTAACTAGCACTTGCAGTTGTCTTTTATAACCGCCAAATGCATATATGGACCAAACATTAGGCACTTGTTTCAGCCGATTTGTTATCTGGTTATCTGCAAGCTCTCTTAGCCTGACGGGGTCCCACCCTGGTGCCGTCAAATTAAAGGTAAGCACCGGTAAGTTCAATGGATCTATTAACAATACCCATGACGGCTTTAGGTTGGCCCCTGTTACAGGTAAGTCGGCCTGAACAACGCTCATAAGCGTTTGTACTTCAACCTGTGCCCTTTTCATGTCTGTCCCATAGGGGAATTCTAGTGATACTATCGATAAACCTTCTTGTGAGGTTGAGCGAATGAAGCGGACGCCTCTTATGTCTACCATTCGCTCTTCAATCGGCTTGCTGATATATATCTCCATTTCGTCAGCAGATAATCCGGGTTGCATACTGATAATTCCAACCATTGGACTTTGCACGTAAGGCATAAGGCGCTTCGGCATGTAAAAGCCAATCGCTACAATTGCCAGAATCACCATTGCCAAATAAAAAGCACCGATAGTGTAAGGATGCTCAATGGACCAGGCGCTTATGTTAAAACCGTGCCGGCTTCCTTTTTCTTCTGGATGGACTTCTGTCCTTGTAGTTTCTTGCTCTGACATCAGTTACGGCACCTCAACATCAAGGGTGCTTTCAACAGCCGCTTGTCCAGGAACACCTATCGATATTTGCAACTGCCAAAGCCCGCTTGATAGGTTGCTCTTCATCACCGCTTCTCCATTAGCTCCAGTGATACCACTAAGCGTTGGGCCGGTCATGTTCATTCCGGGCATCGATGTTTTTATGTTTACTCTGGAACCGACTACTGCACCACCGCCGTGCTTGCTCAGTTTAACAATTATGGAATTAGCACTAGATTTAGCTGGAGAAAGTGAAGTCTCTACCATTAGATGATCACGCATTTCTTCCTGCTTCCAGTTATTACTTGCATCAAGGCGATTACCGGCTACCTCTGATGCCAGAGGCAGCTCTTTCGGACCTTGCGATCCCCACTCCGTTGCCACCACGGGCATCCCTGGTTGCAAATTGGCATAACCGGCAAAAATTACCTCGTCGCCTTCCTTAAGACCAGTCAAAACCTCCGTTTTATCAGGGTTGCTTAATCCGATTGTTATGTCCGCTAGATACGCAACTTGCCGACCGCCAACTTTTTTGGGTACAAGATCCATACCGCATTTAGGGCATTTACCAGGCTTATCAGAAATAACCTCAGGATGCATAGTGCAAGTGTATTCAGGCTTTGTATCGGCAGTCTTTTCTTGCTTCACCGGTTCCAAGGACATGCCACACTTAGGACACTTGCCAGGCTTATCTGAGATAACTTCCGGATGCATTGGACACTGATACGCTTTGCCTGTGTCAGATTCCCCGCTGGATACGGCCTTCCAGACCTGAGCCTTTCCTTCCCTCCACACAACAGCACTTGTCGGTATGACAAGCCCTTCATGTTTGCCTGTTTCTATGCGCATTACAACATACTGACCGGGTAGATACCGGTATTGGGTTACAGCTTCAATCTGATTTTGTTTCTGCGAACCAATACTTTTACCGTCAACAAGATTGTCAATTAAGGCCTCTACCGTAAATGTCCGGCTGGTGGGATCTGCAGCTGGAAAAATTGAGGTTACTTGAGCTGTAAGTTCGTCTTTACTCCCTTGCGAACTTTTTATATATACTGTGTTTCCCAGCCTGATTTTCTCTACATCATCACTGGCTACCTCTGCTTGTATGCGTACTTGCTTTACATGGGCTAATTTAAGAAGTAACATCCCCGGGTTTACTACCACGTTTGGACTGATGACTCTTTTAGTCACAACAGCATCGTCCTGGGCAGAAATAGTTGTGTAGTTCTGATAGATGCTGGCATTTGCAAGTGTTGCTTTTGCCTGTTTGGACAATGCATATTGATGCCCAATGTGATGAATCATCTCATCCAAAGCTGCTTGCGCTGCTAGTTTTGTGTTGGTTGCTTCCTGTAGTTTGGCTTCTGATTGCTGGACACGTGCTCGGGCAGCCTCACACAAGGATAATTCCCTCTGGTATTCGTCAAGGGAAATTACCGCCTTCTCGTAAAGAACCTTTTCTCTTTCTACTTCTGGAATCCAATACTTCAAATTTGCGTTTGCTTCCTCGATTGCTTTTTTCGCGGCCTCTTCCGCCTTTTCTGCTGCTTGCAATTCGTACTTCTTTTGTGCAAACTCGGTTTTGGCAATTCCGGCATTGTGCTTTGCTGCGTCTTCAGCATAAAAAGCTTCATCACGCTTTGCCTTATACTCCGACTCCAGCGGGTCCAATTGCACAAGCAATTGCCCCTTTTTTACCTGGTCTCCCGGGTATACGGGCATGGCTGTAATGCGACCAGTGATACGCGGATAAATATCCTCATCAACAAAAGCTTGCACTGTTCCTGTGTAAGTAACAGAACCTTCAATAGCTTGCTCATGAACACGAGCAATTCCTACAGGCACAGCCCCTACAGGCGGTACCATCGCCGTCATATCCATAGCTTGCGACTCAATGACACTCATCTGTCCAGGTTTCTTAAATACCTGCACGATAATTATGCAAACAATGGTAATTACACCTATGGTGGCAAGCCCCCAGAAGTTTCGCCGCATCCAGCTCAAAATTGAAGAAAGATAATCGTTAGTAGGTGCCATTGTGGTTTACCCCATGATGCTTATTGGATCTTGGTTGTTGCACCTCTTTTATAGTCTCGACCAACAATATTTGGTTTTGGGCTTTGCCTATAACCTCGACATAAAAACCCCGAGGTCTCTTGCTTTCCTGCAATACTTTCAATGCCAGACCGCTGCCCTTAGCATCAAAGCCAAACCATTTGCCGTGAGAATAAAAGGCAAAACCTTTGTCTTTGCACATAAGTGCGCAGTCTTTGGTATGGGCTTGCACAAAGCTTTCCGCCTCGGTGCTACCTCTTATTGAATCTGCGCATTGCTTGTCGACAATGAAGCCAAGCCACTTTTCTTGCTCCGCACAAAAGCCGTTATTCCATCCTGCCAATAGTAGAATAGTGGCTACTAAAAAAATTAGCCTGACACCTAGTTTGCTCATAAAAAACCCTGCTTCGGATATAGATAACTTCTCAAGCAAGCCCTAGCAATAAACCAGGTTGCTTTAACAAAGCGAAAACCACCACTCAACACTGTTGGTGGCTTATATCAAATAAGCAGAGTTTGTTTAAATAAGTATGTCTTGCTTGAACCCAAACCGACTATATATGGCGGCGCCCGATTTGTTTTCGATGTCTGCAATCGGTGGACCGTGCTCTGTAGATTGTCAAAACTGCAAGGCAATGCAATCTGAAAATTGGCTTGCTCAATCTGCCCTGCGGGATATGGAGAATTGTTAGCCATTGGCAAGCAATAACCGTTCATGCCACAGCAATTTCTGCTATTGCTGAAAGACGTATCCGGTAATTTGCAACTTGTTGTCATTCTCCCCTGACAACAACTATGCTCACTTTGAGCTTCTACAAATACGGCCCGCCCTTTGTTTTCCTTTGGTGCAGATGCCTTGCAAAGACAACCTGCATGTGGTGCTGCCCAAAACAACACCAACAACATCATCAGAAAGGGAACTAACTTTTTCACGTCAGGTCACGTCCGAAAATAATGGCTCCAATGGAAATTAAATTCTACGACATTTATAAGTCAGCGGTCTTAAGAATTGCTTATTTCTCCTTGTGTAAATCCAGCGAAGAAGTTTCTTATATTCAGGTCTTGTCTGGATGGCGATGGAATAACACCTTCACGCAATCCTGATTCTTGTTGCTGAAAACAAACAAATGACCACGCAGCGGATCATCACCAATATGTTCACTCACCATTGGCTGGTGCAGGGAAGTTCATCATGTGACATCAAGGCTCTTTACTAATTCTGCGATTGCGGTCTGGCTCATTGTGCCGGCTCGAATGATATTTCCATCGCTGAGCCATATGACCACGCAAAATAGACTATACACAGCCGCAATTGTGACTGGAAGCAAAATACTCCAAGTTATTAGTCGCTATTTGACAAGTATATCGAATTTAGTATAATGCAAATGTGCGAGAAGCGAAAATACCTCCTAAGCAGTTGCAGTGGGTGATGGAACACCTGAGGGATGAGGTGCGTAGCTGGCCAGTGCAAGTACAGGAAGATTTGGGACATGAGCTGGAAAGAGTCCAATGGAACTGTGAACCTATGCATTTCCGAGAGATGCCATCGATTGGACCAGGTGTGCGGGAGATCAAGGTGGTTGAGGGCTCCACGAAATCGCAATATAGGGCTATGTATGTTGCAAAATTCAAAGAAGCTGTTTATGTGTTGCATGTAATAAGCTCGAAAACCTCAAGGAAGACCTCGCCAAGGGATATAGAGTTAGCAAGGAAGCGGCTAAAGGCGCTTATCAAATGGAGATTAGAACAGTGAGCAAGAAAGGTGAACAGCTAAATCCTGTAGGTTCAGGCAATTTTTTTCTGGACATGGGACATAGCCCAGAAGAAGCAGCATTACTCTCTTTGAAAAGCTATTTGTTCATGCAACTTCAGGATGCTGTGGGAGTTATTATAAAAGGCGGCAAAACTCAACGGCAATTGGCGAAGGAACTGAAGACCACCCAACCAATCCTGTCCAATATTCTCAATGGAAAGATGTCGAGCTTTACGCTAGACCGCATTGTTGGTCTGTTACTGCAATTAAAGAGAGACGTTCATGTATTTGCCGCCATCGCACCGGCTCGGCGTAGAGCCAAAGTGTTTATCGGCAAATCAGAACGCAGGGCCGGGTGAATTTGATCCTAAGCGCACCGCATATGGTGGCATGAAAAATTCATGGCGGCGCAAATTTTGGAGTTTTCTCTGCATGGGACTGAGTTATTTGTATTGCGCCATGTCAATCCGGAAATTTCTCGTCGGATTGGACATTGATCACATGAACGCCGCGTCCTTCGAGAAAGTCGACAACGTCTTCACCTTCATGCTCGAGTGGCCAAAGCGGTACTTCCATGTCAGTATACGGTGCATGAAAAATAATGGTGGCAGAATCGGTGAAGGGATAATATTCGGCAAACTTTACGTCGTCAAGCAATACCATCTTTGTCATTGATGCATGACGCAGCCGATCGACTACTTTCAGAACTGCTTCTGACTCAGTTAGTTCAAAGGTATAGTCACGATATGATTCAGCCACTATTTTGTAGGACATATAACCTAAATAAACGGAAAAAAGAATCGTCGAGGTGGCAATGGCGGCAGCAAAAAGGATGTGAAAATTTATCAGCCACACGGCAGTCAAAAACCAGGCAAGGGCAAATAACCAGCTAATGGAAAGACAAAACACCATTGGAATAAGCCCTCGGCGTCTCCCGTAAGGCTTGGATTTGAGGACTAATTTATTAGATAAGGACTGTCTTGCCTCTGCCATAAGCTATTCTCCAGCAAATGGTCTTACTTCCATTTTGCCAGAAAATGTCAAGATTGCTTGGTGAATCGCCCAAATCGCCAAAATATTTTAGCGATTTACCAGGAAAAGAGAAGCAAAAGTAAAGTAAATGTGCCGGAATTCCAAAGCCCGTGTGCAACCAGGCTCGGAATCAAGCTTTGGGTTCGTTCGAACGTGTAGGCAAAAACAAAGCCAAGACAAAATAAGGGCAGCATGCCACCAGGATCCAAATGCAAAACGGCAAAAAGTAAAGCGCTGACAATCATCGATATGAGGATGCCGTAGCGCGAACGCATGCTTTGATATAAGAATCCACGAAACAGTGGTTCTTCACAGGCCGGTGCCAGTACACCCAAGGTTACATAAAACAAACTGGTAGCCAGAATGTTGGAGGTACGAGAAGCTTCGAGTACCAGGGCAATCACTGGATTGCTTGATCCTTGGGAGCCAAAGAAATACGCGGCTACCATAAAGGCACAAATTACAATTGGCATGGCGGCAGACCAAGTAAGAAAGCCGGCAAAGACCAATTTGATCAAGCCTGCCGATTCTGTATGCAGTCTGAGTTTGATTCCATCTGCGAAATTGATTTTGTGCGGGCGCAAGGCGAGCCAATTGATATAAAAAAGTGGTGGCACATTCTCGCATAAATAAGTTCCGGCCATGAGTAATGCGGCAGCGAGTGGTGCCGACAGAGCGGCTGTGCTTGTTGAATTAATCGGACGAAGATAACTTTGAGCAAAATAAGCAACGATAAGCTGAGTGGCTAACCAGAAGATAAAAACAAGATAGGTCGTCTTGAAATTCCAAGGCAGTTTATCCGTTGGCTTTTGGGCTCCATAGGTTTGCGTTGGCTTTGATTTTGCCATGCCGGAGTGAGAAGCAAGGGAAGCAAGTTGCAATAAGATGACAATTAGTCCAATAAATGTTACGAGCAATGCCACGACAATTACAATCATCGAATTGATCAGTAAGCGGGACGATTTGTTATCGATTGATGCTTGTAAATCCCGTATGGATTTTTGATCATGCGAGACAACATAAAGTTGCATCAAAACTGTGTCTTGATTCCAGCCTGGCGGCAAATATTTCTTGATTGTACTTTCTAACTTTTTTTCGTCTCGCTTGAGGTCGAGACTAGTTGGCGCACTTTTGCTTTGCTCGGGGAAATAAATAGCCAACAAGACCTTGGACATTTCGGCATATTTTGGTTCAGTCGATGCGCTTGCTGCTTGTAAGAGAGCTCGTGCCCGCTCCTTTTCTTCGGCGCTGCCATGAGAGGCAAGAAGAATAGCCATGCGGATTTTTATGGCAATGGAGTCAGGATTTTTTGCTAATGTTTTTGCCAGTTGACCTTTGGCTTCGAGCAAAAAATCTTGTGACCGGGAACTTGGCGGACGGTGAGCCGACCAAATTGAGCCAGGCAGATTTGCTCTTTTATCAATCGTATCGGTGACACCCTTTTGCAGCGTCTGCAAAGCCGAATTAAAGCGCAAATAGAGTTCCGCCCTGTCCGCTTCAATAATAGGCGAGACGCGGGTTTGCCTTTCTGGTCCAAAGGCCTGACCAATCAAGGCAACAAAAACAAATATGGAAATCAGGACAACAAATATCCGCTTGGCGATCACGCCATTTTTCTCTTTCAATAGCAAAGCACTAAGACCTGCTATTGAAAGAACAATGAGCCAAGAAGGAAAAATGTAAGACACTTAACTAAAATTCGCCCATTTCGCCAAAACCCGTAAACACACCGTAATCGCCAAATCCCTTCATGCCACCATAGGCAGTGTTGGTATTGTGGAGGAAGTCACGGTCGTTATCTGGCACAAAGCCAGGGTCCGTTTTCGGCACTCTATCCGTAAAGTATCCCCAAGGAGACCGCCAAGACAACCTTCTTCGACGCATAAACTTGGGCAACTTGATGAAACCAAACAACAGCAAGATGACCAGCGTGAAGACTGTCTCCAGAATGAAGATATTACCCCATTTCATGGCTTTGGCGCCCCGAATTTGGACTCATGCCCCCAATAAACTGGGGGTATGGGCTATCTTAGGGTCCCAAGCACCTGAAGTCAAGCTGCGGATGGGAGAATTACTCAGAATCAGTTAAGAGGGCGACTTTTTGAGGTCCGACAGTGGATACAGACATGCGAGGACCTTGTGTGCGTCTGAAACCATCGATGTAACGACGCATTGCTTCGCGTATTAAATCAGAGCGAGTACGGTGTTCAAATTGGGCAACAAAATCAATTTGCTCAAGCAAACCTTGAGGGAGTGCTACTAGTACTTTCTTTGGCATGCGAAGACCCTTTATTCTAACGAGAGGAGTGAGAAACTAAAACTGTGAAAGCGTTCCCCAAGTGAATAGACGTTCGCAAGTGCATCTATCAGGAAACCGTTTACGCAAGAAGAGTTCCGTATGGAACATTACAAAGGATACAATCTACACTCTTGCGACGATTTTTTGAAGAGGTAAACGCCTATGATTGAAAAGAAAATCGTGAAACTAACTTAAAAGCTTTTTCGGAGATATGCAATTGTAATGACAAAGACATCTGATGATAGGCAAAGTGAGCAACTGCCTCTACTAACGGCCTCCGTAAAGGCGCAAGGTTGCGCAGCGAAAATTAGTTCCTCTGCGTTGTTTGAAATGCTTGCCGGATTGAAATTGGTTAGTCCAAAAGAATTGATTTGCGGGATTGAAAATTTCGAGGATGCTGCTGTTTATAAAATTTCCGATGATTTGGCAATTGTGCAAACGGTAGATTTTTTTCCGGCACTAGTTGACGATCCTTATATATTTGGACAAATTGCTGCTGCCAATGCTCTATCTGACGTCTATGCTATGGGTGCAAAACCAATTTTGGCCCTCAATGTCCTTTGTTTCCCGGCATGTGACTATCCTCCCGAAACCATGCAAGAAATTTTGCGTGGCGGTGCAAGCAAAATTGCCGAGTCCGGTGCGGCATTGGCAGGCGGTCATTCCATCTCAGCATCGGAACCTATTTATGGTTTGTCAGTATGCGGACTTGTTCATCCGGACAAAATACTGACAAACAGTGGTGGCAAAAATGGTGATTATCTTATTTTGACCAAACCAATCGGATCAGGTGTTGGACTCTTAGCTCAGAAGGCGGGTCTTCTTTCAAAATCCGCTTCAGATAAGCTTCTCCAAAGCTTGACTAGTCTCAATGCACGCGCTCTTGAAATTGCCAGCCAATACGATATTCATGGAGCAACTGACATTACCGGCTTCGGTTTGATTGGACATGTATTGGAAATGGCACGTGGCAGCAAACTTTCTGCTTCAATCGAGGCGAAAGCCGTTCCTATATATTCAGAAGTGGAAGATGCTTGCGCGCAAGGATTTATTCCCGCCAGCGCCTACACTAACCGCACTGCTTATCAAGAAAACGTGCTTTACGATCACAACCAGATTTCACTTGCCCTAATTGATTTACTTTACGATCCACAAACTTCAGGTGGTTTGCTGCTTGCTTGTGAAGAAAACCAAGCGCATGCTCTGCTTGCCGATCTACTGAAAAATGGTCTCGAGGCAAGTGTGATTGGTCGGTTTGACGGTGGTCATCCGGGTACAATTTCAATTGTCTAAATTGCTTGGACAGCGCTGAAGGAATTGGTTGACAATGAGCAAGAAAGAATTGGATTTGCGCGGGCTAACTTGTCCACAACCGGTCTTGGCGACAAAGAAATTGCTTGATGATGCTAGCGTGCAAGAAGTTCGCGCAATTGTGGATGATCAAATAAATGTGAATAACCTCACACGATTGGCAAATTATTTTCGTGCTCAAATATCCGTTGCGCAAAAAAACGATTCTTCTTATCTCGTGACAATCAGCCGTTCTGCTCAAGCTGATCACGGTGATGCTCAGGCAGAACAAATTCAGCAAAGCCAATTGCAAATTGACAAGGCAAAGACAGGCGTTGTAGTTTTCTTGACTAAAGATATGTTTGGTGAAGGTGATCTGGAATTTAGTCGCACCTTGATCAATTTGTTTTTGCAAACTATCTATGAATCCGGACAAAGACCGGACGCCATCTTAATGGCAAACACAGGCGTGAAACTCATGGCTAAGGCAAACTCGTGCCGCAAAGTGCTGGATGATTTTCGCGAGGCTGGTTCGGAAGTATTAGCTTGTGGACTTTGTGTGGAGTTTTACAAATTGAAGGAAGAAATTCCCGTCAATCAAATTACAAGTATGTTCAATATAGTTGAATACTTATTTGCTTGTGGCAAAGTACTAAGCCCGTAGATTTGACGATATTAATGACTTGGCTTCTGCTTCAGTTGGCAGACTGGCGACAGCACCAAGCTTGGTAGTGGCAAGTGCTCCACAAGCCGATGCCATGTGACCAACCATGTGCCAGTCTTCGGCATTGAGGCTTTGCAGATTCGCGGCCGTGAGGCTTTCTCTCGCCGCCAATTTTGCGTGAATGCCGGCAATTATTCCTGCCACAAATGCATCACCGGCTCCAACTTCGTCTACCGCTTTGACTGAATAGGCTTTGATCGGCAAGAAACATTTTTCTGTGACAATAAATGCACCACGCGAACTTGCCGTGGCACAAAGCACTTGTGGTCGGTATCGGGCAAACAATAATTTTGCGGCAGTCTCAATATCGGCGGTATGGTTGTCTGACCAGAAGCACAATTCGTGTTCATTGAATTTCAATATATGAGCTTTGGCTAAAATCTTTTCCGTGGCCTCTTTGGCTTTGTCATCAGCATCGGAAGGCATGCTGCCGTCAAAGGAGATGATCAAATTATTTTTCACAGCCAGATCAATTGCCCGTTCAATGGCGCCACGTCGTGGTTCATAGGTCATGGAAATTCCCGTGGCACAAATTGCCCAGCTGGAATCAAAGTGTGCCGGGTTTACCTCATCGGCTGCCAGCATTTGTGCTGCATGTGGTCGGGGCCATTCTATGAAGCTGTGACTGGAATCGGCACGAGTGGTTATATAACACTGAGTTGTGCCGTAACGAGGATCGGTAATCACGGCAGACAGATCAACGCCTTCTTTTTCTAAGGACATTCTGAGATATTCAGCATGAAAGTCTTGCCCAACTTTACCAATCAAGCACGATTGCAATCCTAGACGAGCCAGACCAATGGCAACGTTTGCGGCATTGCCACCAACTTGGCGGCAAAAATCGCTTTGCTCATTTAGAGGACGACCAATGTCGCGAGCAAGCCAATCGACGACTACCTCGCCAATGGAAAGTACTTTCATGGGTTAACTTGCATGGGTTAACTTGTACAAACTGGCAAGGAAATTAGCTATTCACTAATACGTTTTTTCGTGCGGCTTCCAAAATCTTCGGATACATGGAATAAGCTGGACGAATGATTGGTAGAAGGGCCAAAGCTTTTGGGGTTGGTCCCTTGGAGACAATCTTGCCAGTAAGCAACGCCACCGGGATTGATATGCGTCCCAACCAAAACTCATGAGCGATGTCAGATTTCATCGACATTTCAATTACTGGTTTGATGTCGGTCGGTCCAACAATAATCTTGAAGTTTTGACCATCGGAACAATCAATTGTGATTATGCCGTCTGGTTCGCGGAACTGAAATTGACCAACCAGCCGACTATCAATTAATTGGCTGGACATGGTTGGGTCAGCCTTAATTGCTTCCCAAAGAGTTTTCATAACGTGAAGTAGCTCCTCGGAGCTAGAGAATACTGGCATTAATAGGCCCTCGTGTATATAGCAACGATATCTTCCTGGGTGGACTCCTTAGGATTAAACATTATCGCAGCATCTGTGCTGGCCAGCATAGCTAATTCTTCTAAATCGCCATTTTTAAACTCCGGCACACCAAGATCTTTTAAGCTCAGGGGCAGGTTTACCTTCAAGATTAGATTTCTAACGGCTTCAATTAAATCCTTTGCAGCCTTCTGGTCATCAGTGTTTGTCGAGATCCGCAGATATCGAGCGGCGGTAGCAAAGCGCTCGGCGGCTGCCTCAAGGTTAAATTCCATTCCAAAAGGCAAGAAGACTGCGTTGGTTGCGCCGTGATGCGTGCCGTAGCGAGCCCCGGTGGCATGGGCAAGAGCATGAACGATGCCGACACCGGAATTGGTGAAGGCTAGTCCTGCCATCGTGCTGGCTACCAAACAATCGGATCGCGCTTCGATGTCGCCACCATCTGTGGTGGCACGCTCGAGTGACTTAAATAGTAAGCGCATGGCTTCAAGACATAGTGCATCAGATATTGGTGAAACTGCTAAGGCAACGTAAGATTCAATTGCATGTGTGAGTGCATCCAGTCCGGTTGCGGCTGTTAGTCTGGCTGGCAGCGAGACTGTCATTTGCGGATCTAGAATAGCGAGATCCGGCGCCAAGAAACGGCTGCCAAAAAGCAGTTTTTTCCCTTCATCTGAATCCTTAATCATGGCGACAAGCGATACTTCAGAGCCGGTTCCGGCAGTGGTTGGAATTGCCACAAGCGGCAAGAGTTTGGTTGGTAGATTGTTCAAGCCTTGATAATCAAGTAAGTTGCCACCATATGTGAGGCAAATGTTGACCGCCTTAGCTGTGTCGAGAACAGAGCCACCACCACAGGCTAAGATGCCATCGCATTTTTTCGCGCGTGCCAAATTTACGGCATTTTGCACTGAGTGCAAATCTGAGTCCATCGGCACATCATCAAAAATTACCGGCGAGCCGGAACCATTTTTAGGGAATGCCTCCAAAATTGGCTCTAGTATGCCTGCTTTGACCAAGTTAGCATCGGTAACAATCAGGGGATTGCTTGAGCCGAGTTCTTTCAAACTCTCATAGGCAGAAGCGGCGGTGTATTCGCCAAAGAAAAGTTTTGTTGGTGATTGAAATTGAAATGGTTGCATGTTTACGTACTTGATTTAGGGATATCTTGATTTGGGATTAGCTAATCAAGCTTAGACGGTTAGCCAGCCTTGTGGCTTCCAAATGACAAATTCTTCATTCTTAGCTTAGCAAACCGCAAGAATATTAGTCATGACAATTGCCAGTGGCGTAACAACAGTTGATAAAGTTCCTGCTTGACATTGAGAAGTGCAAGATGAGTTTGGAATTCTTGATATGAAAGCAAAATATATATACTATCTTCAATCTTTGTTGACATCCGCGTCGGTAACTGAGAAACTCGAGTGATGATTTTCTTCAAGGCTAACTCAGGGTCAAAGCCCACTTCTGTGCTTGCCAAGATCCAAATGTCTTTTTTAACTGCAATGCTTCTGGCGGCCCAGTTTGGTGGCTACGCATTTGCAGCTAGTTCCGATGCTGGTAATACAGAAGATGAGAATCTCGCGCCGCCGCCAACATTGCTTGTGCCATTGATCCCTAAAATTGATACGACTGCGGCTGACGATACTGAGGAAAAGAAAGCCCAGGTTCTCAACAATGAGCCGGAAGAAAAACCGGATCCACGTTTAAAAGCAGCACCTAAATGGCTTTCGGCTGAGCGTGGTGCCGACGAAGATGTTTCTGGTGTGACAGAAAATACAACCCTTAAGGGTACTGTGCAATTGGTGGCCGATGATACTGAATATGATCAAGACACAAATACATTTTTAGGAACAGGCAATGCCGTTGTCACAATTGGTGGGGAAAATTCCAAGCTGGAAGCCGACACCATTTTGTATGACCAGAATAATCAAGTAATTGATGCGCGTGGCAGTGTGCGCATTATTCGCGATGGACAATTGACGACTGGTTCTGCATTTAAGTTTAAGCTGACTTCCGACGAATATCTGATCACTAATCCAGATACGGAAATTCAAGGCTCTGACATTATTGCTCGTCAGGGTTATGGTAAAGGCGGCAGCATGGCCTTTAAGGAAGGCACGCTGCAATTGCCTAAACCAATTTTTATTGAAAGAAGTTCGCAATATGGTCCAACTTCTAACATTGAAGAAATGATGAGAGCGGCTCAGCACCCTGATGCCTTTTTGCCGGTCAAACCAAGCTTTGTTTTCAAAGCGCGTCGTATGACATACGAGCGATTCAAAGAAACCGGCAACTTTACCGTGTTTGGTGGCCGGATGATGTTTGGACGTTTTGGTGTACCGGTGCCGAAATTTACGGCGACCTTGGGAGCGGCCAATAGCCGTGTGCTTTTCCCACACACATTTAATATCGGCAATAACTTGCAGATGGGTGGTACCTCAATTGGTCCCAGCTTTAACTATGCTGTTGGTAAGCAAGGTGCATTTATGGTGTCACCGCTGATTCAAATTGGTAGCAAGAACTCATATTCCGGCACCAATGAGTCTGGAAACATTGGCGCTGGCTGCCGTATTACATATGAAGGAATGCGTTTGAGTGGTCACTTGGCTTATGGCTCGGTTTCTAATTTGGTTGTTGCAGACCTGAAGTATCAAATCACTAAGAGCACAAAATTCCAGAGTGGTATCAACCGTTTCTTGGACGATGGTATCTTTGGTGTTCGTCGGGCCCGTTACTTGGCAGAAGTAGTTGACTATCGGGTAATCGGAACAATTCCATATTTGGCGGCGCTGACTTTCCGTACATCAGGAGGTTGGGCAGAAGACGACCCGCGCTTGCTCAACTTGAATCCTAATTACAAGAAATTGTTTGACGTCGGAAATCCAAATGTGCGTACCAAGGCTTGGCGTGTGCAAGAACAAATTTCGGCAGTTACGCAACCAGTCTTCTCTTTCGGCGATGAAAAGATGGGTGCCCGCATGAACGTGTTTAGTTCATTAGGCTTGAGAGGATATTCAACCGGCGACAGCATGATCATGGCGCAAGCCGGTCCAATTTTGGATTTGCGCTTAGATAGAGTTCGTTTGCAAACTGGTTATGTACAATCGGGAGTTAAGGGTCAGTCTCCATTTGTTTTCGACCAATTTATTCAAGGTAACAAATCGACATTCCTTGGTGGTGACATCAAATTGTTCAAATGGCTGGCGGTTGGCGGATCGCTTGGCTATAATCTTGATTCCGATTTGCTTACTTATAGAACAGTGAATGCTGCTATTGGTCCACCCGATCTTAAGTTCATTGCTTCGTACGATACAATTCGTGGCATCAACAGATTTGGTTTTGATGTGCTTTATGGACAGCCAATTCCTTTCAATAAGTTGATTTTGAAAGGCAATCCCGATGCCGGTCAGTTAGGTGGGGGCATCTAATGGCTCAGGGTACGGGAGCGGCGAATTCTCAGCAGGCTCAACAGGGTACAGACATAAAACATAAGATGCCGGTTTTGGGTATTGACCTGGGCGGCACAAAATTATCCTGCGCCATGATCTTGGACAATAAGATTGTTTCAGATGTGCGCAAGGTGCCAACACCAAAAGGTGCCGGCAAAATTATTGATGCAATTCTCAAACTAATTGCTGACTTTCAAAAGGATAATCTCATCGGTGGTGTCGGTATTGCTACAGCCGGTATTGTCAATGTAGAGACAGGAGAAATCCTTGGCTCAACCGGCAATTTGCCAGGCTGGGAAGGCACGCCAATCAAAACCATTATCGAACAACAAACTATGTTGCCCGTGCATGTGGAAAATGATGCTAATGCGGCAGCTTATGGTGAAACACATGTGGCCAATCTTTCGAAGAAGGCTTGTGTTTGTGTGGTCACACTGGGCACAGGCATTGGCGGCGGCATCGTTGTGTTTGGCAAACTTTATCGCGGTGCACATTGGGCAGCTGGCGAGGTCGGTCACATCAAAGTAGCGATGGACAATCGCAGGCTTTGCACTTGTGGATTATTTGATTGCTGGGAAGCATTTGGTTCCGGCAAAGGTTTTCTCGCCACGGCAAAAGAAATCTTGTCCCAGGTTAGTAAGGAACAATCTGAATTGGCCCAGTTGGCGGATACGGTCACTGTTGAGCTTGTGATTGAAAATGCTCAAAGTGGTGACGTTGTTGCTCAACGAATTGTACAAACCTGGCATGAGCATGTGGTTTCTGGTCTGGTTAGCTTGGCTCACACTTTAGATCCGGATTGTTTCCTCGTATCTGGTGGCATGAGCAAGTTTGTTAATTACGATCTCTTGCGTGAGTTATTCGTCGATCGCACTTTGCCGCGTATTGCTGAGAAGGTGGAGATTCTACCGGCGCAATTAGGTACGGATGCCGGCATCATTGGCGCTGCCCGACTAGTTGTGGATGCGATTATTGCCAATTAGTCCCTAGGGTCTTGACTCATCAGTCAAATAGCCTACCGATGCGCTTCAGAGCATGGCGAACGCGATGTTTGTCGTAATCGTATTCAATTTCTTTGATGGTGCCATCGTCGTTGTATTCAATTTCCCTTTCTTCTAACTCAGCATAAGGTTTAACGACAACTGTTTTCACTACTGGCTTTCGAGTTGCATTTTCGACTGCAACTGATCGCTCGCCATTGCTAAGACGGGCGACACCGCGATTGACTGTGACTGTGGTTTGGCTTGGAGTCTCGTAAATGCTGGCAGCACCAGGACCGCCATCACTCGGGCCGAGAAGGCTTGATTCAGTGCCGTTTGGCCGCAAATAAGAACTCTCGTAGCTGGTATTTGCTTGGCTATTCATGAAAATAACGAAGGCAATTAGGGCTAGAAGTCCTCCACCGATCAAGACCGCTTTCAATACGCTGGCTTGCATGGTTTTTCTCCTAAATATAAGTATTAACCATGAAATTGGTTAATCAAAATGACTTTAGTTTCAAGAAGCAAGAGATGCGGATTTAGCAATAAAGTTCCTAAATCATGTGCATATTTATTAATTGGCGCCTTTGCGGCTTTCGGCAAAGTGAATTAACATGCGAAAGGCGGTATCGTCGTCGTTATGGAGAAAACCGGAACGCAGACAGTCTTGTTGAAAGTATTCTTTGGCAACGGTAATAAAGGCTCTCAACAATTCTTCGTCGGCCTTTAACAATCTGTATACTTCTTCGAGTGTCATAGGTTTTTCTCGGGTATGGGAAGTGGGAATTTACTGAGGGAAAAATTCTGCATGTAGTCTTTTAATTGCCTGATCGGCATCGGCGGAAGCGACAACAAAACTTAGGTTGATATCGGAGGCTCCGCCTGATATCACCACGATGTTTAGGTCTTTCAGGCAACTGAATACACGACCGGCGATACCTGATTGCGTACGATACTGTCTGCCCACGACAGAAACAATGGCAGCATCTTCTAATGTACGTACATCACCATATTCTCCCAGTTCTTCGACAATATCTGTCAAGAATTCCGCACTGTCAATTGTTAGCGCAACTGATATTTCGGACGTGGCGATGGTATCAATCGAAGTTTGATACTTGTCGAAAACGGCAAATATTTTAGCCAGGAAGCCGTGACTCATTAACATTTTGGGAGATGAAATGAATATCGTGGTAATTTTTTTCTTGGAGGCAATTGCCCGAACGAAATCGTTTGAGTCAACAGTTTCGGTAATAAGTGTGCCTGGCTCTTTGGGGCGCATTGTGTTGAGAATGCGCACGGGGATTTTCTTTTCCACGGCTGGTTTGATGGTTAGCGGGTGTAAGACTTTGGCGCCGAAATAAGCTAACTCAGATGCTTCTTGAAAGGATACTGCCGGTAAAACTTTTGCATTGGCGATAATTCTCGGATCGGCTGTCATCATGCCATCTACATCAGTCCAGATTTGAATTTCTTTGGCATCAGTTGCCACGCCGATGATTGAGGCGGAATAATCCGACCCGCCCCGACCTAAAGTTGTATAAGCACCACTTTCGGTGGCACCAATGAAACCCTGAGTAATGGCAATTGTACCGGTGCCCGCCAAGGGTGAAAGCACTTGTTTGGTCTTGGCTGTTAGCTTGTCCCATCTGGGATTGGCTCGGCCAAATGTGTCATCCGTGATGATGAATTGTCTTGCATCAAGCCATTCAGCCTTGATCCCCTTTTTGCCGGCAAGCTTAGCGACAATTGCCGAGCTCATTAATTCGCCCATGCCGGATACGGCATCAAGCGAGCGTTTGCTGAGCTCGCCCAAATAGCTTATGCCTTTGTACAAGATTTTTAAATCAGCAAGGCGGGCGGCAATTTCATCTGATAGTTCGGCAGCACTGCTTAATTTGCCAAAGAGAGATTCAATCGTACGATTATGCTTGGAGGCAATAATGTCTACTTCGGCGTTAGCCGCGTCCATATTTCCAACAAGCGCGTGCTCGGCTCCAGCAATTAAGGCATTGGTGACGCCAGACATAGCAGAAAGCACGACCACGACTTGGGATTGGCCGGCGGACTCGGCGGCAAGTTCAATTACTTGCTCCATGCGCTCGGCCGTTCCGACCGAAGTGCCACCAAACTTCATTACCAGTGTGTTCATCTTCTTTCTATCTTCGTTCTATTTTGCTTGATTCGATTTTACTTGGCATATTTAATTGTACAGCCGTATGGTTTGCTGCCTTGAAATGTGATTGGCTTGTCAGCTTCAATATCATCAAGAGCCAGTTTCATATAATTGGTAGCTATCGCCACTTCGGTGGCATCGGTGTTTGGTTTATCGTCAATGCCGCCTTTGTAAATCAGCTTGCCCTCTTTGTCGACGATGTACATCGTCGGAGTGCACTTGGCGCCATACAATTTACCGACCGTGCCGTCTGCATCAATCAAATAAAAACTTGGTGCAGCAAACTTTTGCTTGATGATGCTATTAATTTCCGCTGGCGGAAAATTACCTTGTCTGCCTGGAGCGGATGAGCAAATGGAAAGCCAGATATTGCCACCGCTTGTGCAGCGTTTCTGTAACTTTTGCATGTTATTCGTATCATAGTGCTTGCCGACAAATGGACAGCCAAAATTCACCCATTCCAATATGACGTATTTGCCTTTGAAGTCGGCAAGCGAATGTTTGACGCCTTTAATGTCTGTGAGCGTAAAGTTTGGTGCTGGTTGACCAACAACATCCTCCTCACCAGTCTTCACTATCTCTTTGCTAAATCCACCCGATGCCTGCTCGCTTGACGGAGACTCTCCAGCTTGTTGAGATTCGGAGTTGCAGGCAGTTTGTGTATAACAAATTAGAACGAATGTCAGGGTTGCCTGCAAAACTAAAAGGAGAGTTTTCTTCATATATGCTTTCCCGTATTGAGAAGTTGTGATGATGGGAAGGTGCCGATTGTGCTCAATATTGGCTTCCATGTGTTGCTAGCTTTTTGGCTTTTGCAGGAAGTTGGTTGCGAAATTGATTAGTCCTTGAACAGTATCCACCGGATTATTGCCATGCAAGAAGGAAACACCTGCACGGGCTAACTTGGTACGCGATTTCCCGTATGGATACCACCACAGCCGATTCATTCCGCCTGCCGAATCGATTGTGATGTGTTTGATATTTACAAGATCAAGTAAACCAAAGTAAGAGTGCGTTCTGCCGCCGCCACTTTTTTTCGAACCGCCCCAAGGTACTTGTGGCGAGGCAAAAGAAAAGAGACCGTCATTAATAAAGATGGTGCCTGCTTCCAGATCTCTGGCGATGTCTTCTGCCTTAGATAAATTGCGTGTCCAAATGGAAGCTGAAAGTCCATAATGGCTCTCATTAGCTAAGTCTATCGCCTCATCTTCTGACTCAACAATTACAATCGGCATGACAGGACCAAAGGTTTCTTGCAGCATCACATCCATTGAATGATTGACATTAGTGAGGACTGTCGGTTCATAAAAATAGCCGCCTAAATCGTCCCGCTTTTTGCCACCACACAAAACATTTGCACCACTTGCTTTGGCTTGCTCGACGTGTGACTCAACCTTGGCTAATTGCTCATCGTCTATCATTGGTCCAACATCAGAATTTGGATTGATGCCGGGACCCAGCTCTAGCTTTTTGGTTTGAGAAACTATTTCATCGATAAGTTTTTGATTGTTTGGCCCTTTGACCATATAAACACGTTCGATGGATGCACAAGCTTGCCCACAATTTGTAAAGGCTCCCCAAACTAAACCACGCGCAGTCCAGGCAACTGGCGCATCGGGCAAAACTATGGCTGCGTCTTTCCCCCCTAGTTCCAGTGAAACTGGCGTCAGGTTTTCTGCAGCCTGAGCCATGACTTTTGAGCCACCAATGGCTGAACCGGTAAAAATAAGTTTGGCAACCTTGCTCTGACTTAAGAGTGCACCAGTTGAACGTCCGCCTGTGATAATGGTTACGACATTGTCAGGGAATCCTGCCTGTTTAAATAGCTCACCAATTTTGATACCAATGAGTGGACATTTTTCCGAAGGCTTCAGGACAACTGTATTGCCACAGGCAATTGCCATGATTATGGACATCATGGGAATTGCAAACGGATAGTTCCAGGGAGAAATTATGCCGACGACTCCCAAAGGCTCAAAGGAAATTATGCTTTGTTTACTTAGCAATAGAGGATTGGTCATTGCTATGCTTTGGTCTTCCAGCGCCTTTTCAGTGTTTTCGGCAAACCAGACGCAAGCATCAAGCGGACCAACCATTTCTGCCATATACGACTCGCAAATTGGTTTACCAACTTCATTGCTAATTAGCTTGGCAATTTCATCAGCATTTTGAGAAATGACTTTTCTCAGTTTCAATAAAGCTTTCGAACGTTCCTTGAAGGAAGTTGCCTGCCATGATTCAAAAGCCTGCCAACTTGCGGCAACAGCTTGTTCTACTTCCTTGGCGGAGGCTTGAGCAACTTCCCCTAATAACTCCTTGGTTGCCGGATTATATGTTTTGATTGTGGTAGCACTTTGTTCAATAACCATTCTTCACTTCTCTAATTCACTTTTTCAAGTTACGGTTTTGTATACGCTCGACAGCGGCACGTGCCGACTTTTCATCGTCTCCCGAGAGCCCTCTTCTGAGGCTCAACTTATAATACTGGAGAGAGTCGTCCGGTAGACCTGATTTATCCAACGCACAAGCCAGAATGTAACATAATTCAGGATGCATGCTTGGCTCAGCATCAAAAGCACTCTGCAAAAGTTCAGATGCCAATTCGTAATTGCCTTGATCGAAACGCAAAAAACCTAGTGCCCACTTGGCCATGGGTAAATCCGAATTCTCTTCGCATAAACTTTCAATCCTCTTTTCAGCTTGCTGTTTGATGGACATCTGGTTGTCAGTTTGAGCCGTAGCGCTATCTAGTTTGGTTTGCGAAAGTGAAAGCAATATCTGTGCTTCCTTCTGGTTTTTATCGGACGTCAAGATCTTCTCAGCACTTGCGGCACAACCGGCATAGTCGTGTTTGAAGAATTGGCTGAAGCACAATGTGCGCAAGGCACGATTTGATTGCGGGCGCTCAGCCAAAACGCGTTGACTTGCCTGAATTGCTTGATCGAGCGCACCAAGGGCAAGGGCTTCTTCGGCCAATTCTTGGCAAAATCCGGCAGACGTGCCCGGTTCTGCCAAAAGCCGGTTGACTTCGGCGCAAGCCTTATCCGTGTGACCCGCTTGGCGCAGATTTTTCAAAAGTCTGATATTGGCAGCTTTGCTCGTGGGCTCCAAATGGCTGGCTTTGGCTTGAGCCTGGGCAGCCTTTTCGTCCTCATGCAAGTGCTGATAGATATCTGCCAAGGCAGACCATGCCTCGTAACATTTGGGATTGAGATTGACTGCTCTTTCCAGCTCGGTGCTTGCTTGAAGATATTCACCACTTTTGAAAAGAGAAATGCCGTTTTTTAAACAGGCAGCTTCCTCACTTGTGAGAGCATCAGGAGTCGATTTGTGCTCTGAGGTTTGGGGTGCAATTTTAGCTTTGCTGACATTGGCGATTGCAGCCAATTGGCAAGAAAACAGACCAAGAGACAGACCAAAAGAAAGAATCATAGATGTCAAGATGCCGGTAATAAATAGGGCGCAAGCCGGATTGCGCCTCAAATCAAATCTCTCTGTCCACTTAAGATCTATCACCATATGAATTCTGGCACCATGTGCTTTCTGGCAACCTATAAGTATCCGCTTTAGTCTTATGCCCGGCTCGGCAAGTTTTATTTACGGTTTTATCTGATTCTCAGTCTGATTTTTGGATTTAGTTTAAGTGTTTGGCTTTAGTGTATAAGTTAATTGGTAGGGTCTAATTTGGAAGACATTTGTGCATTCTTTTTGCAAGCGAAATATTGGCAAAACGTTTTTGGTGCTCGCATCGCTAGGTTTGCTTGCAGCAAACTGTCACACAGTCTTGGGCAAGTCGCACGACAAGGTGAACGAACAGACAGACAAAGCTGCAAATGACAGTCACAGCGACGCTGGTTCATCGGAAGCGACAAGTGAAAAGCTTTTTGAACGTGGACAAAAGGCATATGCCGAAAAACGTTACGGCGAAGCAGCCAGTTATCTCGCCACAATCATTTCTCAAAATCCAAACTTTGCTAAGGCGCACAATTTGCTAGGCAAGATTTATCATGGACAAAACAAATTACCTCTAGCAATTAGCGAATATCAAAAGGCTATCGATCTAGATGCGAAATTCGCTGAGGCTCGCTACAATCTGGGCATTGCTTACATTGACCAAAGCAACTACAAAGAAGCTGCAGCTCTTTTGAAAGAATGCGCTGAAGCAGAACCTAAAAATGGACAGTATCAATATAACTTCGGTATAGCTCTGGAAAAAACCGGTCAAGCGGACAAGGCAGCGGCAGCATTTGAGAATGCGGTGCGAGTCGATGGGAAGAATGCTACTTATCATTATGCCCTGGCATTGGTTTGGCAAAAATTAGGCAAAGTCGATTCTGCAATTGATGAATACAAAGCGGCAATTACTCTCAATCCAAATTATGTCGAAGCACACAATAATCTCGGGGTGGCTTACTCTGCAGCTGGCAAATTTTCGGAATCCGTAGAGGAATTTCAGAAGGCGCTTAAAATAGATCCGAATTATCGAGAAGCTCAGCGCAATCTTGGTTATGCGCAGGCCCACGTTAGTTTGGGCATGACTTATTTCGGACAAGGCAATTTAGCTAAAGCATTTGAAGAATACAAAAAGGCAATTGAGATTGACCCGACGTATACTGACGCTCATTATAATTTAGGTGTCTTGTATCACAAGCAGGGCAAATTTGAAATGGCCTCGGCACACTATCAAGCAGCAATTAAATTTGATCCGAAAAATGCGCGTGCTCATAATAACTTGGGTGCTGCCTATTTGAAATTAGGAAAGAAAGATTTGGCGGAAGCAGAGTTTAAGCAAGCCATTCAATTGAAACCTGATTATCAGGAAGCAAAAAACAATTTGGATCTGATTTCGAAATAGATAGGAGAAATTCATGCAAGAAAGAGCAATACTTGCAGATGGAATGGCGGAAAAACTTGAGTCGATTGTCGAGACTTGCCAGACTGGTAATATCGATTTGATCAGGTTTTTATATTGCGATACTTCCTCTATCATTCGAGGCAAGTCGACTTATGTGCGTGGCTTGTACGATCGATTGGTTTCCGGCATCGGCTTGGTCAAAGGCATGATGGCAATGAATATGCTTGATCAATTGCAGCCGGAAACGGGGCTTGGTGCAACAGGTGAAGTACGCTTGGTGCCGGACTTATCCACAT
This sequence comes from Candidatus Obscuribacterales bacterium, assembly GCA_020050685.1. GTDB lineage: Bacteria > Cyanobacteriota > Vampirovibrionia > Obscuribacterales > Obscuribacteraceae > JAGVKG01. Next base: position 25,810 of record JAGVKG010000016.1, on the reverse strand, counting down.
TCACGATTCTTCCATATGTCAGTGGGCAAGCGGCTTTGTTGTGTGATTTACAGGAGCTAAATCAGAGACCATGGGATCTTTGTCCTCGCTCTATACTGAAACAACAATTGAGTAGATCAGCGGCAATGGGTTTCACAATTCAAGCGGCGTTTGAACCTGAGTTTATGCTTTTGCAGAACAATGGTGGCATGCTTTCTCCGATCGATGAGAGTTTGTGTTTTTCGACTGAAGGTATGAATCGCGGTGCAGATTTTATTTCCGGCTTTGTCGATGCATTAGAGCAGCAGAAGTTGGAAGTTGAACAGTATTACCCGGAGCTTGGGCATGGGCAACATGAGCTATCTATCAAGCATGCGCCGGCATTGCTCGCCTGTGATCGTCATCTTTTCTATCGTGAAACCTTGCGTGGTTGTGCGCAAAATTCCGATCTGGTGGCAACGCTTGCGCCCAAACCATTTTTAGATCAACCTGGTAATGGCTGTCATCTTCATGTCTCTTGCTGGGACATGAGCTCTGGTCAGAACCTCATGTATGCCCAGGACGATCCAAATGACTTTAGTGATTTCGGCCGGCATTTTGTCGCTGGAATTCTCGAACATTTACCGGCAATTACTGCCATCACGTGCCCGTCTGTCAATTCTTATAGACGCTTGCAACCAAGTGCTTGGAGCTCGGCATTTACTTGTTGGGGATTTGAAAATCGCGAGGCTGCTATTCGTGTACCTTCTTTGTATTGGGGACATGAACAAGCATCTTCCAATATTGAAATCAAATGTGTGGATTCTTCCACAAATCCATATTTGGCATTGGCTTGTGTGATTGCGGCTGGAATTTCCGGTCTTGAGGCCGGTGTTTATCCGCCCAAGCCAATTGATCTTGAGCCGAGCATATTGTCATCGGAGCAAAGGCAACAAAACAAGATTCGGCGCTTACCCCAGACGCTCATAGACGCTCTGGTTGAATTGGAGAAGGATTCTGTTTTGATGGCGTGCTTGGGAGAAAAATTTCTTCGGACGTTTTGTATCGTCAAATCTTCGGAAGTTACTTCTTTTGCAATCAAAGATCCGGAATACGAACTTCTTCACCATCGCACTAAATTCTAGATTCAGGGTTCAAAATCGTGGCTATTGATCTAAGCAAATACATATTCATTGATCAGCATGCGCATTTGCTTCTCAAACGCCAGCAAGAACTTGATGCCATCGGGTTTCGTAAATGCTTGTCAGAAAGTCGTTCGATTAGTTTCCTGCAAGATCATTTTCCTCAAAGCCTGTTTTATCAGGACTTGCTTTCTCAATGTGGTGAACTTTGGGGTGTCGAAGGCGAAGAGTCGCTAATAGAATACAGAGTAAAAGCTCAGCCGACCGATTACATACGTGAGATGCTTGATGATGTCTCAATTGGCGGGCTAATTATCGATGATGGTTTCTCCTCTGACGAAATGATTGAAATCGGTGAATTTGCTCAGATAACTGGCAGACCGGTTTGGCGCGCCTGCCGAATTGAATCGGTTCTAGAATCGACAATTAAGCAGGTAAATTCTTTTCCCGAATTGGCCAGCCTGTTTATCGAAAGTCTTGCTCATCAAGGCAGAATTAAAACAGTAGCATTGAAGACAATTGCTGCCTATCGTGGTGGTCTGGATTTGTCGCTGGTGACAAAAGAGCAAGCTATCAACGATTTTGATCAAGCTAAATCTACTTTGATGCAAAGTCAGCATCCACGAATAACACGACGCCCACTTTACGATTATTTGCTTCTGCAAGCTTTTGATTTTGCTCAGGCAAACAATCTTCCCGTGCAAATTCATTCTGGCATTGGCGATGATGATCAGGATTTGCGCTCATCAAATCCTCTGTGCATGCGCGAAATCTTGCGTGCTCAAAGATTCTCATCCACCAACTTTGTCTTCTTGCACTGCTATCCATATGTAGCCGAAGCCGCGCATCTAGCTTCTCTCTATCCGCATGTTTATTTTGATCTTTCGCTTGCGTTGACGCAAAATTCACCTATAGCTAAAGAAATGATCTTGACTGCACTTTCTGGCGCACCAGCTAGCAAATTGCTTGCCGGCACCGATGGTCATTCCGTCCCTGAATCTTATTGGTATGGCGCGCTTACCTGGAAGCGTGCACTTGCCGCAGCTCTCGATACTTTGATCGAATCCAACTTTCTCACCATCAAACAAGCGGAAGACACCGCTTCATCTATCCTCTTTGCTAACGCCAAAGAACTTTATGGTTTAGAAGGACTTTTTTAAGAGATATGATCACATCCCAATTTTGTGAAATTATAGGTGGTTAGTTATGAATCTAGATCAAGCGGCACGTGATGAGACCATCCGTTATCACGAAGACTTTTATGCCACGCACAAGCTTTTTGAAGATGGCTGGCTGCAAGAGCCGGACGAAGAGTTGCCTGGAATTATTTCTTTGCTTGCTTCGGTAAAGGAGCCGCGAGTGCTCGATCTTGGATGTGGTGTCGGTCGCAATGCAATTGCTATCGCACAAGCTTTGAAATCCAACAGAGTAAGGATAGATTGTTTTGACATGCTTGACAGTGCAATCGAACGCTTGTCTGCTTATGCCTCGCAATTTAAAGTGAAAGAGGAGATTTGCGCCACTTGCGTAGATATGGACTCTCTGACAATCGAACCAAATAGCTATGATGCAGTTTTGGCAATTTCAATTCTCGAGCATGGCAAGTCTATCCAATCAATTAAGCGAATTTTGGGCGAAATCGTCGATGGCACCAAAAGTGGTGGCATTAATCGCATTCTCATCTCAGCCGATCGCAAAGCCACCGCCCGTGATACCGGCAAGCCTGTTGATACGAAGGTAGAAACTCCCATGACACATCAAGAAGCTCGTGAACTACTCGAGCAAACGTACAGTGCTTGGTCCATCGACAAATTAGAGCTCGCCCCATATCGAGAAGAGTTAGACCTCGCGGGACAACGAGTGATCTGGACTTGCACAAGCGTCAGTTTCCTAGCTCGGAAGAGTTGATGCAAACAAACCTGATGTGCTGAACGATTCTCTATCTCTTGTATTTGAATGTTATACGAATGTTTACTATTCCTGGTGAATCGGGTGGTAGTGGTTTGTAAGGGGCAGCCTTCTTTATTGAATCTAAGGCTGACTCGGCAGCCAAAGGCCACTCGCCTGCCTTTTCCATATTCACATCTGCCAATTTTCCGTCTTTGTCTATCGTCGCTATAACCCAGACTTCAGTTGATTTGATTACTTTCGATACCTTCCAGTATTTTTTTGCTCTTTTGGCTACATATTCTGCGTAATCCGCCAGGGCATCTGTTTTGTCGGTGAGAGTTGGAAGATCTGCGGTTGAAGAGCTTGATTTGGCTTCTGATTTTCTTCTCTTCCGCAATTCTGTCTTCACTGATTCTAACTGAGTTTTTATAGTGTCGTCAGTTTTGATATTCAGCGCTTCTTCATATTCAAATTGTGCGCCTTCAAGATCATTATCCTTCCTGGCCTGGTCCCCAACCTTTACGCGATCGGCAAATGAATTGGGGTCCATATTCATAAGTCGTATTATGGCTTCTAGATTTGCCTTTGTTGTACGGTTTGATGGACTGAGTCCTAAAGCCTTGTGGAAAAGTTTGAGCGCCTGATCGGGAGCGTTTTGTTTTGCTAGACCGTAGTTATTGTAAGCTATGGCCAGGTTGTCTTTTGCTAGCTGGTATTCAGGGTCTAACCTCAGTGCTGCTTCGAACTTTTCTACCGCTACCTCATAATTGCCATTGCTCAGAGCCCTCACGCCTTCATTGTTTAACCCAATAACCGCACTACTTGCACTCCAAGCAGGCACGCTGCAACAAAACAGACAGAATGCGATTAAGACCAAATAGAAATTCGGTTTTTTCATCTACGCGCTTTCAGTTGAACTAGGTTTGCATAGATCTTTTGGGAGTAATTGCGGTGGCAAGATTTCTGGTGAACTAGTTCGCGGTGGAATTATTATTTCAAATTTTGAAAAGTGAAGTATTGGTCGTTGGAGGAAGCGGTAGTTCCGATATGAGGGTGTACCACCAAGCCTGAATTGGGCGAATGGACCGCATTGTGATGTTTCCGAAAAAGCAGGATTGGCACAAGCAAAGCAAGCGCTTACGACAATAAATAACAATGCAATAGGCTTCATAGACTTAAGGACGGTTTAATCGCTGAGGTGATCGATTGAGTTGGAAAGGGCGGGCGTTGTGATGGCGGTGATGCGGCCGCCGGCTTGGGGGGTGACCTTCTTGAATTTTTCCAGATAGGCAGCAAAGACAATTGCTTGTTTGTCTTTGGACTTATGAACATCTTCGGCTTTGGAAAAGTCGAAGCCTTCACCGCCGCCGAATGAATAATCGTTGATGGCGATTCTGTATTTGCCGTTTGGATCTAGTTTCTGATAAACGCCTTTATCGTCTTGCGCTTCGACGGAAACAACTTTGGAGCCGGCTGGTTTGCTTGGGTCATAGGTTATCTTCAAGCCGTGTACATCCAAGAAGCGATCGCCTAAGTGTCCGGAAAATGAATGTTCCAAGGCATTCAATAGCGTTTCACCAGATATGGTGGCAACCACCAAATGATTTTCAAATGGCAGGACTTCGGAAACTTTGGCGCGGGTAATTGGGCCTTTTTCGATGCCGGTTCTAATTCCGCCGCGATTGTGCATAGAAATGGTGGCACCAAATTTGGTGCCTTCTTCGTAAATGGCATCACAGATCAAATCACCAAGCGGCGAGTCACCGAGATAACGTGACCACGTATGGGGGAAGTTGCCTTCGGCATAGCCCACTACCTTTTGCTGCAGCTCTCTGACGGGACCGCCTTGCTTTTGGAGGTAGGCTTTCATCTCCGGTTCTTCTTTGACTTTGTCCGTCACCGGAATAAGCTGATAATTCGTTTTCGGAGAAATGACATTGCCGTGCTCGTCAAATGCCAATTGCAATTTGCCAAGGTTGCGTCCGTAGCAGCCAGTCTGAACTATCGTACAAGTGGTGCCATCAGGACGTGTGACGATAACTGGCTCGGCTAGTCTGGTGTGGCTATGTCCACCGATGATGGCGTCAACTTGGGGGATGTGTTCCGCCAATTTCTTATCGCCTTCCACGCCAATGTGGGTGACTAAAATGATACGGGTGATGCCGTCGTTAGCCAGGCGCTCTACTTCTTCCTTTATAGGTTGAATCCAGTCTTTGTGATCCGGTCCACCCTTTTTGATTTTCACTCCACCCAAAGTCAGTTCGGTCTGTTCCAAATCGGGAGTGATTCCACCGACAAATCCGATCTTCTTACCATCAATAGTTTTAACCGTGGATGGCTTGAACTTGCTTTTCAAATCGGGAACGGCGTCAGCATCAAGATTGGCTGATATTACATCGAAGCGAGCACGCGCCAATTGCTTGGCTAAATTCCAAGGACCATTGTCGAATTCATGGTTGCCGATTGTGTAAATGTCGTAGTCCGCCATGACCAGCATGTGGATTTCCACTGCACCGTTATAGAACTCGTAAAAAGGCGTGCCTTGAAAAATGTCGCCAGCATCAATGACCAAGCAGTTTGGATTAGTGGCTTTCTGCTGTTTTATCAGAGCGCCAATTCTTGGCAAGCCGCCGATTGTCTTTCCCGCTTCCGAGAATGACTCATCGTGCGCATGCAAATCATTGGTATGCAAAATTGTCAGTGCTAAATCAGTATTTGGTAGTTGTTCTTTAGTGGCACAAGTGGCATATTGTGGGAGGAGGAGAACTAAAGTGGCAACAATTATCGGCAACAAACGCATAATTGGTTTGGCAAGTTTTGCAGCTTTGTCCTGGTTCGCCATATCTTTGTCTCCTTTTATTTGTGTCGCCAATGCTGAAGGGCAAGGGACACAGTCGATCAATGTGGAATTTGTTCAGGAGCCAGGTTGCCCCATTGAGGTGCAATCTGCTCGGGCCGACCTTGAAATGGATGCCTTTGGCATCCCGGTCGCTGCTAAAACATATATAGATTATAAGAACGTGGGCTCGGGGCCAATCGCTGCAGTTAAATTTCGCGTGAGGTTTTGCGACGAACAAGGCTCGGATAAAGGCACATTTCATGCTGATGATGCCCAGGTAATCGCACCAGGGACCACTGGTTCAGGGAAATGGCGCACGCAAAAACTTGGACCAAAGGTTAGCCAAGCTAAACTTCGTGTCTTGATGGTTAAGCCCTCTGATGGTCCTGCCTGGGAATCGCAAAAGTGGCCGGAAATCTTGCATCCCAAACCGCGCAATCTAATTGAACAAGGATTAAGCGGTGGGGAAGACCAAGGCGCAATGGACTTACAAGCAGGTGGTTCAGCAAGTAGTCAGCCTGCCAACCAACCTGTAATTGATCAACCTGTAGTCAATCAACCGGCGACCGATCAACCAAAGTCCGATCAACCTGCATCCGATCCATTTTCAGCCAATCAACCTGCAGCCAATCAGGCTGCATCCGATAAACCAACGTCCGATCAAAGTGCAGCCAATCAATCTTCATCCGATAAATCTTCATCCGATAAATCTTCATCCGATAAATCTTCATCCGATAAACCTTCAACCGACAAACCTTCAACCGACAAACCCGCATCCGATAAACCTTCATCTGATCAACCTGCAGCTCTTCAAGCCCAACCCAGTCAATCGCAAATTGCCGCACCTGCCACCACTGAAGGAAAGAGTGCTCAACCGCAAGGGGCGACCGACGCATTTGGTCGCGCGTTAGCACGTCCGTCGCAGTAACAATCAGCTCGAAATTGACTGATAAAACATCATCCAAGCGCGGCATTCTCTCTTTGTTACAAAGGTTAAGAGAATATAAACTGGATTTAGATTAATCGCGAAATTTCGGACTATTCAGCCGAGCAATTGCGGTGTATCGTATATGCACTTGTCTACAAATCGAATATGTCGCACGACAGCCCGCAGAAAGGCTTTGCTATGAATTGTCGTTTTACTACTGTATTGACTGGATTTTCTGTCATCGCTGCTTCGTACATTTTATTCTCCGCAAACTGGCTTGTAGTCTTACTCTTGTTTGGTGCTGGCGGATTGGTTCTCAGTGGACTTTGCTTTGCCGCAGACAGGCAATTTTTTTCGCGCTCTCGTTTGCCAATTGGTCAGAGCGCCATGCTTGATCTCAATGTCATATGAGTGCTACAGAAAATTCTTCAGCGAGTATCACCGTGTCCGTACGTGATCAGATTGGCTATGTACTCTTGAATCGTCCTGAACAACACAATGCAATGTCGCGCCGAATGTGGGAGACATTGCCAAAGCAATTGGTATCAGCAAAAGAAAGTGGTGCCAAGCTGATAATTATTTCTGGCAGCGGAACCTCGTTTGCCAGTGGTGCTGATTTGGTCGAACTTGCGCAAATCAGAACTTTCAGCGAGGCAAAAGAAAATTGGCAAGCCATCGCTAATTGTTTGAACTTTCTTGCTTCTTTTGATCTACCTATTATTGCTTGCATAAATGGTGCTTGTCTTGGTGGTGGACTTTTGCTGGCTTGCGCATGCGATATTCGCTATGCCTCTGAACAAGCAACGTTTGCACTGCCTGTGGCTAAACTGGGAATCGTCCTCGATGATCAAAATGTCTTGCGGCTGACACGCCTAATCGGCCCCCAATTTGCTAAGGAGCTGATGTTCACCGGACAAGTTATCGATAGTAAGAAAGCTATGAATATTGGACTTTTGGCCAGTATTCATAAGCCAGAGCAATTGGCCCTATATGTAGATGAGCAAGCCAGAAAAATTGTTGCCAATGCGGGCAGCTCAATTTTGGCGGCTAAGCGCTCAATTGATCGTGTCTGTCAAATACTCACAAGTCAAGAAAATGACGAGGCAGTTATTGAAAGCTACCTCAGTTCAGAATTTCGTGCCCGAATTAAGGGTGTTAGACCTGAATAACGGCTTTGATTTCTGGGATTTGATCCTTGATGGCGCGCTCGATGCCCATTTTGAGGGTCATGGTTGAGCTTGGGCACATGCCACAGGCACCGACCAAATGCACGAACACTTCATTGTCTTTTACGTCCACCAGCTCAACATTGCCGCCATCCGACATCAACATCGGGCGAATCTTATCAAGTACGGCTTCTACTCTTTCTTTCATTGTTGGACCTCACTAAATTACTCTTGGCCATTTTGCCGGGGGAGTCCACTTTTATATATGGTTGGACGCCGCTCTTACTATTTTATCAACAGAGATTTTACCAGTTGGCAAGGGAAATCGCTCAAAATATTCTGACAACACCCACCCAAACACCTATTTCGTATAGATTTCTCTTAAACAGTCATAAAGGAAAGGCTAACCGACAAGCCAAGGTTATATGCTAGCCATGTACGCTTAAGAGCGCTGTAGGTCCCGCCTGGAGTTTGTGCCAGGCTTTGTCTCAAGGAGAAGGACATGGCAAGAGTAGCTATTAATGGTTTTGGACGGATTGGACGTAATGCGCTGCGCGCTTATTTGGAAAATCCGGTTGCTGGCGTGGAAATTGTGGCAATCAATGATCCGTTGCAAGATACGGCAACTTCGGCACATTTGCTGAAGTACGATTCGATTTTGGGTGAGCTGCCAAATTCGGTAAGTCATACCGATGATGCAATTGTTGTTGATGGCAGATCGTTTGCATTCTCTCGTGAGAAAGATCCATCTACTTGCCCATGGGCAAAGCAGAAGATTGATATCGTGCTTGAGTGCTCCGGCGTTTTCACGGAAGCAGAAAAGGCTAAAGGACACATCAAGGCTGGTGCCAAGAAAGTATTGATTTCTGCTCCGGCAAAAGACGAAGACATTACCGTTGTCCTTGGTGTGAACGACAAGGACTATGATCCGGCTAAGCACCACATTATTTCCAATGCAAGTTGCACAACCAATTGCTTGGCACCAGTGGCTAAAGTAATTGATGATGTGTTCGGCATTGAGCAAGGCTTGATGACTACAATTCACAGCTACACAGGCGATCAGCGTTTGCTGGATACTGCGCACAAAGATTTGCGCAGAGCACGTGCTGCAACACTTTCCATGGTGCCATCTTCGACTGGTGCCGCTAAAGCAATTGGTTTGGTTTTGCCGCAATTGAAAGGCAAATTGAATGGTTTTGCCATGCGCGTTCCAACACCAAACGTTTCAGTTGTTGACTTGGTTGTGACAACCAAAAAGGATGTGACCAAAGAATCCGTCAATGCCGCTCTGAAAGAAGCTGCCGGTTCCGACCTCAATGGCATCCTGGCATTTTCTGAATTGCCACTGGTTTCCTCCGATTTCTGCGGCAACAAACTTTCTTCCATCGTTGATGCAGAATTGACTATGGCAGTCGGCACACGCATGATCAAAGTGCTTGCTTGGTACGACAACGAGTGGGGCTATTCCAACCGCTTGATCGAACTGGCCGGCATTGTGGCAAACAAGCTCGCCGTTGCGAAGGTCTAGCCTATAACTTTGTCATCCTGAGGAAGATGAGGCGACCCAGTGAGTCGCCGAGTGACGACGAAGGACCGGGATAAGACGGCTGTCATCCTGAGCAGAGCGAAGGATCTCTCCTCTAGTCTTCGGACGCATGAGAGGTCCTTCGTCGCGCAGAGCGCTCCTCAGGATGACAGTTTAGTAGGCGCCAACACAATGATAGTTCAATTCAAAAGGAAATTACTCAAGAGGCTAAGATGAAGAAAAAGACAATCGTGGATGCTGGTGCAGAGACGTTTAATGGCAAACGTGTTTTGGTACGCGTGGATTTCAATGTTCCGCAAGATGATCAAAGGCAAATCACTGATGACTCTCGCATTCGCGCTGCCTTGCCGACAATAGAATATTTACGCAAAGCTGGTGCCAAAGTAGTTCTTGTTTCGCATCTTGGTCGTCCCAAAGGCAAGTCGGAAGCTTTGTCCCTCAAACCTATAGCCAAGAGATTATCTGAGCATCTGCGTGAAGATGTTTCTTGCTTGCAAGATTCTGTTGGTGCCGAGGTGGAATCTTTCATCAATCAAATGCAACCAGGACAAGTCTGCTTGCTGGAAAATATTCGCTTCTATCCGGAAGAAGAAAAAAATGATCCGGACTTTTCCAAAAAATTGGCCCGGCTTGCCGATGTCTATGTCAATGATGCTTTTGGTACTGCCCACCGTGCTCATTCTTCTACGGAAGGTGCAGCGCACCACGTAAAACCAGCTTTGGCAGGGCTCTTGATGGATAAGGAATTGAGTTGTCTCTCGAAAGTTCTTAGTAGTCCGCAGCGCCCATTTGCCACCATCATTGGTGGATCAAAAGTCTCATCCAAAATTGGTGTTTTGGAAAACCTTTTGAAGGTGGTGGATGTGCTGGTGATTGGTGGTGCCATGGCAAACACTTTCTTGAAAGCACAAGGACACAATCTTGGTAAGTCGCTTTTGGAGGAAGATCGGCTTGATTTTTGCCGCAAGCTTCTCGCTGATGCCGAGGCTCGCAAAGTGAGAATCATTCTGCCTGTCGATGTTGTCCTAGCAGCCGAGTTCAAAACTGGTGCCAAGACAAGAGTTGCCACTGTCGACAAAATTGAGTCCAATGAAATGGCCCTTGATGTCGGCCCGGCAACCATGAAAGTCATTGGCGATGAACTGGTGAAGTGCCGGACAATTTTGTGGAACGGCCCAGTTGGCGCCTTTGAAATTCCGGAATTTGCTTCTGGCACCAATCAATTGATTGATCAATTGGTTAAGGTCACGGAATCAGGAGCAACGACCATTGTTGGTGGTGGTGACTCAGTAGCAGCCATTGAAGCAAAGGCAGTCGATCCTGAGTCTTTTAGTCACGTATCCACAGGTGGCGGTGCTTCTCTTGAGTACCTGGAGGGTGCGGTTCTTCCGGGCGTTGCTTGTCTTGATGATCCGGCGAAAGTGCAAGCAAAGGGAATTTAAATTGGCACACGGTCATTCACATACAATAGATCGCCGGGAAGAAAGCAAGGGACGCTTAGTGTTCGTGCTTGGGCTTTCGTCCTCTTATATGATCGTTGTGGCAATCGCCTCTTTCTACACTCATTCCTTGGCTTTGCTTGCCGATGCTGGGCACATGTTGTCGGATGTTGGCGCATTGATTCTGGCTTTGATTGCCATTTGGTTTGCTTCGCGACCAGCCGATTCGGCGAGAACCTATGGCTACTATCGAACCGAGATTTTGGCTGGTCTAATTAATTGCGTCGTTTTGGTCGGACTTTCGCTTTACATTTTGTGGGAAGCTTGGAATCGCTTCTTTAGCCCGCCTGAAATACATTCGGGACCAATGCTGGCGGTGGCGATTTTTGGCTTGATTGTAAATTTGATATCGATGCGTGTGCTCGGCAACATGTCCGGACATACGGTTAACGTTAAGGCTGCTTATCTTGAAGTTTTTGGTGACATGTTGGCTTCGCTTGGCTTAGTGATTGCCTCGGTTGTGATGATGTATACCAAATGGTACCTAATCGATCCGATTGTTTCTGGATTGATCGGTTTTTTGATATTGCCGCGAACTTGGATATTACTGGCTGAGTGCATAAACATTCTTATGGAAGGAACGCCAGGACATATCGATCTGGGTAAGATGCGGGAAGAAATGCTGGCAGTTGCCGGAGTGGTAGAAGTGCATGATATTCATGTTTGGACCATTACTTCAGGCATGGATGCTATGTCGGCCCATGTCACCACTGATAAAGACGTTGCGCAAGACCCGATTCTGACGCAAATAACCCACTTATTGCAACACGACTTCAATATCAACCACACAACCATTCAAGTCGAACAAGTTGAGTGCAAAAGACACGGCCCGGATTCCTGTAAGTAGAGAGTTTAACTAGACAAAATCTTAATTACCCCTTGGTGGGGGTGGTGGTTCTTGAGTCGGATTTGGCTCTTGGGTGGGATCTGGCTCATGCATTGGTTCTGGCTCTTGCTGGCCCGGTAGTGGTTCCGGTTTGGGCAAGGGCTCTGGATCCGGTAGCGGCTCAGGCAATGGAATTGGCTCCGGTTTTGCCTGCGGCTCTGGCCTGGGAAGTGTCTCCATACTAATTAGCAAATTAAGGGGATTGTTCTTTGTCATCAGTCGTACCTCGGCATTACTGCTTCTATACCGCCACCGTCTCCGCCTTGAGTGTGACGGGTCTGCTCGCGAATTAGTTGCAGTAAAACCTTCCATTTTTAAGTTAATTAGTGCAACCAGGGCAAAGATGCGGGAACTTATTGCTTACCTTTTCCGTATTACCTGACGGAGGCAATTTGGATGAGGAGATTTGGAGGTAGTCCGGAATGAATATTTTTAAGTACCTTAAAGAAGACGGCGCTTCAATTGCTAAACGTTTAGAGGAAACTTGTGAAAATTATTCGGAGTGGACCATGGATCGTGTTTTTGAAGAGACGAAGCGCGATTTAGATGCAATCAATAGTCATTTTCAGAAGACATCCTTGCTGGTGAACAACCTCAAGAAAGCGAAGGCAATTGACGGCATTCTGGCGGAAGAAAAAGATAGGCAAGATGTAATCAAAATGGATATCGATAATTTAGTCATGATTCATGTCGACGAGCCAGGCTTTGAACAGGCACTAGAAACAATTCGCGACAAGTTCGAAAATTATTTGGAATTCTGTGAGAAAGTTCTCTTCTTGGCCTTAGAAGAGCGATTGTCAAAAATGGATCGCAAGCGCGTGGCAGAACAGCTTGCTGCCAGCTAGCAAAATTCAAATCCACGGAATCCGAGCGCCCAATGAGCGCGATCAAATAAGAACTATTCGAGTAAGCGAAACACTGGCCATTGGATCACCGACCTTTGAGATACTTTCTAAATCTGAGAATGTTTTCGTCCAGCTGTTCGGCGGGCACTGATTTGCCTGCGTCGCTGCCCAAGTCTCGTAATTGCAGGCGCTTGTCTTGTTTTTCTAGCTTGTAGAAATTGCCGTACGGGTCGCGAATGCATTCATGATCTAAATCAAGGTAATAAGGTTTGCCTTCCAAGTCGATATCATCATGCGTATCGCGAAGCACCAGTGAATTGTGTCCCAGGTCGATGCCGGTAATTTCCAAATTAGGAGCCAAGCCTTGTTTCTTTATTTGATCGGCAACAGAGATAAGGAATTCTTGCGAGTCCTTGCCTGTGCGAATTTGACTTAAGACATTGTCTTTCAAGTCGCGCACTGTTGATTCTTTGTGTTTCTTCCATTCCATGTACTGTTCTTTGTTGGTACCAAACAGATCTGCATCATGTGCTTCAGCCATGTTGCTAATCGTCCGCAAAATTTCGCTTGCCGTCCTTTGCGCGCCAATTTTGTCATCGCCAGACATAGAATTCTCCTAGCAGTCAATGCCAAGGCCGGCACCGATTTCTTAGGATAGATATACCCAAATGGCGGCTGGCACATATGCCTAGGCTAGGCTATTTGCTTTCAGGTCTTAAATTGAGAATTGGCGGGGACGCGTGGGAATCGAACCCACCCAGGCAAGCGCGGGGCTTTCCCGCAACGGTTTTGAAGACCGTACATCACACCAGCGATGCTCCATCCCCATTGAGCAAATCAATCATGTCAAAATTTGCGCCAAGCAACACGACTTACAAGAGAAAAAAGCTTTTTTCTCTCTCAGTTTGGCTTATATATCATTTTTCTTCTTTAATCAATCCTTGTGAGCTGAAGGAATTGATCGAGAATTTCTGACGGGGGTTGGGTTTTAAGTGAATGAGAAAAGTTTTAAGGACTAATTGTTAAAAAATTAGCACTTAATGTTTGGTCAAAGTTGTATTGACAATAGAATGAAACGATACGTACACTTGCATCCTTGTGCCTAAAAGTTTTCATGAGCTTGTTTTGCGAGCTTGGTCCTGCTCTCCTGAGGTAAGCAATGGCTTTAGAGATTTCCGAACGTGTCCGAACCTTCGGGGTCGGTGGCTCTCGTATCGCGCACCTGCCCGATCTAGCCGAGATTCAAAAGAGTTCTTTTCAGTGGTTCATCAAAGAGGGGTTAGCCGAGGAATTAAAGGCCTTTAGTCCTATTAAGGACTATACGGGTCGCCTTGAACTGCACTTCCTTTCTGATTACACCTTTGATGATCATACCGAACCCAACAAACCAAAGACGCCGGAAGAAGCGCGCTCTTTGGATGCGAGCTTTACAAAGAAGCTACGCATCAAGATGCGGCTTGTTAACCGTGATATTGGTGAAATAAAAGAACAAGAGATTTATGTCGGCGATATCCCGATGATGACGGATCGCGGAACATTCATTATTAATGGTGCCGAGCGCGTCATTGTTTCTCAGATTGTTCGTTCACCTGGTATCTATTACAAGCGCGAAGTTGACCAAAACGGTAAACGTACATTTTCTGCAACCTTGATCCCGAACCGCGGTGCTTGGTTGAAGTTCGAGTCAGACGTCAATGACGTAATCTATGTAAAGATTGACAAGAACCGTAAGCTCCCGGCCACTACCTTATTAAGGGCCTTGGGATATTCCGATCAAGAAATGGAAAGTGTCTTCCGTCATCGCGACTTCTTGAAGAAGACCTTTGAAAAGGACAATACCAAGACACGCGAAGAAGCCTTAATTGAGGTCTACCGCAAACTCAGACCAGGCGATCCGCCGTCTGTGGCTGGCGGACAGAGCATCATTGACAGCCGCTTCTTTGATGATAAGCGTTATGACTTGGGTAAAGTTGGACGCTATAAGTTGAATAAGAAGTTGGCGCTTTCAATTCCGGAAGCTCAACGTACTTTGACACGTGAAGATATCGTGGCATCAGTCGACTATTTGATTGCTCTGCACTACGACGAAGGCCAATTGGACGATATCGACCATTTGGGTAATCGCCGTATCCGTTCGGTTGGCGAGCTTTTGCAAAACCAATTTCGCATCGGTCTTTCGCGTTTGGAACGTATTGTCAAAGAGCGCATGACTTTGCAAGACGCAGATACTTTGACCCCTGCTAACTTGCTCAATACCAAACCATTGGTAGCAGCAATTCGGGAATTCTTTGGTTCATCACAACTTTCACAGTTTATGGATCAAACCAATCCGTTGGCAGAATTGACACACAAGCGCAGACTTTCTGCTCTTGGACCTGGTGGTTTGTCACGTGAGCGCGCTGGATTTGCCGTGCGCGACATTCACCCAAGTCACTACGGACGCATATGCCCAGTCGAAACTCCAGAAGGTCCGAACGCCGGTCTTATTGGCTCATTGGCAACGCATGCGCGTGTAAATGAATATGGATTTATTGAAACTCCTTATCGTCTGGTTATGAATGGTCGTGTCACTGATGAGATTCACTATCTCACCGCTGATGAAGAAGATCGTTTCCGTGTTGCTCCTGGTGATGTGCCAGTGGACGACAATGGTGGCTTCTTGACCGATTCAATTCCTGTGCGTTACCGCTCAGAGTTTATTGAAACCACGCATAATGAAGTGGACTATGTTGGTGTATCACCAATTCAAATCATTTCAGTAGGAACGGCATTGATTCCATTTTTGGAGCACGATGATGCGAACCGTGCCTTGATGGGCTCGAACATGCAACGCCAATCCGTTCCTCTGATCAACACGGAGCGTGCCTTCGTTACAACCGGTATTGAAAAACATGCCGCACGTGACTCAGGCATGGTGGTCTTGGCAGATGTGGAAGGCAAAGTAGAGTTTGTTTCAGCGAACATGATTCATGTTCGTACAAAAGACGATACTTTGATCAAGTACAAACTTGCCAAGTTCCAACGCTCCAACCAAGACACTTGCTTGAACCAAAAGCCAATTGTCCGCCCGGGAGACAAAGTCAAACCAGGACAAATTATTGCTGACGGCGCTGCTACCAAAGATGGTGAGCTGGCAGTCGGACGCAACTTGCTGGTTGCCTTCATGCCTTGGGAAGGATACAACTTTGAAGACGCTATCTTGATTTCACAGCGTCTGGTTTACGACGATGTTTTGACTTCCATCCATATAGAAAAGTTGGAAATCGATGCTCGTTCGACAAAACTTGGTCCGGAAGAAATTACGCGCGAAGTGCCGAACGTCTCGGAAGAGTCGCTCAGACACTTAGATGAATACGGTATTGTCCGTATCGGTGCGCGTGTTTATCCGGATGACATTCTGGTCGGTAAGATTACGCCTAAGGGTGAATCTGAACATCCGCCGGAAGAAAAACTCTTGCGCGCCATATTCGGTGAGAAGGCTCGCGATGTACGTGACAATTCACTGCGTGTTCCACACGGTGAAGGCGGTCGCGTCGTCGATGTTAAGGTCTTCGATCGCGAAAAGGGTGATGAACTGCCACCAGTTGCTAACAAAGTGGTGCGTGTTTACATTGCTCAGAAGCGCAAAATCTCCGTAGGAGACAAGGTCGCAGGACGTCACGGTAACAAGGGCATTGTGGCTAAGATTCTGCCACCAGAAGATATGCCGTTCTTGCCAGATGGTACTCCTGTAGACATCGTGCTCAACCCACTTGGTGTGCCAAGTCGTATGAACGTCGGACAAACCTATGAAACTCTCTTAGGTTTAGCAGCAATGTTGACCGGCCATCATTATGAAGTGCCACCATTTGACGAAATGTTCGAGAAGGAAGCTTCTTCCAACTTGGTCCACAAGGAAATTAAGACCGCCACTAAGGGCCAGTACGAGTGGGTCGGTAAGGATGGAAAGGTTACCTTGTACGACGGTCGTTCTGGCGATGACTTCGACAATCCGGTGACAATCGGCAAGATCTATATGATGAAGCTGGTTCACTTGGTGGACGACAAGATTCACGCTCGTTCCACTGGACCGTACTCGCTTGTTACCCAGCAACCGCTCGGTGGTAAAGCACAATTCGGCGGACAGCGTTTGGGAGAAATGGAATGTTGGGCATTGGAAGCATTTGGTGCATCCTATTCCTTGCAAGAAATGCTCACCATTAAGTCTGACGATGTGAACGGCAGATCGAAAGCCTACGAATCCATTGTTAAAGGTGAGAACCTCAAGCGTCCAGGTATTCCTGAGTCGTTCAAGGTGCTCGTCCGCGAATTGCAGTCAATTGGCTTGGATGTCTCTGTTGCTAAACGTACGCGTGAAGGCGAAGAGCAAGAAGTCGATTTGATGACTGAAGTGGAAGATGTTAAGCCACGTGGTCTCAGACGCATGAGCCCATTTGGTGAAATTGGCATCGAAGCTGAGCTGCAAGAACTTTCACGGCAGACAATGATGCCGCAAGCAGCTGTCGGACTTTCTGAGCCCGATGAAGAAATAGGTGGTTTTGCCGATACTGAAATGCTTTCCCCGATGGAGCCCGTCCTTGAATCTGTAACAGATTCGTCTGCGGATGATACGGAAAGCTCAGACGACGAAGAAGTGTAACTGGAGGTCTTACGGCTATTATGGCTACGAGCATCGATCGATTTGATTACATAAAAATTGGAATAGCCTCTCCGGAGAGAATTCTGTCTTGGTCGCATGGCGAAGTAACCAAGCCCGAGACAATCAACTATCGTACGTTGAAACCGGAAAAAGATGGACTATTCTGCGAGCGTATCTTTGGACCATCCAAGGATTGGGAATGCTATTGCGGTAAGTACAAGAGAGTACGCCACAAAGGTATTACTTGCGAACGTTGCGGCGTGGAAGTCACAGATTCCAAAGTCCGTCGTCATAGAATGGGCCACATCAGATTGGCATCACCTGTGACACATATCTGGTATCTCAAGGGCATTCCAAGCTACATTGGTCTTTTGCTTGATTTGGCTCTGAGAGACTTGGAGCAAGTGATTTACTTCAATGCTTACATTGTGACAAATCCCGGTAATGCACCGGACTTGCACAAGAACCAATTGCTTTCGGAAGAAGAATACGACAAGCTTTTGGAAGATCAAAACATTCAGTTTGACGTAGGCATTGGTGCAGAAGCAATTAAAGAATTGCTGCATGAACTGGCTCGTCCCAACTATGAGCGTTTGGATTCCAGAGATGATCGCGGCAAGTTAATTGATTTGCCAGGTTTGAAAGAGCTTTCGCATACTTTGCGTGAAGAACTTGCCGGTTCTGGTGGCTCGCAACAAAAGCGCGCCAAAATAATCAAGCGTTTGCGCTTAGTGGAAGCTTTGGTTAATTCCAATACCGATCCGACATGGGTAGTTTTGGATGTACTGCCAGTCACACCACCAGATTTGCGCCCAATGGTGCAGTTGGATGGTGGACGCTTCGCCACATCCGATTTGAACGATCTCTATCGTCGTGTGATTAACCGTAACAATCGTCTTGCCAGACTTTTGGAAATGGGTGCTCCGGAAATTATCGTCCGTAACGAAAAGCGTATGTTGCAGGAAGCTGTTGATGCGCTCATCGATAACGGTCGTCGCGGCCGCACGGTCGTTGGACCAAACAACCGTCCATTGAAGTCACTTTCAAACATTATTGAAGGTAAGCAAGGTCGTTTCCGTCAAAACTTGCTCGGAAAGCGCGTTGACTACTCTGGTCGTTCCGTTATTGTGGTTGGACCAACATTGAAACTTAATCAGTGCGGTTTGCCACGTGAAATGGCCCTTGAACTCTTCAAGCCATTTGTGATCAATAAGTTGATCGAACGGCAAATCGTACAGAACATCAAATCTGCTAAGAAGCAAATTGAAAAAGGCTCTGCAGTAGTTTGGGAAATTCTTGAAGAAGTAATTCAAGGTCACCCGGTATTGCTCAACCGAGCCCCAACGCTTCACCGCTTGGGTATCCAAGCTTTTGAGCCGGTGCTCGTAGAAGGCCGCGCTATTCAATTGCATCCGTTGGTTTGCTCGGCGTTTAACGCAGACTTCGACGGTGACCAAATGGCTGTGCACGTGCCACTATCCGTGGAGGCACAAGCAGAAGCTCACATGCTCATGCTTGCGTCTAACAATATTTTGTTGCCTGCTACCGGCAGACCAACAATCACGCCGACGCAGGACATGGTTCTGGGTATCTATTATTTGACCATTGAGAAGAAGGGATCTGATGATCCTAAAGTCTGCAAGGGCGCTGGCATGCGTTTCGTGAACATGTCGGAAGCACGTGCTGCATACGATCTCGGCGTTGTTGACTTGCACGCCAAAATCAAGGTCAAAGACATAAATGGTGCCATGATCGAAACGACTCCTGGCCGCATCATCTTCAACGAAGTGGTGCGTGAAGCTGTCGCTTCCGCCAACTAAATTCAATAATTGCATTCGACTTATTTGTTGCTACAGAGGCAAACGAGGAAATTATGGTTACAAGCCAAGAGAAGCCAAGACAAGAGAAGAAGGAATGGATGGATTTCATCAATGAGACCGTCGACAAGAAAAAATTAGGATCGTTGATCTCCCTTGTGTACGAGAAATTCGGCACAGCGCGCGCAGCGGAACTGGCTAATTCTTTGAAGGATCTTGGTTTCCGATATGCCACCAAAGCTGGTGTGACCATTTCCATTGAGGACTTGGAAGTACCTGAAGCTAAGCGCGGTCTGATCTCGGCTGCTGAAAAAGAAATTGAAGAAGCAACCCGCCGATATGAGCGTGGCGAGATCACAGAAGTCGAACGCTATAACAAGGTTATTGACACTTGGTCTGCTACGACTGACCAATTGACTCGCGAAGTTGTCGACAACTTTGATCGTATGAACCCTGTATATATGATGGCGTTCTCCGGAGCTAGAGGAAACATCAGCCAAGTCAGACAGTTGGTTGGTATGCGTGGATTGATGGCTGACTCTCAAGGACAGATCATCGACTTGCCGATTAAGGCTAACTTCCGTGAAGGTCTGAACGTTACTGAGTACATCATTTCCAGTTACGGTGCAAGAAAGGGTCTCGTAGATACAGCCCTTAAGACAGCAGACTCTGGTTATTTGACCAGACGTTTGGTTGACGTTGCTCAAGATGTTATTGTGCGCGATCTTGATTGTGGTACCAAGCGCTTTGTGGCAATGGCAGCAATTGCTGAAGGTGACAAGAAGATTGTCAAACTTTCCGAGCGTATTTACGGTCGTACTTTGGCAGCAGATGTAATCAATACTGATACCGGTGAAGTGCTCTTGCGTGGCGGAAGCATGCTTGATAAGAAGCAAGCAGAATCAGTCGACAAGATTGCCAGCATCAAAGAAGTAAAAGTTCGTTCGCCTTTGACTTGCGATTCGCAATACGGTGTTTGCCAAGCTTGTTATGGCTGGTCATTAACCACCAATCGCATGGTGGACGTCGGTGAAGCAATCGGTATCATTGCTGCTCAATCAATCGGTGAGCCTGGAACTCAGCTAACAATGCGTACCTTCCACACTGGTGGTGCCGTTGCTGGTGGTAGCAGCCGTACCCAGTTGAAAGCACCGGTTGCTGGTGAAATCAACTTCAAGATCCAAGGCAAAGGCGTGCGCACAGCCTATGGTGATCAAGTTGAGCAAACAACTCGTGAAGGTCAGCTGAAGATTACCCCAAGTGGTGGCAAAGGCAAGGAAGAAGTTTTGAACTTGCCGATAGGGTCACTTTTGATGGTGGCATCCGGTGACGAAGTTAGGCAAGGTCAAGTTTTGGCCGAGTTTGATCCACCAGGCTCCAAGAAGAATTTGACTGAGCGCGCTTCAAAAGATATTACTGCTGATATTTCCGGTCGTGTTTCTTTCCAAGGCTTCCAAGCTGATGAAAAGCGCGATCGCCAAGGCAATATTTCACGTACATCAAACCGCTCCGGTATCATCTGGGTATTGGAAGGCGATGTGTACAACTTGCCTTCTGGTGCCAAAGTTGTAGTCAAAGACGGACAAGATGTGCATGCTGGTGATGTGCTGGCAGAAATCACAATCAACACCGAGCATGGTGGTGAAGTTCGCTTTACGCCGGAAATCAGAACGCAAATTCAAAAGATTGGCAAAAAGCAAGTCACAAGATTGGTTGAAGGTAAAGAAATCAACGTGGTTATCGCCTCGGTTGGTGCCGGCAATGCCAAGCTCGAACAGACTAAACAAGGCAATGCCTGGAGAGTTTCGAAGAGCAAGGAATCTTACACAATCAAAGTTGTTAACGATGAAATCGTCGAGAACGGCAAGATTATCGCTGAACTTGTTGATGATGGCACCACACAAGTAGTGACCGGTGGTGAAGTGATTTATGACGGCGTCGAAACCGATGATCGTCGTGTAGTCGTAAAGCCTGGTCGCCTCTTGTTCATACCAGAAGAAGCACATTTCCTTTCTAAGGATGCCTCACTGAAGATGTGTGAAACCGGTGACAGTGTCATTGCCGGTCAAGAAGTAGTCAAAGATGTTTTTGCTCACATGGATGGTGTAGTTGAGGTAATTGCCGACAACGACATTATTCACGAAGTGATCATTCGTCCTGGCGAATTGGTGCCAATCGGCGATCCGTCCGAACTAAAAGTTCGTGATGGCGAAGTGCTGGAACCAGGCACGGAAATTCTCGAAGGCCACACAATTAAAGAGCGCAAGTTGCTTTCCATCATCGAAAAAGAAGATGGCAGCATGCAAGTGCTGGTGCGTCCGGTGCAAGAATTCTTCATCGAGCCACGTGACACCAAGTTTAAACACAAATCGCAAGATGACAAGATTAGCTTGCGCTCGGTCACTCAGCTCTTGTTCCGCGACCGTGAAAAGGTCCGCAACCTGCAAGGCGCTCAATTGACTCGTACTTCTTTAGTGCTGCAATTGCAAGGCTTCTTAACCAACCTCAAGGGTACAGTCGAAATTGACGAAGACCTGCACGTTGTCGTCAAAGAAAACATTCTCTTGAGACGCGATTCGGATTTCAACGTTACCTTGCTTTCCGTGGAAGACAGACAGCAAATCGGTGCAGGCTCGGCCATTGCCACCACTCAAGTGCTGACAAAGACCGCTGCTCGTGTGCAACTTTCCAAGTCAGACGAAAGACGTTTGCTTTTGATCTCCGAGGAACAAATGTTCCATCAAAAGGTCAAAGCCGCACCAACCGTTAAGGAAGGTGCTCTAATCCGCACGGAAGACACGATTGCCAAAGGCTCTAAAGCCGGACATTCCGGACAAGTAACTGCTTGTGACGCTAATGAAGTTGTTGTCCGTCGTGGCAGACCATATCTAATTTCTTCCAACACTCAATTGCAGTGTGAAGACGGTGCACTTGTACAGCGTGGTGACTTGCTGGCAACATTGATCTTCGAACGTCAAAAGACGGGAGACATCGTTCAGGGTCTACCGCGTGTGGAAGAACTTCTGGAAGCAAGAAAGCCAAAAGAATGTGCGATTCTGGCTGAAAAGGCAGGTACAGCTAAGGTAGTAACGGAAGACGATGTTACTCGTTTCTTGCTTGTTACGGCTGACGGCTCGGAAGAAGAAATTATGATTCCGGCCGGCCTCAACATCCTTCCTGAAGATGGCGAACCAATCACGATTGGTAAGGCATTGACCGATGGTCCGCCGAACCCACACGATATTGTTCGCTTGCTCGGAATCGAAGCATCACAAAAATATCTAGTGGACGAAGTGCAATCGGTTTACCGCTCGCAAGGTGTGGAAATCGCCGACAAGCACATCGAAACCATCGTGCGCCAGATGACACGCAAGGTTCGCATCGACGAGCCAGGTGACACAATCTTGCTGCCAGGTGAATTGCTTGAGCGTTACACAATTGATCAAGAAAATGCCACTGCCAGAAAAGAAGGCTTGGCTGAATCTTCAATCACGCCGGTTCTGCTTGGTATCACCAAAGCCAGCTTGAACACTGAATCCTTTATCTCGGCTGCCTCATTCCAAGAAACGACAAGAATCTTGACTGAAGCTGCTGTGGAAGGAAAGAAAGATTGGTTGCGTGGTTTGAAAGAAAACGTGATCATCGGTCGTTTGATTCCTGCCGGTACCGGTTATCAGGGACACGTTGCTGTGCCTGAAGAAGAGGAAGAAGAAGAGGATATCTATCCGCCAATCGGCGAAGGTAGCTTCAGCCCAACCGGCAACTAAGCAAGCAAGATTAACAAAGCCCCGAGAAGACTTCTTGGGGCTTTTGCCTACTATCCAAGATATGTTGTTGCTGGTCTGCCACTGGCAAAGCCTAGACTTCGACCGTCTTCTACCGGAAGCGAAATCACTTGACGAGGTTTTGTCTTAGTGAAACAATGTATATACATGGTAGTAACGACTTGGATATTTCAAATGAGAAAGACACTCACCAAACATGGAAACAGCTATGCGCTTGTTATTGACAAAGCGCTCTTGGAAATACTGAAAATCAAGCCCGGCACGCCATTGGACATCTCAACAGATGGTCGTGTTCTGATTGTTGCTCCAATAGAGGACCAAAAGCGCAGACGAAAATTTGACAAGGCTCTTGAAGAAACAAACAGGGACTACGGACGCATGCTGAAACGACTAGCCGAAAGTTAGTCAGCTAAATGGCGTATTTATTTCTAAAACTCGAGGAAATTGTAGCGGTCCATTGTAATCAGATCGATTTGTATGGTGGCACACACGGTATCCGAGATTTGGGGTTGCTAGAATCAGCCATTGCTATGCCCTCTGCCGGTTTTGGCGGGAAGTACCTTCACGCAGATGTATTTGAAATGGCAGCCGCCTATGTGTTTCATATTGCGCAAAATCATCCATTTCTGGATGGCAACAAGCGAACCGCTGCAGCAAGCGCAATTGTTTTCTTAAAGCTGAACAATATCGTTATTGACCCTGCTGAGGATGATTACGAAAAATTGGTACGACAAATATCTCAAGGCAAAGCAAACAAATCGGATATTGCCGAATTTTTTGCCAAACACTTACGCTTACCGTGATAGACGCGGTGTTTGAGAATGGCGGTTATCAGGGACACGTTGCTGTGCCTGAAGAAGAGGAAAAAAAGAGGATATCTATCCGCCAATCGGCGAAGGTAGCTTCAGCCCAACCGGCAACTAAGCATGATAAGCTAGCAAAAAGCCCCAAGAGAAATCTTGGGGCTTTCGATTAATATGTCTACGATTTTTAGGCAGGCAATTGTTAGCCGTGATAAACGCGATGCTTCAAGATGGCGTTTGCGTCGAAGCGTTTATGAATGCGATGTGAAAGGAAATAGGTTAGCGGCTGTCTCGATGGATTGCATTTCTGATCTAAAAGCAGATGCGTGAGAACGGAAACGGTTATACCAACCCGAAATGGATGCAGTGCTGGCCCGCGCAACAAAAGGAAAAAGAGCGCCCAAAGCTCGTAGGAATGCAAAGGCAAATAGAGCTTGCCACTGTATTTCTCATGACAAGCCTCGTTAAAGTGAAACCAGGATGGTTTCCAACCGTGCGCTTTGACATAGTCGACGATATGATCTATATCAATTAGGAAGCCGGCTAGAAAACTGGCGATAGCTGCCCCTGGAGATTTATAACGACCATAAGTTGCCAACCCGATACCCGCCGAGGTAATGATATGACCAACTGTGCGCATGTGCTTGAATCTCCTTTAAAATGACTCTTGGCTACACGCCTACCAAGTTATCGGCTTCTGAAATACCAGGTAATCAGATATATACCCACTATAAGTAGAAAATTGCAAAGAAGCAAATATTTCATCAAGGAGAACGTATGAGTCGGAAAGTTTCGGGAAACGTACAAATGGCAGCAAGCGTGGCGTTTGCCGCTTGGTTGGTTTGCCAGGCTTTCGCGCATTTTCCAGCCTTTGCACAGACGCCTGGTGCCACTCCTGCCGGGTCCAATCCTCATGCGGTCAGCCTCTATAACCTAGGGATGACAGCGCATAAGCAAGGCAGTCCGGAGTCGGCAATCATCTTTTTTAAGCGCGCTTGTGATATCGACCCGACTTTAACTGATGCCCACTACAACTTGGGTGTGATCTATCAATCAGAGAAGCGTTATCGCGATGCGATTCCTCGCTTTGAAGAGGTTCTGAAGCTTAAACCAGCCGATCCTGATGCGCATTATCAACTTGGATTGATTCTGCAGGAAACCGGGCGGCTGGATGAAGCCAAACAGCATTTTGCCCAGATTGCCCCTGCAAGCGCTCATTTTGCTGATGCTCAGAGCCGCCTGAATGCTATTAATGCTCAAATGTCCGGGCAAGTGCCCGCACAATCGATGAATCAAATGGGCAATCAAATGGGCGGTGGAATGCCAAGCCAAAGCGTGACACCAAGTCAGCCCATGGGATATCAATCTGTGACCGGCACCATGTTGGGTACTGGTGCTAGTTCTACTTCCACGAGTCAAATGAATAGTAATCAGGCCGTTAGTCCTGCCAGCGGTTTTATTCCACCGCAGGCACAATCTGGACTAAGAGGAAATGATGCAGTTGCCTCAAGCCCGGCACAAGATACTTTTACGATTCAACAAACCATCAATCCGACTATGACCGTGCCAGATAATGGCGGTCAAAACATGCAACAACAGATGGCAGCACAACCACAACAAGTGGCAAACAATGGCCAATTGCCAACTCAATCGCAATTGAAACCAAACATTGCCAATTTGGGATTGCGCATTATTGCCACCGGATTTAGTGCACCGGCAGGACTGGCATTCGATCGCCAGGGAAATTTGTATGTCGCTAATTATGCCACTAATACTATTGATCGCATTGCTGCTGACGGTAGCCGCGCTCAGTTTTGTTCTGGTGTGAACTTGAAGGGACCAATCGGACTAGTTGTCGATGATAGTGGTAACGTTTATGCCGCTAATTATCTGGCCAACACAGTGGTGCGAATTAGCCCTGCCGGGGTTGCAACCGTGATTGCCAGCGGGTTTCGTCGCCCCTATTATTTGACCTTGGATACGGAAGGTAATTTGTATGTCAGCCAGCAGGAAGACAATACAATTGTGCGCGTCAGCTTGCCGAAGAGTAGTTCATTAATAAGCGCT